>NZ_VMOA01000047.1 GCF_020662345.1 Methylobacterium sp. W2 | reverse complement strand
AGATCCCCGCCTCCCGGCACGCTATCGCCAAACTCTTACCCTGGGCCGTCTGCACCTCAATCTGGCGCAGCTTCAGCACCACCTGCTCCGCACCCGTCTTCTGACCTCGCTTCATGTCCAGCTCCTTTAGTCCTGGCTGATCCTCTCAATCAGCCCGGTCCAAAGCCAGCCGGTCAGGTCAGATCCTAGCCGCTACGGATTGGGATCGACACATCTAGCTTCTTACTGAACACAAAGGGTCATTCGGCCTTTCCGAGGCCTAACTGGGTGATCGCCAAGGTCCGGCGCTTGCGGGGGGCACGTGGCGAACGGGTAATTGGCCGCGATGTTTCAGGGTCCGGGCAAACGGTCGGGTGACATCTCGATATCATTGGCGAGGTGGCTATTGGAGGGAACTGCTCATTACGATGGTGACCTCGAATTCATCCAGCGTCAGGCTGAGCTTCGGCATGCAGATGCCGAACGTAGTCGACGTCCTGAGGCCAGTTCAGTGTTTTGGGGGGGCCAGCTTCGACTGGTCCGGTGACACCCAGGCAGATGCCAACGGAAGCTCGGGCAACTCACTCGTTCAGTGCTGCGAGCGTCCTACAGGCGGAAATCGGCGGGTGGATCTGCGACCATGGGCGGAACACCGGCCGCGCAGGCTCAACCGGAGGCGGCATAGTTCCCCGACATGCTGGTCCGATAGGCGGCCAGACGCCGCTGTTCGACGCGCAACGGTTCTGGAGCCTGCTCGCAAAACGCGGGTGAGAGGCTCTAACCGGCCAAGGCCTGCATCTCGGCTACGCCATCGCGCAGGACGTACCCGCGTCCCCAAACGGTCTCGATGTAGTTCTTGCCAGCGGAGGCATTGGCGAGCTTCTTGCGCAGCTTGCAGATGAAGACGTCGATGATCTTCAACTCCGGCTCGTCCATTCCGCCGTAGAGGTGGTTGAGGAACATCTCCTTCGTAAGGGTTGTGCCCTTCCGCAGCGCAAGGAGTTCCAGCATCTGGTACTCCTTGCGGGTGAGGCTCACCCGGTTGCCGGCAATGGCCGCCATCTTCTCGTCGAGGTTCACCGTCAGGTCGCCGGTAGTGATGACCGACTGGGCATGGCCCTGTGAGCGGCGGACGATCGCGTGAATGCGGGCGACCAGCTCGTCCTTGTGGAACGGCTTGGTGAGGTAATCGTCGGCTCCAAAGCCGAGGCCCTTCACCTTGTCCTCGATGCTGGCCATGCCAGAGAGGATGAGGATCGGCGTCTTGACCTTCGCCACGCGCAGATTGCGGAGCACCTCGTAGCCCGACATGTCGGGGAGGGTGAGGTCGAGGAGGATGATGTCGTAGTCGTAGAGCTTGCCGAGGTCGATTCCTTCCTCGCCGAGGTCCGTCGTGTAGGTGTTGAAGCTCTCCGACTTGAGCATCAGTTCGATGCTCGCTGCGATCGAAGCGTCGTCCTCAATCAGCAGCACGCGCATGGGAAGGTCCTCAAAAGATTGAGACTTCCTAACCGGACGTTGGCAACAAACCGTTAAGGTGCGGGAGAAAGACCCGCTTCATGCAGGCACGGCTCGGCTGCGCACGAGGCTGCGGACAGCTCGAAACGGAAGCGTCAGGATCGTCAAACAGGCGCCCAGCGCCAGGACTACGAAGACCGACAGGATCGCCGTCAGGATTTTGATCATAGGCGTGCTCGCTCCGGTGTGCAGCGGGACAGGCCCCGCACCGCAGCCACGATCCTCCTGAAGTTCGGCGAGAGTGTGTGTGAGCCAGCTCAGGCCATCGGGATGCGCTCGTCCGCCCTACTGGCCAGCCACATCCTCTCACCACCCTGATGAGATCGATGCACATACGAAAAACGCCCCAGGAGAAGCTCCTAGGGCGTCTGTTGGCTGAGCGACCAGCTGGATCGGGCCGGGGATGCTCAGGCAGATGATATAAGACGAAAAGCCTTAGTAAGATCCGAACTTGTAGTTCAGGCCGGCGCGGACGACGGCGAACTCGCTCTCGCGAGCGGTGACCGAACGGCTGAGCGTAAGAACGTTGGTAGCTGGGTTGAACACCGAGCGTTCGCCGGTACGGCCTTCGTTCTCGAGGTTCACGTACAGGCCTTCGACCTTCAGGGTCACGGCCGACGACTTGAAGAAGTTGAAGAACGAGTCGGTGGGCATGGCGTACTCGAAACCGCCACCAGCGGTGTAGCCGGTGCGGAAGTCGTCGCGGCCAGTGCCGCCGTCGCCGTAGGCAAAGCCGCCGGTGCCGTAGAACAGGACGCGATCGAAGGCGTAGCCGAGACGACCGCGGACGGTGCCGAAGAAGTTCATCTCGTTGCCCGGGACGCGGACACCGACGGGGCTGTTGAGAGCGCCGGCGACGGGGCTGATGGTGCCGGTCACAGTGCGGCTCTTGTTGCCGAAGTCGGTGTACTGAGCGTCAGCTTCGATACCGACGACCACGCCCGAACCCGGAGTGAACTGGTAGTTGTAGCCGACCTGGCCACCGCCGACGAAGCCTTCGAGGTCGTTGCCGCCGTTGGTGGACACGACCACCGGGGTGCGGGTGAAGGAGTTCAGCACCGAACCACCCGGGAGAGCGTAACGATCGCTGTTGCTACCGGCGTCGAAGCCGTAGCCTGCGTTGATACCGAAGTAGGCGCCCGTCCAGGTGAACACCGGGACCGGTACGAAGACCGGGGGAGCGGCGCGACGCGGCAGGTCAGCGGCCGAAGCGGCGCCAGCCAGGAGAGCGGTGGCCGCAGTGGCGAGGAGGAGCTTCTTGAACATGGAAGTCGTTGGCCCGTGCGATGAATTTGAACGATACAGAGCCCTGAAAGCGCCAGCAGCGATAGTGCGATCTTGCAACACTGCGGAGCTACAGCTTACCAGCCAAGAGTTGACGCAATACGCCACAAGCAGAAACGCAAAATATTTCATGTTTGAAGTGACGTCATGATTAATTATTTCTAAACAGAGGTGGGACGTGGCATGACCGTTAAATCTACGACAGACATTGATCGTGCCGTCGGTTTGCGCATCGCTGCCCTCCGTAAAGCTAAGGGATTGTCACAAACTGCGCTCGGCGAAGTCGCCGGAGTTACGTTTCAGCAGATCCAAAAATACGAGAATGGACAGAATCGAATAGCCAGCGGCCGCCTACAGCAGATCGCCCAGTTTTTCGAAGTACCGATGTCAGCTCTCTTCGGCGAGAGTGAGCCCCAGGGGCAGGACGAGATGTTCCCGTTTCTCGCTGAGCCTGGCGCCATCGAAATCCTCGCCGCTTATGCATCCATTGAGAACAGTGACCTTCGCCGCGACGTGTTGTCGATTGTGCGAACCGCATCTCGGCTGAGTGTCCGGCAGACCGATTAGCCAGCAGCACCTCGCGTCCGACCGGTAAGCGCTCTTCCTTCACACGGTACGGTTCGGCCGCGCGCAAAGCCTCAGACGGTTCGGAAGAGCAGTGTCCGGCTTGTCGAACAGCCGCATACCCTCACCGCATGGCTTTCGCCCGTTCCGCAGTCCGCCTGGATTCTCGCGAGCCGCTGGCGTGAAGGCGACCCTGCCGTTCCGGCAGCTTTCTTAGGGTTTTGCTGGTCTCGGTTTTCCCCGGAGTTAGAACCCCTGTATCCGTGGGGTGAATCGCTTTGCACCCTATCCCCTCGGCCTTCGGTCTGCCGGCACGACGCATCCACGCCTGCCACTCTCGGCTGATGACGCGGACGAGGTTCGGCGAGTTCTTCCGGCCCTCGTGCCGACGCTCCTCAATAGTCAGTAGCCCGTCGCCCTCGGCGAGGCGGATCGCGGCCTGAGCGAGGCGACGGCAGACCCCGGCCCTCGCGGCTATCGCGTCGATGCAGAGGCCACACACGCCCTTGGCGGCGACCTCGTCAGCGACGATGCGCAGGACCGCGAGCTGGCCGGTAGTGAAGCGCGAGGCCAAGGCGGGCGGCATAGGGCCGGAACAGGCCAGCAGGCGGCGTCTATCCCTGGACATGGCCTTGTCGGGACTGATGACGTTCCTCCGCGGCGGGAACAGGCTCGCACGGCTTGCGGGGATGCCGACAGGCACAATGCCCTCACGGATCGTGCTGCGTCGCCCGTGAAGCCGTTCGGCGAGTGCCTGGGCCTCCTCATCGGCCAAAGCCCCTGACCCGTGCCCCTGCCAGACCTGACGCGATAGTTCGTCCATCTGCGCAAGCGTCCGCGCGCCGTCGATCGCGGCGGCCATGGTCGCGTGAAACATCGTCCCCAACCCTCTCGGGCCGCGGCAGGCACAAGGCACGACTTCTCGATGCGGGAATTGGCGTTCCCGCTTGACTCCCGAGGGGGTCATATGGCTTGTGAGGGATTGCATCGGTCCTCACAGACCATTTTCGATTTCGACGGCTCCCCGTTTGGCGACGGGGGGCCGTTGTCGTTTCAGGGTCTATCTCGCGGCGGTGATCTCTCCTGATGCCGGCTCACGACTCGCTTGGGGCGATACGGGGCCGGACATGGCATGTCGGCCGGGCAGGGCGGTTAAGTCAACGCTAACCCTCATCGGCGACGCCCACGGCCTGCTCGATCCAAGGGAGGCCCGCCGTTTCCGACGCCCTGCTCCTGCTTGCCCTGGCGACCGAGAATGCCGAGCTGCGTGCCCAACTCGCGGAGGTCCAGGACCAGTGCGTCGAGCTGGCGGTGGATGCCGGCGAGTTACACGCCGAGGTCGAGTCGCTGCGGCGGGAATTGGCTGAGGTGCGGGCTGGAAGGGATGCGTGGAGGTTCTAGAGCATCGCTACGAGGGCAACGCCGCCGATCATCAGCAAGCCGCCGAAGATCCGCCAGATCGTTGCCGGGTGACGCTCGAAGCCTATCCAGCCAAAATGATCGAGCAGGATCGAGGTGACGACACCCGCTGTCACGAGCATTCCTAGGAATGGAGCTGCACCAATCTGCCTAGCCACGATGAACTGTGCCAGGATGATGCCGCCGCCCAGAACGCCGCCGATCCGATGCTGGATCGTCGCCCTCATGCCGGCCAGTGCCTCGATGTATCCTTCGGCGCGTACGGTACTCATGCTCGGGTTCCTGGCGGCTACCGCGAAGAGGTAGGGCAAGCTTTCCGGTCGTTTACCGCTTCGCCGCCCAGATCGGTTTGGACCGCGAGGTAGGGTGAGATGGGAACCGGAGTCGCATCTACGTAGTTCTACCCGCTCAATGGACGGACTGCTTTCAAACTCGCCCGGCTTCGGCCGCGGCGGGTTTTTTGACGCTCAGACGAAACAATCTCGGCATCCCATACGTACTGCGCCTCGTCGCGCAACGTTTTGAAGGAACGCCGTTTGCCTATCGACCTCGCATCTCTCCGCGAAGTAGAGGCTCCGCACCCTCAGTACCGGGCCCATTTGAAAGACCTCGGTGATCGGATCTTACGAGTGCGTGAGATTGCCGCCGACAACGAGGAGGAAGCGTTTCGCCAGCTGCACGCGATGACGGACGGACGCCCTCTAGAGCTATGGAAGGGCCGTAACTTGCTCGCTCGGTTGGACGCCTCGGGTAACCGAGAGACCTAACCCCCGGCACGCCCCATGCTTCGCCCTCTCCGGAGTTATCCTCCACGGTGCTCCTATGAATGACCGACCCCGCGCAGCGAAAGTTGTCGCAGGGTTTTCCCATGTTTGGATGCCATATCGAAGCAGGCATGGAAATTAGGGAAGGGCCCCGTGTTGCCACCTGCATTGACAGGAGCATCCATGAAGACTTTGACCCTCACCGCCTGCACCGTAGCCCTCGCATCTTTCGTCCTCGTCCAAATGGGAACGACAGCGGACGCCCGATCCAGAAGCAAGAAGCGCGGCACCGCCGTAACCACCAGCACAAGCACGACCGGTGGTCGGCCGGGACGCACGATCTCTCGCGGTGTTACCGGCGCAGACACAGTTACCTCGAACTCGGCCGCAGGTGGCAATTCCAGCCAGCCTGCACGTGCATCCGGGACCGGTAGCGCCGGCGGTGGTGCGGGCGGGGGCATGTAGTAGGAAGCGTCTTAGAACGATTGGACCTCGGCAGCAGCGCGAGGGTGCCTCGAAGGCTGTGGCTGCGAAGGCTCCGCAGAATGAGGTGATGTCAGACGCACCTGCTCCCGAGAAGAAGCGTGCAGGTCGGCCCCGCAAGGCTGCTGCAGCCGAATAACCTAGGCCATAAAAGCGGGTCGGGCGAACGTTCGCGGCGCGTGCCCGACCCGCCGTCACCCTAAATGCCCGTTGAGGCAGGCCGCAGGGCAACGGGGGCAGTATCGACGGTGGATTGCGGTCGTCAATCGTCGCTCCCGCCTCCAACATAAGTCGGGTCGATGCAACGAGGTTTTGCGGCAGGAGCCTCACCGCGGGGCCATCTTCACAGGGGCGCCCCCAGGATCGAACGGCGCCGGGGCGAGAGTACGGTTAACAATTGGTGACCGCCCTTACCATGCTGTGCAAGGCCATCAGCAAATGCTCGGTTTGCACACTTTGATAGGCCGTGGATCGACCGACCCAGTCGTTTCAGGGTCGCGGCTCAGCGAGGCATGGTCTGCCGGCTGTGGAGCAGTCTTCGGGATCTTCATCAGTTGGAAGGCACAGATGCAGCATAGAGCTAGGGATGCCAGCCAGAGGGCGCCTCTCGCTGTTCTTACGGTACGTTTTGACATGGCCCCCAGGTTGAACCTGGATAGTTAGCGGTTTCCTAACGCCGTGAACCAGGAGCGCTACAGGGAACCCGAGCATCGAGAGCTATGACGCTTGATCGGAAATTTGATCGGGGGCTCGATAGATAGCGGCTCCGGTGCCGAGGTGCCGCTGGGCGCGAAAGCCAAGTCTCTCAGCATGGCAGGCGCTATCAACAAGGTTAAACTCGCAAAATGGGTCTGACGAGAAGACCACCGGCGACCACCATAGGAAGCTCGTCAACGACGTATTTTAGAGCGTTTGAACGAAAACGATCACCGTCGCGTTTGAACACCGATTAAGATCAATCGGGAGAAACGCACATGACAACCAAGTCACTTATCGTCGCTGCTTCGCTCACCCTTGCTCTCTCAGGGGCTGCCTTCGCTCAGACCGCAGCGGGCGGTGGCAGCACCGAAGGCAACATGAACAACCCCGGCAGCGTGAAGAGCAACAGCGAGAAAAGCATGGAGCGTTCGACGGGCTCGGCCACAGGCACTTCCATGGAAGCTCCTGGGTCCTCTATGGCCCCCGGCGCCAACAGTGGCTCTGTAGCACCTGGTGGTGCCCCGATGGGTGGTCATAGTAGCGGCGGTGGCACGAGTTCCAGCGGCATGTCGAAGTAGCTTGCGGCAGGCCCCTTGGCTTTAAAGCCGGGGGGCCTTCTAGCTCGGCAAAGCATCGATGAATTTCTCCCAAGGGATTGATTCCAGGTGCCTTCACTTAAAGATGGAAACTCTGAATGCGCAGCTTCTTACTCACCCTCAGCTTTGGCATTTTTGCTGTAGGAAGTGCAATGGCAGCGCCAGATGCATCTTCGACGAAGCGCGGAAACCCAGATTTGAAAAAGTATTGTACAGGGGATGCGCTTACATATTGTGGCAATATTAGTCCTGACGATCCTGCCATGGATGAATGCTTCAAAAAAAATAGAGACAAAATATCAGAGAATTGCCGCAGAGCTATAGATGCTTATGAGGCCTCGGGAGGCAAATAAGTCATCTTCCCAAATATTTTAATCGACACCTTCAGCTAGCTTCTGAGCAAACTGAAGGGCTTCGAGCACGCCTTTGCCAATCCGATCTGCCTCTGCCTGCCCATCCGGGTCCGCAAGAACGACGGCTACAGCCCGGGGAACGGAAAGAGCGGGAGCACTGACCGTAACCTGCAACTCATCGCCGTGTGGTGCCCTAATGGTCCGCAGTCCTACGACCAGACCTGCTGCTTCACCGAACACATGACATAGACCGTTCGCCAGAAGCGGATGGCTACCAAAATCGGCCTCGATCACATCAGCCATGATGATAGCCCTCAGAGCGCAGTCAGTCGCTTCGTGTTGATAGCCACGTGCTGACGATAGCGGGCGATCACGGTCTCGGGGGAGCCGCCGAGCATCAACGTGTTCGTTGCCTCGATAGCTGCGCTGATTTTCTCTGAAACCATTGAGTGTGCCTCTTCGCGCGCCTCACGGCCTCCCCACGCAAGCCGAACCATCCGAAACTCAATGACCTTTTGCGCTTCAAAAGCCAGCATGAGGTATGACAGGAAGGGATTGAACACGGCACACTCCGCACCACGGTTTCGCAGCGAATATGCAACGTAGGGCGGCTTCGGAATGATCCCGAATATGAGGCATGCCTGGATTGACGAGAGTGGGCGGTAGAGCCGGGAAAGCCGAGAAGCTAAATGCCCGCAATGCCCGACAGACGATGACGATCTCCGGCGCGGCTAACTCCGATAAGCCGGACCTCGCCCGCCTCCAGGCTGATGCGTTCGATGGAACGAGTGCCTAGCGTCCCTGCGTAGCGCGGCGTTCCCCTTCCCCCCTCATAGACGACCGCTGCCTCCATCGCTCTGTCCATCGTATCCGCTAGGACTGCATAGATATGGTCGGATCCGTCGGGCTGCTCGACTGCGATCAGGTAAGCGAACAGGGTCGGCTTTTTGGACATGGTCTCCTTCGATGCCGTGGGCAGTGCGAGCGAAAGGCTCATACGTAAACACGAGCGGTAGTCCCTCCGCGATCTCAGCACTGGGTTGGACGGAGGAATAGGCCTTGCATTCCCGAAAAGGCCGAGCCTTGGGTAGGACTTCTATTCGTTCTAAAACGCCATATCAGTGGGCCCAATCGGCGCTGCATGTTTCGAGATGACAATATATCAACAATATTTTTATCCAATGGTTGCAGAGTGTGTTGTGAATGAAATTAATCACATCCTATCGTGCTTTTATTCGCCATCAGAGAGAATGCTATGTCCGACAAGACCCAAGACTTTTCGTCAAACTACATCGAACTCACCGCTGACATCGTCGCCGCCTACGTCTCCAACAATTCGGTCCCCGCGAGCGCATTAGGCGAGTTGTTGACCAACGTGCACGCTGCCGTCAGCGGTCTCACGACGGGCGGAACCGCCACAGCAGCTGAGGACAAGATCGAGAAGGCCACGCCAGTCCAAATCAAGAAGTCGATCACACCGGACGCACTGATCAGCTTCGAGGACGGCAAGCCTTACAAGACGCTGCGCCGCCATCTGACCCTTCGCGGTCTGAGCCCCGAAGCCTACCGCGCGAAGCATGGCCTGCCGCCGGATTACCCGATGACCTCCGCGAGCTACTCGGCGCAGCGCTCGGAGCTTGCCCGGTCGCTTGGCCTTGGGCTGCAGCGGCGCAAGACGGCACAGGCGGCGTCAGCCGCGCCGGAAGAGGCCGAGCCGGTGTCTGAGAAGCCCAAAAAAGCCGGCCGGCCGCGGAAGACTGCCGCAGCCTGACGGGCGCCAAACGCGCTCTAGGCCAAGCGGGCGGGTAGAAGAGGAAAGTAGCAGAGGGCCGGGCCGCATCGAGAGCAGCAGCTCCCTGAAAAGTTAACGGCCACGGACGCTGGGCCAAGGTGCGCGTACATCCGGCGTCACCCTATCCCGGCATCGTGGCCGTTCCCGATCAAGCGACGTGGGTCGCGATCGGCATGATCCTCATATGGGGGTCATATGGTTAACGATCAATGAGGAGCCGTAATCCGCTACTCCGCGGCCTCGGCCTTGGCGTCGTCCTCGTCGAGGATGCCTTCCAGATCGCCCGTCAGAGCCTCAAGCTGCTCGGCGGTCGCTACGATCTTGAACTTGGTACCGTCCTCAGCTTCCACAGCGATCTCGACGTGGTCGCCAACCTTCGCCGCGAGAGCCTGCTTCAGGGTGTAGGTCGTGGCCTTGTCGTTCGCTGCCATGAGGATCTCCTTGTTCGGCAGCAGCCAACGCATCGGCGCTGAAAAGGGTCACGACGCCTATCGAATTTTAGGGCTTTCTTGGTGCGACTTCTTCGTGGAGGAACAGGCAAACCCAGCACATGGTTGGTCGCCTGGACAAAGATCCAGGAGGAAACATGACGATCATCCGTTCGCTCGCTGCTGCCACGGCCATACTAACGCTCACGGCCGCCACCACGATCGCAGCTCCCTGCGCCGTCGGCACGACATCCAATAGCCAGGACAAGCAAGCTGCGGCTGACAAGAGCTCCAAGGTAGACGGCGGCTCCGATGCCAAAGTGACCCCAGGTGCGAAGGCCGAGTCGCCCGGTACGGTCGGCGCCATGAACAATGTCGGCGCCAACGCCCAGCCGGCCGCCGGCGAGAAGAAGCCGGCCGAGGGGCAGGTTGTGAAGCCCGGCAGCGACGACTGCTAATCGTCGGTTCAAGGCCAGCGTACCTGATTAAGGAAGCCCCACGATGCTTATGGCCGCGGGGCTACTTTCGAGACAAGGACGACGAGCTGTCGTTATCCCGCGCCGTAGCCACCCTTTTTGTTGGTTGGGTGGTTGCTGGGGGAATGGTCATCATATCCCCCTGTCGAAGGCCCTTTATCCGCGGAAGGCTCTACTGAGCGCGGGCCTGTTGGGCCAGCGTCGGCGAGGCCGGCCGGTTCCTTGGCCTTCTCCGCGGGGTGGAGCGGTAGCGGAGTTTTTGGTTCGCGTGGTGCAACGTCATCGACCATCGGTTCGCTCCAAGTTTCGACTTCAACGGAAGCGAGATTGAGGTGTTCCTACATGGCGAGACTAGGTCGCGACCGCGGGCAATGGCTCGATGCGCTCCAACTCGGGGGCGGATCTCGGAAAGCAAGGTCTCGCTCTCAAAATCGGCTTGTATGGCGAACTGGTGCGTCGTGCCGAAGTACCTAGACCGGCCGGAAGGCAGGGCTGACGCCGGCCTTCTCCTTCACGATGCGCTAAATGCTTGAGGGGCAAGGCCGAGCTTCGGTCGCGCTCTGGAACGCTTCCGATCATGGGAGGCTTTGCTTCTTGCAACGATGAGGGAACAAACCCGTGACCGCAGCCGATACACCACAGCCTGGCGCCGATTTGCAGCCCATCGACAATCCGCCGGCCACGTCCCAACCGCCTGAGCGGAAGCCGCCCTCGATCCCGGAAGAAGACGATCCGGAGATCGAAAAGACCGAGGAGCAGCCAAGCTAGCTCGGCATCACTCCCACGCATGCACGTTGTAAGAAGTCTCCAGCCGTCAAAACGCTCACCCCCGCCGCCCCGATCTGATCACGGGGCCGGCGGGGTGGGTCGTTCATCTCACGCTGAGCCGGTACGCAACTTGGCTCGACGGACAGGATGCGGACGGGGCGGTTAAATAACCGTAGCCTGATTTCTAATTCGCGTTAGCGATCTGCGCTGCTAGACTTACTCGGATCATCGGCCGAATTGATGTAGTTCAATCCAAACGGTCCCGTTCCGCTTACTTGAATCACAACCTGTTCTTCGGTTGACCATAATGAATGAGCCATATCCGCCGGCAAGGATACGAACCCCCCTGTTCCCAGCATCTTTCCACGTCCCTTATCTATCGTACTTCCCATATCGTGCACGAGAGAACCGGACAAGATTGTCACCGTTTCAGCGGTTGAATGGGTATGCGGAGCAATAGTCGTATTAGCCGGGATCTTTAGCCGCAGCACGAAGGGTCCAGGCTTAGCTGGATCACCGTCGAGTAAACTAATTTCGATACCCTTTGGCAGGTCATTTGGAGCCGGTTGCCACTTGATGTCTGCAGCGTTTGAGATCGCTATCATGCCGTGCGTATCGGAGGAGATGGGCATAGAAGCTTCCGACTGAGGCAGATTGTTTTTCACGAGGTACTTAATGCCTCGATCAAACGAGATGTCGTTGTCTCCTCGAATATCCACGCTGTAGGCCTGCTCGGCCTTGTCGCCCCGGAGATCCTTCACATAGACGTTGATGTTCAAGATGAGATTTGAGACCTTCTGGATCTCACCCGTGATCGCGACATCGGCACCGAGCTTCTTCGCATATTCTTCGGCGCAGCCATTGCAGTGCCGCAAGTCCGATCCTTTGGTGACTTCTTCCTTTACGGGATCGGTTGATACGATGACATAACGGCCACTGTCTTTTAGAAGGGTGCGCAATAGGTCACTTAATGGTCCAAGACGTGCCTTATCGGCCTCCGTTGGGCCTTGGATGCCGAGATTGGCAAGCTGGAAGTCGAAAACTGCTGCCTTTGGAGGCTCAGCCCATGCGGCTGTCGCACTCAGTAGCGCGCCCGCCAGGGAAAATAATGTCCGGAAACCAGCCTTCATAGTCGTTCCATCCTAAGTTTGTTGGAAGTGGAACGTGTCACGGCAGGAATGGTCCCGCGATCATGCCCGCGGGAGGTGAGTTTCAAACTCGATGCGCAGAGACACCTGCTGATGTCGGTCCATGAGCGTACTGAACATTAGGTCCGAGTGCCTGATCTACTGCTCTCTAAAAGAGGCTTTTAGGGCACGCGAGTCTGACCGCGTTTTCCTACGGGCCACCCCCATTCCGATAAAAAAACCCGGGCTCTTTTATGGAGCGCCCAACGCCGGGTCGGCAGCCGGGTTGTCCCGGAACCGGATGCCAGCACCACCGCCGTTCGCAGGGATGAACTCCAGCCCGGCCTTCTCGAATGCCTCAACAAGCGCGCGATTGTTCATCGTTGTCAGGCGAGCGTCTTCGTCCTTCGCCTCGAAGGCTCCGATGGTGGACTTCGAGACGCCAGAAGCGGCGGAGAGCTCGCCCTGCCCCCATCCCGCGAGTGAGCGAGCGGCCTTGCACATGCGGGGCGTGACGCGAAGGGCCATTCTCTCTCCGAACCTGTATTTCTGATGCAGGACTGGTGATACGTTGCAGCTAGTGAGCAAATATAGCCCTGCAACGGAGATACAGCAACGCCCAACATCATCGAAACCCTCGCCGGGCAGTTCTACCGGGTCCGTGACACCGACAAGGCCGAACTCGATCACGTCTGGCTCGGCGTCGAGGTGAAGCGCGTCCGTGGCGGCTTTGCTGACAAGGCCAAGGCTCGCGAAATCCTCGTCCGCAAGCTCGGCACCCGTGCCGTCGCCGCTTCCTGAGGGCCGGGCTGATGTCCTTCCATTCCCGCACCCTCTCTTGGTCGATGGTTCTCCGCGAGATCCGCGACACCGGCCCGACCAAAGCCGAGTTCGCCGCTGCCATCCAGGCCGAGAACGACGCCAAGCGCGAAGCTGGCCGCGCCAAGGTCGGCATGGATCGCGGCCTCGTCACCGGCTCCACCTTCAACGTGCCGGCGATCATGTCCTGCGCCATCGTCGAGGCCCGCAAGCACCCCCGGAACGACCCGACCCTGACCTGGGGCGCCGCCCTCTCCCGCGCCCTCCGCTTCTTCTGGGCCTGCGCCCACGCCGCTCGCCGCCTCGTCGTCCCGGCTGCTGCGCCCGTGGCTCCGATGCCTGCCGCTCTCCGTCGCGGTGTCCTAGCCCGCGCCTGGGAGCTGTTCCGCTCCTCGTACAACTACCCCCGCGTTCCCTTCCGCTCGATCGGCCGCGATTGCTTCACCTCGGCGCTCAAGCGGGCATGGGCTGAGGCCCGCGAGACTGCCCGCCTCGCCGGTCTCGGTGTCGAGGCCCTGAAGGCCGCTGACGCCATCGAGCCCCGTGTCCGCGTCGGCCTCTCGACCTCCTACAGCGAGCGCGCCGACGAGGTTGCCGCCCGCCACAAGGCCAGCCGCCTCCGCACCGCTGCCATGGCCTACGCGACCGCCTAGCAGCCCCGATCCCTGCCGGCGGGTAACCGGCACCCCTTCCCCGATCCTGCCGCCACGAGCCCTTTGGAGCCCGACCGATGACCTATGCCGAGATCCCGGATTTCTCCCTGCCCCTCGTCCCGACCACCGTTGTCGAGCGGGTGCCCTTCCACGCCGACCCAGTGCTGGCCGCCATCGACGCTCACGACGAAGCTTGGTCCATCTGGCAGGCTGCTCCCGAGGCTCGCATGGCCAGAGCCCTGGTCGAGATGAGCGCCGCCCTCGACCGCCTGCTGCTGACGCCCTGCGCGACCCGGTTCGGCTCCTTGACGCTCCTCCGTCATCTGCGCTGGCACATTCAGCACGACGGCATCACGGACGCCGCGGTCCTGGCCCGTGCCGGCGACCTCGCCCGCTCGCTGCATCTCGATTTCCTGCCGGTGACGCCTCCCCGCGAGCCGGTCGCCCCGATCCTCCGCGCCCTCATGTCCGGCGTCGAGGTAGCTGCCGCCCTGGTCATCGTCTTCGGCGGAATGGCCCTCGTCGGTCTCGCCACCCTCGCCTGAAGCATTGCAACATGTCAGCACGACAGCATGACAGCATCACAACGCTGAGGAGCTATTCGATGCGCAATCCCCTCGCCCGCCTCGTCCATCGCGACCCCGCTAAGCCCACCCTGCGCGAGCGTGCCGCCTCGCTGAAGGCATCCGCAGCCCGTGTGATCCGGCGTCCGAAGCCGGTGGAGGCCGAGCCGGAGGTGGATTGGAACAGCCCGCCTGCGGGGTTCCTGGATTATCCGCACGGCCAGCCCGCAGGCTTCCTACGGGTAGATCTCGTGGTGGCCAACGAGGCACAACGGCTGCACGACCTCGCCCTCGCGGAGTTCGAGCGGCGCAGCACATCGTGGGACGACTGCCATCCGGACATGAAAGCCGGCCAGCTCGACAAGCTGCGCCGCCTCCTCCGGCTCGATGAGCTGGCCCGCGCTGCCGATCCCACGAAGGCCATCCCGATTGAGTTTCAGCCGAGAGACGGGACGATCCTTTACGAGGACGCGAGCGGCCGGGCGCACCGCAAGCCGGTCGCCGATTGGATCAGCTTCATGGCAATGCGCATGTTCAGCGTTGCTCGCGGAGAGTCCGGCCGGCTGTTCAACGAGCGCGCCGGGACCGACCAAGAGGCCAACCGGCCGATTGAAGACCGCATCCGCCGGGAACTCCGGCTCGATGCCCTCCATGATCTCGCTTTTCGGTCGAATGCCGTGTTCGAGGCCGGGAAGGAATACGCGCTCGGCCGGGGGCCGCTCGCGGTTCACGCAAATGACGATGCTGAAATCCTGGCGCTCGCTCGGCAGTTCGATGAGGCGCACGCAGCCTGGCTTGTGACCGTCGAAGCCGGGCGGGAGCCTACGGAGCAGTACGAGAGGATCATTCGTGAAGCGTGCGCTCGCGGCGGGCCGACGATAGACGACTATCGCAGGGCCGAAGCAGTTCCCCGCCATGCTGAAACCAGCGAGGCAGAGGAGGACGCTTTCGGCGTCGCGACCGACATCGGTATGGCCATCTATCGGTCTAACCCGCGCACCCTTCTCGGTCTCGCTGCGATGGCCCGCGCCACGATCCCGAACATCTGGCCTCAGGGAAACTACGGTCCAGACGCCAGCTTGGGGTCCGAGGAAGACGTCAAGGAAGAGGCGGCGCGCAAGCTGATCGACGCCTGTCTCTCGCTCGCGGGGGTGGATTGGAAGGGGCAGCCGGTAGGGGCGAGCCTAGCGACCGCCGGTGAAGCCTTGGACCCTGTTTTCGCGGTGATCGAGCGCCATCGGCAGACCTATGCGGAATGGCGGCCGCTCATGGAAGCCTTGTCTGAAATTCGAGCTGGGACGGGTCGTGTCCCTCGGCGTGGTGTAGCTCGCTGAGGGCCCCCACGATTACCGGCTTGGGCTGGGAGGATCAGGCTGCCAGGGTCGGCAGGCTGACGAGGGGATCATCGCCGATTGGGGCGATGCTTTCCAGGGTCATGTAGCGGGACCGCTGGACGGCCCATTCGTCGTTCTGCTCCAGCAGGATTGCGCCGACGAGGCGAGTGATGGCGGCCTCGTTGGGGAAGATGCCCACGACCTCGGTCCGGCGTTTGATCTCGCCGTTCAGTCGTTCGAGGGGGTTCGTGGAGTGGAGCTTGACCCGGTGGGCGGCCGGGAAGCCCATGTAAGCGAGCACGTCGGGCTCCGCCGTGTCCATCAGGACGGCGAGCTTGGGCACCTTGGGCCGGAGCTGATCGGCCACCCGTCGCCATTGCTGCCGGGCCGCCTCCGCGTCGTCCTGGGCAAACGCGGTAGCGATGAAGGCCGACACGACGCGCCGCCCGCTACGGCCGGCATGGGCGAGCACGTTGCGCATGAAGTGCACACGGCAGCGTTGCCAAGTCGCGTTCATGACTTTGGCCACCGAGGCCTTGATGCCCTCATGGGCGTCCGAGATCACGAGCTTGACCCCGCGCAGGCCGCGCCGGGCGAGCTTGCGTGAGGTCGTCCGTCCAGAACGTCTCGGCTTCCGACGGGCCGACATCCATGCCGAGGACTTCGCGGCGACCGTCGGTGTTCACGCCGACCGCCACGATGACGGCCACCGAGACGATGCGCCCGTCCTGGCGGACCTTCACGTAGGTCGCGTCGATCCAGAGATACGGCCACTCGCCCTCGATGGGGCGGTCCAGGAATGCGCCAACCCGCTCGTCGATCTCCTGGCACAGACGCGAGACCTGGCTCTTCGACACGCCCGTGCCGCCCATCGCGGGTTCCCATCGCGGCTTGCCGCGATGGGGCCCTCCCTGGACCAGATCATCGACCGAGCGGGTCGAGATGCCCTGGATGTAGGCCTCCTGGATCACCGCCGTCAGTGCCTTCTCGGCCATCCGTCGCGGCTCCAGGAAGCCGGGGAAGTACGAGCCCTTGCGCAGCTTCGGGATGCGCAGTTCGACCGTGCCGGCGCGCGTCTGCCAGTCCCGGTCACGGTAGCCGTTGCGCTGGACCAGCCGCTCGGCGCTCTTCTCGCCGTGGGCCGCGCCGGTCAGGCCGCCCACCTCCAGCTCCATCAGTCGCTCGGCTGCAAAACCGATCATCTCGCGCAGCAGATCAGCGTCGGCACTCTTCTCCATCAGCTCGCGCAGGGCCATGATCTCGTCGGTCATCGGGGGTCTCTCGGGTGCGGGGTTGGTCGTCGCAACCCGACCCTACCCGGCAACCGCCGATGACCACCCTGAAGCTACACCACTGCTTGGGACACGACCCTGGGACGCCAGAGTATGACGCTGCCGAGGCTGCGGAAAAAGAGCCGCTGCGTCGCGACGTAGAGGCATTCAACGCACTTCTGATGGTTCGCCCCACAACGACAGCCGGTCTCCTTGCATGGGCTGGCTGCCTCCCTCGGTATGTCAGCGACTACTCAATTGACGACACGGGGAGCGACTGCCTGCGCGCTCTGCGTGGCGTTTCGGAAACGGTCTTGGCGCTCGTGTCCAGTGACGCCCCTCCTCCTGTCGAGGTCCTCCCCCTGCCCGACGTGGCGGCGATCTCGCTGCGAGAAATGCGCGGGCTCTATGACATCGCCGATCTGCTCCACGAACTCTGCCACGCGCTGAAGTGCCAGCCGCGGTGCCATGACGATGGGATGGGAGACACGCCCGCCGGCATCTTCGCCGGACAAGTCCTGGAACAGTGCGTCCGGCTGATGGAAGCCTGCGAGGTAGAGGCCGAACGGCGCAAGCCGGCTTTGTCTGGGGAGGCGGATGAGCGGCTGTGCATCCTCGCTCGGGCGGTGATCGAGAACGGCGACCCAGCTCAGACCGCGGCTTTTGCCCACGACCTTCAAGCGGCGGTGGCCTGACCATGAGCAACGTCCACACCTTCCATCCGAAGCGCGCCACCGTGGCGCAAACTCCTCTCCCCTCCCCGGCGGTGATCCGAGCCGAGATCGAGGTCGCAGCCCTGGCGGCCATGGATGCCGCCGACCGGCTGATTGCCATTCTCGACGGCCTCGACGGCGACGAGACCCTTGAGGACGGCGGCGACACTGAACCGTCCCTCGGCGCTCCCGAACAGCATCACGGCAGCCAAGTCGTTTGGCTCCGGGGCTCTGACTCCGACCGCGAAATCTCCTAGCAGGACGCCACCCGATGAAACTCCGTCTCACTCAGCGAGCCGCCCTCGCCTTCGGCTATTCCGACATGGCTCGCGGTATCGGTCGGCTCCAGCGCTGGCAGCGTGGCATCCTCTCGCGAGCCGGACACGAGGTCGGCCGGGGCAATGTCATTACCGCTGCCGTGCTGGTCGCGGTCTATATGGCAGCGCTGTAAAATTACAGCACTACAGCATTTTGACGTGACAGCATGGCAGCGCGGAAATGCTATCATCTTATCGTGCGGCAACGCTGTCCGGTGATGATGCTTTCATGCTTTTGTGCTTTACCGCTGTGACGGGACAGCACGATAGGATGCCCATGCGAACCCTTACCCTCGTCACGCAGAAGGGCGGAGCCGGCAAAACCACGCTTGCCGCTTCGCTGGCGGTCGCCGCAGCAGAGGCCGGGGAGCGCGTCATCGCGCTCGACCTAGATCCGCAGGGCTCGCTCGGAACCTGGGGAGATATGCGCACCGCCGACGCCCCCGCCGTCGACCGCATCGGACCCGATCAGCTCGGAAGCCTTGCGGCGATCCTGAAGGCTCTAGACGGCGAAGGCTACACCCTCGCCATACTCGACACGGCCGGCGTGTCCTCGACCGGCGGCAACCTTGCCATGCAGGTGGCCGACCTCGCCCTGATACCGGCACGCCCGTCGCGTTTGGACCTGCATGCCACCATGCCGACCATTGAGACGCTGATGCGCCTGGAGATGCGAGACCGCTTCGCCTTCGTTCTTAACCAGTGTCCGGCCGGGCGCAGCTCGCGCGCGACCGAAGCCGCCAATGGCCTCGGCATGTTTGGGGTGCTGGCGGAGCCGGCCTTGACCCAGCGGGCGGACCATCAAGACGCCCTGGCCGCAGGACAGGGGGTGACGGAATACGCCAGCGAAGGAAAAGCCGCCGACGAGGTGCGCGCCCTATGGGCTTGGGCGGATCGCAAGATGAAGGGCAACAAGGCATGAGCAAGCGACCTTCGATCGTCGGCGGCCTCACTCTCTCAGGCGCGGGGATCGCGCCATCCAGCCAGCCTGCGCCCGCCGAGCCCGCGCCTGCTCCGAAGTCACCGTCCCGGCGGGCTCGACCCGAGGTGGTCCATACCTCCGTCTACCTGCCGCGCGAGGTGCATCGCCGTCTGCGAGAGATCGCGTTCACCCGTGACGTGAAGGTGCATGACGTCATCATGGAAGGCATCGACGCTGCCCTGCAGAAGCACGGCCATCCTTCCGTCGAGGCCATCAAGGCCGGCCGGAAGGTCAGTGAGTAATACAGCCTGCCATGGTGCTGTCATGCTGCAGCATTGTAGCAGCGAACCATCGGGGAACTGGCCAGCGAACAGGTGAAGCGATACCTTGTTGCCGGACCTCGAGCCGTTTCGGACGTTCGGCCCAAGGACGGCTGCATAAGCCGGGCACGAGGCATCGAGGGAGGGCGGTGGCATTCGTGCTGCCGCCCGTTTTTGTCCGCGCCCAATATCCTTCGGCTGTCGATAAGGACAAGCCACGGCCTCAAGGAAGCGATGGCGCTACAGCATTACAGCGCGAAACTGTTGCCATGCCATACCGCTGAGCATAACTTCCGATACCGGTCATTCTCGGAAGTTTTGAGACAGGCGGGTCAAAAGGCCGGTGAGACAATGAAGCCAGGGCTATATCCGTTGCCCACCGTCGTGGTCGAGGCCGAAGAGGTTTCCGCCGGATCTGGCGAGAACCTACCGGTCGTCGTCTCCACGATCGTCCAGGCGTACCAGCGGGCCTCGAAGGCTGACGCTACCGTGCGGGCCTACCGCGGGGACGCCGCAGCGTTCGGCGCGTGGTGTTTGCGGTTCGGCTTCCAATCCATGCCCGCATCGGCGCACGCCATCGCCGAGTTCCTGGTCCATGAGGCTGAGGCGGGGAGGGCGGTATCGACCATCGGCCGGCGCCTCGCCGCGATCCGGTACGCCCACAAACTCGCCGGGCTCGCGGACCCGACCGACGACGAGGGCATCCACGCGACAGTGAAAGGGATCCGGCGTCGGGTCGGGGTACGGCCGACGCAGAAGTCTCCGGCCACGGCCGAGGTCATTACCGCGATGATGCAGCACGTCCCGCCCGGGCTGGCCGGCAAGCGGGACAAGGCGCTGCTCGCGCTAGGGTTCGCCGGCGCGTTCCGTCGCTCCGAGCTGGCCTCGCTCGATGTCGCTGATCTCCGCGAGGATGCCAAGGGTCTGCGGGTCATGGTCCGGCGGTCGAAGACGGACCAAGAGGGCAGGGGCATCGAGAAGGCGATCCCGCACGGGCGATTCATTCGCCCGGTCGCCCTGGTGCGGGACTGGCTCGACGCGGCCGGGATCACAGAAGGGCCGGTGTTCAGGCCGGTGTCGCGGTCGGGGAGGGTGCGGGGGGCCCAACGCCTGACGGATCGAAGCATCGGGGATCTCGTGAAGCACTACGCCGCGCTGGCTGGGTTCGACCCTGCGCTATTCGGCGGCCACTCGCTCCGTGCCGGTTTCATCACAACGGCAGCCGACCGCGGCGCCGACATGACCCGCATCATGGATGTGTCAGGCCATCGCGATCCGAGGACGGTCGTCGGGTACATCCGCCGGGCGAACGCCTTCAAAGGGCATGCGGGCTCGGGCTTCCTGTAGGCTCAAACGAAAACGGCCGGGGTTTCCCCCGGCCGCTCATCGTCGTGGAGGCTGATCCGCTTAGCGGAGGAGCTGCAGGATGCCCTGCTGCGCCGTGTTGGCGAGCGAGAGGGCCGAGATGCCGATGGACTGGCGGGTCGACAGGGCCTGGGAGTTGGCGGCTTCCTCGTTGAGGTCCGCGTTCGTCAGGTTGGCTGCACCGGTATCGAGGATGTTGATCAGGTTCTTCGAGAAGTCCTGACGGTTCTGCACAACCGAAAGGTTGGAGCCGAAGGTCGAGGACTGGGCGCGAAGCTGGCTGGTGGCGGAGGTGATGGCCGTCAGTGCCTTGTTGATCTCGTCATCGGACTGGAACCCACCGGTAATCGAGGTGAGACCAAGGCCATCTGAGTCGAGCTTGGCACCCTCGATGTTCAAGTTGGAAGAGCCCGTCTCGTTGAAGGTGACCTTCAGCGAGTTCTCGGCCTTGTCGGTGCCCGAGCGGTACAGCAGGTTGATGCCGTTGTAGCTCGAATCCTTCGCCTGCTGAGTGATCTGCTCCAGGAGGGTATTAAACTGCTTAGCTAAAGACTGGCGGGTTGCGTTTGTGCCGCTAGCGGAACCTTCGCCAGTGCCTACCAATGCCTTCGTGCTAGCTCCCGCAACGCCGAAACCGACATCGGTATCGCCACCTTTGGATGCATCAACGGTGATTTTTTCAGAAGAGCCAGCCCCCGTCGAGGTGATGCTCAGCTTGCCATCGGTGTTGGCGACGGTCAGCTTACCTTTGAATCCCGTATCAGCGTCCAGCTGAGACTGGATTGCGGTAGCAACTTCGTCTCCGGTAACAGCAGTAATATCAGCTGCATCAGCCAAGCTAGCTGCATCCAGCTTGATTGTCTTTACAGCACCAGAGCCAAGCTGGATGTTGAAATCCGCCGTAGCAGTCGTGAAGTCGATACCGTCTCCTGCATCTGCAAGATCAGCAATCGACAGGCCTTCAATCTTTGCGGCGATTGCCCCGTTCTTGGCGTCCGCACCTTTTGCAGTCAGCGCAGTCGTGGCAACACCAAAACCAAGGTCGACTTCGTTGTTCGCCGCATTGGTGACCGTCGCCGTTGCGTCCTTGCCGGTCGCGGTCGACGTGAAAACGATCCGACCATCTGTCGTCTTCGAAGCGGAGACCGCGGCCGGGTTCGAGGTATCGTTGGCAAGCTGGTTGTTGATGGCCTTGACCACGTCGTCCGCGGTGGCCTTGCCAACGTTGCTCGTCACGCCGCTCAGCGTCGAAGCATCAAGAGTGATGGTGGTGGTGTTGGTGCCATCGTTCACCGTGAACACAGCATTGCGGGTGCCAGAGAAATCCTGCGTGCCGTCGGTGGCAGCCGTGGTGGTGCCTTGGAAGGAGGTCCCTGCCGAGAGGATCGCGGCCGTTGCCGGCGTACCGCTGGTGACAGCGCTTTTGTCGGCCAGCGCCTGGTTGGCGGTGGACTTGGCAGAATCGACCAGCTTCTGGATCGAGGTAATGCCCTGGTTGGCAGCCTGGATCGTCTGGACGCCGTTGGAGATGCCGTTGAGGAGCGAGCCAAGGTCACCCGAGCGGCCGGACAGCGACTGCGAGGTGAAGAAGCTCGTCGGATCGTCGAGGGCCGAGTTGACCTTCTTGCCGGTCGACAGACGGTTCTGGGTCTGGGTCAGCAGATCGGCGGTGCCCTGCAGCGAGAGCAGGTTCTGACGGGTCGCAGCGGTAAGAGTGATGCCGGAAGACATTGATTTTGATCCTTTGGATCTAAGAACCCTCTAATTTCGAAGGCACGTCACCAGGGCCCTCAACTTCCTAACCTGGTATTAAAGTGATGCACCGATTACCGTGGCGAGGCGGCCTTTCAATCGCATGGTTAATTTATCGTTAACCTGCAATAGGTACCTTGGAGAGACACGAACACTGGGTCTGACGCACTAATTTAATTAGCTCAAAAGGAGTTGACCGATGGCATTAAAGCTTACGATTAGACCCGGAGAAACTGTTTTCGTGAACGGCGCCGAAATCTGCAATGCAGGCTCAGCCACAAGCTTAGTTATCAAAAATCATTGTCGCATTCTTCGTGAAAGCGAAATGATAAACGAGGCAAACGTTCACTCACCATGCTCCCGCCTTGCTTTCGTGTTGCAACAGGTCGTACTTAAAGAAAACCCATTCGATGAGCTTAACGAGCTTTCAAAATTGGCTGTCCAAATCCTGGAGAAGATGCCCTCAGTCGCTTCTCAGATCCTAGAAATTCAAAATTTGCTGAGCGAGAAGAAGGCTCATATGGCCTTCAAGAAGGGTAAAGGGCTGATGGCCCTGGAGGCTGCAGAGTTCGGAACGGCTAGAGCTAGCTGACGACGACGCAGCTCAGGAGCTGTCCCTCTTCGCTACCACCACATAACTTCGCTCAGCGACCCGATGGGTGGCCCAGGCAACCGAGCCTGCAGTGCGTTGCCGAGAGGATCAAAAGCGGCCCATCCAGCGTTCACACCCGATCCCCAACTCTCAGTAGGAGGGTCGCCATGGGTCTGACCGCGTTCGCCATCTTTGTCGTTCCGTGGATGTTGCTCGCAATCTGGCTATTCCGCTTCCCGAGCGCCATCCGACTGGGTGCTCCCTCCCCACCATGGCGCCCGCTCACGCCCGGCCGTGATTGGCTACTGGAACAGCAGCGACGCGAGACCATACGGGAACAACAGCTGCGAGAGAGCCACCGCCGGAGCACGGCGGCACCCGCAGGATCAGGCTTGGCAGGCAGAGATAAGCACGAGCCGCACTCTATGCCCGACGGTGGCGCATTGGGCACAAGCGTTGAGGACACCGAGCCGAAAGAGTAAGGTGCGGGAGCGGCCTCTCTATCAGTTTGATCGTGCGCCGTCGCGGTAACAATCCGCGCTATCGCACTTGCATAGGGACCGCCAGGCGTGGCCCTTTGCAGCCATGCCCATCCGGCGCGAGCATCGCTTCTTCTACCCCATCGACTAGCCTCAGCTCTCGGCGGTGATCCGCTTCCGTAGGGCAGGGGGGCGCTGTGAGGTCTGCCGGCGTCCGCACGGCCGGACGGTCTATCATCTTGGCGATGGCCGCTGGTGGGACGCGGAGGCGGGAACCTGGCGGGACGGGGCAGGGCGGATCGTCTGCCTAGCTATAGGAACTGACGACGTGCTCGGGACGGTCCGTACGACGCGGGTTGTCCTGGCGGCCGCTCACCGTGACCACGACACCGCGAACAACGCCGGCTCGAACCTCGCGGCCTTCTGCCAGCGCTGCCACATGATCCACGATCGGCCGGAGCATCAACGGAGACGCTGGCGGACCCTGTTCCGCCGGAAGGCCATGGGTGACCTTTTTCGCGGGCCGTATGGAACTAGCACGTCGGGATAGCGATCTAGATACGTTTTACCGACAATAGAAAACCAGCCATATTTTTCCGACATGAACCGAGCTGCTTTGAATGTCCAATGAGGCACACTCCGTAGCTGTCAGAAAAACGATCGTTTTACAGACATAAAAAAGGGGCTGCCGTTAGGCAGCCCCTCTCAGGATGCGATTGAGTGTCAGACGACAAACGACCCGTTATCTAAGGTCTGCTGGCCCTGAAGCAGGACAGCGAAGTCCGCCGCTCCATCTCCATTCGTGTCGCCCTGTACGAGGGTGTTGCCGCCCCCGAACTTCGTCCGCAGTTCGCCGGCCTGTCCGGAGAAGGCGTCTGTTCCAATGAACTGGAAGCCCTGGTCCCCGGCCTGTCCGAAGTCCGCGTCGATCCCACTGAGGTCGATACGATCACCCTCAGCGAAGTCGAAGTCCTGGATGATGTCGCGCCCGGCAACTTCGATATCGCTGTCAGTGATGGCCTTAAAGACAAAGGTATCGGCCCCGTCGCGGCCGTAGAGGAGATCGCGGCCGTCATCGCCGTAGATCGTGTTGTCGCCGGCATTGCCGTAGATCTGATTGCGACCGGCATTTCCGTCGGCGGTCAGATCATCGGTGCCGGAGAGCACGAGCTTTTCGGTGTTCGTTTCCATCGTATGGCTGACGGTCGAACGAAGCGTGTCGAAGCCTTCGCCCGCCTCTTCAGCAACGACGTCACCAGCATCGTCGATGACATAGGTATCGCTACCGGCTCCGCCGCGCATGACATCCGCGCCGGTTCCACCAACGAGAACATCATCTCCATCGCCCGCGTTGAGGCGGTCGGCACCGGCCCCACCGTCGAGACGGTTGTCACCGCTATTGCCGATGAGGCTGTTGTCGCCTTCGTTGCCGATGGCGTTGGTGCCATCGGATCCGAGAAGGACGACGTTCTCGACGTTGGCGCCAAGAGTGTAATCCACCGCCGATCGGACGGTGTCGTTGCCTTCGTTCACGCCTTCGATGACCTGATCACCCGCTGCACCCACAAAGTACATGTCATCGCCGGCACCGCCGGTCATGACGTCGTCGCCGGCGCCGCCAATGAGGAGATCGTTTCCACCGCCACCGGTGAGGAGATCATTTCCTTCTCTGCCAGCAAGGCGGTTGTCGGCGATATTGCCGGTGATGCTGTTGTCCAGCGCGTTGCCGGTTCCATCGATGGCGCCGGTACCCGTGAGGGTAAGGTTTTCGACGGTGTCGGACAGGGTGTAGGAGATGGAGGACAGAACGGTGTCGGTGCCTTCGTCTGCGCCTTCGACTACCGTATCGCCGAGCGAATCGACGATGTAGCTGTCGTTGCCGAGGCCGCCGATCATGGTGTCGTTACCGGCACCGCCGACGAGGAAGTCGTTGCCGGTTCCGGCGGTGATGGTGTCGTTGCCCTGACCTGCGTTGTAGTAGAAATCCTGGCCGGCACGGAAAGGCGGGAAGAACGTCAGCGCGTCGTCCCCATTGGTTCCGAGCACGACACCCTCGAACGTATTGCCACGCTGAGTGCCGGAGACGAGATCACGGACGTCGAAGGTGATGCCCTGCGTTCCGGCAACGAAGGTGATGCCCTCGTCGTCGTAGCGGGAGATGGGACCGGTCAGGTTTCCGTCAGCATCCTCTGCCTGTACGCGGACCGCGAGCCCGCCATCCTGGTTGGTCAGGCTGCCGGCATCGTTGGTGTTGCCGTTGCCCACCTCGGCCGAGGTGAAGGTCAGGCGCACGTTGCCGGCTCCGCCGTCGACGCGATCGAACCGGACGGTGTCGTTGCCGTCGCCGAGATTCACCTGGTCGCTGCCGTCGGTGGAGACGTTGACGCCGAACGTGTCGTCGCCGTCGCCGCCGAAGACGGTGTCGATCCCAGAGCCGCCGCCGATCGTGTCGTTGCCGCCGCCCGTCGAAATGACGTTGTCGCCGCCGCCGCCAGAGACGACATCATCCGCCGACCCGGTGGTGAGCGTGTCGTTGCCGTTTCCACCCGTCAGCTGCGCCCGGACATTGCCAGTATCGACGACATTGTCTCCAGTGTCGGACAGGTTGAAGTTGACCGACTCAAAACCATAAATGACGGTACCGTCGGACGCCCTGCCTGTACCGTTCTCGTCGAGCTTCAACGTAATTGGGGTTGCCGAGCCGACAACCGGTCCATTGAAATTGAAATTGACCGACAGGAAATCATTACCCTGGCCGCCGACCAGACGATCGAGCTTTCCGCCCGTGACGTTGTCGTCTCCGAACCCGGCGTTGACGACATCGCGCACAGGATTGATTGATCCTGCGAATATGTTTGCGGGGCGATCGACCGAGTCGATCGTATCGTTCCCTCCGCGGCCATTGATGGTGTCTTCTTCTTCGGTGCCGTTCAGGAAATTGTCGCCGTTATCGCCATTGATCGTAGCCATTGCGTCGTCTCCCTTACTCGCAGCCTGAGATGCACGTGCGGCTCACAGGTTCGCGGCGACGTTTATACGCATGGTTAGCGAGAAAGGTTTCATTTTGTTTTAATAATATTGGATAAATGTTGATAGTAACTTGAGTTATTGTGACATTATTGACTGTTGCAAATTAGACTGCCGCTAAATTACTACATAAATTTCGCAGAGAGTTAGGGATTAAATCAAAAGCTCCTTTTTACTAAATGCGTATAGACCATTCCCAGACACCATCTTGGGATCACGATCGGCCAGAGCATCAGCGCAGGCGCTGGCGGACCCTGTTCCGCAGGAAGGCCATGGGGGACCTGTTCCGCGGGCCGTATGCGTGAGTGCCGGTGGGGTGAGCTGGATACGTCTAAGGGTGACGCGTCAGAGGCGCCCGTCACGCTATGGCCCTGGAAAGAAACAGGATCCCGCTGAAGAGGAAACGACCTTACCCTGTGCGCTTAGCCATCCAGCTACCGCTGCATTCGATTAGGCCACCGCTTGTGCGCCACGTCCCGCTGCCGTTGCCCCGAAGGGTGAGCTTGCCCGAAATCGGCACCCTGTTCGAGCCCTGCGTGATCGTAGCTTGCACAGCTCCGGCAGCCGATACACCGCCGTCGACGTCAATATCCTCTCCTGGGACCGAGGCATCGCTGTTTTTGATCTGAACCCGATAGGTCTTAGTCGCTGAACAGGGCCCTTCGGCTGTCGAAGCCACAATGCTCCATGAACCGTCATACTGGTCTGGAACTCGGACCTTCTTCGTGGCGGCATTCACCGGAGAGAGAGTGCCTACCATAAGGCAAGCTACTAAGATCGAGGTGCAAACGTGGGCCATACAAAGCTCCAAGGCTTCGATCATCAGGACGGCCGCACGCAGAAGGTCTCAGGCCGTTTCGTTACACAGTGAGGGGGTGAGCGGACGAACCCCTCTCACCCCGCATCGCTTCTAGACGAGAGTGGGAAGCCCTATTTCGAGCTTCCCGTAGGATCACATACCGCGGTTCATCATCCGGCTTTTCATCATGCGGCGCTTCATCATCTGCTTCCGCATCATGCGCTTCTTCATCATCATCCGCTCATTCCGCGTCATGCGGACCTGGGTGACGCCAGTTTCAGACTGAAGTCCGTTGGCAGCCAGAGGAGCAGCTGATGCCGAGCCTGCACCGAGCGCGAGCCCACTAAGAATGGTCATGGCGGCAAGCGCGAGGGTGGTCTTTCTCATTTTCCGTCTCCTAGAAGAACCGTATTAGGGATCTTCATAAAAGTAGAAAATCATTCCGTAAGTTCCTGAAATAAATAGATAATTCCGCTTGTGAACGTAGCGCGCATAACTACGAGAGCGTCGAGGCAATGCCGTCGCGCCTTTACCCTGAGAATGGGCACATGCCGCTCTTTACGGAGAAGGCTTTCGGGAAGTTTCAAAAACTGCTGGGAGGAGGTCGCGCTAGGTCCCCATTCGCTAACCGCCGCTGAATTCAGGCCGCATAGCTGGCCTCAGGAAGGTTCCGCTGACAGGCATTCCATTATTTTTGGAACAGGGACGTAGCTTGACCATTATGGAAGCAATATTTCGCTCCGTCTCGGGCCACCGTCATGAAGATTTCCCTGGTTCTCTCTCTCACCGTTGCCACCGTGTTCGCTTCGCTCGTCCCCGCTTCCGCCGAGGATCGACAAGTTACGGTTTACTCGGGCACCAGCTCCATCACGATCCCCGCCTCAACCCTTGCAGCCACGCAGTCGTCGCAGCAGGTGGCTACCTCCGAGACAACTCCCGCCCGTAAAATCCGGGTCGTGCTGGCTTCTCCCTACCGTTCCATGAACTAGGCACCGCAGCTTACACGCCGGACGGCTGAGGTTTGTCGCTTCGGGGGGTAGACACGAAATGAAGCGAGCAGTTGTCAGGCTGATCGGGTTCCTGGCAGCCCTGACCGCACAGACTGGTCCTGGCTTCGCGTTGGAGGTCTCCCGCAGCGTTGAGATTCAAACTTCACCTGCAGCTGTCTGGGCGCTCGTGGGTGACTTTTGCGCCATTGAGAAATGGCATCCGATGGTCGAGAGCTGCACCCTATCGAACGACGACAGAGCCAAAGGCAGGGCGGTCGCGACCCGGAGTCTCGTCGCAGCCGGCAACCTGGGGACTATCATCGAGGTCGAGACGAGCCGGGACGAAAAGGCGATGAGCTACAGCTACGCCTACGTCAGAGGGCCGCTACCCGTGAAGGCCTACAACGCGACGATCGCCGTGCATCCCAATGGGAGTGGGGCGACCGTGGCCTGGACCGCTACCTTCGATGCAGCCGGGATGACCGATGCGGAGGCGAAGGCCGACATCGAGGGCGTCTACGAACAGGGTTTAGCCGGCATCGCGAAGGAGGCGAGCCGGTAGCCTGTCATCCTTCGACACGCTCTGAGCTAGAACTCTCAAAGCGCCGAAGCGGCAATCTCCTCGATCGTGCGACCCGAGGCTACCGAGCGCGGTTCCTGCTCTAAGATATCTGGGTCATTCGGTCCGCAAGCTGCTGCGTCATCCGCCTTGATGAGCAGCCACGAAACCTGCCGATCGCGCGGACGGGGTTTCATCCGGCGCAGCCGTCAACGACCAGTCAGCTTGCTTCCCTACAGGGCGAACGAAAGAGAGCCGACGCTCAGCGCTTGGTTCGGATCACCGCCCTGGGATTCGCTTGCGGCGCTTACGGCCGGCGGCTTTGCTCAGCAACCGCGAGAGCTGCTCGACGGAGTAGGGCTTCTGCAGAAGCTCGAACCCATGATCGCTTTCCTGGGCGAGCACATGGCTGTAGCCGCTGGTCAGCACGACGCGCAGACCGGGATAGAGCCGCTTGATCTCGCGGCCGAGGTCGACGCCATTCATGCCCGGCATCACGACGTCCGAGAACACGACATCGTAGGCGGTAGGCTTGGCTGCTAGGGCCAACAGGGCTTCAGCGGCATTCGCTACCCAGTGTGTGCCGTAACCAAGTTCCTCCAGCGTCTGGGTCGAGAAGATGCCAACCTCGCGATTGTCCTCAACGACAAGGACACACGTGCCCCGCCCATCGACCGTGGGCTCGCTTGAGGCAGCGTCTTCCAAACTGCTTCCTTCGATCGTGGCGCGTGGCAGGTAGAGGCTGAATGTCGTGCCCTTCCCGACCTCACTCTCGACCAAGACCTCGCCCCCAGACTGTTTGGCAAAGCCGAACACCTGGCTGAGGCCGAGGCCCGTACCCTGCCCGACGCCCTTGGTCGTGAAGAAGGGCTCGAAGATCCGGTCGAGCTGATCGCCAGGGATGCCGGCGCCGGTGTCCGACAGGCTAATCCTGACGAAGTCACCGACCTGCTCGGGATGCGAGCGCAGAACCGGGATGGTTGACGCCCGGTCCACGGCAATCGTGAGCCGGCCCTCACCATCCATGGCGTCGCGGGCGTTGACGGCCATGTTGACCAGAGCGGTGTCGAACTGGCTCGGGTCCGCGCTGATACGGCAAGGTTCGTCGTCGATGCGGATCACGACCTCAATGCGGGCACCGGTGAGGGTGGCGACCATATCGCCGATGGCCTGCACGCTCTGGTTCGCATCGAACACCTCCGGACGCAGGGCCTGTCGCCGGGCAAAGGCCAGCAGCTGACCCGTGAGCTTGGCGGCGCGATCGACGGTATCTGAGATCGCCCCGATGTAGCGCTCGCGCCGCTCCTCGGTGAGGTCGGGGCGCTTGAGCAGGTCGGTTGAGGACTTGATGACGGTCAGGAGGTTGTTGAAGTCGTGAGCCACGCCGCCGGTGAGCTGGCCCACGGCCTCCAGCTTCTGCGACTGACGCAGAGCTTCCTCGGTTTGGAGTAGGCTGGCGGCACGCTCCTTCTCCTCCGTGACATCGCGCGAGACGCAGTACAGCAGGCCCTCGACGGGCACGGCCGTCCACGACAGGAAGCGGTAGCTGCCATCGCGAGCCCTGTAGCGGTTCTCGAAGGCCAAAGTCAGTCCGCCGGCGGCGAGCCGAGCAACCTCCGCTCGCGTCTTTTCTCTATCCTCCGGGTGTTCGAGCCACTCCGAGGTCTTCCCCAGGATCTCGTCGTAGTCCCACCCGAGGATCCGCGGCCAGGCCGGGTTGATGCTGATCCAAACGCCGTTCGTATCGGCGACGCCGAGCATGTCCTGGCTTACCTGCCAGATCCGGTCCCGCTCCTGGGTGCGCTCAGCTACTAATTCCCCGAGCGTCTCGTTCAGCTTTCGGAGGCGACGCTCGTCCTGACGCCGCTTCGTAACATCGGACACGGTCAGCACGGCGCCGACAATCTCTTCCCCTCGGAGGATGGGAGCGTTTGAGCAGACCATTTCGAGGAGCGTGCCGTCACGGCGAAAGAACGTTACCTCCCGCTCGCGAAGAACCTTCCCTTCTCGAATTGCCTCGACGAAGTTGCACTCGGAGGCCGGAAACGGACGCCCATCGGGGTGATGATGGTGAGCGGCCTCGTGGAGGTCCTGCCCGATCAGCATGCCCGCATCCCAACCAAGCATGATGTGCGCCGTGCGGTTGGCAAAGGTCACCACGCCATCGAGGTCGAGCTGAAACACAGCCTCGCTGACGTGGTCCGCGACGGTCTGGAGTAGATCCGTCTGCTGTTGCAACACGTCGGTCGCGCGCCGCTGGTCGGTGCGGTCCCTCAGGATCTTGAGGTAGCCGATATGAGTCTCGTTGTCGGCATGGAGCGGCATCATCTCGCCGAGGGAGAAGAACCGTGACCCATCCTTGCGCTGGTGCCAGCGCTCGTCATTGCCGCGACCACTCTCGCGGGCCGCTGCCATCTCACGTTCGGGAGTGCCGGCTAGTACATCCTCCTCGGTGAAGAAAACGTGGGCGAGCTGGCCGCACATCTCTTTTTCGGACCAGCCGAGGATCGTCTGGGCACCGATGTTCCAGCTCGTGACGAGGCCGTCGAGATCCATCGTGATGATGGCGTAGTCGATGGCGCTGTCGAGGATTTGCCGGTGGCGGGCATCGCTCTCCCGCGACTTGCGCCACGCTTCATCCCGCGCAGCCGCGGAGCGACGCAGCTTCATCTGCGACATGACCTGTCGGGCCAAGGCTTCCAGGCTCTCGGTCTGAGCCAGCGTCAGCCCCTCCGGTCGAGGCTCCACGTCGATGACACAGAGGGTCCCGAGCGCGACGCCCTCGTCTGTCTCGAGCCGGGCGCCGGCGTAGAAGCGGATGCGAGGCCCGCCCGTCACTAAGGTGTTGTCCCGGGTGCGCGGATCGGCTGTCAGGTCGGGAATAATGAGGAGACCGGGCTGAAGCAGGGCGTTCGCGCACACCGATTGCGACAGGGGTGTTTCGCAAGCGTCGAAGCCGACGCGAGCCTTGAACCACTGCCGGTCGCCGGCGACGAGACTGACCAGGGCGACTGGCGTCTGGCAGATCCGCGACGCGAGCAGGACGATGTCGTCGAAGCCCTGCTCGGCCTCGGTATCGAGGATGGCGTAATCGTCGAGGATGGCAAGGCGGGTAGCCTCGTCCACCGAGTGCTCCAAGCGCACGGTTTCACGGCCGGTCATGGGTTTGTCCTGAGGCGACCTTCGCCCCGCGCTTGCGTCGGGCCTTGGCTTCGTCGCGCTTGATCAGGAGACGGAGCGTTGCGCGGACCATCTCACTGGCTGAGGCGTACTCGCCCTGGGCCACCTGATGGTCAACGTACTCAGCGAGAGGTCCGGTCAGGGCGATGTGTACGGGGATGCCTGGCAGCCATGGGAGGGCCTATCATGACGCGGATAGGGTGTCGCCTTTCGAATTTGCCAGCTGGTTTGTGGTGTCGCAATCCAGTGATGGGGGCGGGATCTGTTGTGAGGCGATAGAGACCGCTCTGAGCTGCGTCTACGCCGGTCCCCGCGCGCTCACCGTCTGCCGTCTCCTCGCCCAGGCCGAGACCGACGCCGACGCCCTGGAGTTGGCCAGCCGCGCCCTCAATCGCTTAGCCGCTACCGATCGGCGGAACGTGCTCGCGTCCTATCTCCGTCTTTCATCCCTCGTGTAGGAACGCTGCATCATGATGCGCCCACGGACTACCGGACATCTCTCCGACTCATCGGCGCAGACAGAGCCGCCGGCGCCGTCATCGTCTGATATCGGAACCTCCATCGGCCAGGCACTCCTGGCCCTGGTCGTGGTTGTCGAGGGTAAGCCCTCGGCGGGGCCTGCCGTGAAGGCCTACCAGACGGCGATCCGCCGAAAGGGCGAGGAAGCTGCGGCTGCAGGCGGTAGCGAAGCCATGCAGGAAGCGCTTCGCGTCATGATCGACGCCGATCCTGACCGTGCACAGCAGCGTGATCGCATCGTCAGAAAAGCATGGGCCGACCTCCCAGGCTGGCCGGCGTGATCCCACAAACAAATACGGCGAGGCTTTCGCCCCGCCGCTGGTCATCTCAAGGGTGTGAAGGCTTAGCGACCGCCACCCGAGGTCTGGCCGTACTGCTGGACCGGGAAGTTCGGCTGGTTGGCGTTGCCTTCCTGAGCCGAGTCGTGGCCCCGGCCATATCCGATCGAGCCGGTGGTGAGCTCGTCATCGGTCGCAGCGGAGGACATCACATCATAGGCCGGGACCTGTCCCCGTGCGAGATAGTCCTTGGCAAGCGCGGGCGAAGCAATGGCGCTGACGCTCAGGACGACAGCAGCAACAGCAGAAGTAATATGAGCGTTCATGGCACAATCCACTTGGGTTTGCGCGGTCTCCGTCGAATGGCGGTTGGCCGTGACTTGTTCAGTGACCTTGATCTAGGCCCACCTCGCCCAGCCCGCCGTGCGGTTCAGCACCTACTCACACGCCAACCAGCTTTTGGATTTCGAGCATGACCCCAGCCGAACAAGCCGCCTACGCCCGAGGCGTGGGAGAGGCCCGTCAGATGGCGATGATCGCTGCCATCTCTATCGAGGCCCGCGACGATCACCGCGAGGTCCGCCAGCAGGCCGCATCCGCTGCCCTTCATGGGCTGGCCGAGGGATTGGAGCAGCTAGTCCCGCAGAAGCCCGCCACCGGAGCGTGACGCGGCGAGCGCCCCGCTCCCCTTGGTCGCACTCGTGCAGCGGATTGGATGCTTTAGCTTCTGGTGATTGACGAGGCGGCTGGTTGAAAATCGCTGATCTGAACTTTTGGTCCTGCGCCGGCTTGATGGGCATGGTGAACCCATCGGATGCCCCATATGCCCTGGTCGCAGATGACGATTTCCTCATCCGAATGGACGCAGAAACGATCTTAGAGGACGCCGGCTTCCACGCTTTGTCCGCCGAGAACGGCGTCGAGGCGATCAAGCTGCTCGATCAATACGCGGGATCTATCATCCTCCTGTTTACCGATGTCGAGATGCCTGGTGGGCCGGACGGCTTTGAACTGGCGCAAACGACCGCACGGCGGTGGCCTGACATCTCAATAGTGGTCGCGTCAGGCGGGGTGAAGCCTGGGGTGGGCGATCTTCCGGAGGGCGCTGTCTTCCTCGACAAGCCGTTCAGCGCTCAGATGGTGCATGACCATCTCGACATGATCCTTCCAGACGGTCGAAAGCCGGAGCCGCTGAAGGCCCGCAGAAAATAGGAACGACCTATCCAGCCGTTGACTAGGCGACCACTAGGCTCGCACATACGGTATTTCGGATTCAACTCTAGATTTGATGCGACTCTGAGTATCTACGTTAGTTAGTGATTTTGATAGTGTGGCGCTTTAGGGTCTCGCTATCGCGGCCCTGCCCTGGCCCTCCGCGCTTGAGAGACAGACATGTGCTCCCGCCTTCGACGCGTGGAGAGCCCTGTGCCTCGCTACTATTTCGACATCAACGACGGTCGTAACGAGCGCGACGAAGTGGGCGTCCTCTGCGTCAGCCTGCAGGCCGCCGTGTTCGAGGCCAAGAAGTTGCTCCCCGCAGTCGCCGCCGACGAAGTGCCCAAGGATGGCGAACGCCAGGCGATCACGGTCCTGGTGACGGACGAGGATGGAAAAGCCGTTTATCTGGCGGCGCTCGCCTACACGGGGACATGGCTGATCCGGTAGCGCTCGCTCGGGGGAACGACCGGGATACGAGGACTAATCGGAATTCGGTGATTGCGGAGCGCGGCGTTGTAATTTAGCATCAGCGTAGCGAAACAGTTCTCTGCGCTGCTCATCTCGTTGAATGAGTTCCTGCCCCACCTGCCACAGGAGAGCGCGCGTCATGGCAAGCATTGCGGGCGTGCCAGCGTCGGCCACCGCTTCGTGAGCCTTGAGGCAAGCCTCGGCCATTGCATTGAAACGCTCGTCGTCTTCCATTCCTGCCCGGCCCCCTGTCCAAAACCAGATGGATACTCGCAGAATAACTTAGGTAATCAATGCGGATGAAACGCAGGTGTTCATTTCTGGTTGCAGTTTGACGGGTCTCCACAGGAAGCGATAATCCGGTCGCGCGCAATGGAGTTATCTATGTGTAAGCGGGATGCCGCTGAGTACGAGTCGGACGAATCGGAATTGCTATTGAGCCGGATCGCTGCGGCGCTCGATTGCCCGGTCGAAGCGTTCTCAGATCCGTCATCGCTTGATCGAAACCAGACTGTCGAGCTTCTGCGGCTTTGGGCCATGCTTAAGGACGAACAGGACCGATCGAAGGTGTTGAGCTTCCTCCGCGGCGTCGCTCCCAGAACCAGTCTTCCAGGCGGCCCCTGATCTTTTGACAGGTTCGAGAAGGGCCTGATCGTGCTTCCAGTTCGACCGCTGCGCCCGCAACCGATCCAGCACGCCCCGACATTCCCGGCGGAACGCCACCTGCTCATTGGTGAAGCGCCAGTGCCGATAGGCCCCGGCAAGCGCATCATTTCACCGGGTCGAATGACGCTGACCCCCTGATTGGCATCGCATCCCGCTTCCCTGTTTGAACGTTGTTCAATACGGTGAGTTTCTCGTATCGATGGGCGTTCAAGACGAAGCATGACCACGAGGAAACCCGGCTTTCAACCTGGCACGAGCGGCAACCCTGCCGGCCGCCCGAAAGGCAGCCGTAGCAAGTCTACGCTCGCCCTGGAGGCCATCTTGGAGGGCGACGCCGAGAGCATCGTCCGCAAAGCCATCGAACTTGCCACCGATGGCGACACGCAGGCCCTCAGGATGTGCCTGGACCGCCTCATGCCGGCCAGGAAGGATCGCCCGGTAATTCGACCTCCCCGTGATCGAGACCGCTGCTGACCTCCCCAGGGCCACGCACGCCCTACTGCAGGCCGTTGCCGCCGGCGAGCTCACCCCGTCCGAGGCCGCCGACATCTCGAAATCCGTCGACGCTCACGTCCGTGCCATCGAGGCGACGGATCTGCATGAGCGCCTTGCCCGCCTTGAGGAGATGACCCATCCATGACCTCGAAAGTGATCGATCTCCGCCTCCGCAAGCTGGAAAAGGCGAGGAAAGCCAACCGCTTTGACAACATGTCGGAGGAGCGGCTGAACGAGGAGATCAACCTTTACCTCGGCGAGGTCTGCGCCCCCTACGGTACCGTGAACGCCACGGCCGAGGCCCTGAAGGCATCACCCGATCGTCTGGACCAAGAGGTCGCCGGGCACCTCGAATGGTACATCGGCTATGTGGGCGAGGAGCGGGCTGCCGGGCGGATGGGGTGAGGGCGATAAGGTGGTCGCGAACGCGGAAGGACTGCTTTAGCACGTCGCTTCAAAATGCTGATGTTACCGTTCCGCTCGTTGGGCGCGTTGTCCGATCGGTGCGTTCCTTCACGCAGCCCTGGGAATGGATATGACAAAGCTCTTCATCGCGAACATCCGTACAGCCGAAGGATTCCGCCCCTTGGTGACGGTCCGGGCAGCTGCAGAGGGCGATGCGCGGGTATTCCTTGCCGCAGCCTACCCCAACGACGAGGTGGTCGATGTGGTCGAGCCAAGCGACTGGATCAGCGATGTCGATACGGGGAGTGCGGCTGGCGACATCCGAGAGCATTCTGGGGTCGAATGGCAGGCTCCTTCGAGCTTGGCTGAATAGCTGGGGGTCGAACCTCTCGCTCGGTCCCTACGTACGACGTTTGTTGTGGGTGGCACCGGACCTTAACCACTGACACGAGCGCATCCGACACGAGGTTTCAGCTACATCGGCAGCAGTTGGCGGCTCAGTCTGATCGAACGACGGAACGGTGACGCCCCTATTCAACACCTGAGTAAGTTGCATACCACATGGCCGGACGGAGACTAGAAATAAGTCCTAGAAAAATACTCAATTACAATCGTAATCCTGATCAAGCGAGTTTTCCGCGTCCAACGTCAGTGTATAGGTATCGATTCTTGCAGGAGCCTTAGCTTCTGATATCGGGGGCGATGTAAACATTATAATAACGAATGCAGCCGCAGCGATTGAAGACGCCGTCCCAAACGCGGTAATTACACGCATGTTAATCTCCACTGAAAATCAGCGTTGCGATTATTTAATACAGTGATTCGCTATGGAACGTATGCTTGATTCGAGTGAAAAACAACGGCCTGCTTCGAAAGCAGTGGCGCTTAAGGTTTGCCGCTATTCGCATAAGCGCGTCTATGAAACTGGAGTGAAGGTGCTTCAGCGAAGCAGCGCAGTCAGCGCGTAACAGGCCGCAGCGATCAGGGCAGCAGCCGGCAGCGTCAGCACCCACGCAACGACGATGTTGCTAGCGACCCCCCAGCGCACCGCAGATGTTCGACGCGCGGCGCCGACGCCGATGATCGCACCCGTGATGGTGTGCGTGGTCGAGACCGGCACCCCGAGCCAGGTCGCCATGAACAGGGTGATGGCGCCCCCAGTCTCGGCGCAGAAGCCCTGCATCGGGTTGAGGCGGGTGATCTTCGAACCCATCGTATGGACGATGCGCCAGCCGCCGAAGAGGGTCCCGAGCGCCATCGCCGATTGGCAGGCCAGGACCACCCAGAGCGGAACGTGGAAGCTGCTCCCCAGATGCCCCTGCGAGTAGAGCAGCACCGCGATGATCCCCATGGTCTTCTGGGCGTCATTGCCGCCATGACCGAGGGAATAGAGCGAGGCCGATACGAACTGCAGAGCGCGGAAGCGCCGATCGACCGCGAAGGGTGTCGCGCGCACGCAGGACCAGGACACGACCAGCACGAGGATGAGAGCCAGCAGGAAGCCGATCAGGGGCGAGAGCACGATAGCTGCAGCGGTCTTCGTCAAGCCGCTCCAAACTACCGCGCTGAACCCTGCCTTGGCCACGCCTGCCCCGATGAGGCCGCCGACCAGGGCGTGCGAGCTGCTCGACGGGATGCCGAAGACCCAGGTAACGATGTTCCAGGCGATGGCACCCATCAGCGCGCTGAAGATCACGCGCGGGTCGATGATACCGGCATCGACGATGCCGGTGCCCAGTGTCTGGGCCACGTGCAGGCCAAAGAACAGAAATGCGATGAAGTTGAAGAACGCCGCCCATAGCACGGCGTATTGCGGACGCAAGACCCGGGTGGAAACGATGGTGGCGATTGAGTTGGCCGCGTCGTGTAGGCCGTTGAGAAAGTCAAAAAACAGCGCGACGGCGATCAGGCCGGCGAGGGCTGGCAGGGCAAGTGCGGTGGCCTCGGTCATCGTACCCTACACGTTCTCGATCACGATGCCGCTGATCTCGTTGGCGACGTCCTCGAACCGGTCGACCACATCCTCCAGGTGCCCGTAGATCTCGGCGCCGATGATGTAGGCCATGGTGTCGCCGTCGCCGCCATCCTTGCGATGGGCGCGGTAGAGGGCCTTGAGGCCACGTTCCTGCAACTCGTCCGAGCGGCCCTCGACCCGGGTGATCTGCTCGGTGATTGTGTTGATACGTCCCGCATGGGTTCCAATGGCGGAGAGAAGCGGGATCGCCTCCGCAGTGAGCCGCGCCGCCTCAATGACGGTACCGCCCATCTCCTGCATCAATGGGTTGAAGCTCCGGATCTCGTAAAGCGCGATGGTTTTCACCGTCTTGTTCATCTGGTCGATGGCGTCGTCCATCGACTGGATCAGGTCCTTGATGTCACCCCTGTCGAAGGGCGTGATAAAGCTACGGCGCACGGCTAGCAGCACCTCGGCGGTGATTGCATCCGCCTCGTGTTCGCGATCGACAATGATCTGGCAGTGGCGCAGGACATCCTCACCACCCCGCAACACGCCTTGGAGCGCCTCGGCCCCGGCAACCAAGGTTTGTGAGTGGCGGGCAAACAGGTCGAAGAAGCGGTCCTCCCGCGGCATGAGTGCTCGAAACCAACCCAGCATCCAGCGAGCCCTTCCTTTGTCCCCATAGAACCGCAGAGCGACACCCACCGCTGCCGACACAGCGTTGTTGACCCCCGCCTCTCGTGAGAAGCCGCTCAAGATGCTGAGCCACAAGCACAAACGTCAGACCGCCTTTATTGTTGCCGTGACGGTAACGACTGAAACCGGCGTTGAAGCTGACGCCGTGACATACGCTGCAATGAAGCCGAGCGCAGAGGAGGCTTTGGCGAGCATCCAGGCGGTGGTCGATGTTCACGCTCACATCGCGATTGTTGGCAAACTATCCGCCCAAGTGGCCAAGGCCATCAATCTCAAGCGCGATGAGATCCGGGTGATCTGAATACCCTGGGGCTACACAGGAGCAACAATCGCGTCGGCAAGATTGATAAGCAGGAGGATGACAGTGCAGGGGCCGGAGGTGGGTTAGACTGGCACTTTGATTTAGATCGGCCAAATAATCTCATTTTGGCGCAGCTTTGCGACGGGCCATACGCCAGCAACACGTTGAATTCTCCACTTCCCAAAGCGTCCAGAAAACGATGGTATTTCCGACACCTACGGCTGATTGCGGCAGAGTCCGAGAAGGGCGGCTACCGGACCTTGGCCTTTCGCTCTGAAGCGGACGTTTGCCGCCAGCTCCTCACCGGTGGAATGGACGACGGCCTTGGCAGGCTAATGATCTCCGTATCGGCGGAATGTGCGGGCTCAGCCGGCTGATCGTTTCCGCAGGTGTAGATAGGCCGCGTCAAACTCGGCAGCGCGGACAAGCTCATCCCAGGCCAGAATGACCAGCGTGTTGCTACGGAGGGTAATGATCCCATTGCCCCGCATCTCTTGCAGCGTGCGGTTGATGTGCACGTTTGACAGGCCAGTGGCGTCCCCGAGTTCAGCCTGCGTCAGTGGCAGGGCACAGCGGTGTTCACTAGCCAACCCCACGGCCTCCTGCCTGAGGTACAACTCGCAGAAAAGGTGGGCGAGGTGCTCGTAGGCTGAACGCCGCCCCATGCACGCCATCCATTCACGGAAGATCCCTGCATCCACCAATGTGTCGCGCCAGAGCACGGCGGCGAGGCGTGGGAAGCGGTCGATGAGATCCCGCAGTGCCTCGTGGGGGATGAAGGCCACGGTAGCATCCGTCTTCGTGGCGAGGCTGTGATCCATCAGCGGGATGTGCAGGCTCTGCAGATCCGGGATGTCACCAGCAATGTGGAAGGAGAAGATCTGGCGCTTGCCCTCGCCCATGATCTTGTAGCGGCAAGCCCAGCCATCGAGGATGAGGCAGCACTGCGTGGCCGTCTCGCCATCGCGGATAATGTCATGATCCGCTCTGAGAGCTTGAGCCCTGACGGGCAAGCTCTCGACAGCTTGGCGCTCCTCCTCCGTGAGGGGGGAAATGCTCTCCAGCTTGGTGATCATCGGCTGGAGCAAATGGAGGGACTTCGAGGCCATGTCGCTTCGCCTTTCATTGCCGGCGGAAGCACGCAGCTCTCCCAGGCATCAGCACCTGTGCCGGAACGGCTGACGATTTTTACAACATAAAGCAGTAACTACCCGTGGGCGCTATCATAGATTAATTTTGCTCACGGGGTGGACATGGAACTGCGATAAGAGGCGAATGGCTACTCAGCCTACTCTTCGTCCGAACGCGGACTAGCAACAATCCACTCCCGATCCGCTCTAAAAACATGCTTCACCAAGAGCCTGCAAGCAGACCTTCCAAGGGTCTGTAAAGGGTCGATAGCAACCTGGGTGATATGTCGGGTATCCGATCGTTTTCCCGACGCTTCCGAGCTGGGCTCCGTCTACCGGTCCAAACGGCCCAGTTTCTGTCGGAAAACTATGACTGGTTTTCTATTGCCAGATAAACGCTCTTGAACTACTATCCCGACATGCTCGTCGGATATGCCCGTGTCTCTACCATTGACCAAAACCTGGACCTGCAGCGCGACGCGCTGACAAAGGCTGGTTGTGAACGGCTGTTCGAGGAGAAGAAGTCCGGGAAAGCCGGCACGAAGCGTCCCGAGTTCGATGCCGCCCTCGCCTACCTGCGCCCCACCGATGTGCTGGTGGTGTGGAAGCTTGATCGGCTCGGCCGCTCGCTCGTGGAGATGATGCGCACGATCGACAGCCTCCGTACAAAAGAGATCCACTTCCGTAGCCTCACCGAGCAGTTCGATAGCGACACGGCTCACGGTCGCTTCGCCCTGCAAATGCATGGGGCCATGGCCGAGTACTTTCTCGACCTGAACCGTGAGCGCACGATGGAAGGGCTGAAGGCGGCTCTGGCCCGCGGCCGGAAGGGTGGCCGACCGAAGAAGCTCACCGATGCCGATCTCGAAGTCGGGCGTGCCCTGCTGCAGTCTGGCACGATCTCGATTGCGGCGATCGCCCGGCGCCTCGGGGTCAGCCGGGATACCTTTTACAGCTACTTCCCCCAAGCCCGGGCACGGAGCCAGGCTGCCGCCGCAGCTAGGGAGACATGATCGCGATGCCAATTCGGCGTGAGTACCGCTTCTATTACCCGATCGACTGGCCGCAGCTCTCCGCTGTGATCCGCTTCCGACGGGCAGGAGGCGCCTGCGAGGGATGCGGACGGCCGCACGGGCAGACGATCTACCATCTGGGCGACGGACGCTGGTGGGATGCCTCGACCGGCTGTTGGCGTGACGGGAGAGGGTACACTCTCCAAAGCTTGCCGAGCTTCGAGGACCTTGGACGCCTGCGCTCGACCAGGGTAGTGCTCGCAACCGCGCATCGCGACCACGACACCGGCAACAACACGGACAAGAACCTCGCCGCGTTCTGCCAGCGCTGCCACATGAACCATGACCGGCCAGAGCATCAGCGTCGCCGATGGCGAACCCTTTTCCGGCGCAAGGCTTCCGGCGACCTGTTCCGAGGTTCGTACTAGCCGACACCGTCGGCAGCCTGCCGCATCAGACGAAGCCACTCGCTGAGTTCGCGACGAGTTTCTAATGCTTCGGCTGTGTAGCGCCCGTGTCGATACATACCATTGCGCGAGCCCTTCGGTGCACCGGGAGAGGCGCCACCGTGCATGCGGCAGCGGCCGTTCGGCATCGCGGGGGAACAGCAGGGACTTCCGCGGCGTGTCTTCGCCCCGCACCTCGGCGAATGGTGCATCGACCCATGCATGGGGTTGCCCTCAGATTTTATCAGGAGCCCCTCCCCCACGGGATGGAATGTTCACCGCACCGACCACTGCTTGTCCCCCGGCCTCGACCGTGACGCGCTCGACCCTGACCGTCTGTTTGCCATCGCTACGGTATCGCTTCAGCGCCTCAATCTGAGTCGTGAAGGTTCGGGCCAGTTTATTGAACGCGCGCTCAGCACCCTCTTGTTGAGGAAGGTTCTCAACGTGTGCCAAGCGCCGCGCGAATGTCATTGTCGCTAGGTGCACCGCGGCCATCTGCACGGCGAGCATGGCCTCGACCTCATCCCGCGGTTCGATCCCATTGACGACCGAAAGCACGAAATTGATCCCCGCCTCATCGGGCTCCCGCCCCTGGCTCGCAACATTGGTGATTTGGCTCAGCAAGCCATTCATGAACGGAAGGCTGGCCGTGCCGAGCGCGTTTAGAAGGTTGACCGTTCCCGTGCCGAGATCGGGATGGTCCGGGCCAGTGGAGATGCCAGCCTTCCCTTTGGCGACGCGAATGCGAGCCGGGGGCCTTTGAGCGCCGCGAGCAACGTACCGAGTAAGAGCGGCTTTTTCAGCGGGGGTTGGTTTGTACGGCTCTGTCACTGCTGGTGGTTGAGAGGAGGCGAGAGCAACCTTCCTTCGAGGTGACGGCATGAGATCATTTCCTATCCGCGCATCAACCGCCGCGTCTGTAATCTGGCGTCCCTGATGTGATGGTGGGCTGGGTGGGAGGCATAGCTTCGCCTGCGATCGACGAAGCTCTGTAACCTGACGTGCCGGAGCCTGCCGTACTGGTTACATAGATCGATGGACGAAACCCTGTCGGGGAGGCCGGGGTCAGGCGGTCGGCCTTTACTCGCCGCTTCACCTCTTGCGAGGTCTGACGCGGAGCGAACCAGTCAGCACATCGACCTGCTGACCGGTTGTCTGTGGGTTCATTCCCACTCCTGCGGCTTCACTCAGCCGCTTGTTGCCGGTGCCCTCCGGCGTATCGCGGGGACCCGGAACTGACCTGGCTAGTCACCCGGCCCACGGCTCCATAAGGGAGCGGGCTATCATCTCATTTTAGGATTATTCGGCAGGTTCACCATTTGAGCAAGCCTTAAATCCGAAGTAAGGTGAAATTTCCGGAGTATAAGGTTTTTAGCCTAGGACGAACGCTGGAATGTCTGGGCGACTGCCGTTCCCGTAGGGGAACTGACCGAATGTCGTCACCAGGGGAATGCAGCTTGTGAGGCAATGCACCAAACTGACGTTCGCTAACGGGGGAGTGTGACCTGACCGGTATTTTGGACCGAGCCGATTGAGAGGCTACTGCATGGTGGCGACCATGGGTAGCCGGAAGGCCAGATCCGGGAAGGTGACAGGCGCGGGCGGCCGGTAGCCCAAGGACGAATGCG
>NZ_VMOA01000046.1 GCF_020662345.1 Methylobacterium sp. W2 | reverse complement strand
CGCATTCGTCCTTGGGCTACCGGCCGCCCGCGCCTGTCACCTTCCCGGATCTGGCCTTCCGGCTACCCATGGTCGCCACCATGCAGTAGCCTCTCAATCGGCTCGGTCCAAAATACCGGTCAGGTCAGGTCCGACCTGAAGGGGGACCAGTACCTCCATCCCGAATACCGCGATGCCCGCCATGGGACGGAGATACCCTCCATCAAGGAGCGTGTCCTCGACCGACTTAAGGCGATCAGGGGACGACCATGACCACGCAAGCCACCGCAGCGGAATGGGTCGAGTCCATCGCCGGCAAGGCGTCGCTGCCGATCCCGACCGTTCAGGAGATCCTGGACCGACACGGCGTCGAGCCGCAATCCACGCTCCCGCGCAGGAAAAGCCTCCGCATCCGGTCCGTCACACTCGAAGGGGTGAAGGAGGGCACTTCCGCCGACGGTCCGTTCGCCAAGACGTTCACATTCGGACCGGGCCTCTGGGCCATCGTCTCCGACCAGAATTCCCGTGGGAAGTCGACGCTCCTGAACGTGATACAGGGCGGCATCCGAGGGAACATCCACGACCGCATCAAGCCGGATGTCTGGCGATGGCTCAGCCGTGCGAAAGTGATCTTCGAAGCCAACGGCATCGGTCATCGCCTCCTCGTCACCAAGGAAGCGGGCAATACCGACAAGGATGCGGTCGGGACGTTCTGCCGTGAGCAGGACGAGGCATGGCTTCCGCTGTTCGAAGGCACTGTCGGCAAGCCCCTTGAGCGCGCGGTCGAGGACGCGATGCTGGCCGAGTTCGGCTTTGCGCGGTTCCATGCCCACAACGAGAAGGACGGCAGTCACACGCACGGCTGGCCGGTGATCGCCTCCGCGCTGTTCGTCGAGGGGCCGGGCAAGGCGGTATTCGGCGAGTTGCTGATCGACGCCATCCCGCTTCGCCTGCTCCAGATGTTCATGGGCCTGCCGTGGGTCAGCACCTACACGGCCGCGTCGACGGCGCTCAAGCGGCTCAAGGCGACGAAGGTCGAGCGTCCATCGACGTCCGGCGGCTTGAGGGAGAGGCTCCAGGCCCGGCTCGAAAAGGTGGAATCCTCATTGGAGTCCGCACGTGGACGGGTCCGCCCCGGGATGGTGCGCGCCGACCTTCGTGCCATGATGCTGCATGAGGACGGTCGTCTCCTCGGCCTGCGCGAGCAGGTAGAGGCGAAACGGCAGGACGCGTTCAGGCTTGAGCGTCAGTTGCAGGGTGCGACCACCACACTCGCCGATACGCGACGGGCGCTGCAGCAGCTCAAGGACGACCGGGCGGCCGGGGTGGTCCTGCGTACGTTGCGCCCGGTCTGCTGCCCCTCGTGCGACGCTGGCATTGACCATGACCGGCACGCCCGGGCCGGAGAGGGATCGACCTGCGCACTGTGCGGCACCCGCGAGACCCCGGCCGAGGACGAGGACGGTCTGCGCCTTGAGGAACTGCAGCATGACGCGGACGACGTTGCGGCCGCCGTCGCCGAGCTTCGTCTGCAATCCGAGGGCGCGCAGGCATCGCAGCGCGGGGCGGAGCAAGATCTGGGAAAGGCCATCGCCGCCGTACGTGCCCTCGAAGCCGAGTTGAGGAAGGACGACACGGCCGACCTGGAATTGGAGATCCGGGGGTTCGAGGCCCAGCGCGAGCAACTCATGGCCCTGATCGCCGCCGAGCAGGAGGAGAAGGTCGAGGAGCAGGCCGCCGACGACATCGGCCAACACGACGAGACCGTGCTCAAGGTCGCCGAGGAAGTCACCAAGGATCTCTACGACGGCCTGGCACGGGAGATCCTCGCCGACGTCTCGCGGGAGATCACCGAACTCTCCCGCTCCTTCGGGGTCCAGAACATCGAGAGCATGGACTTGGGTACGGGGGGTGCGATGCGCATCATGCAGGGTCATGCCCTGACGAGCTTCGGGAAGCTTTCCCCAGGTGAGAACCTGCGCGTCCGGATCGCGGCGGCGCTCGCCGTGATCGAAGTGTCACGGCAACGCATGTACGGTCGGCACCCGGGCTTGCTGGTCCTCGACAGCCCCGGCGCGCAGGAAATGGCACCAGCCGACTTCGCCGCGTTGCTGTCCCGCGTGCACGGGGCTATCGAGAGCGCGGGGGACATCCAGATCATCGTCGGCGCCCGCGCGGAGTCGACACTCCTGGATGTTGTCCCATGCGATCACGTGACCCACGCTGAAGGGGACCGATTCCTTTTCTGAACCCGGGAGCCCTGGTGTCGTCCGAACTGATCCAGCGCCTTCTGGACGAGTGCGACCCCACCGACCTCGGCGACGTCTCGTCCGACGAGCTTGCAGCGGCGGCTGCGGGGCATTCGACGGAGGTTGAGGGTGCACGGCTCTTCGTCTCGTTGGCCATGCATCCGCGCGCCGACGCGACCGCGGCGGCCCTGATCGTCCTGGTCCAAAATGCCGACATCCTTGCCATGATGGAGATCGCGTCGTGGTTCGGCCGCGGCGGCCAGGTCGCGGCGCCGCAACGGTCACGGCTCGGCCAGGCGTTCCTCGGACGGGCAATCGACAGATCGGTCGACTACGGCACCCGCTCCCAGGCGCTGAAGGCGGCGATGATCCTGGCCCAGTCGGAACGGCCACTGCTCCGGCGGCTACAGGCCGTCCTCCTCGAACTCGACCCTTCCGACGAGGGCATCTACCTCAGGCATGCGGCCAGGATCACCGGGGCAGTGCTCGCCCACGAACCGGCGGACGACGACCTCCGCAACAAGCTGACAGAGCTCACGGACGTCCAGGATGCCGAGGACGAGGCTGCGGTCGAGCTTGGCCTCGACGCCCTGAGGGCCGGGCTCGACGCCACCACGCCGGAGGCCGCGCTCGGCGCCTTCGGGGCGGCGCGGGACTGGTTCGCGCGCGCCGAGGAAGCGACGGAGGTGCGTCTCGACGCCCGCCTCTACCGAACCTGCCTGGACATGTTGCTCGCCTTCCACGAGGGCCTAACCAGCGACGACCTCCCCAACAGGATCGCGTCGGTGACACAATCCGCCTTCGAGTACACCGCATACCTTACGGATGGCGACCGGCATCCAGAGACATCGTCCTGGCTTGCCTCGAAGGACCTCGAACGCGTCCATTGGACCTCGCTGGCGCTCCGCCTCGGATCGCTCGTGGACAAGGTCTCCCGTTCGGCCTGGCTGAAGGTCGCCGCGGTCATGGAGGACGAATTGCTCTCCATCTACGCCGCAAGCCGCAGCATGTTTCGACGCGGCGCGGACGGGGGACTGGAGCAGGTCGTACGGCCACGGATCGTCGGTGCCATGCAGGGGGAACTGCGCTCCCTCGACATCCTGGATCACTGGATCGCGGAGAATTCCGGGTCCGCCTCCCTGCCGGACGCCAAGTCCCTCTGGGACCTCGTGGGGGAGGCCCGCGAGGCCATTGTCGGCCACCGCCCTTCCGGGGCGGCGGCCGGGAGCTCACCGACCGCCGCCATCCTTGAGCGCCTGCCCGAACCGATACGCGAGACCGTCTCGGCCCGTATCGAGGCGGACGCCGTGTCCTTGCTCGACGAGAGCGTCTCGCGCACGGTCGACGAGGTCCTGGCACGGGCCACCACCGCCTTAATGTCCAACGTCGACTACAGGGAGAAGCCTGATGCCCGGCAGTTCTTCGACGTCCTTCTCCTGGACGTCACGCGTTTCGTGGTGTCGAGGTACAACCTGAGCACGGCCACGTTCCCAGGGGTCGCCTATCTCTTCAACAGGGATAAGGCCAATCCGCCGCTGGAGGCCGACCTCCAGCACGATCTCGTCAACTACCTCATGGGCTCAAGGCTCGCCGATATCTGCCGACCTGAAGCCCGCGACCTCGGGGGTGGCCGCGTCGACGTCCTATTCACCTACAAGTGGTTGAAGACGACATCCGAACTGAAGCGGTCCTTCCCGAAGCTCACCTCGGGCGAGCTCGTCGACAGGTACGGTCCGCAGGCCATCTCGTACCAGGGAACGAACGTCGCTCTCTCCATGCTCATGGTCCTCGACCTGTACGACCGCGCCGGAGCCCAGGCCGACATTCGCGACCAGATCGACGTGCATCACCGGACGGTGGCCGATAGCTCCGTGGAGAGCGCAGTCGTACTCTTCCGTGTGCAGGGCCGGCGACAGACCCCCTCGGACGTCACCAAAGCCGCGCTGACGTCACCTCGGGCCAAGCCAGGTGTGGTGGCGCCTGCTCCCATGCAGTGATCTGAGCCATGACAGGTGGATCGGGGAAAACATCGAGTCCATTCTCGATGGTCCCTCTCATCGCGACCATGAGCACCGCACCCCGCTCGCGGTCGATCTGACCGAGCATCAGCAAAGTCCGTTGCCAAGCCGCCAGGAGTACGTGGTCGATTGTGACGACCCAGGCTTTGGGAAGCTGTTAGCTATCCCTGAAGGTCTTCCTAGGGCCGTGTGGGCACGCTTCCATCAGCTCCCGTGTTTCGTTCGCCGCGGCGCACCAACCGCACGAATCTTGGATGTCGTCTCAGCCGACCTCAACTTGGCCCCATGGACACCACGTTCGACGTTGTCATCGTAGGGGGAGGCGCCGCCGGCATCGGCGCCGCGCGGCGGCTCACGGCCCAAGGCTCGTCGACCTTGCTGCTTGAGGCGTCGCCGCGTCTCGGCGGCCGCGCCCACACGCAGGACCTCGGGGGCTACCCGCTCGATCTCGGCTGCGAGTGGCTCCACTCGGGCGACCGCAACGCGTGGGTGGGCATCGCCGAGGCGTCCGGCTTCCCGGTGGACCGAGGCGATCCGCCGTGGGCGAAGGCGCATCCCGGCAACGTCCAGGACGAGGACAACGAGGAGGCGGCGCAGAGGGCGTTCGGCGACTGGGAGGAGCGGCTCCGCACGGTGGCGGCTGGCAGCGACCGGGGTAGCGACGCCCTTGAGCCCGGCGGCACCTGGAACGCCTACGTCCGGGCCATCGCCGGCTTCATGAGCGGCGTCGCGCCCGAGAGGATCTCCGCCACGGACTACCTAGCCTACGACGATGCCTCGACGGGCCGGAACTGGCACCTGCCGCTCGGATACGGCACGCTGGTCGCCGCCAGCCTGCCCTCCTCGACGACGCTGCGTCTCGCCACTCCCGCCCAGCGGATCGACCTGACGGCGGACGGCGTCGCGGTCACCACGCGCGCGGGCACCGTTCGCGCCGGCGCCGCCATCCTCACGGTCTCGACCGCGGTCCTGGCCGGCGACGCGATCCGCCTTCCCTCCGGGACGGACCCTTGGCGCGAGGCGGCCGCCGCCTTGCCTCTCGGTCGCAACGAAAAGATCTTCATGGAGATCGGCCGCGACGCCGCGTTCGAATCCGACGTGCATGCCTACGGCAACCTCCACGACCCGCGGTCCGCCGCCTATTCCATCCGCCCGAACGGATGGCCGGTGATCGAAGCTTTCCTCGGGGGCGAAGGTGCCCGGATCGTGGAGGAGGACGGCCCGGCCGCGGGCTTCGCCTTCGTCTCGGCCGAGTTGGTGTCCCTGTTCGGGAGCGACGTGGCGTCGGCGATCCGACCGCTCGCGGTGACCGCCTGGAGCCGGATGGCATCCATCGGCGGGGCCTACAGCTGTGCCCTGCCGGGCCGATCCCAGGCGCGGGCACGGCTGGCTCAGCCCTTCGAGGACAGGCTCTTCTTCGCCGGCGAGGCGACGCACCCCCACGACTTCACGACCGCCCACGGGGCCCACGACAGCGGGCGACGGGCCGCCGACGAGGCGTTCGCGGCGCTTCGGGAGAGGCGCGGCCTCGGGCTGCGAGGATCAATGGCCGCCGCGGAAGCACGAGCGGCTCGGTAGCGATCCATCCCGATGGCGTAACGCCTCGACCGGCAGGGCAACCGCCGACGCCGCCATCGCTTTCGTGGCCGGAACACCAGCAAGGGCCGCCGCCTTGCCCCACGCGGGGCATGTCCCGCACGGAAGGGCATCCGCGATGCAGGGCTATGCAACCTCGTTCGGTCTCGGCTTCGTGGCCGGAATGCGCAACATGACGGCGTGCGCCGCCTTGGCCTGGGCCGCCTCGGAGGGCCGGACACGCGGAACCCTCATCCCAGGCGGCTCCGGTGCCCGCACGCTCGCGACGGCGGCGGCGGTCGCCGAGATGGCGGGGGACAAGATGCCGTTCGCCCCCGACCGTCGCATCCCGCCGTCCTTCGCCTTCCGGCTTGCCGTCGGAGCGGTCGGCGGATGGGCGTTGGCCGGTCGCCGTGCGTCGCCCCAGGTCGGGGCTTTGGCAGGCATGGCGGGCGCAATCGCCGGGACGCTCCTCGGCCGGGCCGCCCGCGGTCCCGACTCCCGCACCACCCCCGGACGCGCCAAGGGCCTCGCCGAGGATGCCGCCGCCGTCGGCCTGGCCGTCCTGGTGGTGTCCTCGGCCGAGCGCCAACCCCGGACGACCGGTGCGGTCTCCGGCGCTTGTCGTACCTAGGGGCCCCGGGGCTCGCTTTCCGATGCAGGGTCGAGCTGTTCCTTCCCGGTGATCCGGGGTCGGCGCGGGCGACGGGGTTGTGAGCGGGAGTGATCTCGGCCGGGGCGCCGACGGTCGGAAACGCCGGGGTGACCATTGCCCGCGGTCGTGGACGGGAACGCGCCTCGTTTGAATGGGATTTAGACAGCGACCGAGCCCGATAAAGTTCGCGCCGGCCGCGGCCATGGCCCGGCATGGATCACCCTCCCCAGGATATATTGATGACAGACGCACGGAACCATCGCGTGGCGATGCAGGACCCCCGCACCCAGTATCCGCAGCCACCGTTCAAGCGTCAGCCGCAGGAGGCACCGGGCCTCGCCGGAGCGATGGACCCGAAGCCCGACCACGGCGAGACGAGCTATGTCGGCCACGGTCGCCTCGCCGGCCGCAGGGCCCTGGTGACCGGCGCCGACAGCGGCGTCGGTCGGGCCGCAGCCATCGCCTTCGCCCGAGAAGGGGCGGATGTCGCCCTGAGCTTCGTCGAGGCCGAGATGCCGGACGCGCGCGAGGTGGCCAAGCTGATCGAGGCCGAGGGTCGCAAGGCGATCCTGCTGCCCGGTGACATCACCGACAAGGCGTTCTGCGAGACCCTGGTGCACAAGGCCGTGGTCGAACTCGGCGGCCTCGACATCCTGGTGAACAACGCCGGCAAGCAGACCAACCAGACGGATATCGGCGACATCACGGACGAGCAGTTCGACCGGACGCTGAAGACCAATCTCTACGCGATGTTCTGGATCACCAAGGTGGCGATGCCGCTGCTCCCGGCGGGTGCGTCGATCATCAACACGGCATCCGTGGTGGCCTACAACCCGCCCAAGATCCTGGTCGACTACGCGACCACGAAGGCCGGCATCATCGCGTTCACGAAGGCGCTGGCCAAGCAGTCCATCGAGAAGGGCATCCGGGTGAACGCGGTGGCGCCGGGACCGTTCTGGACCGCGCTGCAGCCGTCAGGCGGCCAGCCGCAGGAGGCGGTCGAGAAGTTCGGGTCGGAGGTGCCGTTGGGTCGACCGGGGCAGCCGGTGGAGCTCGCGCCAATCTATGTTTTCCTAGCTTCCCAGGAGGCGAGTTTCGTGACCGGCGAGGTCTACGGCGCCACCGGCGGCAACGGCACCGCATAGGTCACGTCACGCCCGACGGATTAGGTGATCCATCTGGAATGAACGACGCGCTACCCTGGGCGGCAGAGACCGACCCAGGGGGTTGCCGTCGGGGACGAGCCATCGCTCCCCGCTCCCGTTCACTTCAAGGGGTCGTGCCCCCAATTCATCAGCGACAGCCGCCAGGGCGAGTCCTTCACCTCATCCTTGTCCTTCGGGCCACCCTGCTTGAGGTGCCGATGGACGTAACCGACGACCTTGCGCATGTGGTCGTAGTCGTCATCCGACAGGTCGGCCTTCTTAGCGTTCAGGATCTCGACGATTCGACGGCCTTCCTGGTGGCCGGTCGCCTCGCCGCCGTCCTTCTTCTGGCCGACGGACCGGCTGTCGTCGCCCTTCAGGTGCTTCTCCAACGCCGAGGCCGTCATGTTCACGACCTCCTTGAACTCCCTGTAGGTCGCCTCGCGGTCCTCCTTGGCCATTCGTGAACTCCTGATCGACGGACGATGGTTGCGACCGCCCCGCAACTAGGTCGGTGCCAGGCATGAACGCACCGGACGTCGAGTCGGGTCCCGGTCGTAGACGACAGCTGGAGTCTCCAAGCCGTAGGGTCGGGGCAGGGAGCCCTATGGACAGTCCTCTGCTTGGATGACCGCACCGTTCATCAGGAGTTGAGCACATCGAATTCCGCCGTCGCGCACGCATGGGGTGTCGGACCTGAAACTTTCGGCAGTCCGGTCCCGTAACGATGCGCGAGAACGGAATCGCGCCCAGGCCACAGGCCTTGATTTGAGTGCGCGATACCTACTGCCTATCCATCATAGTATAGAAAATAATCTCCCCGTTTCTTAAGGAACAACGATACAATCATGCCGTTGTCCCGTGGGTTGGATAAGATGTTCACCTGTACAGGAGATATTGCATGAAGACGTTCACCCTTGCGCTGACCGCACTGACCGCCCTTGGCGGCATCGCCCTCGCTTCAGGTTCGGCAAGCGCCGCGCCGATGTCCGCTAACGGCATGCAGACCGAGAGCGGCGTCACCCAGGTCCGCATGATGCAGGGCGACCGGATGATGATGAAGAAGCGCATGATGCGGAAGCAGATGATGAAGCGCCGCATGATGAAGAAGCGGATGATGAACCGCGGGATGTGATCCCAGGCGCCTTGCGCTTCCGGAGGTCCCGATGCGGGGCCTCCGCCCCGGTGGCCATGAGTTCGAGGACGACCGTTTGGCTCGAACCTACCTCACCAGATCCGCTCCCGAGACCGGCGAGGTCGAGCGCCGCCGTTGGATGTTCCGGCACCCCGTCGTCATCCGCGTCACGCACTGGGTCAACGCGGTCTGCCTCCTGGTGCTGCTGATGAGCGGCCTGCAGATCTTCAACGCCCATCCGGCCCTGTACTGGGGCAAGGTCTCGACCTTCGACACCCCGCTGATGGCGATGTCCTCCAGCGAGGACGATCCGCCGAAAGGCGTCACGAACGTCCTCGGGCACACCTTCGACACCACCGGCTGGCTCGGCTCGTCGCCGGGCGCCGACGGCGAGGCGGCCGACCGCGGCTTCCCGGCCTGGGCCACCCTGCCGAGCGACCAGGACCTCACCGGCGGCCGTTCCTGGCATTTCTTCTTCGCCTGGGCCTTCGTCCTGAACGGCATCGCCTACCTGCTCTATGGTCTGGTCAGCGGGCAGTTGCGATTCCGTGTGATCCCGTCCCGTGACCAGATCCGGCATTTCGGGGCCTCGATTTGGGAGCACCTGACGCTGCGCTTCCCCCAAGGAGACGAGGCCAAGCGCTACAACGTCATCCAGAAGCTCACCTACCTCATCGTGCTGTTCGTGCTCCTGCCGGTGCAGGTGCTGGCTGGGCTCGCGATGTCGCCGGCGATGAACGCGGCCTTTCCCTTCCTTCTGACGCTCTTCGATGGACGCCAGTCTGCCCGCACGGTCCACTTCGTCGTGGCGAGCCTGCTGGTCCTGTTCGTGGTCGTGCACGTCGCCCTGGTCCTGCTGTCGGGCTTCCGGAACAACATGCGCGGCATGCTCACCGGCTGGTTCGTGATCGAGCGCAAGGTCGAGCCGGCCGTCCCTGCCGGAGAGCCCCGGGCATGAGCCGCTCACCCAACCGACGCGCCCTCCTGGTGGGGGCTTCCGCCACGGCCGCGGCGGCCATGCTCGGAGGCTGCGACCGCCTGGGCAACACGGAGTGGTTCCGGCGAACGCTGAAGACCGGCGAGGACGCCAACATGTTCGTCCAGCGCCTGCTCCTGGGCGAGGCGACGCCGGCACCGGAATACGCCGAGGCCGACATCTCGCCTTGGTTCAAGCCGAACGGCACCGAGGATCCGCCGGACAGGGACTACAAGGCCCTCGCGAAGGCCAAGTTCGCCAAATACCACCTGGTGGTCGACGGGCTCGTGGAGGCGCCCTTCAAGCTGTCCCTGGGCGAGCTCCGCAAGCTTCCCGCCCGCACCCAGATCACCCGGCACGATTGTGTCGAGGGCTGGAGCGCTATCGGCAAGTGGACTGGGGTGCCGCTCGCCGACCTTTTGTCCCGGGCCAAGCTCAAGCCAGAGGCGCGCTACGTGGTGTTCCACTGCGCCGACACCATGGATCAGGGCAATTCGCTCGAAGGCGGAGGAGATGGTGAGGGGACCGACGAGGTACCCGCCGGCAACGCCAATCCGAGCATGACCAAGCAATCGGGCAGCGGCGAGAGCAGGAAGGACTCCGGCGGACAGCAGGCGTCGGAGGACACCGCGGCCAGCGGCGGATCACCTGTCAGGTACTACGAGAGCATCGACTTGGTCGACGCGTTCCACCCGCAGACGATCCTCGCTTACGACATGAACGGCCAGGCATTACCTATCTCGAACGGCGCCCCGCTTCGCCTGCGGGTGGAACGCAACCTCGGCTACAAGCAGGCGAAGTACGTGATGCGAATCGAGGTGGTCGAGAGCTTCGCCCACATCGGCGGGGGCAAGGGCGGCTACTGGGAGGACCAGGGCTACGCCTGGTACGCCGGCATCTGAGTTGGCGCGGAGGTTACGTCCACGTCTCTGCGAGCATTGAAGGCCCAGCTCTCTCGTGGTGAACTTTGGCAGGATCTTCCCGGTGACGTCCGGCGCTTGCAAGACTGCGGAGTAGGGTCGGCCCCGCGCGGTGTAGCTGGCTGTCAGACCAGCGACGCAACCTCGAAGTGTCCGATACGAGCGCCCACGGACCTGACTGGCACGCCCGGCCTGACGAAATCTGCGACGGACCAATGTTCGGACTGCAGCGCGAACATTAAGGACAATGCCGTCATGTTCCTACATTCCGAACGCCTCGGCACGGGGCGGCCGCTACTGATGGTCCACGGGCTAGGGGCCAATCTCCGTACCTGGGATCCGCTCTTGTCCGCATTACGCGGCTCGCGCGAACTGATCTTGGTCGACCTGCCGGGACATGGCAGATCGGCCCCACTCGCGGGCCGGCAGACGGTTGAGGCCTATGCGGACGCCCTTGCCGCCTTCGTGCAGTCTCAAGGCCTGACGACAGCGGACCTTGTCGGCAGTTCGGTGGGGGGCCGGCTGGTCCTGGAGCTGACGCGGCGGGGCATCGGTCGGCACTGCGTGGCGCTTGATCCCGGCGGTTTCTGGCGCGGGTGGGAAACACGCTGGTTACACTGGACGCTCGCAGCATCAATACGCCTGGTGCGATTGCTGCGGCCCTTCCATCCCGGCCTGTCGCGCCACGCCGTCACCCGTACGCTGCTGCTGGCCCAACTGTCAGCCCGTCCGTGGCTGCTGCCACCGCAGCTTGTCGTAGAGGAGCTGCAGAGCCTGGCGGCCACACCGGTTTTCGATTCGATGCTGCGTGAGCTGGCACGCGGGCCCTTGCAGCAGGGCTCGGCGAAGACCCCCGGCCTTGTCACCATAGGCTGGGGCCGCCAAGACCACCTGCTGCTGCCGCGCCAGGCTGCACGCGCCCGGGCAGCATTCCCGTCGGCCCGTCTGTACTGGTTCGAGCGCTGCGGCCACTTCCCGCATTGGGATCAGCCTGCCGAGACGGCGCGCGTGATCCTTGAAACGGTTGGGAAGGATGCGCCTTGAAATGGCTTGTCGCACACCCGAGCCCACGGGTCGTCCACGGGTCGTCGCATCTCGGCCGAGCTTGCCGCCTCCGCTCTGGAGCCGGTCCATGGTCCGTTCTTCCATTGCCGCGAAAACGATGCAGCGCTTGAAAGCCGACTTATAGCGCCGCCGAACTCAGGCAGGCTTACGACGGGCGCGAAGCCGTCCTGGGTCGGGAACGGCCCCCGGCCCCCTCGGTTTTCGGAACGATATTCCGTTTCCAATCCAATACGTCGATCCCCGAATCCGCTGCGCTCTTTCCTGCCGCGGCCCGCTTCCACTCCCCGATCCCCGTGAGGAAAAGCATGACTTACCTTCGATACGCACCCGAGATCGAGAAGCCCGATTCGGACGAGCAGAAGACGATTGACGGCATCATCAAGGGAATGACGCAGCAATCGGAGACGGTCGAGGCACGCGAGCACCATGCCGTGCGCGCCAGCCACGCCAAGAGTTCGGCTTGCGTTACTGGCGAATTGACGATTGCAACTGGCTTGCCGCTCGAACTGGCCCAGGGGTTGTTCGCCACCCCTGGCACCCATCCCGTGGCGGTGCGTTTCGCGCAGGGGCCAGGCGAGACCTTGGGCGACCGCGTGTCGACCCACCGCGGCATGTCCATCAAGGTGTTCGACGTGCCCGGCGAGATGCTGCCCGGCCACGCTGTCGACACCCAGGATTTCGTCCTTGCGACGGGCACCACCTTCCCATCGGGAACGGCGGCCGGCTTTCTGCGGGACGGCACCGTCATCGGCAAGTCGACCGGCTTGCCGGAGGGGGTGAAGAGCGCCGTCTCGTCAACGATGCGCAACCTCAACCGGGCGCTGCATGCGTTCGGGACGGAGAGCGCGCTGGCCGACTTCTTCGGCCATCCCTACAGCCACCCGCTGGCCGACAGCTACTTCAGCCAGGCACCTGTCCGCTACGGTGACTACGTGGCCAAGCTCGGGGCCGTGCCGTCGACGGACAGCCAGCGTGCCCTGTCCGAGTGGCGTCTCGACCCGCACCAAGACGAGGACGGCTTCCGGCACGCCACCGTCGCGTTCTTCCGGGAGAACGAGGTGGTGTTCGAGCTGAAGGCGCAGCTTTGGGCGGATGCCGAGCGGCAGCCCATCGAGGACGCCTCGGTCGACTGGCCGGTCTCGGTCAGCCCCTACCGCACGGTGGCGACGCTGCGCCTGCCGCGTCAGGACGCCTACTCGCCGGATCGGGTGCGCTACTTCGACGAGGTGATGACCTTCCGCCCGGCGCACAGCCTCGCGGCGCACCAGCCGCTCGGTTCGGTGATGCGGGCGCGCCTCCTGGTCTACCGGGCGCTGAGCGACTTCCGCCACCGCGAGAACGGCGTGGCGGCCGAGGATTCCGCCGGCATCGACCGCATCCCGGCGTGAGGAACGGCGCGAACGGCGCCTCCGTTGAATGACGACATTCAGAAGGATGATGACATGAGCTTGCAAGGCAAGAAGATCGCGATCCTGATCGCACCGCGCGGCACCGAGGAGCCGGAGTTCGCCAAGCCGCATGAGGCGGTGAAGCAGGCCGGGGCGACCGTGACGGTCATCGGTCTGGAGGCCGGCGAGGCCGAGACGGTCAACAACGACCTCGATCCCGCCGGTCGCTACAAGGTGGACAGGACCATCGATGGGGCATCGGCCGCGGACTACGACGGGCTCGTCATCCCCGGCGGTTGCGTCGGCGCCGACAAGCTCCGGGCGAGCAAGGACGTCGTGGCGTTCGTCCGGGACTTCTTCGCCGCGGGTAAGCCGGTCGGAGTCATCTGCCACGGTCCCTGGACGCTGATCGAGGCGGACGTCGTGAAGGGCCGGACGCTGACCTCCTACCCCACGGTTCGCCGCGACATCGAGAACGCCGGCGGCACCTGGGTCGACGAGGAGGTCGTCTGCGACAAGGGGCTGGTCACCAGCCGTACCCCAAAGGATCTGCCAGCCTTCTGCGCCAAGATTGTCGAGGAGTTCGCGGAGGGCCGCCATCCCGACCAGGCCCGGAGCGCCTGAGGAGTCGGGCAGCTAGCGGTTGGTTCTTAAGCGTCCGGGGCGGTCCAGGGGCCGCCCCGGGTCAGGCCTTGACGACGTCCCTTGGCTGGGACGTCCTCGCGGAGGCTTCCATTATCCCTCGATGGCGCCGATCTGCTTGAGGATGCCGAGTTCGTCGGAGGAACCCCACCGCTCGACCATCTTGCCGTCGACGAAGCGGCCGATCTGCATGCCGCGGACCTTGATGGCCTTCCCGGTCGGCTTGTGGCCGTTGAAGTCGCCCTGGTGAGTGCCGGTGAGCGTGTAGGCGAAGGCGACGCTGTCCCCCTCGGCGACGAGCTTCTTCACCTCGACCTGCATGTCGGGAAAGGCGGAGCGAAGCTGCGTGAAAAACATCTGGTATCCCTCGGGACCCATGTGCTGGCCCGGCGCCGGGTCGTGATCGTGGCAATCCGGGGCGACGACCTCGGGGAAGGCTTCGAACCGGCCGCCGTTAACGAGCTCGCCGAATTTCTCGGTGGCTTGGACGCTGGTCTCACGGGACATGGAGTTCCTTGCAGTTTGGGGGCGGCGACACGGCGCCGGGTATCTCGACGCACGGGAAACTCCCGCCAAGGTCGGACGTTGCCTGTGCCGCGCACGACAGGGTCGGAATGACCGCCGGGCGTCACGTCGGATCGTGGCGGGATGCCGGGTCGGCCGCTGTGTGGGACGTCGTCCACGAGGGCGGAGGTAGGCGATAGGCCAGGTCGCCTGTCCCTAGACGACGTTCACCCGTACCCGATGCCAGCAGGCGCATAGGTAGCCCTTGTGGTTCCAGATCTCGTTCGACGTTGCCGGCTGCGTTTGGCCCGCTTCGTCCCAGGCGCGCACGGCGAGTTCATGCTCGCCCGTAGGCAAGTCGAGGTTTGTGCTCCAGAACGTCCAGGCGAACGGAGCGTCCGCCTCGTGTTCGAGCTCGGCCTGTACCCAGGACCGGCCGCCGTTCCCGGAGACGTCGACGCGTACGACGGCCCGATCCCCGCTCACCGCGTAGCCGCGGACCCTATTACCCCCTGACTTGAGGGTTGCCCCAGCCCCGGGCTCGCAGATCGCGGCGTTCAGCGGCATCGTATCGATGGTGTACCCCTTGGCCGGATCGGCGGCCTCGGCGGTCACGTCCGCCGGATACAGCTTGTAGTCGCCGGCCTGAATCGGGTTGTCCGAGGGGTGGTCCTGGACGCTTAGGCGCCGGAGCCATTTTGGGCTGCGTACGCCGGCGAAGCCCGGCACCACCGCGCGAACCGGAAAGCCATGCTCGGGGAGCAAGGCTTCACCGTTCATGGCGTAGGCCAGCAGGGTCTCGGGGGCCATGGCTTTGGCGAGCGGGATCGAGGCGCCGTAGGGACGGCCTTCCACCATGTCGTAGCTCTCGAAGGCGACATGGTGGCCCACATGCTCGGCGACCCCCGCCTCGCGCAGGACGTCGCCGAGACGCACCCCGGTCCATTCGGCGGTGCCGATGGCTCCGGCATCCCACGGGTCGCCCGAGACCGGTGCGACCGCCCGCATGTCGGCGCGGCGATTGCCAGCGCACTGCATCGTGGCCGTGACCGTGGCTTCCGGGAAGCGGATTCGCAGATCGGATAGCGACAACTCAAGCGCGGTGCTGGTGCCGCCATCGATAGTTAAGTGCCAGGCTGCCTCGTCGAGGTCCGGCAGGTTGCCGTGCGAGCGGACGTAGAAATCCTTCGCCGGCGTCCGGTAGGAGGCCCGCAATCGGTCGAGGGGCGGTTCGGCGTTGTAGGGTTGGTCGCCGTGGACGGTCAGGTGTGCCTTGCGCTCGGTCAGACTCGACATCGGGGCTCCCGTCCCAGTGGGGTTACGGGAGTGAACGCGTCGGCGGCGGCAAGGCTCAACCGGCGATGCAGGGGCCAGACCGGCGGCGGCACGGCATCATCGCTCTGTTTGGTCGAGCCTTCACCAAGCGTCGCAAATACCTGCCAGGACCGACCTATTCCGTGCCGTTTCTCGTGCCCTGCCGGAAAAAAGCCGAGTCCCGCCCAGGGGATGAATGGTTTGCACGGACCGTTATGAGCGCGTCGCCGGAGTGCACATTCCTATAAGGATTGGACTAAATCTGCCCTTTATGGCTCGAAAGTACGCGCTTATTCGGGCTCAATCGTTGCCGTTTCGTTGCCGCATATCCTACTAGCTAGCGCAAGCTACGACCGTGCGGCATCAGAATTGGAACGGCGTGAGCGATTCCAAAGCTGTTCCTGCAAGTAGCGAGGCGGACACTGTTGGAGTAAGCGAGACGTCCGATATGAATCTCAGACCTGCCACCCCGCTGGGCAAGTCGCCGCGGATCGCTGGTATCTCGCGTAGATTGAACCACTGTAGGCTGGCACGACAGATCTGTTCGTCAAATGTTGCATCAAGCGCATGTGTAAGCCCAGCCCCCATCGTGGCAGCGACCGTCTCGCGCAACCTAATGGCTGCAAGGGGGGCTCCTTCTAGACGATCTTCCACACGGTTCATAAGCTCCCGTACGGTCAAGCCGCCACCGGCAGGCACAACCCTCATCGAAGCCACGAGGGCGGCTCCAGCGGGCGGATGGCACTGCTCCCAGGAGAAAGAGTGGAGCCTTAACTGCTTCGACGTTGCCTTCACCTCCACGCGAGCATCATTAGCGCTGAAGTCGAAGATGTCAGCGGGCGATACCCTCCATGAACAGATAGCCCCCACTGGATCCTTGGCGAGCAGCAACAGCATCAACTCACCAATCAACCCCGTCACGCTTTCACTTGTGGATCGGGCGAGCGACGAGAAAATAGCAGCCAGACGAATGACCGCTTGAGCAGTGGCCATCATGGAAGGTGTCGGTCCAAGCAGTTGCAAGAAGCTTCTTGCTGACTCAGCGAATAATGGCAGGGCATCCGGATCGGCTGTGCATTCGAGGATGCTCGCGCGCCTCTGCTGCGGCTCGCCCGCCTCGACTACCACCGAGCAAGAGACATCAAATGCAGCGGTCAAGCCGGTCAGCCGTATATCCTTGGGGCGAGGCCCGACTGCACTGGTTTGCAATAGCAGGCCCGGACAGCGAGACTGTGAAAGCACAGCCATATGTCCACCGCTACCTGGAATGGGCAGCGCCGAGTAGGTCGCGCCTTGCGTGATCCCCTGCGCAGCCAATCGGGCGTAGAGGCTACGCAGCGTCCCCTCACTCAAGAGCTTGCGCCAGTAGGGGCTGCTTGTGCAGCCTGAGCCTGGAGAACAAGCGACCGAACGGCGCCTGAAGATGGCAGTCTGATTGCAAGGAATGGGATGTCCTCCGCAACCACCCGCTTATCCTCCTTGATGCCTCGGGTCAGATTGAGACGATATACCTGTATGGTCACATATCGATCATCAGCGATCTCGCGATCACCAGGGTAGATGGAGCCTCGGGCTGACAAAGGCTTTACAGGAGCCTCACCTTGGAAGAATTGCTTGACCCGGCTCGCAGGGTTGATCCCACGTTCACGCCGTTCTCCGGGACTCATCAGCACGACGATTGCCATAGTGTCGCTGTCCTCCTCAAGCATATGCGCGAGTTGGGCATGTAAACCTGTCCACTTGTCGAGTTCGCTGGGGTCTCGTAGGCGGAAAGTGGACGTGAGTTCGTTCATGACTTCCCGCAGCGGCAGCGGTTCGGTGACCCTGTGCTTTTGGATGGTGGTTCGGCGGGGATCCCCATCATCATCATAGAACTCATGGGAGCCGACGAAGGCTTCCACTACCTCGCGGTTGTGAGCCTCGAATCCCCCCCCACCGAGGAAGGCCTGTGTCGCGACCCAGCCCGTCGGGTCAGCGAGACTGCGCGTGTAAGGGTCCTGAAGGACGTTGTCGCGGCAGGGCTTCAAGGTAGGGTCTAAGACGAACTTACGGGGCCAGTCTTGAAGAGGCTCTTGCTCGTCCCTGATACGGATCAGCTCGTCTCGCATAAATTCCTCATGCTCGACATAGTCCCCGAACGCAAAGCTAACGCCCTGCTCGAGGAAGACGCGACAATAGCCCAAGTAACGCTGTTTGTAGCCAAAGAACCTAGCGCGCTGCTGAAGCGAGTCCGCATTGCCCCCCCCAAGCCCGCGCGGCATATAGGTAACGGTCAGGCCCTCAACCGTGAAGCCACGGTCCATGGCTTGGCCTCCTATCAAGATCCATGGATAGCGCTGGCTCCAGTCAATTATGACCGCCTGTCCCGTCCGGCGGTTTACCTCTTTAATCTCGGTGTCATTGAAGGCCACCCGAAAGCGCAACTTAACGTCGTCGAACGGGGGCATCCCAGGGCCGACTGTGTCGGCGAGGTCGTCGTAGGCATCACGGAAGGTTTCAGCTAGATCGGCCGCCCCACGGGGATCACTATCGCTTTTGCTGAATACCGACCGCCATTCCTGGAAGAGGTCGTTGATCCAGTTCCGGTACGTCAGGTGGTCGGCAGTTTCCCGAGATGGATGCACCAGCATCGACCTGTTGTCGCCATCTGTATCGCCGTGAACGTAGGCCGCTGCGACGCCAACCATGAAAAGGCGTAGAGCAGCCTCGAGAGTTGGTGGGATAGCGTCTATAGGCCCGGCAGCCGCTGGGATCTCAGACACGGGGATAACGCGGAGAATGCGCTCATGCTGCAAGGGCCGCGCCGGGAGTGGGGCACCAGCCGCTCGTCTCTGTCCTGGGCCGAAGAATGTGATCCCACCCGTGTACCCCATGCCGGGCTGAAGCACATCAACCCAACGAGCCGAGAGGCTATCAATGATGCTGATAAGCAGCGGCGCCTGCGGTGTTGCTGTGTATTGCAAGTACGTGTGGGATGGCAATGCTCCTCGAAGCTCCATAAGCCGAGCATAAGTTGTGCTCTTTCTCGCTTGCTGAAACTGCTTAGCTCGTGTGTTCAGGCTGACTTGGTCGGCTTCGTCGTCGATGACGAGTGCAGTCACCCCGGCCAGATCTAGCCTTTGCACCAGGCGCGTTAAGTTACGTAGATGCGTATGCTGCTTCATTACCGTGATGATAATAGTCTGTCTTTGCCGCGCAGGGACGAAAGGATCACGCCACTTGTCGAACAGGCCAACGATTCCTGGTGCGTCGGCTGGCTTAGGGTTGTGATACGGTGCCCAGGATCGCCGCCGCCCCAGGCCAATTCTTAGATCCTCACGAATGCGGTCTTGAGACTGCTTCGCAAGTTGTGTCGAAGATCCGGCGAGCACGATGATAAGCTGAAAGCCGTTGTCCCTCGCCATCGCAATGGCTGCTGTGAAGGACAGCGTCTTGCCGCTCTGGACATAGCCCACAACCAGCCCGGTGTCGGCGCCCTCTCGCCCAGGCGGAATCCCCCTCCCCAAAATTGCCCTAGTTGCCCCTGAGACGTTAGCCTGCGCCTCCGGGTTGTCAGGAAGCTTGTGAGCTAGAAGGCTAGTTAACTCCGGCCCACTGGGATCTGGGTCCCATCGCATATCCTCCGCAAGAGGCTGGGTTGCTGCATTGATCGTCACAGAAGTTATTGGGCTGGCGTCAGTCATTGACCGTCCCTAGAGGGAGGAAAACACGTCACGGAGAAGTTCGTTGGCTGTTCGCCGAACCGCTGAAGGATCGTCTCTTCTAAGGTTCCTGAGCAGCGCCTCGGCTATGCCCAGCGAGGCTGCGACGCGGACGAGTGCCTGCACCACTTCCGGCTCTCGTTGGGCAAACCGCGTCATGAAAGGATGCGCGCTTGACACCCATATCTCCAAGTGCCGCCCACCTAAGCCATGCCGGATCAACTCAGCATCGCGGACTTCCAGCCAATCACCCGCACCATCGTCATCAGAGATTCGTACGGCAACCGTCCACTGCGCGCCGCGAAACTCGAACGAGAATTCGGAATCCGCTAACAACGCAGGCGGCGACGGGGCCAATGCGGATACAAGAAGCTCAGTGGTTGCGGCGCGGTCCGCGGCGGGTGGCATTGCCGCGGCTAAGTGGCTGCGCATGTCGTTCGCCGTCGCCGAGATAGCGCTCATTGCACTACGCTGCATGGTTGAACGAGGCGCGTTCTGCCTGTGGCCTTCCGCCTGCCTCAACATTGGCAGCAAACCTTCGTCGATCTTACCGGCAAGGAGTTGGGCAAAATCGGCCTCATCGGCCCATCGGAACCCATCTTTCGTGTGACTGACCTCGAAGCCGTCAAGATGGAGCTCTCCGAACAGTCGCTGGTGGCTGTAGCTGTTCGGACTGCCGAAGACATCTGCGTGCTTCCACCCCTCGTCGCCGCTGCCCTGGATCAGCCTATTTCTCCGGAACAGGGCGAAGCCAGCCTCGGCGCCCTTCCCCTCACGACGCAGCGCGGCAAAGCCACGAACTGTTTGACCGCCGCCAAAATCTAGGTCGATGTCCTTCCGCCACAGGATCGGTGGGTCGGCGGGCGCGCGGTAATAGGGTGCATGGAGCACCTCAGGCTCCACGTAGGCAAGAGCAACACCGCCGACCTCCAGCGTCAAAGTCCCGTCCCTTAGAAAGCACCTGTAGATGTCTCTGAGGTGGTCGCGCACCTTACCGAGCGTCCTGCCGGCCAATGCCACATGCAGGTCCTCCAGGATGATCTCGGTAAAGTGGCTGCCTGCCTCCGCGGGGACCTCCTCGACAGAAACTTCCTCAATATCATCGGCGACGATCCGCTCAATGTCGAACCGTACCGTGCGCTGCACCGGCTCTCCCAACGCACTTGTCCGAACATGCCAGCGTGATGCGAACCAACATGCGGCGCTCTTCATGCCCATGCCGAACTCACTCAGACCTGTTGCGTCTGGGGGGACCTCCGCCGGCCGAAAGGCGCGCTGGAAGTCTGCCGCACCGATCCCTGCAGCGTTGTCGCGAATGGAGATGCGGCCAGGCATGCCTGATTGAACGTCGATCCTAACAACGAGCCGCTGGCCAGAAGTAGCCGCTGCCAAGCGCTCACGATTCGCCAAGAAGCTCTGCAGCGCGTTGTCAACGAACTCGGCCAGGGCGAACCAAGCCTTATAGTTGAGATACCGCAGCGAGCCAAGGATTTTAGTCCCAGGACGAATGCTCACCTGACGAACGCCCGTACCATATTCAGGCATGGGCTAACGACCCAATTGACGCAGCCGCGGCAACCTTCAGCATGTCAAGGTCAGCACTCACCAACGAGTTGGCGATCTCGCACACTACGGTCACGTTCACCGCGTTGCCAAGCGCCTTGAAGGCCGCGCTCTTAGTCCCGGGGAGATGCTTGAGTTCGCCCATACTTTGAAGGCGGCTACATTCCCGCTCGGTCATGAAGCGCCGCTCCCAGGCGACGACAGGCACTTGACTGGTCGTCATGGCAACGAGCGACGGTGCCCGGCGGGTGGACTTCACACGGATCCCGGAAGCACGGAACTGGATCACCTTGCTCCAGATGTCTCGCTCCTCATTCTTGCAGTTCCACTCAAGCTTCTGGAAGCTCGAGGCGAAGCACGCGATGCGCGGCATCCAAGCATCAATAAGTCGCTTGTTTCTTTGATAAAAAGCTCGGTTTTTCCGGATAAACTCAACCTTCCATCCTGGGAAGTGGCTTACCTCCTCGCGGGCGTAGGATGGAAGCGCCGCCGCAACTTCATCCGCTAACATCCAGGCGAGGCTGTGTCCAAGCGAGCCGCAATGCTTGCCTAGGCCTTTGAATCCCATCGAGTACGGAGTGTCGTTCTCGTAGGGGTAGGTTGCACCCCATTCCATCGCCCACATCGGCCAACTCGGAAGCGGCTCGTCGGCGGGCAGCGCCGTGATAAGGGCCTGCCAGGTCTCAAGGTAGGCGACGAAGGACATATCGAGGTAGCGAGCCTCCTGGGGCTCTGTATCTAGGACACTTCGGATGGATAGGTCCCTTGGAGCCTCGCCATGTGGCCACAAAAAGCCACCTAAGGTTTCGAGGCGCCCAACGATGAAGCACCGCTCTCGGGTCTGCGGCACGCCGAACATGTCTGGCGAGAGCCGGTCCTCCGACACGTCGTAGCCTGAATCGACGAGTTGGTCGCGAATTTGGCGCCAGGTCTCGCCCCCGCGGTGGCGCATGAGGTTCGGCACATTCTCCATAATGAGGAGTCGCGGGCGATGATGGCGCAAAATGGCGACGATGTACCCGACGAGGTCACCGTACTGCGGGCAGCTCAAACCGAGTTGGTCGCCTGCCTTCGAGAAGTTCTGGCAAGGGAATCCGGCGCATAGCACATCATGCGCGGGCACATCTTCAGGCCGAACACTGCGGATATCACCGTGGGGGCGGATCCCGAAGTTCTTCTCGTAGAGCGCTGCGAGAGGCTCGTCCGCCTCGCAGGCGAAGACGCACTCGTGGCCTAGTGAGGCAAGAGCCTGGTGGAAGCCGCCGAGGCCAGCGAAGAGATCAATGAAGCGTAGCGGCTCGCGCGGCAGGAGCTCCTCGCCGTCAGTACGATCCGTCGGGTCTAAATGCATCACGGGATTTGCGCTTGACAAGGTCCGATTACTCTTGGCTGAAACGCGCTGCCGGATCACTGCTCACGCCTGTCAAAAACTGTGCACCAAAAGTCATTTGAAGCTATGCTGCGCTCACTTCCAGGGGGTACGAGCCCAAATCGACCAACAACTTGTGCGCTAGGCGTGCATCGCTGCATTTTCGCAACGGCATCAGCCTTGAAAACTCTGCCACGGTGGCAGGCGTCGACTCATGGGTAAGGCCAAAGGCACCATTCCAGATTAAGAGGCCGAAATGCAGGCTCAGGGTGCTATGTCGATCTCTCGTACAGAGAGCTGGAGCGACGAGGAGTTTGCGGCGGCGGTGGCTGCCTACAGCGAGATGCTGAAAGCGCAAGACACAGGCCAATCAGTCGAGCGAGCCGCAATCCGGCGCCGACTGTTAGAGGGGGCTCTTTTCCGTAGGACGGAAGCATCCATTGAATATCGCATGAGGAATATCTCGGCGGTGCTCGAACTTCAGGGGAAGCCATACCTCTCAGGCTACTCCCCTGCGCGCCATGTCGGTGTCCGGGGGACAAGAATTATCGCAGGCCTGCTTGAAGGCATTGCCCAACAAAAGGATGGCGAGCAGCCGCCGGCCATTGCAAAGCGCAGCATCCCGCGCGTGTTTATCACGGGGATGTGGGGCTTCGACCCGGCCCAGGAGGGCTACGTCGGCTTCACGAATGTTAAGACGCGGGACCGCCTCGTTGCGGATTTTGAGGCCGGCGATTTCATGCTGATTGTAGGCCAGAAGGGCAAAATCAGCGATAAAAATGATGTCGGGCGGTTGCTCGGCATTGTTGAACTCGCGCCCGAACCGGTGCTTGAGCCTGAGCGAATGAGCCCAGCGCATTATAAGGAGAAGGTTGCTCAGCACGGCGCAGAGCGGTGGCAATTCGCGCTGCCCATCAAGCGTGCGTGGGTCATGGGCCGTGAAATTAAGGCCAGCGCAATTCTTCCTCAAAGTTACTCTCGCAACGTCGCTCGTGCAGTTGGAGCCGGCTACCGTATACTCACACCTGACGAATCAGCGAGAGTAATGAACCTGCCAGTCCGGGCTGTCGGGGTTTGGGGTGAGCCTAACTGGAAGCCAGAGCAGCAGAATACCGGCGGCGAGGCTAGCTTTGCCGCCTCTATCTCGCGTGGCCCGAACCCATGGTTCGGCAGCACCCAGGTCCACCGTATTGACGGCGAGACTAAACTTTATCTCATGCAACTTGTTGGAAACGTCGATGCTTTGTTCCCAAGGCTTAAGCCTACTATCTCGCAACGAGCAGTCATTAAGATTGGCCGATCAAGCGACCCGAGGCGACGCGAAGAGGAACTCAACTGCGGCTTTCCTCCCGCCGCTGAAGTAAGATGGAAGCTGCGCCATGCGCAGCCATTCAAAGACGCTAATGATGCGCATGCTGCTGAGCAGCAGCTACTCCAAGATCTCGATAGTCGTAAATGCAGTATCGGCAAGGAGTTTGCGGTCATCCCTGTTAAAGAGCTTGACACCCTGCTAGCCGCGTATGCGGGACCATCAGCCTTTCATATTCAGGCTTAATAGGCGGTGCGAAGCGATCTCGGCCTCGTACCGTTTATGAAGCGATGAATCATCATTAAATCTCTGAGACAGCAACAAGATTCAAGTTTCTGTTTTGCAACTCCCTCGAGTTACGCTTGATAATGCGATGAGAGGCGACAAGTGTGCGCTTGCCCCTGTAGCCTCAAGGTGTACCCTGCTGTGACGTAACATAGCCTACGTTGGTCGTCGTAACATCTAGGTTGACACCGGCTATTTGTGACAACGTAGCTTCGGGCCTAAAGCTTGAGGTTACACACGATGGCCCGCATCGGTTACGCTCGCGTCAGCACCCTCGATCAGGACCTCGACGGGCAGGTCGCCCGGCTGAAGGCCGAAGGCTGTGGTATCATTCGTTCGGAGAAAGTCTCAGGCGGCAGCCGTGACGGTCGAGCCGAACTGGCGACTGTGCTCGAGTTTCTACGGCCGGGCGACGAACTCGTGGTCACTCGCCTCGACCGGCTCGGCCGCGATACCCGGGACGTCCTGAACCTCATTCACGAGGCCGAGCAGCGCGGCGCCCACGTCACCGTGCTCGACCCGCACGTCTCGACCCGAGGCGAAATGGGCCACGTGGTTCTGACGGTGCTCGGCATGGTCGCCCAAATGGAACGGCGGTTCATCAAAGAGCGCCAGCGCGAAGGCATCGAGCGCGCGAAGGGCAGTGGCGTGTATGCCGGCGGCAAGCGACGCTTTGACTACGACCGGATTAGGGCAATGTCGTCGGCGGGCGATGGGGCCGCAACGATTGCCGCTGCCTTGGGCTGCTCCCGCATGCAGGTGTATCGCGTCCTAAGGGAACTCTAACTGGCAGGGTGTAACAGGCTATCCCTATGTCCCTCATGGGTGAATTCCTGTTAGTCGAGTTTCAGATTTGAAAATCCTAATAGCGAATGCTGGCACTGCGAACTGCGCTCGGCAGTCTCCCACCTTCAACCAACTTTCCTGCTTGATTGTGGTGCATTTTCCCCGGGGCGCCTCGGGCGGCCGGAGTAACGCGTAGGGGCGCCGACCTTGCGAACGCGCGCGGTGGAGGTAGTCGAGATGAGGCGCCTCGGCCTCTTTCGTCTGCGGTTTCCGGTAGGCACCCCTTCAGGCCCCCCGAGTGCGGCGAGAATATCGGGTGCCGTCAGCGAGTCCTTGCCCGACGTCGCGATGGCCTTGGCCGCTCTCATTGCGACGCGAGCAGTGACGCCGCCGGCTCAAACGAACGCGGGTCGAAATCTGATGTCCCCGCAATCCCGCCCCAGGCCTCACGGGCCTCGGCGCGCCTCTCGCACGACGGTATCCGCCCGACTTTGCGGCCGGACACGCGCAGGAGCCTGCGCAGCCGCTTCACCTCCTCCATCTCCCACCTGTTCGCCTACTGCAGCTTCGCAGCTGCGAACTCGATCTCCTGCACCGTCAGCATCGGCACCACACCGCAACACACCCAAGGTGATCTTGACGGAACGGGATCGAGGAGCGATTTCGTGTGCTATTGCAGGCTTGGCTGGCCATGGAGAGCCGCGATGCTGAGCGCTATAAAAGTCTTCCCTGCCGAATGGGCCTAGGCGTCCAGGAAATGTGTGTCTCTTTGCCATGGCCGTGAAAACGTCGAACTCCTTCGCGGCGCCCAATCCACACGACGAACTCAACGTCTATGAGGCTGCTGAACTCGTTACGATGTCGCCCACCCTCATTAGGTGGTTGTCTAGCTACGCTCCTAAGCAGGGGATCAGCCGAAAACTGCCCGTCCGCAAGGATGGCGACCGTATCTTCGTTAAGCGTGGAGATCTGGTCGACTTCGATAATTGGCTAAGGCTACCCTGGCCCGCCCAGCCTGGGAAACGTCCGCCTCTTCCCACTGGTATCAAAGCCGAAATCCGCGAGGAGGCGAGCGGCGAGTGCGCCATCTGTTTGAAGAATAGCAACTCGTGTGAGGCAGCTCACATCGATTCAGTCGCAAAGACAAAGAGCAACCACCCCGAAAACCTCATTTGGCTTTGCGCGAACCATCACACCAAATTCGATCATGGTGGTTTCGGCCCCAGCAATGACGCGAAGGAATTCGTCGCCAGTTACAAGCACTGCCTAACCCATTTTCGCCGGACTCTGTGGCAATTGCAGGGAGATGTCACAGGTCGCCTGTTCACGATCCTGAAGGTTTGCGACAACCTGAAAGCTCAGCTTGCCGTGGCGAAGGCGCCGGATCAGGTCGAGGCCGTTCGAATACTTGCGGAGAAAACTATCCAGCGGGTCGGACAGATGGCGCCGACCTCGAGGGAAGATCCAGATTACGAGGCCTTCCAGGCGATGAAGCCGGAGTTCGAAGTTCTGGCGAAACGCTCGACCTCAGCAGAAAACGTTGGCGCCACGCTCAATTTTATCAGCAATATCAGGGAGGAGTTCGCCCGCCAGGCCGGGTATCAGGACTGCCCGCTTTGCAGCGGATCTGGTCGCCACAAGCATGTCGACTGTCCTGCCTGCGGCGGGGATGGTGAGATGACGAAAGCTCAACTCCGCTCTCTTGACCTCGACTGTTTTAGGGAAGTTTCTTGTCCGCTCTGCGAGGGGGCGCGGAAGTTCAAGGGTGAAGACTGTCCAGCATGCGACGGAAATGGCGAGATGGAGCTTCGGTTCGTCGAGCAAGTCGACGTCTCCGAATGGGGCGATGAAAGCTGTCCACTTTGCGACGATGCACGTTACTGGAAGGGGGAGACCTGCCCAGTTTGTAACGGCGACGGCACGCTCGAACGACGTTTCCGCGACCGAATCGACTTGCGGGACTACGAGGACGTCGATTGCCCTCTTTGCGATGGAAGCGGCCGCTTAAGGGGTGACGATTGCCCTGAATGTCATGGCGACCGCCAAATCGAGCGCCGCTTCGCCGATCAGATTGATCTGTCGAAATACATAACCGTTCCGTGCCCGCTCTGTGAGGGAAGTCGCAGATGGGACGGTGAGGAATGCCGCGCGTGTGGCGGAGAGGGCGAAATGGACCGGGAGCAAGCCGACCGGATCGACCTTGGCGACTACAAAATGGTAACCTGCCCATTGTGCGAGGGGAACGGCCAATGGTGCCAAACCTGTGACGGGCAGGGGAAGGTGCCTCGGTGGGTAGCTGACCGAATCTGACCACCCAACATTCGGACGACGGCGCATTTTGTTTGGGAGGCCCTGCAGCGACTGGACGTAACGGCGCGGGATATAATCTCGTGTTATCATGACGTACGGAGTCGCAATGCCCGTCCTACGGCCGCAACTTGCCCCCGAAGCTCTTGCAGGAATTCCTAGGCCAGGCCTATGCTGCGGAGGACTTCCTTAGCCTTGGTGAACTGCACGTCGCGGTAGGCCACGATCTCCAAGTGGTTGCCCCAGGGATCATAGAAGCTGAAGGGACAATCCAGGCCCCGGCAGCCTGCGCGAACTGCATGAACGGGCTCCTGTCGTCAACCACCAGCCCGACATGCCGGTCTTCGACCAGCGGGTGTTTGCGCTCGCCGATCAGGGCAATGAAGTGGTCGCCCATGTCAAGGAACGCCCTCGGAGGGTCCTCGTCATCACCGCCGTGCCGACCAGGCAACTCGAATGGGAACAGGCTTCTTTAGAACTGCAGCGCCTCTTCTACATCGCAGACCTCCAGCGCTACGTGGTTCAGGCTCACGGGGCCAGGCTTGGTGATAGTCATGGGCTCCGGCGGATATCCTGCGGGAAAATGCGCAAGCGACGCTGTCGGCCTCTGGACCGGCAGGTGCGCGATCACCACCTCGGCTTGATGAAGGACCACTCATCGAAAGACTGGCGACAGTCGGCGGCATGGCCGACGGACCACGAGGTCCGTCGGGCCTTCACGCGCCTCGCGAAGCGAACTCTCGAAACAAAGCGGAGAGGGTTTGGCAATCTCGCGCAAATACCCTCCGCTGGCGAGTTGAAGGTGCTGGAAGCTGGTCTCCAGCGACTCGGCGCCGCAGGCGCGGCGCCCTCGCCGAGCGGGACCGATGAATTCGGATGGATCGTCGACGATCCCGACGCCCCAGGCGTCGACCATGACCGCTCGACTTGGTTGGAGATGATGGGACTGCCGAGCGGGACACCATGGCCCCTCCAGGGTGCCTATGCCGCCCGTGCCTACGTCGTGGCGCAGTACCGCGCCATCCAGGCGAGAGGCTGGGCCACGCCGGGGCAGGCCATCGTCTACGCTGCCGCGCAGATGGCTTCCCACAACACGCTGTCGACCGTACAGGGTCAGGATGAGCCCGAGGTTACGATCAAGCTCATCACCGAGTTCTCGAATACGATCAGGGACGTCCTCATCCCCGCCATGGAGGGCGAGGGCGCGCACCTGCCCGAAGGTCAGTTCCTCGATGTGGCCACGGCCTCGACGTCGAACCACTCGGACAGGCTGGGAGCGGACTTCGCTGTTGTGACTGGGCTCGTTATCGACGGCGTCGTGAAGTATCGCGTCGCGCTGTTCCAGGCAAAATGGGAAGACGAGAATCAGCGGGGCAAGGCGGACGTCTGGCACAAGGGCGGCGGTCAGCTGGCCGAACTCCTGTCCACCGGAATTGGATACTACTTGTTCTATCCGAGACGGTATCGTGAGGGTGAAAAGGCGCGGCCGGTCTTCCTGCCGACGGTGCGTTCCGCACGGGACGTAGAGCGCGACGCGCTGGCTCTCACGACCACGACTGTCAGGATGGTCGACACTTGCAACGGCACCGCAGATGTGGCTTGGGACTTCGGCGGGTTTCTTGGGCTTGCGCTCGCGTCCTTAGAGAACAATGGCGTTGGCGGTATCTACGACACGCAGAAAGAAGTCGTTGAACTCCTCTCCCGGAAGCGAAAGAGGCCCCTTGCACGCGCAGCGATTTTCTACGACCACACCCCAGGCCGAAGTCTGAACCTGTTCGAGTTGGCTGAGGCGATTAAGGGCGAGGGCTTCGACGTGGATACCTTCAGCGTGCCCGTAGCCGGCGACCAGCGGGTCATCCGGGACTGATATGGTCCTGCGCGGGCGGATGAACATCGAATTCGTCGAGCAGGTAGGCCGCCCGGGTCGCAGCGAGCCGTCCGCCCGATGCGGTCAGAGCGACGAGAAGGTCAGTCCTGTCGTGTTGTTTGTGCAGTTCGAAGACGATGGGTTCGACGTCGGCGTAGGCGTCTCGTGACGTCCACGCTAGGATGTAGGCCACCAAGGCGTCCCCGAGCGCGCGCGAGCCACCGGCCGCGGCGGACGCCCGCTTTCGCCAGTGAGCTTTGATCGGAGGCGTTAGCCCCGACCAAACGTGCCTCTCGTCACGGAGACCGAGCGGGAGGTCAGCGCAGAGGTCGGCGATCCGCAGTAATTCCTCACCACCCTCCAGGGTTGCCAGCGATAGCCTACAATTCTCTTCGCGGGCCTCGTCCGCTAAGGCGTGGCTTTCCGCGAACATCAGGCGGCAGCCCCGTATCAGCGAAAGGGCCCCGAACGCAGCCGCGCCGCGGTCCCGGTTCCAGCCGTCCCGCACGGCTGCCAGAACCGTATCCAGATAGGCGCCCGGACGGTCCCTCAGCGGACGCTCCATGCAGGCCAGGAGGCGCAGATCGCCGCTGGCCCAGCAGCGGAAGCCGGCCAAGGCTTCGAGCCAATCATCGCGTTCGGAGCCATATTGGAAGCCGTCGTCGCATCGGATGCGTCGCGTCAATTCCCGTAGGACGCGGGCGAGGTGCGAAGCCTCCCCAAGCGCCTGTGGAAAGACACTGAGGTATTCCACGGGCGTGAGTGAATGATCCGACTTCTCGAAGAGCGCCAGCAGGCCATCGAGCACGCCGTCCTTAAAACCCCGCCACTCCATGGCGATTGCACGATCTAGGACATCCACCGGCGAACGGAAGGCGCTGCGGAACTTCCAAAGCCGGTGACCATCTTTCCGAAAGCTGGCAAGCAATGTGCTCAGGGGCACGGGGTCGAGGTATTCAGCACGGACTTGGTCACCGTCGAGCAACAGGGCGCCCCCTTCGACAGCCTCAAGGAGACTTTCCGAATCACCTATGGCGTTGCGGACCCGTGTGGTCCCGAGCGCGCGGGCTTGTGCGGAAAGATGAGCAAGCAAGTTCTCATTTGGCTCGAGGTCCTGCTGAATGGCAGTGATCCATCTAGCCAGCTTAGAGAGGACGACCCCTTTGTCAGTTAGGTATTCAGGCGGACGGTGCAGGTTGAGGAGATGCTCGACGGCCGCTTCGTTGTCCAAGCGGAAAGTCCGCCACAGCCTGTGGATCAGCACATTTTCTAGGACTGAGCGGACGTCTATTCCATTTGCGTCGAGGAACTCGTCGAGTGACTGTGCGTCAGCGACCTGAGCCACGCCTTCGGCCTTGAGCCATTCGAGAACGGCCGTCGCCTTACCCTCGTCTTCCATATCGTGCCCTCTGCGTTTCGAGATAAGCGGAAACATGCGCCACGCCAGTCCATAGACCTTCGACTATAGCACTTCGGCCGTGGCCCATGCGCCCAGCTCAGACCTTCACGTCGAACTCAGGCACGAAGCCGGTGATCTCGTCGATGCGGGTGCGCTCGGCCCTGTAGCCGGCGTCTCGATGAACGTGGTCGTGCACCCAGTCGTTGGGCACGCCAGGCTAAATGAGCCCGGTCAGATCCGGAGCGTCGTACCAGGCGAGGTGGGCGTCCCAATCGGCCAAGCTGTCCGGATGCGGAGCATGGTAGGTGGGGTCACGCGCAACGCCGTTCAGGCAAGCTTGCCGATGGCAGCCGACGGGTACGGCTATCGGTGTCGGAGGCTCAGTATTCCTGAGCCGGCATGATGGTAGTCGAGGCGGGATCCGCCTCGACGCTGATGGGGGCCAAGCGGTTCATGAACCTTGCTTCGCGCCCTGAACCGCACCGGGCGGCAGCAAACCCAACTCGCTGCGGTGCCGGGTGATCAGCGGATCGCCGGGCCAGTCGCGCCACTGAAGCTCGAAGGCGTCGTCGGCCTTGGTGTACATGATAATCGCCTCGAACCACCCCTCCTGCGGGCCGGCGCAAGCCAGCACGAGGCAGCCCCGTTCGATGGCCGGCCAATCCGCGGGCGCCTTGAAACGGCCGCTAGGGCCTCCGCCGCCCGCAGCGTCACTGGTACCGCCCCCCTGAACTCGGAGGGGCGCTGGCGGCCTTGCCTGCCGCCCTGACAGGCGGGTCAACATCGGGCAGGCCAGCCGCCGCCACAAGCCGGTCGAACACCTCGGCTTTGACGAACGGTACAAAGGCCTTGCCGCTCCCGAACAGGCGTCCCTGTGGCAAGCCGGCGGCGAGGCTCTGGTGGGTGTCGTCGCTGATCTCGAGCACATGCATGCCCATCAGCCCGGCGGCGCGCTCGGCCTCGGCCTTTTCACCGGCGGCAAAGCGTGAGGCGTGCGGGCGGTGTCGTTCGTCGCGGCCGAACAGGATCAGGCCGGGCGGCACGGCAGTGGGTGTGCTCGTTGTGATGTTCAGGGTCATCAAATGGCTCCAGAAACGACGAAGGCGGCCCGGAGGCCGCCTTGCGTTGAGTGTGAGGGGGAGGATGCACCAGCGTGCTGCCGGTGAGGCTCGGGCGGTGGCAGGCGTCGCAACAGCAGGGGCATAAGGGCATCCGGTCAGCTGCGAAAAGGCTTGCAGCGACCCTCACATTATAAGATTATCATCCTAATGTCAAGCTTAGGTTGATTTGTTGCTTATGCGTCTATCGCTGAGTTGTGCCCGTAACCCTCGAGTGAGAATGGTAAAGTGGCCGCAACGGGTGGCAAAGAGACTGGCTGTTTTATGGCGAAGGGACGCTGCAGCGGACTCTCTACATAACCAGAGAGTGCCGTGCGTCGATGCGTCATTGCCGGTACGCTCCTTCCGGCATGCGACACTTCGGACCTCGCCTAAGATCAACAGAATGGTCGCTCGTCACCGGACAATTGCCATTGGCGCAGTAGGGATGGAACGGGGACTACGATCTGCTCGGGGAGGCATCTCCGATAGTGCTTACTCTAGTATTGCAGCATGTTGAGCTGCTGTGGTTTCAGTCAGGCACTTGGCAAACTGCTTCGATGCTGTTCCCATCCGGGTCACGAACGAAGGCAGCGTAGTAGTTGGGGTGGTACTGTTCGCGAATGCCGGGACCACCATTGTCAATCCCTCCAGCCGCGAGCGCAGCGCGGTGGAAGGCGTTCACGATATGCCGGTCGCCCGTCGCGAGTGCTAGGTGAATGGGCGTACCCGGCGCCTCTCCATCATGGAACCAGATCCTGGGATATCCGTCCTGCTCCATTCCGTACCGCGTGCCACCTGTACGTGACCGCTCGGGTCCCACGCTGATGACGACGGTTATGCCAAGCGGGCCCAACGCTGCTTCATAGAAGCGACGCGACCGCTCCGCGTCCGCAACCGCGAACTCGATATGATCCAGGATTGCGCCGCCGGTCGAACCGACATCCCCATTCATCATCGCTTTTACTCCGTGTCAGAAGCTAAATCGGGTTCTGTCCGAGCCGTCCGCCCCGTCGGAGAACATCCCTCCTCCGTTGACGTACCTGTCGGATCGTTCGTTAGGTATCTGGCAACAGCGAACCCTGCCGATTGATGGGACCTTCCGACCGCTCAAATCGGCAGATCCTGGACAAACCCAAAGCCTTCGGTAGCTTGAGGAGACGTTACCAGGGTTGCCGGCCGTGGCTTCCGAAGAAGCCGCCCGTGGGGCCGTCCACGCCAATACAAGCCATCTTGATGGCCGTCAGGGCTCCTTCCTCCGGCGTTAGGAAGCCCGAATTTCCGTTGAGGTCGGTCCGGACATGCCCGGGCTCGACCGTATTGACCTTCACACCGAACGGCTCGAACTCCTTAGCGAACGATACTGTCACGGCGTTGAGTGCAACCTTCGAGGACGAATAAGCGAGGAGATTGACGGTGGAGAACAGGGAGGTCGGATCGGTGATGAGCGTCAGCGATCCGACACCGCTGCCCATCATCACGATCCGCGCGTCCCCCGTCGCCTTCAGCATTGCGGCGAAGGTTTGCGTGACACGGATGGGACCGAAGAGGTTTACCTCGTAGGTGGCCTTCACATCCTCCATGCTCAATCCGCTCGGCGAGGTCTGAAGATCGAGCACGATCCCCGCGTTGTTAACGAGCACGTGCAAAGCGCCAACCTCGGCTCTGACTGTCTCCGCGGCGCGTCGCACGCTCACATCGTCCGCGACGTCAATCTGCAGGAATCGGACGTCGAGATCTTCATACCGCAGCGCGCGAACCGCTGCCTCGCCCCGGGTGCGGTCGCGGGCGCCCATCCAGACCGAGAAACCCGCTTGGGCGAGCCCCTTGGAAATGGCCAGCCCTAAGCCCTTGTTCGCGCCGGTCACCAGCGCCTGTCGTTTGTCCGTCATGACGGCATCACCCTGCGGAAGCTTCGGCCGGGGCAGCCACATGCTTGCTAACGTCGCCGAACAAGCGGCCCTCAACCTCGCGCAACACGAAGCGCCATGTGCCGTCGTGACACTCGAAACGGTCGATGTATCGTCCGGTTACGATGGGCTGCAGCGGCAGACCCGGCAGCTCTTGATGGACCGTGAAGTAGCAAATCGAGCTGGCAGCCGTCTCGGACTCGACCTCGACGATGACGTTCGAGACCGAGTGCCAAGTGCGCGGCGTGTCGTCGATATGATACTGGAGGTTCGTCCTCAGGAAGCGGGCAATCGCGTCGCGCCCTTCCACGATGACGTCGCCGACCTTGAACCTGGCATGTGCCAGCAGGTCGGCGTTCGCATCGACCAATCCGTAGTCGAGGTTCTGGGCATAGGTGGCCAATAGGCGACGGACCTCGCTTTCGGCGACGAGCCGTTCGATGGCGCTTGGGACGGCAGCATCGGTGATCATGGATCTTCCTTTCTCACGTGGTTGGGAGGTGGGGGCGCGATGGCCGCACGGTGTCATCGGTGCCGCCGGCACGGTTGGGAATGGGCCGACGGCACGCCTCACGATGATCGCGTGGGGGCGAGCGCGATCACGGTTGCTCGATTGTGATGGGACAGAGTGCGGTCGATTAGACCTGCGAGGCGCCGCCATCGGCGAAAAGCTCCGTGCCGTTGACGTAGCTGGCGGCGTCGCTGGCGAGGAACGCCACCGCACGTCCGATCTCCTCCGGCTCGCCGATGCGTCCGAGCGTGCTGCGCTCCGCGAGGAATGAGAGGGCGGCGTCCGCCTCCTCGGGGCTTGCGAAGATCCCCTTCAGCGAAGGGGTGTTCACCGGCCCGGGGCTGAGGAGGTTGATGCGGATGCCGCTTCCCTTGATGTCGAGCACCCAGCTTCGCACCAGGGCGCGCAGGGCGGCCTTGGTCGCCCCGTAGACGCTCAGGCCGGGGCCGGGCTGGATGGACGCGGTCGAGCCGACGATGACGACCGAGCCGCCGGGGGGCATGAGCGGCAGGGCATGCTGGACGGTGAAGAGGACGCCCTTCACATTCGTGTCGAACATGCGGTCGTAGGCCGCTTCAGTGATTGAGCCGAGAGACTCGATCTCACCGCCTCCGGCGTTGGCGACGAGGACATCAAGGCGGCCATGCTCGTCGCGCACTCGCGAGAAGAGTGTCTCGATCTCATCAGGCTTGGACACGTCCGCCCGAAGCGCTGAGGCGTTGCTCCCTAGCGTGGCGACGGCGTCGTCGAGTTGCTGCTGGCGACGCCCCGTGATCACCACGCGAGCGCCCAAGCTCGTAAGTTCCTTCGCGATTGCCAGCCCCAAACCCGAGGAGCCACCCGTCACCATCGCGACCTTGCCATCAAACGACATGCTTCAAACCCTTTTGCGGCACTTCGGAACGGCGCCCGTGTAGTGATCGCTACATAGGCCGGTGGACGAACGCAAGTGTTGTTTAGCGGTCACTACATAGCAAAAGGTTGAAGCCTTGCGAATATATAGCGGTCGCTATATGTGGAACTCGGAGGTGCATGCGAATGGAAGTGTCACAGCGAAAGCGGCGGCCAGCCTTCGACCGCGAGGAGGGCGTCGCCAAGGCCCAAGCCCTCTTCCACGCACGGGGCTACGATGCCGTAAGCATTGCAGACCTGACCTCTGAACTCGGGATCAACCCGCCCAGCCTCTACGCTGCCTATGGCAGCAAGGCGGAGTTGTTCGAGCGTACAATGCAGCGGCATGCAGAGAACAGCGCGCTGCCGCTGGCGCGTATTTTGTCGCCCGAGCGACCGCCGGCCGAGGCCTTGGCCGCGCTGCTCGTTGCCGCCGCCCGCCAGTATGGCAGCGACCCATGCCTCAGGGGCTGCATGATCACCGAGGGCATGCGCGCCGACGACGAGACCGCGCGACGAGCGGCGGAGTCACTGGGACGAGCCGGCTCGGACGCAATCTATGCCTACATCGCGTCCAAGCACCCGACCCGCGCAAGGCAGGTCACCGATTACGTGCTCGTGACGCTGCGAGGCCTTTCCTCGTTCGCCTGCATGGGCCTGTCGCAAAAGCGCCTGGTCGAAACCGCACGCATCGCGGGCCGCGCCCTGGAGGTGGAGTTCCAGGAGCAATCCAACGCGTTCGAGTAGGATCGGACGCCTCGGCCTCACAGGTCGACGATGCACGTATCCGCGATGGTCTCGGCAAAGCCTGGACCGAATATCAGGGCCGGTGTCTGGAAGCCGGGTTTATGGTCTCCGGACAGGACCCGCCGGGCAGCCTCGACTGCTGTCAGCGGCGTGTAGGAGTAGCCATTCAGCGTCTCGATGACCGAGCGGCGGACGCTACCGTCGATGCCGGTGACCTCAGCTACGGCACGGGCTCGATTGGCGTCGCGCTCTTCCACGCTGGGACCGTCAGGCAAGAGCGAGAGGTCGCCAATCGGGAATGCGTCCCCGGCGACGTGCACGAACATCTCGATGTTCGGGATCCCCGTCGAACGCCAAGCCGTGACCAGGTCCCCGAAGGAGAGCGGTGCGCACGCGACCTCTACCCCTCCGAAGTCGAAGAAGACCGGCCGGGTGTCCGTCTTTGCCACCAGAGCACCCCCGGCACGCGCCAACAGGCCCGCACCGATGATCTCGCCGGCACTGATGGCCGAACCGCGGGACATCGAGCCCGCCACCTGCAGGGCGATCCGCAGCCGTTGCGGGCCTTCGACGCGACGCGCCACATGGGCCGCCAGGCAATCGGTTGGCACGACGTCCCAACCGACACCAGGGAGGAGCATGACCCCTGCCGCCGCGGCTGCGTCGGACAACCCCTCGGCCAAGCGGTAGACGTTGATCTCGGCCGTGATGTCCAGGTAGTGGACCCCGGCCTCGATGCAGGCTCGCATCAGTGGCTCCGCCGTCCGCGCGAAGGGACCGGCACAGTTCAACAGGACCGATGTGCCGGTGATGTGCTTCCGCACGACTGCGGGGTCATCGAGGCGAAACGTGCGGTGCGCGACGCCGAGTTGCGCGGACGCCGCGCGCAACCTCGGGCCGTCACGGCCCGCGATCTCGAATTCGACGCCGGCGGTTTGGGCGCGCTCCGCCACCAGCCCGCCGGTGTAACCGGTCGCACCGTAGATCATCAGATTGTTCATGTGCTTGGACGCGTCCCTACGAGCATCGTAGCTCGACGATGCTGGGTGTTTACAACGGAAGGGGTGATCAGGGCAGGGCGTGCTGCCAGCTCTTGTAGACGAACTCCAGGCTATAGCCGTCCGGATCGAGCACGCCGCCGGCATAGTAGCGGGGGTCGTAGTAGAGACGAGCGCCCGGCGCGCCGTTGTCTGTAGCCCCCGCCGCAATGGCAGCGGCGTAGGCGTCATTGACCTGCGTCTGCGAGGCGGCAATGAGGCCGACATGCGCCGCACGGCCCTCGACGGTGCCAGGGTGCAGCCAGAGGAACATGCGGCCCTTGCAACCGAACCCCCTCAGGTCGGGATGCCCCGGAGGGCCGTTCTGCCCGTCGTAATCGGCGCGATCCGTGATCCCGAGAGGGGCAAGTGCCGCCAGGTAGAAGGCCGTCGAGCGGGTGAGGTCACTGACGGACAAGAAGACGTGATCGAGCATCGGGTACTCCTCGCGTGCTCGGTCAGATGCTGTAGCCGCCTGCAACCTCGACCGACTGCGCGTTGATCCAGGCGCTGTCGTCAGAAAGCAGGCCGGCGATCACCCGGCCGACGTCATCAGGCTCCCCGACCCGGCCGAGCGCGGTCTGCGAAGCCAGCAACGCCTCGAACTCGCCGTTGAGCCCGCCGCCGAGTTCGGTCCGGATTGCGCCGGGAGAGACGGCGTTTGCGCGGATGCCCCTGGGGCCGAATTCCTTAGCCATGTAGCGGGTCAACACCTCCATGCCGCCCTTAAAGGCCGCATAGGGCGCCACGCCTGTCGTGGCGACGCGGGTGGTGGCGCTTGTCAGGTTCACGACCTGGCCGCCATGCGCGATCATGGGCAGGAGTGCCTGGGTGAGGAAGAACGGTCCCTTGAGATGGACGGCGAAGAGGCTGTCGAACTCGGCCTCGGTGACGCTGGGGATCGGGCTGTACAGGCCGAAGCCCGCGTTGTTGACGAGTGCGTCGAAATTGGTCCGCCCCCATACGGATCGCAAGGAGCCCTGAACCGCGTCGTGGAACGCGTCGAACGTGTTGGTCTCGGCCACGTCCAGGCGCAACGCCACGGCCTTGCCGCCGATGGCCTCGATCCGCCTGACGGTGGCTTCGGCCGCCTCGGGATTATCCTTGTAGGTGAGGATCACGCCCATGCCACGCCGTGCGCAATGGACGGCAGCGCTCGCCCCGATGCCGCGGCTTCCTCCGGTGATGATGACGATCTTGCTCATGGGTCCCGCTTCCTGGTGTGAGCGGAAGCTAGCCCAGGGCTTCGGCAGTCGGCTCGTCCGATCCTACCGAGATCTTGCCTATTCCTGCTTTTCGGTTGTCGCGGACGGGCAATCCATCGATGGTATGCCGATGGAAGAGCAACTCCACGAACTTCGTACCTTGGTGGCCCGTGCGGAGAACCGAAGGACGGAGACCGGCATCCCGCGCGTGGCGATGGTGCGGGGTAAGGTCCCCGAACACGATCTCGCCGCCGTCTACGACCCGATGGTCAACCTGATCCTTCAGGGAACCAAGACGATGACGGTCGGCAAGCGAACGCTGCACTACGATCCGGCGACGTACTTCGTCATGTCGGTCGACCTTCCGGCTGCCGGCAACGTTATGGCCACCCCGTCCGGCGAACCCTACATGGCGGTCAGCCTGACCCTCGACCCGAAACTCATTGCGAACCTCCTCGCCGACCTTGCGCGCACGCCTCAGAGGCCTGCGCTGGAAGTTGCCTTCTCGGTTGCAGCGGTGAGGCCGGAGCTGCTGGATGTCTGGCTGCGCATGCTGCGGCTCATGGATCGACCGGCAGACATCCCCGCCCTGGCCCCAGCCTACGAGCGCGAGATCCTATATCGTGTCCTCCAAGGACCCTTAGGGTGGATGCTGCGTGACATCGCAACCCCTGACACCACGTTGGCGCGGATCAACATCGCCATCCAATGGATACGCGAGCACTTCGCCGAGGCGCTCAGGGTCGAGACGCTCGCTGACATGGCCGCGATGAGCCCATCGGCTTTCCATCGCCACTTCAAGGCTGCGACGGCCTTGAGTCCCATCCAGTTCCAGAAACGCATCCGCCTGCTTCAGGCCCGAGCACGCCTGGTTTCAGGCGGCGACAGCGCAACGGCGACAGCGTTCGATGTGGGGTATGAAAGCGCGACGCAGTTCAACCGGGAGTACGCGCGCTTCTTCGGTCTACCCCCTACCCGCGACCTCGTCAGGGTCCGCGAGGAGATGGGCGGTGTCCGCCGCGCCTCCTGACGACCCTGGAACGAACGACCGCTTCGGGGAGCGGCGTAGGCTGACGCGAATGGCGAGGTTGGGTCGAGACCAGCCGGTCTTTAATGCGACAGCGTTCAATCGGCTTTCGTCCAACCGCTTCTGGCCTGATGATAGGCACAGCGTACGTGTCAGTTCGGCCAGACCCTTCCGTCCTTCATCGCTGCTTTTAGGAGGCAACGCTGACAGCGACACACATCTCCAAGAAGGCGTCGGGCGCCCCAATGAAGCTGCCAGTCGCAGGCATGGCCTGACGGATGTCGCGTGCGACGGCAACCGGGATCAGGTTCGCGCCTCCGACGCTGCGATTAGTCGGGTCGAAAGTCACCCAGCCTGCACCCGGCAGGTATACCTCGCCCCAGGCATGGGTGGACCCAGCATCAGCAGAGCCCAAAAGGGTGCGTGTTGCATCGTGCAGATAGCCCGATACAACGCGGGCGCCAAAGCCGAGGCTGCGGACCGCTTCCACAAAGAGCGTAGCAAGATCCCGACACGAGCCCATGCCCAGCGATAGGGTTTGGCTCGGGGATTGGGTGCCCTCATCCTCCCGCGCCTGGTAGGCGATTGTGCTTCCAACGCCAGCGTTGATGTCCTTGAGCAGCGACAAGGTGTCGGTGGGGTAGTCCGCAACGAACCCCTGTGCCCAAGATGGCAGGTCGTCCCCATCGGGGTATTGCCTGATCGTCAGTGCTCCCAGGTCGGTCCACTCGTCGTCGGAGTACCGGAAGGGAAACGAAATGGCCGAGGCCGCCATGTCGAAGATCGGATAGGCGACCGCGGAAAGCTCGACGCAGGACACACTATCGATGACGAGGATATCGGAAGGCGTCGCGAAGGTGACAGTCGCCACAGCGTTTCCGAAAACGTCGTTGGCCCATTTGATCGTCGCATCCGGCGTCACGGTGACGGCACTCGACACGAGCCTTAGGTCACGTGTCTCGCGCGGTCGCAGCATCAGCCGATGTGGCCCCAGACTGACTGGCTGGCGGTAACGATATGTCGTCTCGTGATGGATGCGCAGTTCGACCAAGGGACCCTCCTACGGAACTCGAGAGGCTCGTTTTCCGAGACAGGCTTATGAAGCCATTTCGGGAAACCGCCGTCAGAGCATAGCCTCAACTGCTCGATTATTTTGGATGCATCCTGCAGCCGTATCGCTGCGGGGTCGAGGTTCCAGCGGAGGCATACGCAGCCTGCCACTGATCGCCCCGGTCGGCCGGGGAGCGACCAAGGAGCTTGACCTGGCGGGTCAGAATGTTCTTGATATGTTCTTTCTCGAGTCCCACGGGAAGGAACCCATTCGTGCAGGTCTACGGCATCAGCCTCGGCTACCCCATCCCCGTGCCGCTGCTAGCCCGCCCTGTTGCGGCCGGCTTCCCGAGTCCAGCTGACGATTTCATTGAGGAAGAGATCGACCTGCAGCGGCTGCTGATCGTAAATCGGCCCGCTACCTTCCTGGTGCGAGTTGCGGGCGATAGCATGGTTGGGAAGGGTCTCTTCAACGACGACCTCGCCATCGTAGATCGCTCGCTCGAGCCGCAGAACGGCGACGTGGTGATGGTCGATGTCGATGGGGAGCGATCCTTTAAGGTGTGGCAGCGACTGGGGCACCGAGTCAGCTTGGCCTTTGCCAACCCGCGCTATCCGACTTTCGATCTGTCACCCGGTGCCGTGGTCGAGGTCTGGGGAGTTGTGTCGGCCAGCATCAACCCCCGGCGGCGCGCGCAACGGGGATGAGCCAGGCCATCGCGCTGATCGACGGCAACAGCTTCTACTGCTCCTGCGAACGGGTATTCGACGTCAAGCTGCGATCCGTGCCGGTGATCGTGCTGAGCAATAACGATGGCTGCGCCATCGCGCGCACGGCTGAGGCGAAGGCGCTTGGCATTCGCATGGGCGAGCCCTGGTTCAAGATTCGCGAACTGTGCCGGGCCGAACGGGTGCGGGTGTTCAGCAGCAATTATGCCCTCTACGGCGATATGAGCGCTCGCGCCAACGAGGTTTATCGGCGCTTCAGCCCACGGGTCGAGATCTACAGCATCGACGAGAGCTTCCTTGACCTCACCGATGTCGCCCCCGGCCGCCGGCTTGAGCTCGCGCGCGATCTTCGCGCAACCGTTCACCGTTGGACTGGTATCCCGACCTGCGTGGGCATCGGCCCGACGAAGACGCTGGCGAAGCTCGCAAACCACCTCGCCAAAACCAACCCGGCGCTGGCCGGGGTCTGCGATCTGTCGGATGACGATGAGCGGGCGCACTGGCTGTGCCGCACTGCCTTGGAAGAGGTCTGGGGGATCGGTCGGGCCTCGCAGGCGAAGTTGCGGGCGATGGGCTGTGACAGCGTGGCCGACGTTCGCGACCTCGATCCACGACCCGTACGGCGGGCGCTGACCGTGGTGGGCGAACGGATCATCCACGAGCTGCGCGGCCGGGCCTGCCTGAGTCTTGAGACGGTTGCGGCGACCCGTAAGGGCTGCGCGGTCACCCGAAGCTTTTCCAACCGGGTCGAGGACCTCGCCACGATGGAGCAGGCGGTAGCGGCGCATGCAACCCGACTGGGTGAAAAGCTCCGTCGGGAACGGCTCGGCACCGACCACGTGACGGTGTTTTTCCATACCTCTGAGCATGACACCGGCAACCCGCAGCGATCTGCCTCCACCGTTGTGACCCTGCCCGAGGCAACGTCCGATACCCTAGTGCTGATTAAGGCGGCGACGGCGGGCGTGCGGAGGATCTGGAAAGCGGGCTACCGATACTCAAAGGCCGGCGTCATCACCGTCGATCTTGTGCCCCTGGCAGCCTCACAGCGGGCGCTGTTTGACGGTCTCGACCGCGAGCGGGGTTCGGCACTGATGGCTGCTCTCGACGCCTGCAACCGCCGTTGGGGGCGAGGGGCGGTGGTGCCTGGCACGGCGGGTTTCGGAGCGCAGCGAAACTGGTCCACGCGATTCGACATGCGCTCGCCGCGCTACACCACCCGGATCGCCGACATTCCGGTCGTAGGGGCCGCATAGGCCAGGAAGAGCTGTTATGGCCTCAAAATGATGCGTCAGGAGGGTTCAGGGTGAGCCATATCGAGCTTAACGCAATAGACGCGGCCATCACCGCAGATTGCTCTGGGAGTCTTGATCGTCAGCTTGGGCTTTCGGCCACTTTCCGTTCGTGCTTGTCCGGTCTCCCGTAACGCCCGCATCAGGGCCTCATGCTGCGAAAACGCTTCCTGAAAGCGGAGCGCGGGGATCATCAGTTCGGTTGCTGCCTCGACTTGCCGCACGAAGCCAGCGGTAGCCTCGAAGGCGACCTTTGATAGCGGAGCCTGCAACGTGCTGACATCGACCACATGCGTCCGATGCTTCTCAAAATAAGTCTGGATCTGTTGGATGGGTGCGACTGACGCGCTTTCGCTACGGGAATTCTGACGGTCGGTAGTCTCTCGTGCAACGGCGTAGACTGCTTCTGCAGGAGACCCCCAAGGTTTCGGGATAATACCCCACCGGCGTGCAAGCATTCCTGCCAAGGCTACAAGGGCAAAGCACTTTCGAACCCGCTCCTTCTCAATGGTCGCGCTCACTGCCTCGCGGTGGGCATCCAGGACGCGCTTCAGCGTCCCCCTGAAATCCTGTTCGTAGTGGGCGATCCTCTCCTGCATTCGTTCGATAAAGACAGTCCCGGCAACGCCCCAGTGTTCATTGATGGCGGCGCGCAAAGCCTCAACCGCCACCGCCGAGCCGCTGTAACCAGGTGGCACATGATCAAGCACACCGTAGGGACGTTCGGGAGCAATCGAGATCGTCACCATGCGTTCGGTAAGCGCACCGCGCTCGGCTTCGGAACCCTCGATCAGATCGCTCAGGCGTCGGTTGCTCGTGCTGAGCACAGCCAAGTGCGCATGGGGCTTGTTCAATGGGTCGCCGCTGCGCTGCCTTTGCCCTGTGTTCGTGAGCCCGAATACGGATTGCTGTATCAGCTGCTTTCGCGCTTGTTTCGAGGCTCCGGCCAGATTGGCTTCGTCGAGCAACAACAGCATGTGCCGATGCGCCAGTTTCGTTTCGTCAAAACGGCCTGGCGTCAGATTCCAGGTTTCGCCCCCACCGCAGGTGCTATCACGGTCACCGGCCCAAACTGACGACGCGAGCATGCCAAGCGTCGATTTTCCGCAGCCCGGGTCGCCAACGAATTCGAACAGAGGACTAAGGTAGTCCGGTGGGACGAACGGCAAAAGAGGTCCGACGAAAGCAACAGACAGGGCGAACAGGCCCAAGGGCTGCCGGGCCACAATCGGTCCGATCCCCGCCTGCCACTCTGCTAAGCTTCCGCTTGCCGCAAACTTAGTGACTGGCGGAAAGGTGACGATGACTTCGCGGGTATCGTTCGGTGGCTGCAAAACGCGTCCGTCACCGAATACGAAATGGCCCTCGATCCACCCTGAAGTACCCGCGACAAGGGCCGACCTGTAGGTCTCGACCTTTGCGACTTCGCTACGCAGCGCCCGCTGCGCAGCCGGCTCGATAAGAGTTGGGTCGATATTGGCGAGCTGTGCGAAGACGTCGGTTCTGGCGAACTCTGATACCCTGATCCAAAGCGCTCGAGTGGGTGTCCCGTAACGGACCCAACTAACGTCTTCTTGGTCGGTCACCCTATCGAGGATGCACGGCTTGGCCCGGGCAACGCTTGGCTTGATCGACCCTCTTGCCGATGCGGCACCACTCCCCCCATGGGAGTGCCTCGGTGGGTTGGATTCGGCGTTGGGCTTCCGAACTGGCGCGGACATCGTGACCTCTTTCTGAAACGTTAGGATCGATAGTCAGGCTGCGAGAGCTTCCCACCGTCCCACCCTTCCCAC
>NZ_VMOA01000045.1 GCF_020662345.1 Methylobacterium sp. W2 | reverse complement strand
GAGCTATTTCGACCGGCAGGTCGTCGAAGGCGACGACCTGCCGGTCGAAATAGCTCTCCTCGTCCGGGGGCGGCGGGGGCAGGTCGAAGGACAGTACGGTGAAGGCCTCGGGCGGTCGCGGCGGCGCGGAAAGGCGGGCCAGGCGCCGGCGCGCATCCGCCGCGTGCGGTCCGCGCGGATAGCGCGTGAGGTAGGACCAGTAGGCGTCCTGTGTGCCCGCCGACAGGGCGCGGCGCCAGGTCGTCGCTTCGCGCCGCGCGGCGACGATGGCCCGCACGCGCTTGGCCATCGGGTCGTCGGGATAGGCGCCTAGGAAATCCTGGTAGCCCTGCAGCGTGTCGCGCTCGACGGCGACCGAATAGGCGTCCCGCGCACCGATGTCGCGCAACGGGCGGTCGCGGAGGGACGCGATCTGCTCGGCCTGCGCCGGGGCGGGCGCGTCGGCATTGCGCTCGAAGAACACGAACGGCACCTCGATCCGGGCGTCGTCCCAGGGCATGGCCGCGCCCCTGGTGGTCTCGTTCACCCGCAGGCGCACCCGGTCGAACAGCGCCGCCGGCTGGAGACCGCCCTCGCGGATCATCTCCACCAGGGCCTGCGCATAGGCGCCATAGGCCCCCGTCTCGGGCGGCGCCACCGTGCCGGGCGCCGCGTTGTAGGCGATGAGGCTGCCGGGTTCGGCCTCCACCAGGGCGAGACCGCCGGCCAGTGGCTCCCCCGTCTTCACGAACGGGTTGGCGCGGGCTGCGTCGAGCACCACGAACCGGGCCTTCAAGGGAACGGTGGAGAGGCGCTTGATGTAGTCCGACACCCGCAGGGCCGCGACCGGAACGTCGACGGCGGTGGCCATGCGGGCATCCACCGGGGCGAAGAAGGTCTCGCCCTCGAGCTGCAACCCGTATCCGGCGAGATAGACGAAGGCCACCGTGTCCGGCCCCGAGGCCGCCGCCTTGTCGAGGAAGTCGCGCAAAGCCTTGCGCAGGGCATCCTCGTCGAGGTCGCGGGCGCCCACCACGTCGAAGCCCGCCGCCTGCAGCGTCTGTGCGATGAGGCCGGCATCGTTGGCGGCGGTGGCGATGGGCGCCCCCTCATAGGCGCCGTTGCCGACCACCAGGGCGATGCGCTTCTCGGTCTGCTGCGCGTTGGCCGGCACGCAGATCAGAAGGGCGGCGAACAGGGCCGCGAAGACGGCGACATAGCGGGACAGGACCATCGCCGGGAACCTCCGTCGCCGCCTGCAGCGACGACCGACACCATACGGAGCATCGCGGACGACCTGAGCGCGAGCGGTCGCACCATCGTGCAGAATCTTACGGTCGTCCAGGGATGCCCGGAATTGGGCTTACCAAATCCTCGCTCGGAGCAGCCCCGATCCCGGCGCAGGCATGCGCCTCTCCGCCGGGCCGGTGATTGAGGAGCTGCGTTTCGTGTTCGCCATTGCTTGGCGCGATTGATCCGCGCGCGGAGCGCTTTCGCCGCGGTCTCGGTCACGTTCCCGCGGTCCTTCTCAGGAGCGAGCTGGCCGTTGTGATAGATGTCCTGTGTCACATAGAGCCGCTCGCCGTCCCACCGCACCACATTGTCGGTCTAGGAGGTCTCCCTCACCCCGAGATCGTCGCGCAGGGTGAGGGTGTTCGGCAACATGCGAACTGCAATACTATAGATTTCATCTTTTATATCTTGATCGAAAGTAGTTTAGAGCTTTTCCAGAACGTCGTCGAATTACAACAGGGGTATATGAACTGAGTTTTGCCCGCCGAGTTGAGTGAAGCGTGCTTGTTGCCGAGAGATTTGTCCTTCAACAGATCTCGATATCGACAATGACGTACCAAGACTTGAGACGACGACACAATGAGCAAATTAGCAATTGAACTATGTTGCAGCACAATGCTGCGCCCGCTCGTTGTCCTGAACATAGCCGCCATCCTGGCGGTCGGTGTCGGGCCGTTCTCCGCCGCGAAGGCCCAGACGCTTCCGGCCGAGAGCGCGGTGGTCCTGTCGGAGCTGTCGGTGATCGGCACTGGCGAACGGGCGAACGGTCCCGTCACCGGCTACCGGGCGAGCCGTTCCGCGACCTCGACCCGGACGGACACGGCCCTGCGCGATTCTCCGCAATCGGTCCAGGTGGTTCCTCGTGACGTGCTCGTCGATCAGCAGGACGTCCGCCTGACCGATGCGCTCACCAATGTGAGCAATGTCCAGCCCGCCGGCACCATCCAGGGCCGGTCCGACACCTATGTGCTGCGTGGCTTCAACACGCAGACCTACGCGATCGACGGCGTGCTGCTGAACCCGGCCAACTCCTTCCAGCCGACGCAGCGCGACCTCGCCAATGTCGAGCGCGTGGAAGTGCTCAAGGGCCCCACCTCCGTGCTCTATGGCCGGGGCGATCCCGGTGGCCTGATCAACATCGTGACGCGCCAGCCCATGCTGACGCCCTCCGCGGACCTCACCCTGCAGGGCGGGTCTTACGCCTTCCGGCGGCTTCAAGGCTCGGTGACGGGAGCGGTCCCGGGGACGGACGGGCTCGCCGCCCGCTTCAGCTTCGCCACGCAGGACGACCCCACCTTCCGGGATTTCGGCGGCCCTGCCAATTCGCGCCATTTCTTCGCGCCGTCCTTGTTGTGGACGCCCGATTCATCGACGCGGATCTCCCTGAATGCCGAGTTCTCGCGCCAGCACAGCCAGTATGACGAAGGTCTCACGGCTTTCCGGGGGCGGGTGCCCCTGGACAACATCCGCCGTTACTACGGCGAGTCCTGGTCCCGGTATTACGGCGAGTCGAACTCCATCACTTTGCGGGCCGAGCATGACGTCAACGAGAGCCTGACCCTGCGGCAGGTGATCAACGGTCAATGGGGCCGGTTCGATGTGTTCGCCACCCGCGCCACCGGAGTGAGCGCGAACGGGGCGTCGCTGACGCGGCGTCTGTCCGAGATCGAGTCCATCTACAACTCGATCGACAGCCAGACGGAAGCCGTCGCCCGCTTCGATCTGTTCGGCTTCCGCCACACGGCCCTGTTCGGCGTCGAAATCGTCGATGGGTACCGGCATCCCTATTCGCAGCAGGGCACGGCCAGCCCGGTCTCCTTCCTCAACCCGATCCGGGGATCGACACCGCAGATCGGAACGCTCGCCCTGCAGAGTGACCTGCGGCAGAAGCTGTTCATGGTCGGCACCTACATGCAGGACCAGATCGAACTGGCCCAGGGACTGCAACTCGTCCTCGGCGTCCGCCTGGATACGGCCAACCAGTTCTATTTCCAGCGCACCGCCACCAACAACACCGTCCCGCCCGATCGGGACGTCACCGGAACCTCGCCGCGCGTCGGCTTGGTCTGGCGGCCGATCGAGCCGCTCACCGTCTACGGGAGCTTCACGACCTCCTTCACGCCTCAGACCGCCAACGTGATCAGTGGCCTTACGCCGGCGCCGGAGACCGGCGAGCAGGTCGAGATCGGTACGCGCATCGACCTGATCCCCGATCGCCTCACCCTGAGCGCCGCCGCCTTCCGGATCGTTCGGGCGAACGTCGCCGCGACCGACCCCTCCAACAACGGCTTTTCCATCATCACCGGCGAGCAGCGTTCGCAGGGCGTCGAGGCCGACATTGCGGGCGAGATCCTGCCCGGATGGAGGATCATCGGCGGTATCGGCTATCTCGATGCAAGGGTGACGCAGGATACGACGATCGCCATCGGCAACCGCCTCCCGGCGGCCCCGACCTTCAGCACCAGCCTGTGGTCGACCTACCAGTTCCAGAGCGGCCCGATGCGGGGCTGGGGCTTCGGCGGCGGCGTCACCTATGTGGGCGAGCGCTTCGGCGACATCAACAACAGCTACAAGGTCGGCGCCTATGCGCGCCTCGACGCGACATTGTTCTACGAGATCGACCCGACATGGCGTTTCGCCGTGAACGGCCGCAACCTCACGGATCGCCGCTACATCGAGCAGCCCTTCAACCAGTTCAACAATCTCCCCGGCGCACCGCTCACCGTCCTCGCCAGCCTGACGGCCCGCTACTGAGGCAAGGCTCGCGGCCTGCCGCCAGTCCCACCTCGCGCCCGGCCGGTTACCGCATGTGACGCGCTCCGGCGACCGACACCGTCGACTGGTTCGGCGGCCCCATTACCGGACCCGGCAGGGCCGATCCCGCCTGTGGCGCGGCGGTCTCCAGTGACAGTGGGGCCTGACGGACGCCGCCACGCCTATTGCTTGGCGCGATTGATCAGCGCCTGGAGTGCCTTCGCCACGGGTTCGGTGACGTTCTTGCGGTACTTTTTATGGACGAGCTGGCCGTTGTGATAGATGTCGTGCTCCACATAGAGCCGTTCGCCGTCCCACCGCACCACATTGTCGGTCTCGGAGGTCTCCGTCACCCCGAGATCGTCGCGCAGGGTGATGCTGCTGGGCTGTGTCAACATAGCGGGTCCTTTCAAGCGTTTCCGGTGCATCGGGCGCGTGGGATGCGGCCTTGTCGCGTGGCTGGCAGAGCGGGCTTTGCGAAAACGGTCCGCGCGATGCCGGCGAACCGGGCCGTTCCTCGCCGAGCCGTGGTGGCACGCATCTCACCCATCAGGCCCCGACGCCTCGTTGTCTCTTCCGTCGATCGCATGGCTGGCGCCCACGACCCTCTCGCCGATCTTACGAAGCGGCGGCGTCCGATGCCAGCACGAAGCCGGCCTCCCTCGCTCAACGCACGGTCACCTGGTTCTTGATCCGCTCATAGGTCGACCGGCTGAGGACGCGTTTCGAGAGGAGCTGATCCACCGAGGCATAGGGCCGGCGCTGCGCGATGGCGCGGCCGATCATGCCGCCGCCCTTGAGGCCGTTGAGTTCCGCCACCGAGGCGGTGTTGAGATCCACCACGGAGACCGCCGCCGGTCCCGCATTGTCGCTGGCCTGCTGCGTCTCGGAGGGGGGCGCGTTCAGGGGAGGGCTCTCGGCCAGGGGCGCCACGGGGCCGCCATAGGGGAGGGGGGCCGGGTTGAGCGCGGAATTCGCTCCCTCCGGCGGGCCGGGCGGCGTTTGTCGCGGCAGCGGCCGGATCGGAGACGGCGGCAGGACGGCTTGCGGGGCCGCAGGAACGGGAGCGGCGGGCTGCGGCGCCGAGGGCGCCGGCTCCGCGCGACGCTCGGGCGGCGGGGGCGCGGGTTGTTGCGGACTGGCCTTGGTCGGCTCGGTGCGCTGCACCGGCGGCGCCGGATCGTCGCTGCCCTGCGGCCAGAAAGCCTGGACCAGGCCCGCCAGCGCCGCCGCCACGACGAAGAGCACCACCACCCGTAGAAGAGTCGAACCGCTGAGCATCCAACCCGCCTCACGCGCACAATTTAAGCGAGATTCTAACATGGGACAGAAAGCAAAGTCTTGCTGTCACGCCCGATGTCCTCAGGCATCTGCGCAAGGAAACGTGCTGGTTGAAACCGTCCGTCGCATGAGGCTGCCGTGGCAACGCCGTCGGGGAAGCCCACGCGGCACCCTACGACGCATCGACGGACGGGGCTGGCCCCGTCATGGTCCGCGGCCATGTCCGCCGCCTCCTTCGCCCCTTCGCTGAACCGGTTCGTCGTCGAGCGCGTGGGCGCGCTGCGCTACTTGCCGGCTCTGTTCCGCCTCGTTCATGCCGCGAGCCCGCGCCTGCTGATGGCGAGCCTCGCCCTGCGCCTTGTCCGCGCGAGCCTGCCGGTGCTGATGCTCTATCTCGGCAAGCTCATCCTCGACGCCATCGTCGCGGAGCATGCCCGGCCCCATCCGACCGGAACCGGTCTCGCCGGCTGGATGGCGGACCCCGCCCTCAGCCGTCTCGCGGGCCTCGTCGCCATCGAGCTCGGCCTCGCCATCCTGTCCGATCTGCTGGGTCGGCTGAGCACCCTCACCGACGGGTTGGTCGCCGATCTCTACGCCAATGCCGCCACCCTCCGGCTGATGCGCCATGCCGCCGCCCTCGACCTCGAACAGTTCGAGGACAGTGCCCAGCAGGACCGGCTGGAACGCGCCCGCCGCCAGGTGACCGGGCGCTCCAACCTGCTGTTCCAGCTCTTCGGGCAGGGGCAGGATCTGATCACGCTCGTCGCCTTCGGCATCGGTCTCGCCGCCTACGCACCCTGGCTGATCCTGCTGCTGGCCGGCTCCCTCGTCCCGGCCTTCCTGAACGAGCTCTACTTCAACCGGCAGGGCTATCGCCTCGCCTGGACCCGCACCCCCGAGCGGCGGCAGATCGATTATCTGCGCTATCTCGGCGCCAGCGTGGAATCGGCCAAAGAGGTCAAGCTCTTCGGCCTCAACGCCTATATCGCCGAACGCTACCGGACCGTGGCCGCCAAGCTCCTGGCCGACAACCGCGCGCTGGCCATCCGCCGGGCCGGCTGGGGCGGCCTCTTCGCAGCCTTGGGCACGCTCGCCTATTATGTGGCCTACGCCACCATCGTCTGGCGCACGGTGGCGGGCGCTTTCTCCATCGGCGATCTCGCCTTCCTGGCAGGGTCGTTCCAGCGCCTGCGCGGCCTGATCGAGGGCCTGCTGCTCGGCTTCTCGCAGATCTCCTCGCAGGCCCAGTATCTCGAAGACCTGTTCTCGTTCTTCGAGGTCGAGCCCTCCATCCGCTCGCCGGAGCGAGCGGTGCCGTTCCCGCAGCCGATCACCCACGGCATCGTCTTCGAGGAGGTCGGGTTCCGCTATCCCGGCACCGAGACCTGGGCGGTCCGGTCCTTGAGCTTCCACCTCGCCGCCGGGGAAGTGCTGGCCCTGGTGGGCGAGAACGGGGCCGGCAAGACCACCATCGTCAAGCTCCTGACCCGGCTCTACGACCCCACCGAGGGCCGCGTGCTGCTCGATGGCCGCCCACTCGCGGACTACGACCTCGACGACCTGCGAGCCCGAATCGGCGTGATCTTCCAGGATTTCGTGCGCTTCGATTTCACCGCCGCCGAGAACGTCGCCGTGGGGCGCATCGACGAGCGGGACGATGCCGCCCGCATCGCCCGCGCCGCCGGGCGCAGCCTCGCCGACGGCGTGATCGGACGCCTGCCGCTCGGCTACGACCAGCCCCTGGGCAAGCGCTTCGCCGAGGGCGTCGATCTCTCCGGCGGCGAATGGCAGAAGATCGCGCTCAGCCGGGCGTATATGCGCGAGGCCGAGATCCTGATCCTCGACGAGCCCACCGCCGCCCTCGACGCCCGCGCCGAGTTCGAAGTGTTCCAGCGCTTTCGCGATCTCAGCCGGGGACGCAGCTGCGTGCTGATCTCGCACCGCTTCTCCACCGTGCGCATGGCCGACCGCATCCTCGTCCTCGACGGCGGCAAGGTCATCGAGGCCGGAACCCACGAGGCACTCCAGGCGAGGGGCGGGCGCTACGCGGAGCTGTTCGAATTGCAGGCCGCCGGCTATCGCTAAGGCGCCGGCGGGTATGCTTCCGCGACAACACAGGGGCGACGCGACCTCCCGCGCGGCCCGAGGGCGTTGCATCTCGTCTCCAGAACCATCATTGCACGAAACAGATTTTCGGGCCGTTCGGCTTGCCCTCTCCTGGATGAGGCGAAGCCGAAGAGTCGGCAGTTCGACACCGTCCGTGATCGTCCAGACATGAGAATAATGACATGAAGACGCGCGCTGCGGTCGCGTGGGAGGCCAAGAAGCCCCTCACCATCGAGACCATCGACATCGAAGGCCCCAAGGCCGGCGAAGTTCTCATCGAGTTGATGGCCACCGGCATCTGCCACACCGATGCCTACACCCTGTCGGGCCTCGATTCCGAGGGCAAGTTCCCGGCGATCCTCGGGCACGAAGGCGCGGGCATCGTCCGCGAGCTCGGCGCAGGGGTCACGGACCTGAAGGTCGGCGACCACGTCATCCCGCTCTACACCCCCGAATGCCGCAGCTGTAAGTCCTGCCTGTCGCAGCGCACGAACCTCTGCACCGCGATCCGCTCCACGCAGGGCCAGGGTGTGATGCCGGACGGCACCTCGCGCTTCTCCTGCACCTCCACCGGCGGCAGCCCGGGCGGCTCGAACACCCTGTTCCACTACATGGGCTGCTCGACCTTCTCGAACTTCACGGTCCTGCCGGCCATCGCGCTGGCGAAGATCCGCGAAGACGCTCCCTTCGACAAGATCTGCTACATCGGCTGCGGCGTGACCACCGGCATCGGCGCGGTGATCTACACCGCCAAGGTCTGGCCCGGCGCCAACGTCGTGGTGTTCGGTCTGGGCGGTATCGGCCTCAACGTGCTCCAGGCCGCCCGGATGGTCGGTGCCGACAAGATCATCGGTGTCGACATCAACCCGGACAAGCAGGAGATGGCCCGCAAGTTCGGCATGACCCACTTCATCAACCCGAAGGAGGTCGGCAACGATCACGTGGTCGCGGCAATCCTCGATGCGACCGGCGGCGGCGCGGACTTCTCGTTCGACTGCACCGGCAACGTCCACGTCATGCGCCAAGCCCTCGAATGCTGCCATCGCGGCTGGGGCGAATCGATCGTCATCGGCGTGGCCGAGGCCGGCAAGGAGATCTCGACCCGTCCGTTCCAGCTCGTCACCGGCCGCGTCTGGAAGGGCTCGGCCTTCGGCGGCGCCCGCGGTCGCACCGACGTGCCGAAGATCGTCGACTGGTACATGGAGGGCAAGATCAACATCGACGATCTCATCACCCACACCATGCCGCTCGAAGACATCAACCACGGTTTCGACCTGATGCATGAAGGCAAGTCGATCCGCTCGGTGGTGGTTTACTGAGCGTGTGAGCATCCCCTCTCCCCGTTTGCGGGGAGAGGGACGCGACGACCCTGTCGTCGGCGCGTCGAGGCGGCAGCCGACGGTGAGGGGGCGCCTCCGCATGAGACTCCTCCGAAACCGCCCCCTCACCTTCGCTTCGGCTTCGCCTCTGCTCGTCGCGGACACGGCAAGGTGTCCGCGACCCTCTCCCCGCGTGCGGGGAGAAGGGGCATGCGCACCTTCCGATGAGATTCGCTTAAGACGATCCACTCACCCCCATCAGGAGATCACCGCATGGAAACCATCTCGAAGGCCCGCGCCCATGGCGGCACGCAGGGCGTCTACAAGCACGATGCCAAGACCACCGGCTGTCCCATGACCTTCGCGGTGTTCGTGCCGCCGCAGGCCGAGAACGGCCCGGTTCCGGTGCTCTGGTACCTGTCCGGCCTCACCTGCACCCATGCCAACGTCATGGACAAGGGCGAGTACCGCCGCGCCGCCGCCGAGCATGGCGTCATCATCGTGGCGCCTGATACCAGCCCGCGCGGCGCCGACATTCCGGACGAGGCCGGCAACTGGCAGTTCGGCTCGGGCGCCGGCTTCTATGTCGATGCGACGGAGGCGCCCTACGCCGCCAATTACCGGATGTGGAGCTACGTCACCGAGGAGCTTCCCGCCCTCATCGCCGAGAACTTCCCCGCCGACATGTCGCGCCAGGGCATCTTCGGCCACTCCATGGGCGGCCACGGCGCGCTGACCATCGCGCTCACCTATCCCGACCGTTTCAAGTCCTGCTCGGCCTTCGCGCCCATCGCCCAGCCCTCCACGGCCGGATGGTCGAAGCCCGCCTTCGAGAAGTATCTTGGGACCAACGAGGCGGCCTGGCGCGCGCATGATGCCACCGCGCTGATCGAGGACGGCAAGCGCTTTTCGGAGTTCCTCGTGGATCAGGGCACCGCCGACAGCTTCCTGCAGGACGGCTTGCGTCCCTGGCTCCTGGAAGAGGCCTGCGAGAAGGCCGGGATTCCCCTGACTCTGAACATGCGCGAGGGCTACGATCACTCCTACTTCTTCATCTCGACCTTCATGGACGACCACATCGCCTGGGCCGCCGAGCGCCTGAAGTAAGGCTACCCGCACATCACCCCATCCCCGGCGGATTGCGCCGGGGATGTGGACCCTCGGCCCTCATCGCTCTCACAGTCCGGGGCTCCGCCCCGCCGGGCTCCTGCAGGACTCCGCGCCGCGGCGCGTCGAGAAGGCGCCACGGCCCGCACCCGACAGGGGTTCTTAAATCCAAAAGCCCGCCCCCGCGTCCTCGCCTCGTCCAGGGATTGGAGAGCGTCCGCAGGCTGAGTGTTCTGGTCAACGACAACTTGCGTGATCTGTGTCTCTCCAGCAACGGGGACCGGCGAATGGTGTGCGGTATCTTGCAAGCCTCCGGGGCGAGAGCTACGGCTGAGACACGAATTTCTGTTGTATTACAGTAGTTTGGCATAATTCTAAACAACGCTGCAGGGCAAGGCTCGCCGTTTCTGCGAGCGCGTTCTGCTGTCCGTCATCCGGAGCCGCACTCCCATGTCGTCGCCCTCCTTCGCCTGTCCCGCAGCCCTCGCGGCCGGCGTGTCGCTCATCGTGCTCGCCTTGACCGGCGCCGCCTCGGCGCAGGAACGGGCGGTGACGCTCGACACCTTGAGCGTCGAAGGCTCGGGTGCGGGGAACGGAGCGGGAGCGGCGGGTCAAGGGCGGCGCGCGCCCGAGACCGCCCGCGGCCCGGTGGACGGCTACGTCGCCACCCGCAGCGCCACGGCGACCAAGACCGACACGCCGATCATCCGCACGCCGCAATCGATCAGCGTCGTCGGTGCCGAGCAGATCAAGGCACAGGGCTCCCAGACCCTGTCCGAGGCCGTGCGCTACACGCCGGGCATCTACGCCAACCAGTTCGGTCCCGACACGCGCCTCGACTGGTTCCTGATCCGCGGCTTCTCGGCCACGGAATCCGGCCTATTCCGGGATGGGCTCCAGCTGTTCCAGACCGGCTTCGCCAATTTCCGCGTCGACCCGTTCGGCGCCGAGCGCATCGAGCTGCTGCGCGGTCCCGCCGCCACCCTGTTCGGCGGCAGCCCCGTGGGCGGCCTCATCAATATCGTCTCGAAGCGGCCGACCTTCACGCCCCTGCGCTATCTCGAGCTCGGCGGCGGCTCGTTCAGCCAGCGCTACGCCGCCTTCGATCTCGGCGGCCCGGCCGATGATTCCGGCCATTGGTTCTACCGCCTGACCGGCCGTTTCCAGAACGGCGACACCCAGGTGAACTTCGCGCCGGAGGACCGCTACTACATCGCGCCGAGCTTCACCTATAAGCCCGACGGCGCCACCACCTTCACGGTGCTCACGAGCTTCCAGCGCGACGAGACCGGTGGCGCCGGCCAGTTCCTTCCGTATTTCGGCACCGTGCGCACCAATGTCTCCGGTCTCAGGATCGACCGCAAGCTCAACGCCAGCGATCCGCTGGTGGACCGCTACACCCGCAACCAGGCCAATCTCGGCTACGAGTTCGAGCATCATGTCGACGATGTCTGGACCGTGCGGCAGAACTTCCGCTACTCGTTCACGGAAGTCTCGGATTCCCGCTACGTCGCCAACGGCTACGCCAATTCCGCCCAGACCGACCTCGCCCGCTACGGCTTCCTGACGACGCCGCGCGCCAGCATCTTCACCGTCGACAATCAGGCCGAGGCCCGCTTCAACGACGGCGTCTTCGGGCACACCGTGCTGATGGGCGTCGATTACAAGCGTTACAGCTTCTCGGACAACCAGGCTTCCACCCCATTCCCCGCCCAGGCGCCGAATCTCAACATCCTGTTCCCGCGCTACTTCCAGACGGCGGTCGCGCCCGTCCCCTACCGCGTGCTGAACCAGCAGCTCCAGCAGGTCGGTCTCTACGCACAGGATCAGATCGCGCTCACCGAACGCCTCACCTTCCTCATCGGCGGTCGTCAGGACTTCGTCGACAACAGCATCGACGACAAGCTGAACCCGCTGAACTCAACCAAGCTCAGCGAAAGTGCTTTCACCGGCCGGCTCGGCCTGATCTACAATCTCGACAATGGGCTGGCGCCCTACATCACCTACGGGACGTCCTTCAATCCGACGCCGGGGGCCGACGTGGCCAACCGGCCGTTCAAGTCGGAGACCGGCGAGCAGGTCGAGATCGGCACCAAGTTCCAGCCTATCGGCTGGAACACGCTCTTCACCTTCGCGGCCTTCGACCTTGTCCGCAACAACACGCTGACGCCGAACCCGGATAGTATCTTCACCAACATCCAGATCGGATCGGTGCGCTCGCGCGGCTTCGAACTCTCGGCCACTGCGACCCTTGCCGAGGGCCTGAACCTCACGGCCGCCTATACGCTCTACGGTCTGCGCACCATTGAGGGGAGTGTCCTCGACCTCGGCAAGGTCCCGGTGGGCATCCCGCAGACGCTCGCCTCGCTCTGGGCCGATTACACGATCCCGGTCGGCGACTTCAAAGGCTTCGGCTTCGGCGGCGGCGTAAACTATGTCGGCCAGTCCTATGCGGACGTGGCAAACAGCCTCATCGTGCCCGAATACGTGACCTTCGACGCGGCGGTGCATTACGACTACGCCGGCTGGCGCGCCGCCGTGAACGTGATCAATATCGGCGACAAGCGCTTCGTGTCGTCCTGCTCGACCGCCACGGCCTGCTTCTACGGCACCCAGCGCAAAGTCGTGGCGAGCGTCTCGTACAAGTGGTGAGCCCGTCCCTCATGCGGTGAGGAGCGCCCCGATCCCGATGAGCCGGGCTCATCGGGATTTTTTGTGGGCGGCGTCAGGACTTGATCGGCACCGTCAGGACTTGGTCGGCGCCCAGATCCCTAGCGCCGAGGCATCGACGGGGCGCGGCAGCAGGCCCTCGGCGCGGAACGCATCGGCGATGGTCTGCTGCTCGGAGAGCCCGTCGCGGGTCACCGGCTCGACGACGTAGGTGCGGCGGGCATTGGCCTTGGCGACGATGCCCGGGTCGAGCTTCCACAGGGCGCCGAGGCGGTTGGCGGCCTCGTCCGGGTTGGCCTTCACCCAGGTTCCGGTGTCGCGCAGCCGGGCGAAGACGATGTCGAGGATGTCGCCGTGCTTGGCCGCGTAGGCGTCGGAGGCGAGGTAGTAGCGCTTGTAGAGCGACAGGCCGGTGCCGTCCTTCAGGATGCGGGCGCCCGATTGCAGTTCGGCCGCCGACAGGAACGGGTCCCAGGCGACCCAGGCCTCGACCCCGCCGCTGGCCAGCGCCGTGCGTCCGTCTGCCGGGGTGAGGTAGGCGGGCGTGATCGCCTTGAACGGAATCCCCTCCGCCTTCAGGGCGGCGAGGAGCAGGTAATGGCTGCCGGCGCCCTTCGTCACCGCGACCTTGCGGCCCTTGAGGTTCGCCACCGTCTTGATGGGCGAGTCGGCCCCCACCACGATGGCCTGTGCGGCGGGGGAGGCGGCCTCCTGCGCCACGTAGGTGATCCGCGCATTGGCGGCTTGGGCGAAGATCGGCACCGTGTCGGCCACGTCCGCCGAGAGGTCGATCTGGCCTGCGTTAAGCGCCTCCATCACTGGCAGGCCGCTGGTGAATTCGTGCCAGGTGAGACCGACCTTGAGGGGCTCCAGCGCCTTTTCCAGGCTGCCGTCCTGCTTGAGCAGGGCGATCAGCGTCGAGGATTTCTGGTAGCCGATGCGCAGCGTCCTCGCCTCGGCGGCGCGTGCGCCCCCCGGAGCGAGGGCGAGGAGGCTCAGCGCGGCGGCGGCCTGCAGCGCGTGACGACGATGGATCATGAAAGGAGGTCTCGCAGGCGACGGGTCAGGGATGCTTGTGGATGGGGTCGACCCAGTGGACCGTCTCGGGCCGTTCCACGGGTTCGACATCGGTGATGTTGACCACCACCGCCTCGTTGTCGGAGCGCACCAGGACGCAGTTCAGGGGCTGGTCCGGATCGGCGTTGATCTCCTGGTGTGGCACGTAGGGCGGCACGAAGATAAAGTCGCCGGGGCCGGCCTCGGCCACGAATTCCAGCTTGTCGCCCCAGCGCATGCGGGCGCGGCCGGAGACCACGTAGATCACGCTTTCCAGGGCGCCGTGATGGTGCACGCCGGTCTTGGCGTCGGGGGCGATCGCCACCGTGCCCGCCCAGATCTTCTGGGCGCCGACGCGGGCATGGTTGATCGCCGCCTGCCGGAACATGCCCGGCGTCTGGGCGGTGTTGGAATCGAGCTTGTCGCCGGGGATCACCCGCACGCCGTCATGCTTCCAGCGCTCGGGGGCGGGCGCCGCCTCGTGCTCATGCGCGTGGTCGTGGTCGGAATGGGCGTGGTCGTGGCTGTGGTCGGAAGGGTCGTGCATGGGTCCGGTCCTCGGCGGCAATCGTTTCAACGTACCGCGATCGCTGGCGGTTCGAAGCTCCGGTCGAGGATAAGCGCGGCGCGCGGCGCCCGCGCGGCGGGGATCAGCCCGGAGCGGACATAGAGGTCGATGTTGCGCTGCTCGTCGGCGATCACCGCGTCGTCGATGGGCACCGCCCGATACTCCGCCCGCGAGAACCAGCGCAGGGGCACGGTCTCCGGCAGGCCGATGAGCTTCGACCACACCGCCGCATAGGGGGCCGGGTCCTTGAGCGCCCATTCCCGTGCCTTCACCAGGCGCTGCCCGAAATCGGCGAGCTGCGCCCGCTTGGTCTTCAAGGCGGAATCACTCGCCACCGCGAAGCTCAGGCCCGGCGTGATGCCGTTGCCGTCGCGGACCACGCGGGCGAGGCCGGCGAGTTCGGCGGTGGAGGTATAGGGCTCCCAGGTCGACCACGCATCGACGCTGCCGCTGGCCAGCGCGATCTTGGCATCCGCCGGCGGCAGGAAGCGCAGGGTCACGGCATTGGCCGGCAGGCCCGCCTCCTCCAGTGCTGCCAGCACCACCTGATGGCCGATGGAGCCGCGATTGGTGGCGATGCTCTTGCCCTTCAGGTCGGCCACCGTCTTGATCGGTGAATCCTTGGCGACGAGGATCGCCAGACCGTCCTGCTTGTTGCGGAAGGCGACGAAGGCCTTCACCGGAACCCCGGCGGCGGCCGCGAAGGTGAAGGGTGCGTCGCCGACCCCGCCGGCATCGATCGCCCCGGCGTTCAGGGCTTCGAGGAGAGGGGCGGCGGCGGGGAACTCGCTCCATTCCAGTTTGTAGGGAAGGTCGGCGAGGACGCCGGCCGATTCCATCAGCGCGCGGGCGTTGCCGCGCTGGTCGCCGACGCGAAGGACCGTCTCGTCGGCGCAGGCGATGCCGGTGAACGCCAGCACGGCGAGGATGGCGATGAGGGCGCGCATCAGGCTGCCTCCGCCCGCGCGCCACGCTGGGCGAGGAGCCGCTTGAAGGCGGGGATCAGGTCGCGGCCATAGGCGATGGCGTCTTCCAGCGGGTCGAAGCCGCGGATCAGGAAGGTCTGCACTCCGAGGTCGTGATAGTCGAGGAGGGCGTCGGCGACCTGCTCCGGCGTGCCGACGAGGGCGGTGGAATTGCCCGAGGCCCCCGTCTCCCTCGCGATGGCGGTGTAGAGGCGCTTGTCGAGCCTGGATCCTTGAGAGGCCGCCGCGAGCAGGCGGCGCGAGCCTTCGTTCTCGGGCGCTGGTGCCGGGCCGAGCCCCCTGGCGGCGCGTGTGGCGCGCGTCTGCGCCAGGATGTCCTCGGCCCTCGCCCAGGCCTCCTCCTCCGTCGCGGCCAGGATCGGCCGGAACGACAGGCTGAAGCGCGGGTCGCGGCCATGGGGGGCAGCCGCCGCCCGGACCCTGGAGATCGCCTCCCGCACCTGATCGAGGCTCTCGCCCCACAGGGCGTAGGTGTCGGCGTGCCGCCCGGCGACAGCGATGGCGGCGGGCGAGGCGCCACCGAAGAAGACCGGGATGCCGCGCGGGTCCACCGGCTTCACCTCGGAGAAGCCGCGGTCGATCCGGTAATGCGCGCCGGCGAAATCGAACGGCGCCTCGGCGGTCCATACCTGCCGGGCGATGGTTAGGAACTCGTCGGTGCGGGCGTAGCGCTCGTCCTTGGTGAGGTGGTCGCCGTCCTGCGCCAGCTCCCGGTCGTCGCCGCCGCTGATGGCGTGGATGGCGACCCGCCCGCCGGTCAGCTGGTCGAGGGTCGCGAATTGGCGCGCAGCCACCGTCGGCGCGGTGAAGCCGGTGCGGTGGGCGATCATCAGGCCGATCCGGTCGGTCACCGCCGCGATCTGGGCGGAGAGCAGCAGCGCGTCGGGCTGGGTCGCGTAGAAAGCGACCAGGATACGGTCGAACCCGCCCCATTCATGCGCCTGGGCGAGGAGGCGCAGGTAGTCGCGGTCGATGGCCGGCCCCGAAGCCGCATGGGTCTCGGAGGTGTAGCGCGGGGCGGCGAAGCCGATGAACTCGACGGCGTCGGCTGGAAGGAAGTTCATTGCGATCTCCTTGTCCGTGTCGGAAGGGGCGGTGATGTCAAAGCCCGAGGGCGGCGCGGCCGGCGGACACGCGGACCGCATCGGCCTGCGGCCAGTGGATGCGCCCGCACAGGACGTCGCGCAGGTGGCGCTCCAGCGGGTTCGCCCGCGACAGGCCGGGATTGCCGGCGAGCTCCACGGCCCGCTGGACCACCTGGATCGCGTTCTCGGTGACGGTGGCCTTGAGGAAGCCGGATTCGGCGACGGAGGGGCAGGTGCCCCCGTCCACCTCCGCGGCGACGCTGCGGATCAGGCGGGCATTGACGCTGAGTAGCCGCTCGTTCTCGCCGATGGCATCCTGGAAACGCGGCAGGGTGGCGAGGCTCTGGCCGAGGCTTCCGGGTTTGCGGTCCCTGGCGAAGGCGATGAACCAGGCCTGCGCCGAGCGGGCGACGCCGTCATAGAGCGCCGACAGCATCGTCGTGCTCCAGGCCTGCTGGTCGGTATCGGCCTTGCGCCAGCCTTCGGGCGGGCGAAGGTCCACCGCATGGTCGGCCGGCACCTCCACATCCTCGAAGATCACGTCGTGGCTGCCGCTGGCGCGCAGGCCGAGATGGTCCCAGGTCTCCTCGATGCGGATGCCCGGCGAGGCCATGGGCACGAGGATGTTGCCGATGCGCGGCTCCGCCTCGTCGGTGCGGACGAAGACGAGGCCGTGGGTGAGGCCCGGGCTGCCGGTGGAGTAGATCTTCCGGCCGCTGACGCGCCAGCCCGTGGCCGTCGCCCGCGCCACCGTCTCCGGCAGGCCGCCCCTGGCGGGGGTGCCGAGCTCGGGTTCCACCCGCAGGGCGTTGATGAGTGCGCCGTCCTCCACCGCCGCGCGGCCGAGCCGGTCGGCGATCGCCCGGGGCCAGTGTTCCCGCGCATGGATCAGCCCGTGCTGGAGGAAGTGCATGGTGACCACCAGGGCGGTGGAGGGCTCGCCCCGCGCCAGGGTGCCGACCACCATCGCGGCTGCCCCGAGCCCCGCGCCGCCACCGCCGAGCCGGCGCGGCACGATCAATCCCGGCAGGCCGGCATTCCTGAGGTCGGCGATGTTGTCATGCGCGAATCGGCCGGCGCGGTCGTGCCCTTCGGCCCGTTCGGCGAAAAGCCGGGCGAGCCCTTCGGCGGTGTCGCGCAGAGGCGGGGCAAGGATCATGGGGAGGCGGGATTCTTCGGACGGATCGGAGGGCCGGGCGCACGGGACAGACCCGCTCGATGGCCCTGACCGAGTGCCGGGATGGTCCTGCCGAAACCCCGTCCTGTCAACGAGAACGTTCTTTTTTAAGAACGACAGATCGGAGAAGGCTCTTGCTGCTACCGCTCGACGAGCCGGAAGTCGTTTCCCCGAAGCCGTTGGACGAGGAGAAAATGCCTGTATCGACCGTCGCCGGCCGTCATCTGGTCCGCGCGCGTTCGCTTGGGATCGTTCGACAAAACAAACGATCCTGCGGCGCGGACGGATGCGCTTCGGCAAGCGGCGGCGGCTCGGCGTCGTCGAGATCGTCGGGGTCGGAGCTGGCGGCGGAGGCGAATTTGCCGAACTCCCAGCCGTCGATCCAATCCAGCCGCTCGGCGGATTCCTCGCCGCCCGGGGCGCGGTCGATGGTCTCGCCACGCCCGTAGGCTTCGAAACCCAGCCAGTAGAAATCCGGCGTCGCGGCGCTCGTCACGGCATTCTCCCTCTCCGGGGACGGTCATGCCACGGGACGGTGCGCGCCACATCCTCCGGATGGGGTAGCGCGGTCATCGATATCAGTGCGCGAATGTCGCGGTCAGGGGGCGGCGCCCTCGCGGGTGAGGAGGTCGCGCTTGCGCGCGACGCCCCAGCGGTAGCCGGAGAGCGACCCGTCCGAACGGACCACCCGGTGGCAGGGAATTGCCACGGCGATGGGGTTCGCGCCACAGGCCCGCGCCACGGCACGGGTGGCCGCCGGCGCGCCGATGGCGCGGGCGATCTCCGCATAGGTCGCGGTGGTGCCGATGGGGATCCTGCGCAGGGCGTCCCAGACCCGCTGCTGGAAGGCGGTGCCGCCGATGTCGAGCGGCAGGTCGAGACCGCGCGAGGGGCAGGCGACGAACCCCACCACCTGCGCCATCCACGTCTCGAAGGCCGAATCGCCGCCGGAGAGTTCGGCTTTCGGGAAACGGTCCTGGAGGTCGCGGACGAGGATGTCGGGATCGTCCCCGAGCAGGACGGCGCAGAGTCCCTTGGCTGTCGCCGCCACCAGGATGGCGCCGAGGGCGCATTGGCCGATGCCGAACCGGATCGCGACGCCCTCGCCGCCCCGGCGGTAGATGTTCGGGGCCATGCCGAGGCGGTCCGTCGCGTCGGCATAGAAACGGCTCGGCGAGGCGTATCCGGCCTCGTAGATCGCCTGTGTCACCGAGGCGGCCTGGCTTAATCCCGACGTGAGGGAATCCGCGCGTCGCGCCGCCGCATAGGCCTTCGGCGTCACGCCGGTGACCGTCTTGAACACCCGGTGGAAATGGAACGCGCTGAGCCCGGCCGCCTCCGCCAGGGCACCGAGGCCTGGGACCGTCTCGGATGTGTCGATGAGGCGGCAGGCGCGGGCGACGGCCTCCGCCCGGCGGGCGGCGAGGCTCGGCTCATTGGGCCGGCAGCGCTTGCAGGCGCGAAAGCCGGCCGCCTCCGCTTCGGCGCAGGTGGCATGGAAGCTGACATTCTCGCGCCGTGCCGGGCGCGCCGCGCAACTCGGCCGGCAATAGATTCCCGTCGTGCGCACCGCATAGACGAAGCGACCGTCTGCGGCCCCGTCGCGGGACGCGAGGGCGGCCCATCTCGCCGCATCGCCGGTCTCGGAAACGGGCATGACCTCCGGGACGGACGTGGATTCGCGGACGGGCACGGGGGCGATCTCCTGAGCGGGCGAAGCCGGCGCGGATCGGGCGCCGTCTCCTCCCGTCATCCTGCCCCCGAGGACCTGGGATCGCATCCCGGTTCTTGCTCCGGCTTTCGCTCAATCTGGATTCAGGCCGTCCTCGGCGCGCCGACGGGGGCGGATTTTGCGCGGGTGCGGGTCTGGAACCGCGCCACCTTGCGGGCAACCAGGGCGAACAGCCCCGCGAGGGCCACCATGGCCGCATCGAACCAGAGGAAGCGCGGGTCGTGCCGCAGCAGGGCGCTCGGCGAGGGCGCGGCGGCGGCGGCGAGGTCCACCAGGGCCACGGCGAGGAACAGGGCCGCGGTGACGAGGGCCATCTCCCGCCATGCGGCCCGGTGGGGCCGGAACAGCGGAACCACGCTCATCGCGATCCAGGCGGCGAAGAAGGCCCGTACCTCCCAGTCGAGGCGACCGGCGAGGTCTGGAGGGAGGATCCGGTTGGCGAGGAAGTACACGGCGATCGCCGCCGGCAGGCCGATGACGGTGCCGATGTTGAGGGCCTGCACCACGCGAAGGCCGAGGAACGCGGTCTCGCCGGGTTTCGGCAGCCGGGCGACCGACCACAGGATCAGGCCGCTCGCCACCATGACGCATCCCATCAGGCCGCAGAGGAAGAACAGGATGCGTAGGGCTGGCCCGGCGAAATGGGCCTCGTGCAGGCCGACCATGGTGGTGAAGGTCTTGGCCGCCGGCTTCAGCCCGCCCTGCAGGATCTCGACGATCTCGCCGGTGGTGCCGTCGAAGGCGATCTGCGGATGCTGATGGGCGAGCCCGTGCGGCTCCTCGAAGATCGCGACCACGGTGGCCCCGGCATCGCCCGGATTGACGATGGACAGGCGCTCCAGCGGTTCGTGGATCGTCGCCACGGCACGGGCAACCACCGGCCCGATCGGGGCGAGGGTTCCGGGCTGGCCGACGGGCGGGCGCTGCGTCGTGATCTGGGACGTCTCGGCGTAGAAGCGCGTCGCATCGCCCTTATAGGCGGCGGTGACGCCCCAGGGCATGTACATCATCGCCAGGGTGACGATGCCCGTATAGGTGATCATCAGGTGGTAGGGCAGCGCCAGAACGCCGGTGACGTTATGCGCGTCGAGCCAGCCGCGCTGGGCCGACTTGTCCCGGCGCAGGGTGAAGAAATCGGCGAAGATCCGGCGATGGGTGATGATGCCGCTGATGAGCGCCACCAGCATGACCATCGCGCAGATGCCGACGATCCAGCGTCCCCAGAGCGGTGCCATGTGCAGCTCGAAATGGAAGCGGTAGAGGAAGTCGCCGCCCCTGGTCTTTCTGAAGGAGGCCGGCTCGCCCGTGCGCCCGTCGAGTTGAACGATGCTCGGGGGCACCCCCGGCTTCGTCCGCCAGAACAGGTCGATGATCGGCCGGTCCGGCTGCGGCAGGCCGATGGACCAGGTCCGCGCGCCCACGGCATGCGCCTGGAGATGGGCGATCCCGATCTCGGCCGCGCGGGGCAGGTCGAGGGCGGTCTCCGCCGATTCCCGGCGCAGTTCCGGCTGCATCCAGGCCGTGATGTCGGTGCGGTAGTAGCTCGCCGTCCCGGTGACGAAGACGGCGAACAGCACCCAGCCGACCACGAGGCCGGACCAGGCGTGCAGCCAGGCCATGGATTGGCGAAGGCCGTTCTTCATGCCGCACATCCTCCAGGCATGTCGCATTCCCCGGGCATGTCTTCCCCAGGCATGTCGCTCTCAAGCGGTCTCGGTCGAGGCGCGGCGGCGCGCAAGACCGAAGGGCGTGCCGCAGGCACGTTCCGCCCTCCGGATGCGGCCCGCCGCGCGGCCATGGTCTACCAGCGATACCGGAGCGTCGCGAGCACGGTGCGCGGCGCACCGTACCAGCACCAGGCTTGGTAGGCACAGGATTGCACGTAGGTCTCGTCGAGGAGGTTCTGGGCGTTGACCTGCAACTGCACGCCCTTCAGGCTCGGCGACAGGTAGCTGAAGTCATAAGATGCGACGGCATCGACGACGAGGTTGGCCGGCACCTTGAAGCTGTTGGCGGCATCGCCCTGCGAGCCCCCGAGATAGCGGAACCCGCCACCGAAGCCGAGCCCGGCGAACATGCCCGTGCGGACCTGGTAGTTGCCGAAGAGCGAGATCGTGGTGTCCGGCACCTGGATCGGGCGCAGGCCGAGGAGATTCACGCTCTGCCCGGTGGTTTCGTTCGTCGTCTTGCTGGTTCCCGCCGAGTTGACGGCATCGATCAGGGAGAAGCCGCCGATGACGGTGAGGTTCTCCGTGATGTTGGCCCGTGCCTCGAACTCGACGCCCTGAACGCTCACCTCGCCGGTCTGGACCGAGAAGTTCAGTCTGTTGGGGTCTGGAGAAAGCGAGTTCTGGCGCTTGATGTCGAAGGCGGCGGCCGTGAGCAGGATGTCGGTGCCGGGGGGCTGGTACTTCACGCCGGCCTCGAACTGTCGGCTCGTGATCGGGTCGGGCAGGCGGCCAAAGGTCGGATTACCGTTATAGATCTGCCCCGAGACCAGCGGCTCGAAAGCCTCCGAATAGCTCACATAGGGGGCGATGCCGCTGTCGAAGAGGTAGAGCAGGCTCGCCCGACCCGTGAAGGCTTCGCTCGGAGCATCCTGCGCGCTGACGACCTTGCCTGCCGGGTCTCGGGTGGGACCGGTCTGGCTCGCCCAGTCGTAACGTCCGCCGAGGGTGAGCGTCAGCCGGTCGATCTTGAGCTGATCCTGGAAATAGATCCCGGTCTGCTGCGACGTGATGTCGGTGTGGCCCGAGAAAGCCGGGAAGGAAGCCTCCACACCGTAGACCGGATTGAGAAGGTCGAGCGAGGGCGCGTTCACGAACGGCGTGCCGTAGGTCTTCGTATAGAGCGTCTGATGATCGAGCCCTACGAGGACGGTATGGGCGATCGGGCCGGTGTCGAACTTAGCTACGAGGTTATTGTCGTTGGTGAAGGCATCGATGGCCACGTTCGTGCCGCCCATGGCCCGCCCGAGAAAGCGACCGTTCCAGGCGAGGTTGTTCGAGATGGCGTCGTAGAGGCTGCGGTAATCGCCGAGGGTGCGCAGGAAGCGCCCCGACGAGTGGACGCGGATCCCCTCGTCGAAACGGTGATCGAAGATGTACGTCGCCGAGGCCTGGGTGCGGTCGGAGCGCTCGATATTCGGGTCGCCGTCGTAGAAGTTGCGCGGCAGGCGGCCGAGCGGCCCGTTGGCGACGCCGAAATTCGAGGGGAGCAGCGTGCCCTTGGCGGGCAGGGCGCCGTAATAGCCGGAATAGGGGTCGCGTTGGTACAGGCCGATGACCGTCAGCGAGGTGTCCGCGGAGGGCCGCCACGTGACGCTGGGATTGATGAAGCTGCGCTCGATGGAGGTGGTCTTGGCCGGGCCGTCGGCGTTCCAGCCCGCGGCGATGATGCGGTAGGCGAACTGGTCCGCAAGGACGCTGTGGCCCTCGACCGGGCCGCCGACATCGACGCCGCCGCGCACGGTGTTGTAATCGCCGCCCTGGATGAAGATTTCGCCGTGGCGGACGAAGGACGGAACCTTGCTCACGAGGTTGACGATCCCGCCCGGACCCGACTGCCCGTAGAGGACCGAGGCCGGCCCCTTGATGATGTCTACGCGTTCCAGGCGAAACGGATCGACGGACGGGCCGGCGTCGCGGTTGCTCGGCAGGCGCATGCCGTCGAGGAAGAGGGGGGCCGTGAATCCGCGGATGAGGAACTGCTCGAGCCGGGTCGAGCCGGAGCCGCCGCGCTGCTCGGTGGTGACGCTCGGCGTGTAGCGCAGGGCCTGGTTGATGGTCAGCGCGTTCTGATCTTCGATCTGCTTGCGGGAGACGACGGAAATCGACTGGGCGGTTTCGAGAATAGGCGTGTCCGTCTTGGTGCCGACGATGCTGCGCGTGGCGGTATAGCCTCGGACCGGGCCGACGGGACCGCCGGCATCCGCTCCCGATGCGCTCGGCCGGCCGCCTACTCCGTCGACCGACAAGGTATCGAGGGTGACCGCGTGGTCCGCGTTCTGCGCCAAGACTGGTTTCGACAGAACGGCCAGGACGGCGACGCTCGACAGCATAGCAAGGATGACATGCCCGCGAACGGACGATAGCGCGGCTTGGCCACGATGATTGAGCGAGAGCTGATGCACAGCGGGACCCGATTTGCCAGAATTTGATGAGATCAGAAACGTTGTAAAGAACGACTGCTCTCGAACTCGTGTTCTGCATTCATCTGGCAAATAAGATAATGTGCATGCAAGTTCTATCTTCTGGAACTGTTATAGATCTAAAGTACGGTTTTATACTTTCAGTGGCACTCCGTTGTTGGCCTCGTTGAGGCGGTTTCCAACCCCGATCGAGGCTCCCGCTGGGCCTCGTCCCGAGAGCGGGGGCAACCGAGGGTTGCTTGTCGGGGGAGATTGTCCCCGAAATCGCGTTGAAACGGGATCGCCGTTTTGGTGTGGAGCGTGATCGTCGCGCAACATTCCCGCATCGCAGACCGGGCCGCGTTTGCATCGCCACGAACGATCCTGAATTTTAATCCGTGGTATATTGTATGCCTTGAATTTTGATGCATGATGCGGTCCGGGGACGCCACGCATCATCAAGCAAGAATGGATTCAGGGATGGCAACAACGGATACCGGGGCGGAACGCCAGGACCCGCCCTCCGCCAAATGGTGGCAGCTCGCCTTCGGCGTGCTGTGCATGGCGATGATCGCCAACCTGCAATACGGCTGGACCCTCTTCGTCGATCCCATCGACGCCAAGTTCCACTGGGGCCGGGCGGCGATCCAGTTCGCCTTCACGATCTTCGTCGCCACCGAGACCTGGCTGGTACCGGTGGAGGCCTGGTTCGTCGATCGCTACGGCCCGCGCATCGTGGTCTGTTTCGGCGGCGTGATGATCGCGCTGGCCTGGCTCATCAATTCCCAGGCCTCGTCCCTGTGGATGCTCTACGGCGCGGCCGTGGTCGGCGGCATCGGCGCCGGCTCGGTCTACGGCACCTGCGTTGGCAACGCCCTGAAATGGTTCCCGCATCGGCGCGGCCTCGCCGCCGGCGCCACGGCGGCCGGGTTCGGTGCGGGCGCCGCGGTGACGGTGGTGCCGATCGCCAAGATGATCGCCAGCAGCGGCTACCAGGACGCCTTCCTGTATTTCGGCCTCGGCCAGGGCGCCATCGTGGTCCTGCTGTCGTTCCTGCTGCGCAAGCCCTCCGTCGCCGTGCCGATGCAGCGCAAGAGCCTGCGCCTGCCGCAGACCAAGGTCGACCGCACGCCGCGCGAGGTGGTGCGCACCCCGGTCTTCTGGGTGATGTACGCGATCTTCGTGATGGTGGCCTCGGGCGGCCTTATGGCGGCCGCGCAGATCGCGCCCATCGCCCATGACTTCCGGGTCGCCGATGTGCCCGTCAGCCTGTTCGGCCTGCAGATGGCGGCGCTGACCTTCGCCATCTCCCTCGACCGGATCTTCGACGGGTTCGGGCGCCCGTTCTTCGGGTTCGTCTCCGACACGATCGGGCGCGAGAACACGATGGTCATCGCCTTCGCGACGGCCGCGGCCGCGATCGTCCTGCTCCTGAGCTACGGCACCAACCCGCTGGTCTTCGTATTCTCGACGGCGATCTATTTCGGCGTCTTCGGCGAGATCTACTCGCTGTTTCCCGCCACCTGCGGCGACACGTTCGGCTCCACCTTCGCCACCACCAATGCCGGCCTGCTCTACACCGCCAAGGGGACGGCCTCGTTCCTCGTGCCGGTGGCGAGCGTGATCTCCGCAACCTACGGCTGGTCGGCGGTGTTCTCGATCATCATCGGGCTGAACGTGGCGGCGGCGGCGCTGGCGCTGTTCGTGCTTCGGCCGATGCGGGCGCGCTACCTCGCGCAAGGCCCGGCTCCTGCTCCGGTAACCGCGCCAGAGTCCGCGCTGGCACGGTCGCCCGGCTGATCTGTCCGGGTCGCGTCATCGGCCCGGTTCTCGAAGACCCCGCCTCCTCGACCGAGGGGTGGGGGATGTCCCCGACCCGACGAGGTCCGCCCCATGCACGCTGCCGCCATCCTGGCGCTTCAATCCGTTCCCTTCGCCGGCCTGGTGCTGGCCGGGGGCGAGGACAGGGACCTGTTCATGGTCCTCTACATCGCGGCCCTCGGGCTCATCGTGACCCTGGACACTCTGCTCGGCGGCACGTTCGACATCGCCTCGGCCTTCGGGGGCGGCGTTCGCTGATGCTGAGAGGACCGCCGGCGGCACTCGGCGCCTGTTTCAGGCGTCTGTCCAAGGCTTTACCTCATCCTGAGGTGCCGCGGAGCGGCCTCGGAGGAGGGCTCCAGGGATCGCGCGACCACTGGAGGCCTCCTTCGAGGCCCGCTGACGCGGGCACCTCAGGATGAGGCGGCCTGATCGGATGATTTGCTCTGGTGGATGATCCCCCTAAGCCTGAGCATCCGCCGAGACATCCGATCAAACGAGCGCTCAGAGGGGATCGTAGGTGTGTTCGTCCGCCGGGAAGCGGCCGGCGCGGACCTCTTCCGCATAGGCCTCCACGGCACCCTCGATCTGCCCGCGTAGGGATCCGAAGCGCTTGACGAATTTCGGCACCCGGTCGCTCAGGCCCAGCATGTCCTCGAGAACGAGGATCTGGCCGTCGCAGGCGGTGGAGGCGCCGATGCCGATGGTCACCGTGGTGATCGAGGGGTTCGTGGCGATGGCGCGGGCCACCGGCTCGACGATGCCCTCCATGACGATGGCGAAGGCCCCCGCATCGCTGATCGCCTGGGCGTCCTGCATCAGCTTGCGCTCGCCGTCCTCGCCGCGTCCCTGCACGCGGAACCCGCCCATCGTGTTCACGGATTGGGGGGTGAGGCCGATATGGCCCATCACCGGGATGCCCCGCTCCACCAGGAAGCTGACCGTCTCGGCGAACCGCGCGCCGCCCTCCATCTTGATCGCGCCGGCGCCGGTCTCCTTCAGCACGCGGGCGGCGCTCATGAAGGCCTGCTGCGGGCTCGCCTCGTAGGAGCCGAACGGCATGTCGACGACGATGAGGGCCTTCGAGGTGCCACGGATCACGGCCTGGGCCTGGACGATCATCATCTCCAGGGTCACCGGCAGGGTCGTTTCCATCCCGTGCATGACCATGCCGAGGGAATCGCCCACGAGGATGAAATCGCAATGGGGATCGAGGATGCTGGCGGTATGGGCATGGTAGGCCGTCAGCGCGATGATCTTGCGCCCTTCGGCCTTGCGCTTGGCGAGGTCCACGGCACGGATGCGGCGTGACTGCACGACTTGCGACATCGATCTCACCCCGGTTCGGCCGACGGCTCGAAGGGCCGGAGGCGCGTCGGGGATGTCTATACGCTCGAGGTCCCGAAATCACGCGCCGTGATGACGGTCGAGGTCACCTGTATGCAGGTCGACTGTATGCAAGAAATCGGAGAGGCTGACGGATCTTATGTTGACGATTTGGCGATGGCGTCGCCTGTCGTCGCAACCCTTGTCGGGCGTTTCCTCCCTAGACGTCGGGCCGTCTCCGGCGCCTTTATTCTGCCACAACCGGAGCCATGTCAACGGGCTACTATGGTTCATAAGCCCCTGATGGTGCTGAATTCGTCAGCACGTCGCGCTCTTCCACACGGGGCCGCTTGGTATACCTCAGAAACGGGTGGTCAGGGCGGTCAGCCAGTCCGGCGAAGCCGCCACGAGGACCGTTTCGAGACGCTTGTCGACCCCCGTCAGGATCGCCAATCCGGTGAGGACGAGGACGAGTCCCAGCGCGGCCTTGAGGCCCTTGCCCGCCTGCATCATCCGCGCCCGCCACGCCAGCAGCACCCGTCGCGACAGCAGGCCGAGGCCGAGCAGGGGCAGGGCGGCGCCGAGGCCGAAGACCAGCATGGTGAGCGCGACCGCGACGAGATCCTTGCCCTGCGCGGCGAGGAGCGAGGCGGCGCCGAGGGTCGGCCCCACGCAGGGACTCCACACCGCGCCGAGCAGGAGGCCCACGGCGAATTGGCCCGGAAGGCCGGTGGTCGCGACCCCGCCGAAGCGCCGCTCCACCCGGTCGCTCAACGGCCCGGCGGCGGCGGCGAGGCGGGTCTGAAGAGCCGGCACGACGAGGACAATACCGACGAGGACGAGCAGGAGCGCGGCGACCGGGCGAAAAACGTCGCCGTCGAGGCCGAGGCTGAAACCCACCGTCGCCACGAACAGGCCGAGCGCCACGAAGGACACAGCGAGGCCGCACGCCAGGGCCGCCGGTCCGAAACGGTGCTCGGAGGCCGCCGTACCGAGGACGATGGGAAGCAGCGGCAGCACGCAGGGAGACAGGATGGTGAGCAGGCCGGCGAGGAAGGCGAGGCCGAGGGAGGCATTCATGGAAGGGACGTATTCATGACAGGGATGCCCGCTGGATTCCCAGCGCCGCTCTACAGCGCCTTCTCCACCAGCGCCTCGATCCATTCGCCTTGCGTCTCGCCCACGGAACGGCCGACCTCGTCGCGTCCCTTGAAGGCGATGAGCGTGCTCTGCATCCGCGCATCGAACCGGCGCATCAGGGCCTTCTGCGTATCGAAGTCGATCTCGTAGATCGCGAGATCCTTGAAGCGCGGCTGTTCGGACAGGGCCTTCAGGATCGGCCGCTGGGTCTTGCAGATCGGGCACCAGGGGGCCGTCACCTCCACGATGATCGGTCGGCCGGCACCTTGAGCGGCGGCGAAGGCCGCCTCGTCGAACGGCTCGGCCGCGAGACCCTCGCCTGAGATGGCGAGGAGGGCCGTCGTGAGGAGGAGGGCGCGACGGCTGATCATCGGGGCTGTCTCGATCGGGGATCGTGTGCGGGGCGGAACCGGCGGCGATCCCGCGCGCCGGTCCCTGTCGTCCGTCTTTATCGCTGTGCCTCGCCACTGGGCTTGGCAGCCCAGGCGGCGTCGACCTTGAGGATCGTCGTCTCGTGACTATCCTGCCAGCCCTCGACCCCGTCGGCGAACCAGTAGACGCGGGAATAGCCGTTCTGGATCAGGCGTTTGCCGGCATTCCAGCTGCCCCAGCATTCGGGGTGGCAGAAGGTCACCACCGGCTTCGTCTTGTCGCCGCCGGTGAGGTCGGCGACGCGGGCGAGGAACTGCGCCTCCCGCGCCGGGTCCATGGGCGCCGCGCCCGCGCCGGGCATCCAGACGCTGCCGGGAATCGAGCGGTGGGCCGGCAGCCAGGGCTTATCCTCCGGAAAGCCCGCCGGCTTCCGGTCGGCCAGGGCCACGTCGATCATCACCGGTTTCTCGGCGGCCACGAGCCGGTCGAGGGCGCCGATATCGACCACGGTGGCGCCCGTCAGGGTTTTTGGCGTGTAGCCCTTCGGCGGCCCGGTCCAGAACCCCTCGGGCTCCGGCACGTTCACCGGCGAATCGGCGGGGCTCGCCGCCTGGACCGGCGCGGGAGCGCCCGACAGGGCGACGAGGGCGATGGAGGCGGCTCCGATCAGGCGGATCATGCTCGGCATCGTCATCCTCAGTTGCTCGGGCCGGGCGGGTTGAAGCTGTGCTCCCAGCGGCCCTGCTGGTTGTCCGAGGCGACCACCTTGATCGGCCCCCTGGCGTCGGGCGCGAGGGCGAAGTTGATCACCGGGTTCGAAGCGATGGAGATGTCGCCGTTCATGGAGAAGACGAGCGTGCCGTTGGCGGTGACGTCGAGTTTGTTGATGTAGCGGGCCGGCGTGTAATCGCGGGTGATCTGGTTCATCTGCATCCCGCTGAAATTCGGGTGGCGGATCATCAGCGTCGCCTCCGTCGGCTTGGCCTGGCCTCCTTCGGCGAACTTCATCCTCATGTCGCCGGCCCCCTTCAGGGCCTCCTCGTCGCTCATCCCCATGGGCGCCGAGCATCCGCCCGAAGCTTTGACGAACTTCACGGCCTCGTAGAGCTTGCCGTCCTTGGTCTCGGCCACGGCATGGACGTTGGTGTAGTTGTTGATCCGCACTCGGAGCTTGATCTCGCCGGGGTCGGCGGCGGGGCCGAAGGTGATGTGCGCCGCATAGGGCGACGGGTTGTCGTCGATGACGAGATGGATCGCGGCGATCCGGTCCTTCTCCGGCATCATCAGGGTGATCGGCACCAGGGCGGCATCGAGGGCGCGCGGCGGGGCGTCGACCTTGATCAGCGTGTCGGTGGCCTCGATCGCGCGGTCGCCGAAGATCGACGTCGCGATCTCCTTCCAGCGCTCGAGCCGCTCCGCATCGGTGTCGCTGGCGCCGGCGGCGAGGGCGGAGCCGCCCGTCAGCAGGGCGGCGGACAGGCACAGGGCGGCGGTAAACGACCGCCGGGTCTGGGCGGTCCGTGTCGGCGCGTGGGTAATCATGGCGTCTCTCCTCGTGGTGATGATGTGGCGCTGGCTCATTCCCACTCAAGCTCCTTGTAGGCCTGAGTGACGTTGCGGCCGTTATAGGTGTCGAAGAGGACCCATTTCTCGCGCTCCGATCGGCCGATACTGTCCACGGCCTTGTCGATGGGCTGGTCGGCGGCGATGGCCTTGCGGGTCTCGTCGCGCAGCGTGGCGAGGTAGCGCGTCAGGTCGGCGAAGGCGGGGGCGGCGTCGACCAGGGTCGGGCCGTGGCCGGGCACGGCCTTGGATGCTCCGAGCCCCGTCAGCGTCTCGACCTCCTTGAGCCAGCCGAGCAGGCTGCCGTCGAGGGACGGGATCCGGGTGACGAACAGGAGATCGGCCGGGAACAGGATGCCCGTCCGGGTATCGACCATGGAGAGGTCGCAATTGGTGTGGGCGACGCCGTGCGCCGTGAAGCGCAAGGTTCGTCCGCCGAGGTCGATCTCGGCCGCGTCGGCGACCTCCAGCGTCGGATAGACCACCGACCCGGCCTTGTCGGCGCCAAGGATCTCCACGAGGCGCGTCCTGTAGAAGTCGCCGCGCGAATCGAGGGCCGAGCGCAGTGCGTGGTGGCCGATGAAGACCGGCTCGTCCCGCGCGAAGGCTTGTGCGCCAAAGCAATGGTCGGGATGGACATGGGTCAGCACCACGTGGCTCACGGGCTTCGAGGTGCGTTTCCCGATCTCGGCGCGGAGCCATTCCCCGTCGGCAAGGCTGCCGCCGGATTCCGTCACGAGCACCGATTTTTCGCCGACGATGAAGCCGATATTGGCGATGGCGTCGCCGTTCTCGGGCGTCGCCTCGGCGTCGAGGCCGCGCCGTAGGAAGATGCCCGGACCGACCTCGTCCATGGTGAAGGACTCCGCCGCCCGGCCGAGGCTCGGCAGGCAGCACAGGCACAGCCCGCCGAACAGGGCGGCGCGGCGCGTGGCCATGCTCCGCTCATGATGCGGAATCATGGCATATCCTGCGATGATCGCCCGACGAAGCGACCCGGCATGAATTATTCTCCCATTTTTATGGCTACCACCTAGTAGGTAGATTTTTGGCGCCGTCAACGGTAGACGTGCCGAAGACCGGAGCGGGCGCATCACGCCTTCGTGGCCGCATCACCCGTTCCGCGAAGCTCGAGACCATGATCGACCGGCCATGAGAGACACGAGAGCGGAATTGCTGGCCCGGGCCGAGATCCTGGTGCGCGGCCGGGGCTATTCCGGCTTCAGCTACGGCGACCTCGCGGAGGCGGTGAGCATCCGCAAGGCGAGCATCCACCACCATTTCCGCACGAAGACCGACCTCGCCCTCGCTCTGGTGGAGGCCTACGACGCCCGCTACGACGCGGCGCTCGCCGCCATCCTCGCCACGCAAGCGGATGCGGCCTCGCGGATCGAGGCCTATGGCCGGCTCTATCTCACCGGGGTCGAGGACGGGCTCGGCTGCCTCTGCGCCGTGCTCGCCATCGAGATGGACACCCTGCCGGACAGCTTGCGCGCCGACATCGCCCGGTTCTTCGACAAGCACATCGCCTGGCTGGAGCGCGTGCTGACCGAGGGCTGCGCCGACGGGGGCCTGCGCTCCGGTCTCGACCCCGCCGCCACGGCTCGCATGGTCGTGGCGACCCTGGAGGGTGCGCTTCTGCTGGAACGGCTGCTCGCCGGATCGGCCGGCTTCCGCTCCACCCTCGCTTCCCTCTGCGACAGCCTCAAACCTCCTCGGAGCGCGTGACGGAACGCCCTTTCATCGGGGAGGGGTGATACAATATAACAGCCACCACACAGCCGACGCGGGCGAAACCCCGCGAACCCGAAGAGCCTCGCATGTCCGACAGCCCGTCCCCCGCCTCCTCGAAGATCCCCGTGACCGTGCTCACCGGCTATCTCGGAGCCGGCAAGACCACGCTCCTCAACCGCATCCTCACCGAGAACCACGGCAAGCGCTACGCCGTCATCGTCAACGAGTTCGGCGAGATCGGCATCGACAACGACCTCGTCATCGGCGCCGACGAGGAAGTGTTCGAGATGAACAACGGCTGCGTCTGCTGCACCGTGCGCGGCGACCTCATCCGCATCATGGACGGCCTCGTGAAACGGCGCGGCAAGTTCGACGCGATCATCGTCGAGACCACCGGCCTCGCCGACCCGGCCCCCGTGGCCCAGACCTTCTTCATCGACGAGGATGTGGGCGGGGCCGCCCGCCTCGACGCGGTGGTGACGGTGGCCGACGCGAAATGGCTCGCCGACCGCCTCAAGGACGCGCCCGAAGCCAAGAACCAGATCGCCTTCGCGGACGTGATCCTGCTCAACAAGGCCGATCTGGTGGAACCGGCCGATCTCGACCGCGTCGAGGGCCTAATCCGCGCGATCAACCCCTACGCCAAGGTCCACCGCACCAGCCGCTGCGACGTTCCCCTCGATCAGGTCCTCGACCGCAACGCCTTCGACCTCTCGCGCATCCTCGATATCGAGCCGGACTTCCTCGAGGAGGGCCACCATCACCACCACGACGACGAGATGCAGTCGGTCTCCGCCCGCATCGACGGCCCCGTCGACCCCGAAAAGTTCATGCCGTGGATCTCGACCCTGACCCAGGTCCAGGGGCCGGACATCCTGCGCTGCAAGGGCATCGTCGCCTTCCCCGACGAGCCCCAGCGCTTCGTCTTCCAGGGCGTCCACCAGATCCTCGACGGCGACCTCCAGGGGCCGTGGAAGGACGGCGAGGCCCGCGTTTCCCGCGTGGTCTTCATCGGCCGCAAGCTCGATCCGGAAGCGATCCGCGAAGGATTCTACGACTGCAAAGTGGCCTGACGGGCTTCGTCCGGAATCGAACCGATCGGGGGCGAGCGCATTGTCCGTCCATCCCCCTTTCGTCCGGATGTCCCGATGAACCTGCGATTCGCCTTCGCCTCCCTTCTCGCGCTGACGGTGGCGGTTCCCTTGGGCAGTGTCGCGCTCTCCACGCCGGGGGAGGCGAAATACGCGATGGATCGCGAGAAGCGCTTCGGCCGCATGTGCAAGCCGCCTCTGAAATTCGCGGCCGGAGCCTGCGTCAAGCGCTGCCCCGCCGGCTACCGCGATACCGGGAAAGGCTATTGCCGGTTCAGGAATATGAACCGCTGAGACCCGTCCGCCCGTCTCCCGGAGGGAACCGCCGATGACGGTGTCCTTCGCCCGATGGGCATTCCTGGCGCTCCTCCTGCCACTCGGCGCCCCTGCGCTGTCCGCTCCCAGGGGAACGGCGCAGTCCGCGAGCCAGGAAGAGCGGTTCCGCAGCCTGTGCGAGCCGCCCCTCAAGCTCGCGGCCGGCGCCTGCGTCCGGGAATGCCCGGCCGGCTATCGCGACAGCGGCCTCGGCTATTGCAGCTTCCAGCGCATGAGCGACTGAACGAAAGCGATTCTTCACGCCCGATCACCTCCGGCCATCTCATCCGGATCGTCTTGCCAATCGTCTTGACCGAATCGCCAAGGTAGCGGCGAGTCGACGAATTCGTCTCGATCGGAACCAGCGATGATCCTGCGCCTTGCCTGCTCCACCGCTCTCCTGTTCGCGGTGTCCCTGCCCCATGCCGCGATGGCCGGCCCGGCGCAGGATTACGAATTCCGGCCGCGGAGCGTGCGCAACGCCTGCCGCCCGCCGCTGAAATTCGCGGCCGGCGCCTGCGTCCGGCGCTGCCCGGCCGGCTATCGTGACAACGGCTCCACCTGCGGCCTCAAGTCGATGAGGCACTGAGCCAAGGCGTCCCGCGCCCCACCGATCGACGGTCGCTCGCGGATCGAGACGGCCGACGCGGGCTTGCGTGAAAGACTTGGTTTACCATTCCGGCACAGGATCGAATCTGAGCCGGCCCGATGCTGCCGGCGGCTGTCGGCTGCTCGTTCCGGGCGCCGAAAGGCTCACGGAGAGCGCCGATCCCATGATGTCCCGCGCGGAACGCACGCCCCTGACCGATTGGTGGTGGACCGTCGATCGCGGCCTGCTGGCCGGGCTCACCGCCCTGATGGTGGCCGGCCTCGTCTTCCTGATGGGCGGCGGACCGCCCGTGGCGGAGAAGATCGGCCTGCCGACCTTCCACTTCCTCAACCGCCAGGCGATGTACCTCGCCCCGACGATCCTGATCATCGTCGCGGTCTCGTTCCTGTCCCTGCGCCACATCCGGCGCGTGGCTTTGGCCACCTGGATCGTCGGCGTCACCCTCTGCATCCTCGCCGGCAAGTTCGGGCCGGAGATCAAGGGCGCGCATCGCTGGATCCAGTTCGGCCCCTTCGGCCTGCAGCCCTCGGAGTTCGTCAAGCCCGCCTTCGTGGTCGTGGCCGCCTGGGCCTTCTCGGAAGGCGCGCAGCGCCGCGACATGCCCGGCGGCCTGCTGGCGATCCTGCTCCTGCCCGTCACCATCGTGCCGCTGATCCTGCAGCCGGATTTCGGCCAGACCATGCTGATCACCATCGTCTGGTGTGCGCTGTTCTTCGTGGCCGGCCTGCACTGGTTCTGGGTCGCGGGCCTCGGCGTCGCCGGTCTCGTCGGCGTCGGCGTCGCCTACCAGTTCCTGCACCACGTGCGCGAGCGCATCACCCGCTTCCTCGACAAGGATTCCGGCGACAGCTTCCAGGAATACTGGGCACGCGAATCGTTCAATTCCGGCGGCTGGTTCGGCACCGGCCCGGGGGAGGGCGTCGCCAAGCGCCACCTGCCCGACGCCCATACCGATTTCATCTTCTCGGTGACCGGCGAGGAATTCGGCGTCCTCGTCTGCCTCGGCCTCGTCTGCCTCTTCGCCTATATCGTCATGCGCGGACTGAAACTGGCGCGGCGCACCGATGACACCTTCACCCGTCTGGCCATCACCGGCCTCACCACCCTGTTCGGCCTCCAGGCCTGCATCAACATGGCGGTGAACGTGCGGCTGATGCCCGCCAAGGGCATGACCCTGCCCTTCGTCTCCTATGGCGGCTCCTCGCTGATCTCGCTGGCGCTCGGCATGGGCTTCCTCGTGGCGCTCACCCGCAAGCGCCCGCGCATGTCGACCCTGAGCCAGAAGCCTCCGGGCACCGCGCCGGCCACCGTCGCCGGAGTGATGCGGTGACCGTGCGGACAGCCACCATCCTGCTCTGTGCCGGCGGCACGGGCGGCCACCTCTTCCCGGCCGAGAGCCTCGCCCATGCCCTGCGGGCGCGGGGCGTCCGCGTGGTGCTCGCCACCGACGCCCGCGTCGATTCCATCGCCGGCGAGTTCCCGGCCTCGGAGATCGTCACCATCGCCTCGGCGACGCCGTCGGGCCGTTCCATCGTCAAGCGGGCGGGCGCGCTCCTCACCCTCGGCCGCGGCTTCGGCGTCGCGGCGCGCGAGATCAAGCGCATCGACCCGGCGGCCATCGTGGGTTTTGGCGGGTACCCAACCGTTCCCCCGGTTCTCGCCGGGCAGATCCTGCGCGTGCCGACGATCCTGCACGAGCAGAACGCGGTGATGGGGCGCGCCAACGCCTTCCTGTCGCGGGGTGCGCGCGCCATCGCCACCGGCTTCAGGCAAGTGCGCGGCATCCCCGTGAAGGCCACCGCCCCGCGCACCCATACCGGCAACCCCCTGCGGCCCGCCGTGCTCGCGGCGGCCGAGAGTCCCTATCCCTCCTTGGGCGAGGCCGACGGCCTGCATCTCCTCGTCTTCGGCGGCAGCCAGGGCGCGGCGGTGATGGGGCAGGTTGTGCCCAAAGCCATCGCGCAGCTGCCCGCCGACCTCCGCGCCCGGCTGACGCTGGTGCAGCAGGTGCGGGCGGAAGACCTCACCGAGGTCCAGAACCTCTACCTGTCGCTGGGCCTCGCCGGGCTCGAGACGGCACCGTTCTTCAAGGACCTGCCCGCCCGCATGGCCCGCAGCCACCTCGTGATCGGGCGCTCGGGCGCCTCCACCGTGTCGGAGCTCGCCGCCATGGGCCGGCCCTCGATCCTGGTGCCGTTGCCCGGCGCCCTCGATCAGGACCAGGCCGCCAACGCCGCGACCCTCGCCGGCATCGGCGCGGCGCTCGCCATCCAGCAGAGCGCCTTCACTCCCGACCGCCTCACGGCCGAGCTCCTCGACCTGTTCACCCATCCGGCAAAATTGACCGCGGCGGCCGCAGCCGCCAAAAGCGCGGGCATCCACGATGCCGCCGAGCGGTTGGCCGATGTCGTCCTCGAGACGGCAGCCCGCACCTGATTCCGAGCCGGGGCGCCCTCACGCGCTCCGCGACACGACGAGACTGGTTCACACCATGAAGCTGCCCGACAAGCTCGGCCCCATCCATTTCATCGGCATCGGCGGCATCGGCATGTCCGGCATCGCCGAAGTGATGTCGAACCTCGGCTATACCGTCCAGGGGTCGGACGCCAACGACAACGCCAACGTCCGGCGGCTGGCCGAGAAGGGCATGAAGACCTTCATCGGCCATGCCGCGCAGAACGTCGAGGAGGCCGCCCTCGTGGTGGTTTCCACCGCGATCCGCCGCGACAATCCCGAACTCATCGCCGCCCGCGAGCGCCGCCTGCCGGTGGTGCGCCGGGCCGAGATGCTGGCCGAGCTGATGCGCTTCAAATCCTGCGTCGCCATCGCGGGCACGCATGGCAAGACCACCACGACGTCCCTGGTCGCGACCCTGCTCGACGCCGGCAACCTCGATCCCACCGTCATCAACGGCGGCATCATCAACGCCTACGGCACCAATGCCCGCATGGGCGAGGGCGAGTGGATGGTGGTGGAGGCGGACGAATCCGACGGCACCTTCCTGAAGCTGCCCGCCGATGTCGCCATCGTCACCAACATCGACCCCGAACATCTCGACCATTTCGGCTCGTTCGAGGCGGTGAAGGACGCGTTCCGGCGCTTCATCGACAACATCCCATTCTATGGCTTTGCCGTGATGTGCATCGACCATCCGGTGGTGCAGGACCTCGTCGGCCATATCGAGGATCGCCGCATCATCACCTACGGCGAGAACCCGCAGGCCGATGTCCGCCTCATCGACGTGGACCTGCGCGGCGGCCAGAGCCGCTTCCGCGTCATGATCCGCGACCGCCGCCCCGGCTTCCGCCTCGAGATGGAAGACCTCGTCCTGCCGATGCCCGGCAAGCACAATGCGCTCAACGCCACGGCGGCCCTGGCCGTCGCCCACGAGCTCGGCGTCGAGCCCGAGGCGATCCGCAAGGCGCTCGCCGGCTTCGGCGGCGTCAAGCGCCGCTTCACCAAGACCGGCGAGTGGAACGGCGCTCTGATCTTCGACGATTACGGACACCATCCGGTGGAGATCAAGGCGGTGCTCAAAGCCGCCCGCGCCTCCACCGAGGGCAACGTCGTCGCCATCGTCCAGCCGCACCGCTACACCCGGCTCGCCTCGCTGTTCGACGATTTCTGCACCTGCTTCAACGATGCCGACACGGTCATCGTCGCCCCCGTCTACGCGGCGGGCGAGGCGCCGATCGAGGGCATGGACCGCGACGGTCTCGTCTCGGGCCTCAAATCCCGCGGCCACCGCGACGCCATCGCCCTCGAGCGCACCGAGGACCTCGCCGGCCTCGTGGCGACACGGGCGAAACCCGGCGACTACGTCGTGTGCCTGGGCGCCGGCAACATCACGCAATGGGCCTATGCCCTGCCGGGCGAGTTGGCGGCGTTGCAGGGGTGAGGGTGGGATGCGTGCCGGCGATCCGAGACGAACGGGATTTCGCCGGCATCTGAGACGGGAGCAGACCGGTGCGGAACGCCGTCTCTGGCATCACCTTCGCGATCGACGCCTCGCAGGCTTCAAGTTCACGCGCCAGGAGAGCATCGGCCCTTACGTCGCCGATCTCGCCTGTCGCGAAGCGAGGCTCATCGTCGAGGCCGATGGCGGCCAGCATGCAGATAGTCTGCCGGATCGCGTGAGGGATGCGTGGTTGTCTGCGAGGGGCTATCGCGTCCTGCGCTTTTGGAATGCTGAGATCATGAACAACATCGTTGGCGTGATGGACACGATCCGGGCCGCATTGCCCCCCTCTCCCCGCTTGCGGGGAGAGGGTCGCGACGACCTCGTCGTCGGCACGACGAGCCCACAGGGCGAGGGTGAGGGGGCGATTTCCGGTGAGTCTCCTCCGGTGACGCCCCCTCACCCTCGGCTGCCGCCTCGCTGTGCCGACGACGAGGTCGGCACAGCCCTCTCCCCGCAGGCGGGGAGAGGAGGAGAATCCCCATGACCGCCTTTCCCGACATCACTCCTGAGATCCGCGCCGCCGCTCCCGCCTTGCGCGGTCGGCTCATCGCCAATCCGCTGCTGTCCGACCTGACCTGGTTCCGCGTCGGCGGTCCGGCACAGGTGCTGTTCACGCCGGCCGACGAGGAGGATCTGGCGCATCTCCTTGGCGCCCTCGACCCCGAGCTTCCGGTGACGGTGATCGGCCTCGGCTCGAACCTGATCGTCCGCGACGGCGGCATTACCGGAATCACCATCCGGCTCGGCGGCAAGGCCTTCGGGTCCGTTGAGATCGACGGCGAGACCCTGCGGGCCGGGACCGCGGTGCCGGACATGCGCCTCGCCAAGGCGGCGGCCGAAGCCTCCCTCGATGGATTGGCGTTCTTCCGGGGCATTCCCGGCTCCATCGGCGGCGCTCTGCGCATGAATGCCGGCGCCCATGGCGGCGAGACCACCGACGTGCTGGTGGAAGCGCGCGGGATCGACCGCACGGGCGCGCTGCGGCGCTTCAGCCATGCCGAGATGGGCTTCACCTACCGCCACAGCGAGGCGCCCGAGGACGTGATCTTCACGAGCGCGCTGTTCCGGGGTCGTCCCGGCGACCGCCACGCCATCGAGGCCGAGATGGACCGCGTCACCGCCGCCCGCGAGGCGGCCCAGCCGATTCGCGACCGCACCGGCGGCTCGACCTTCAAGAACCCGCCCGGCGGCAAGGCATGGCAGCTCGTCGACGCCGCCGGCTGCCGTGGGCTGACGAGGGGCGGCGCCCAGGTCTCGGAGATGCACTGCAACTTCCTGATCAACCGCGACGGTGCCACCGCCGCCGATATCGAGGGGCTCGGCGAGGAGGTCCGCCGCCGGGTGCGCGAGACGTCCGGCGTGGAGCTGCATTGGGAGATCAAGCGAATCGGCGTGGCGGCGGCGCGGACCTGATTGGTCACCCGTCGGTAAGATGGTAAGATGTAAGGCGTTGTTCAGGGAGGACGGAGCCGTATGCCGGGCCGCATCGTTCGCGCCGCCTACTCGAAGATCTCGGTGAAGAGCCAGACCGTTCTTCCCGTCGAAGTGAGGGAGCGCCTGGCCGTGGGGCCGGGCGACAGGCTGCGCTATGTCCTCACGGAGGACGGGGTTCGCATCGAGAAGGCGCCGTCGGAGGGAGACGATCCGTTCGTGACCTTCACCGAATGGGCCGGCCGGGCGGATGACGAGGATTATGCCGATCTCTGACCGCTCCGCCTTTACCCCCGGCGCCGTCGTGGTGGTGCCCTTTCCCTATTCCGATCGCCTCGCCGAGAAGCGTCGTCCGGCCGTTGTGGTGTCGGGTGGCCCCGTCGCCGAATCGGGCTTCGTCTGGATCGCGATGATCACCAGCGCCCGTAATGCCGCCATGCCGGGCGACCTCCCCATCGCCGACCTGCCTCAGGCCGGTCTGGTGGCCGCTTCGGTGATTCGTCCGATCAAGATCGCCTGTATCGAACCCTCCCGCATCCTGCGTCAGATCGGCGTTCTCAACGCCGATGCGGCCGACGCGACCTTCACGAGCATCCGCGCGATGATCGGCCCGAACTGAGTTCACTCACCGGCGAACCGTCCCGGACATCGGCTCCGGGGCGGTTCGCCGGCCCCGTCTTCGACATCGGCCTCGCCCGAAGAGTGGCGTCCACTGTTCGGTCCGATGGTCCGGCCCTCTTTCTCACCCTCGTCCGCCTTCGGAGATCCGCCCATGTCCCAGCACGTTGCCGTCCTCATGGGCGGATGGTCCTCCGAGCGTCAGGTCTCCCTGAATTCGGGCCGCGCCTGCGCGGAAGCCCTCGAAGGGGAGGGCTTTCGCGTGACACAGGTCGATGTCGGGCCGGACATCGCCACCGTGCTCACGGAGCTGCGGCCCGACGTGGCCCTCAACGCCCTGCACGGCCCGGCCGGCGAGGACGGTACGATCCAGGGGCTGCTGGAGATCCTGCGCATCCCCTACACCCATTCGGGCGTCCTGGCCTCGGCCCTGGCGATGCATAAGGAACGTGCCAAAACGATCATGAAGGCCGCCGGGGTGAGCGTTCCGGAGGGGTGTGTCGTTAACCGTCATGATGCCGCGAAGGCACACCCGTTAACTCCGCCCTACGTGATCAAACCGATCGCCGAAGGCTCCTCCATGGGCGTCATCATCGTCCGGGACGGGCGCTCCCATCCGCCCCAGATTCTCGCCTCGGACGAGTGGGTCTACGGGGAGCAAGTCCTTGCAGAGACTTACGTTGCGGGCCGCGAGCTCACCTGCGCGGTGATGGGGGACAAGGCCCTCGGGGTGATCGAGATCAAGCCCGCCTCGGGGGAGTGGTACGACTTCGATGCGAAGTACGCCGAGGGGGGGTCGATCCACGTCCTCCCGGCAGAAATTAAACCAAAAATTTACCAGCGTGTCCAAGAGTTGTCGTTAACGGCGCATCAAGCACTTGGATGCCGGGGCATCAGCCGTGCGGACCTTCGATACGACGACACACCGGGTGGAACCGGTGCCCTCGTCGTCCTGGAGGTCAACACGCAGCCCGGGATGACCAAGACGAGCCTTGTGCCGGAGATCGCAGCCTACGCTGGCTTGAGTTTCGGTGAGCTCGTCCGATGGATGGTGGAGGACGCTACTCTGGGTCGTTGAACGCCGCCGGTCAGGCTGGCGTCGACGGAACCCCCGCGCCCGGATCGGGCTCGCTCGTCGCCGGTCTGGCGGCGCGCCTGCCGCGACTGGTGCGACCCATGCTGCGCTCGCGCCGTTCGCGGCTCGGGCAGCCGATCGAGCGGCGCATCCCCCGGCATGCGGGCACGCTGACCCTCGCGGTCACCTTCGCCGCCCTGTCGGTGACCGGCTTCGTCGCCAGCGGCCGCTACGACCGCTTCGTGCTGGAGAACGGCCACGTCTCGGACGTCCTGGCCCGTCTGGCCGGTTTCGGCGTCGAGCGCGTCACCATTTCGGGCATCTCCCGTCTCTACGAGCGGGAAGTGCTGCAGGCGGCCGGCATCGACGGCCATTCCTCCGTGGTCTTCCTCGACGTCGCCGAAGCGCGCCAGCGCCTCCTCGACGTGCCGCTGATTTCCAGCGTCTCGGTGCGCAAGGTCTATCCGAACGAGATCGTCATCAACCAGGTCGAGCGCGAGCCCGCCGCCCTGTGGCAGCGCAACGGCGAGATCTCGGTCATCGCCGCCGACGGCACCGTCATCGACGAGATGCGCGACGATCGCTACGCCGCGCTCCCCCTCGTGGTGGGCGAAGAGGCCAACGAGCGCCTCAAGGACTACCTCGCCCTCATCGAGGCGGCGGGCGAACTCGGCGAGCGGGTCAAGGCCGGCACCTACGTGTCCGGCCGGCGCTGGACCCTGAAGCTCGACGGCGTCGACATCCGCCTTCCTGAGACCGGGGCCGCCGAGGCCCTGGCCCGCCTCGTCAAACTCGAGCGCGACAGCCGCATCCTCGAGAAGGACATCATCGCCGTGGACCTGCGGCTGCCCGACCGGGTGGTGGTGCGGCTCACGGAGGAGGCGGCCGCCACGCGCGCCGAATCCCAGAAGAAGAAGCCGAAGGGCAAGGGGACCGAGACATGAGCCGTACGATCCGTCCGGCGCCTCTCGCGTCCCGCCAGCCCGCCCTTCCCGCCTCCTTCGCCCGGTAATCCGATGCACGCGCAACACGGCCTCACGCCGCGTATGAAACCGCTCTCCGCGCGCCGGAGCACCATCCTCTCGGTGCTCGATATCGGCACGAGCAAGGTGGTCTGCCTCATCGCCGAGCTCCAGCCGGCCGAGGCCCTCACCACCCTGCGCGGACGGACCCATTTCGCCCGCATCATCGGCATCGGGCATCAGCGCTCGCACGGCCTCAAGGGCGGTGCCATCGTCGATCTCGAAGCCGCCGAGGGTGCGATCCGCCAGGCGGTCCACGCCGCCGAGCGGATGGCCAAGGTCGAGGTCCAGTCGGTCATCGTCAACATTTCCGGCGGCCGCCTCGGCTCGCAGCATTTCGAGGCGCATGTCGGCGTCCGCAGCGGCACCGTCATGGGCGCCGACGTGGAGCGCGCCCTGGAGACGGCGAGCGCCCATGGCGTCAGCCCCGGACGCACCGTGCTCCACGCCCTTCCCACCGGCTACGCCATCGACGGCCAGGGCGCGGTCATCGACCCGACCGGGATGATCGGCGAATCCCTCGGCGTCGATCTCCACGTGGTCACGGCCGAGGCGGCGGCAGCCCGCAACCTGATGCTGGCGGTGGAACATTGCCATCTTGGCGTCGAGGCGGTGATCGCCACCCCGTACGCCGCCGGGCTCTCCGCCCTCGTCGACGACGAGGCCGAGATGGGCGTCTGCGTCGTCGATATGGGCGGCGGCACCACCAGCTTCGGCGTGTTCGAGGGCGGCCACCTCGTCCACGTGGACGCCCTGGCAGTGGGCGGCCACCACGTCACCATGGACATCGCCCGCGGCCTCTCCACCCGGGTGGTGGCGGCCGAGCGTCTCAAGACCCTGTACGGCTCGGCGATCTCCACCGCCTCCGACGAGCGCGACATGATCGCGGTCCACGGGGTCGGCGAGGACGAGGGCGACGCCCCCACCCACGTGCCGCGTTCGCAGCTCGTGCGGATCATCAAGCCGCGGGTGGAGGAGATCGTCGAACTCGTTCGCGATCGTCTCCGCAACGCGGGCTTTGCCGCCCAGGCCGGCCGCCGGGTGGTGCTGACGGGAGGCGCGAGCCAGCTCGTCGGTCTGCCCGAAGTCGCCCGCCGGGTGATGCAGGGCCAGGTGCGGATCGGCCGGCCGCTGGGCATCCGCGGCCTGCCGGAGGCCGCCAAGGGACCCGCCTTCTCCGCCGCGGTGGGCCTGCTGGTCTACCCGCAGGTGGCGCATGCGGAGCATTTCGAGCCGCGGGGGCAGGGCGCCTTCGCGGGCACCGGAACCGACGGCTACATCCCCCGCGTGTACCGCTGGTTGCGGGAGAGTTTCTAGGGACGAGGCCCGCCCCCGAAAGGGGGTGCGGCGACGACACAATCGGCGCCTCTGCGGAGGCGCTCATCGGCAACGCGAAAACGGCACGAAGGGCTCGACACCATGGCCATCTCTCTCCAGGCGCCTGACATCCGCGAACTCAAGCCCCGCATCACCGTCTTCGGTGTCGGCGGCGCCGGCGGCAACGCCGTCAACAACATGATCGAATCCGGCCTGCTGGGCTGCGAGTTCGTCGTCGCGAACACGGACGCCCAGGCGCTCACCTCCTCCAAGGCCGAGCGCGTGATCCAGATGGGTCTCGGCGTGACGCAGGGGCTCGGCGCCGGCTCGCACCCCGAGGTCGGCTCGGCCGCCGCCGACGAGGTCATCGACGAGATCCGTGACCAGCTCTCGGGCGCTCACATGTGCTTCATCACCGCCGGCATGGGCGGCGGCACCGGCACCGGTGCGGCTCCCGTCATCGCCCGCGCCGCCCGCGACATGGGCATCCTCACCGTCGGCGTCGTGACGAAGCCCTTCCAGTTCGAGGGCGTGCGCCGCATGCGCACCGCCGAGGCCGGCATCCAGGAGCTCCAGGCCGCCGTCGACACCCTCATCGTGATCCCGAACCAGAACCTGTTCCGGGTCGCCAACGAGAAGACCACCTTCGCCGACGCCTTCGCCATGGCCGATCAGGTGCTCTATTCGGGCGTCGCCTGCATCACCGACCTGATGGTCAAGGAAGGCCTCATCAACCTCGACTTCGCCGACGTCCGCGCGATCATGCGCGGCATGGGCAAGGCGATGATGGGCACCGGCGAGGCCTCCGGCGAGAAGCGCGCCAACCGCGCCGCCGAAGCCGCCATCGCCAACCCGCTCCTCGACGACGTGTCGATGAAGGGCGCGCGCGGCCTCTTGATCTCGATCACCGGCGGCAACGACCTCACCCTGTACGAGCTCGACGAGGCCGCCACCCGCATCCGCGAGGAAGTGGATTCGGACGCCAACATCATCCTTGGCGCCACCTTCGACGAGAGCCTCGACGGCATCATCCGCGTCTCCGTGGTGGCCACCGGCATCGAGCCGGCGCTGATCACCGCGCATTCGCAGAACAACCCCGAGATCGTCCAGACCGAGCAGCGGATCGCTGAAGTGGCCGAGCGCCTGCGTGCGGAAGCGAGGGCCAGGGCGGCACAGCCCGCCCCCACCTTTCGTGCCTCCGAGCAGCCGCTAACCGCTCCTGCCGCCGCGCCCCAGGCGCAGATCCAGCCGCAGGCCCCGCGCCCGGCGGCATCCGAGCCGGTGGCCATGGCCCCCGAGCCCCTGCTGGCCTACGCCATGAACGGTGAAGCCT
>NZ_VMOA01000044.1 GCF_020662345.1 Methylobacterium sp. W2 | reverse complement strand
ACGCCATGACCGACGAGTCGCCCTCGCCCCTGGCCGAGCGTCGAGGTCTCGGCTTGAGCCACGGCAGACGGTTACCGGTCGCGAAGTCGTAGGCGCGCGTGCCTGACTGCAACTGGATCGGGGTGACGCCGCCGGCCTTTTCGCCAGTGATGAAGGCGCTCTCGCGGCCCAGGCGGAGAGGCAGGCCCATCGCTTTCACAAGGTCGTTCTCGTCGGAGCCGTCGAACGAGTCCCAGACGTCGTAAGTCGTGCCGCCGGCCGTCACCTGCTCCAGAACGTTGCCGTTCATCTTCACGCCGGTCAGTTCGGCGTTGGTTCGCCAGATGATCTTCCCCTTCTGCTGACCGCTCACAACCGTGCGCTCGGGGTACTTGTTGAGCCACTCGCGGAAGATCGTGTCCGCAGCCTGGGGAGATGGGAAGATCTGGACCCGCCGGGCGTTGTTGGGGTTGTCGTTGTATCCGCAGAGGTCACCGGCTCGAAGGTAGAACTCGTTCTGGTAGCCCCAGAACGACGTCCCACCGATTTCGCGGTCGGTCTGGCTGAGGCCGGTGCCTGCCATCTCGCCGATCTTGTCGTAGGCACCGCACGCAACGACATCCATACCCATCTCGGCAAGGCGGATCGCGGCGACGCAGGTGGAGGAGCTTAGGCTCCACAGGAACGCTGTCGGGTTCGCCATGGATCAAGCTCCCGAAGCGATGAGGGCGCCGACGGCCTCGATGCGCTTGACGCGCTGGACCTGGCGGATGAACTCGGCGTCCGTAACTCCTGGGCCGGCAAACGCTCCGGCAAACGGCGCTGCGCTATAATCCGAGTTCCCGGCGACGCCCGCGCCCGACATGAGCTTGATGGTGCGGGGCACGACTGCCGGATTGGCGCGCACGAACTCGGCCGAGAACGCCTCGTCGATGAACGTGCGGAACGACCCGGTCGAAATGCGGCTCAGCCCGACCCACTTCCCCTGCGTTCCAAGCGCGGACGTCCGGTCGGTTTGCGATCCAGAGCTGAAGCCGTGGTCTGTGGTGGTGCGGTTAGGCTGAACGTTGATGAGGTTGGACGCGATCTGAGGATTGGCTCCGCCGACAGCGGTAGAGCCCGCCCTGGCGGCAAGCGCATGCGACGCGTCGAGCCAGCCAACTTCCGCCGGCATATAGGTCGTATCGATATTCTGATCCTGACCGTTGCCAACGAGATTGACGTAGGGGTTGATCTGGATGGGCGTTCCGCTCGTGCCTTCGCGGAAGGTGAAAAGCCTGCCGGTCGGGTTGCCGATGTTGACGCGGACATTTTCCTTGGACGAGTTGATAAGGCACCACAGCGGCCATTTGGGGAAATCACCAATGGCAACGGAGTCGTCGACCTCCTTCTTGATGATGGCCGCATAGCGGGGGTCCATCGGGTCCTTCATGCGACCCAGGACGATATCGCCCTTCGTAAGGGCGTTCGGCGGAACGTTGACCGTCCGATTGACGCGGATAATGAGCGTCGTGCTGAAAGGGACCGTTGGGCCATCGCCCTCTTTGGCGCGGACTGCGATGCTGCAAGAGCCCTGGCCGCCGTTGTGGTTGAGCCAATCGCTCGATTGGATCCAGCTTCCCCCATCCACGAAGGAAGCGGCGCCACCGCCCCAGCGGACAGCAAGCTGACACTGGCTGGCGGCCTGGATCTCAATTACGTCCCGCCGCAGATCGTCAGCCGAAAGGACAACGGAAGACTCGTTGCTGACAACGACGCCTCTGATTTCGAATTGATACAGTCTTGGGGGAGCCAAGTAAGCCTCCAATTGTGCGAAGGTGTATTTCTTGATGAGCTTGGCGCTGTCATCGAAGATGAAGAGACGATCTTCAGACGCGATGGCGTCGGTCATCTCCGGTGCGCTGGTCAGGCTCTGGGAATTGCGCTCGACCGCGTAGAACTCCATTGCGCCGGTCGCGCCACGCTCACCGACAACCGGGCAGATTTCTCGCGTGCCGGCAGGGAGGGATGCTTGGCTGAGAGCAGCCGTAAGGGACACGCGATAGGTGACGGAGCGGACGAGATCCGCCTTCAGAAGCGCCGTGGCAGGGAGTGGCACGGTGGTGATGAAGGACCCATCGGCGCGGTAGCAGCCCACGTCGTTGACGGGGACGTTGTTCGCTGCCGCGTTGGCGCCGGTGTTGTCGGTCCGCCGAGCCTGTTTGAAAGTCAGCTCGATGATCTCGCCGTCATCGATCGGGATCTTCGCGATGGAACTGGCGTAGCCGTTGCCCGTAATGCACAGCGCAGAGCCACCTGGGCCGTTTGTCGTGATCGTGTAAACGCCGCCCGTCGTCAGCGGCGGGGCATCCTTGGCGGGCAGGTCGTGCCGGGCCGTCCAAGCCCGCAGATCCTTGGCCGGGCGGCCGAAATAGCGGGTGCCGCGCAGGGTGGCGCTGTCGCTGGCTAGGCTGCCGACCGCCGTCTCGGCATTCCCGACCCGAATATTTAGGTCGTCTACCTTCTGACTGAGATTGGCACCGCCGGGGATACCGGCCAAGCCTTCCAGGGTGGTGATACGGGAGGCAAGTCGGGTCTCGATATCTACAAGGCGGGCCCCCACGAGGCTCGTCGAGTTGAGAAGGATCTCCTGGAGCCGCGCGAGCCCCATCCGCCCGGTGGTCGGCGGTCCATCTCCATTCAGCCGGAAGTTGCCGACGACCTCGTAGAGATCGCCGACTGGCAGTTCAGTCGAAAGCGGCATGCAAAGGTCTCCCGCGCGCCATCGCTCGCTTGAGGCGAGGCGGCGTCAGGTTGCTCGGAGGGGTTGGGGTCGGATGAGGTGCGCGGTTGCGCTCAAGTCACCGGCGCGAGGGAGCAGGCCCAGGCCAGCAGGCCCTTGGTGGTGTCGCCCGCGTAGGAGATGGTCGTGCCGCCCGTGCCCAGGTTGAGGCGGTTCTCGGCGGCCAAAGCGCCCGACGTGCCGGCCGAGGCCGACGTGTTGGCGGTGATGACGATCAGCCAGAAGTCGGCCGAGACCTTCTGGATGGTCGCCGTGACACCGCTAAAGGTCGTGCCGCTCACCACGCCGACAGTGATCGTGCCGGCGGTGATATCGAACGCGATGCGGGCATAGTCGCCGTTGCCCGTGCCGCCGCTGTTGATCAAATCGATGCGCCCAGCTGATCGGCCCGAGGCCTTCAATCCCCAGATGGCCCGCACCTTCGCGCCAGAGACGAGACCCGTGGCCTTGTAGGCGACCGTATGCGTGCCGGTGGTGGCCGTCTCCGGCAGGAAGGTGGCCTGTGCCCCGTCCGGCCCCGTACCTTGCGCCACCGGCGGCCCGATGCCGGTCTTTATCCATTCCGCGTTGGTGAGATCGTTCGGGAACGAGTTCTTCGCGTTGGGCTGGGCTACGTACAGGAGCGCCTGCGACGCGCTCGGCACGCTCGTGACACCCGACCCGTTCTGCGCGGTCAGCCACCAGGTGATGTAGCCGAGCGAGATCGTGTCGGTGAGCGTGTCGGTCTGGTTCGGATCAACGGCCTTAGTGACGCTGAGATTGGCGCCGGCAAAGGTGCTGCCGAAGCCGTTGGCACGGAAGAGTTGAACGGTGCGGGCGTTGCCGCCGGACTGCTTGATGGCGTGGGAGACCGTCGTGCCGCTGAGCGTTGCCGAGGTGTAGGTCGGCGCGCTCGGCGCCGTGGGATCGGAGACGGCGCGGATCGGCGAGCCGGTGGCCGGCACGTAGGCGCTGATGTCGCCGCCGGCATCGGTCGAGAGTGCGGCCTGGACCTCGTAGTCCGTGCTGTCGGCGAGCGTGCCGGATGCGATGGACGTCCGGCTGGACGTGTTGAGAGGGATCGCAGTCCAAGTGGTCGAGCCCACCGGGCGGTAGCGACCAACGAGGGACAGGTCGGTTCGGGTAGGGGCCGAGCAGGTGAGCCGCAGGAAGGCGACGGAGGTCCCGCCGTTCACCGTGGCGCGCTCGATCATGACGACGAGGTTGGCCGGAGACGGCGCATCGGTGGCGCCGACGGTGTGGGTGGCGAGCGTCGTCAGATCGCCGGCCGTGCCGCGCGTAGAGACGCCGCGAGCCTGATACTCGATCACATCGCCCTTCGCGTACCCGGCGAGGAGCACGCTGCCGGCGCCGGCCAGAGCCGAGCTCGTGAGCCACGTCGTGGTGCCGACCTTGCGGCTGAGCACCTGGAAAGTCGCGAGCGGTGTCGTGCCGGACGGGTTCGGGCGGAGATTGACTACCACCGGATAGGGGTTTTCGGTCGTCGCGAGCCCCGAGGCGGACGTGCCGGAATCGACGCTGACGATGATCGGAGCGACGGGGATGCTGACGGGCTGGTCCACGGGGGCGCCGGCGCGGCCGCTCCAGGCCGGCGGCACATCGGCGGCGACCAACGTCTCGATCTCCGGCGCGTGCGGGATCAGGGTGAGCGCCGCGGTGAAGTCCTTCTGCGGCTGGATGCCCTTCACGGTGCAGGCCTGCGAGATCCGCGTCGCCTTTCCGAACATGACGAGGTCGTCCATCGCCGGCAACCGACCGGGCCCGTCGAGGATGAGGACGTTCGAGGTGCCGGCCACCGTGCGGACGGGGAACACGTTCGAAGTGCCGTCGGAATAGCGGACCCGGGCGGCGTAAGCCTGCCCCGCCTCCATGGTCAGCATCTCGTCGAGCACGAGGGCCGACAGGCTTTCCGGCTGCAGGATGATACGGGCGGCGATCTGGTCGCGGTCGAGGACGTCGTGCGAAAGCTCGACCCGGTCGCCGCGCGTCGGCACAAGGCTCTCGAAGTCCTGGTTGACCGTGAAGGTATCGAGCCGGAGCATGATCTCGTACTGGCGCTTCCGAGCCTCCTTCCAGACCTGGGCCGGGTTGGTGATGCCGGGCAGCTGCAGCTTCTCGATGACCTTCGGCTGGCCGATGAAGCCGGGCCACGGCACGATGCGGTCGGCCTTGGTGTAGCTGTTGGTCTCGTCGAGGAAGCTGACGCGGAAGGCGTCGGGAAAGGTCAGGTAGGACCGCTCACCCTTGAAGCCCCAGGAGTTGCGCGGCGTGATATGCGCGGCGATCGTATCGATAGCGCGGTCGATGACGACGCCCCAGCGGTCGCCCTTGTCATGCGGGCTCGCCCGGCCGGCGGCGGCGATGTCCGATAGCACGTCGAGGACGGATGCCTCGTAATCGTGGACCCGGTTGTAGGTCAGCCCGTTCGCGACACAGTAGGCGTGCCAGGCGCCCAACGCGTCGACCTCGTCCACGGTTAGTGGATAGGCGCCGGCCGGCCCCGTCAGCACGTGCCGGAAGAGCGAGGCCGGGTTCTGCGTCTCGCGCTCGATCCAGGCATTGGACGCCGCGTCCCAATCCGAGCAGATGCAGAAGGCGTCGCAGTTGTACTCGTCGAGCGTGCCGTTCAGCTGACCCGTCGCACGGATGCGGATGGCGGTCACCGCCAAGGGCTTGTCGAAGTTCAGCGGGTATTCGAGCCGGAACGAGCGCAGAACCGACCACTGCGAGCGTCCGGTGCGCTGGATTTCCTTCTTCGACAGATCCTGGTCCGGACGGTCGAAGTCGCTGCTGGTACGGGTGAGCTCGACCTCGTAGAGACCGCGATCGGTCACCTCGTAGGAGAAGGTGCGCGTGAACGCCTTGCCAGACAGCTTGGCGTAGACCGAGATCGGCCGAGAGGTCCACGTCTCGGTGCCGACCTTGCGATAGCGCAGGGTGAACGTCGCCTCGACGCCGACCTTCTTCCCATCCTTGTCGACGCCGCCAAGCCCTCCCGGAAAGCCGATGTCGATCGAGAACGAGGAGATGTCCGCCTTGGTGTAACGCGTTTGCGGGCCTGCGCCCGGGCCGCCGCTGAGAAGCTCGATCGACAACGCGCGCTCGACGACCTGCTGCGGGGTCAACGTCAGCGCTGCGTCGCCGACTCGGCCCTCGCGGTACTCCGCCGTGACCTCCTGGTACTTTTCGATCGGCGTCTCACCGATGCGGTGGTTGCGCAGGGCGATCGGGCCGTAGCCGTGGATGAAGTTCGCGATGACGAAGCGGTCGTCACCGACTGATTCCGTGTAGGGCAGCATGCCATAGGGTGGCGTCGAGCGGTGGAAGCCGAGAATGGCCGGCACCACCCCGTCGGGCTGCGCCTGGTTGCGGAGGCCCTGGATGCCGTAGGTGGCGGTGTCCTTCTTGTCGCTGCGGACCGGGATCAGCGCGTTGATGAGGAGCGTACCGGCGAGCAGCGTCGTCGCGGTGATGACGCCCGCCAGCGCCGTGCCGAGCGAGCCCGTGCCGACGCCGCCGAGCCCGCCGAACAGCAGCTCGCCCGCCAGCATGGGGCCGTAGAACTGGCCGGCGGCGATGGCCGCCACCGTCAGGGCGATGGTCAGGACGTTCTTCAGGATGTCGCCCTGAGGAACGACGCGGATCAGAACCTGCGTGCCCGGCTTCGGCTTCACCGCATGCCAGAGCGCTTCCGCGATCGGATGCCCATTGAGCGTCACCCGGAAGTAGGCGCCACCCAGCCTGCGCCCCGTCGGCATCGCCTCGGCAACCATCTGGGCGATGGATTGACCGGGCGCGACCGTGAACGCGACCCGGTCGCGGGTGGCGTCGAGCAGATGCGGCTGTGCGAGAACGCGGACCGGTGCGTTCATCAGGCGGCCTGCATGACCGTGTCGAGGATCCGCGCCTTATGCCGGTATGCCCCGACCAAGCGCGGCGCCCATCGTCCGTTCGTGTAGTCGACGAGGCAGCTGTCCTCGTCCTTGCCGCTGATATGCAGCATCCGGCCGGGCGCAACGACGATGCCAGCGTGATAGGTCATGCCGGCCCGATGGAAGGTGACGATGTCGAACTCGGAAGCTTCGCTGACGGAGACCTCAGTCCATGGGCCGGCAGCGGACGTGCCATCGGCGAACACCGAGGCGATTTCGGCCCGTTCCGTCAAGGACGACACAGACGCGGCATAATCCGGGACGTCGATGTCAAGCTGCTCGGCGTAGACAAGGCGGGCGAGGCCCCAGCACGCGATACCGTCACGCGTGAGCCCGCCGACCTGCCAGGGCAGGCCGATGTATTCGGCAGACCAATGCATGGGCAGCCTACGGAAAGAGGCCGGGGAACCGGGCCGGCGAGAACCGGCCGGAGGGCCAGGGTTCGGAGGTGTAGGGTTCGCGCGAGATATCGAGCGACACGGCGTCGGCATCGTAGGACGCCTTCACGCCGCGCAGGTTGGTGTAGCGGGCTTCGACGACGTCCGGCGATAGGGCCATGACCACCGTCAGGTCGATGCGTGCCGGCGACGAGATCGCCCGCAGCGGCGCCGCCATGTCCGGCGCCACGTTCTCGAACGCCAGCGTCGTCTTCGGCGGCGTGTCCTTCTCATCGTCGGGCATGATCGCGCCCATGATGACGAAGTCGTAGTCCTGCCCCTGGTGGCGGGTGCCGTAGCGCAGCGGGTCCATAGAGAACCGCATGGTCGGATCGCTCGACAGGTAGACCGGCGCCGGCAGGGTGGCGTGCGTGATCTTGATCAGCATCACCGGCCCGTCGTCGGTCGCCGAGGCGTTCATCGCCTGGCGGGCGTTCAGCGAGATTAGGCGGCCCATGAGTACAGCACCGTCATGGGGACAGGGACGACGAAGGACATGCCGCGGCTGCGGGTCCCGGCGCTGGGAGCGGTGCCGCCGAACTGGACGAGCCACCACTTCGCGTTCAGCAGCGCCGCACCGTAGGGAGTCACAATCGGCTCGCCGGCGGCCGTCAGGATCGGGATGCCGCCGCGGGTCTGGTCGGGGAACCAGAACGGGCGAACACCGCCGCCGGTATCGACCTCCCAGAAGCGCTCAAGAGTGGTGAACTGCTCGGCGTCGATCTTGATCGACTGCTGGATCGGCTTGCCGACCGAGGACGAGCCGCGACGCAGCTTCACCGGGCCCCGCTCGGGCGCGGTCTGCAACCGGCCTTCGCGGAATCCCTCGTTGAAGCCCTCAGCGAGGACGCGCTGAGGCAGGCTGGCGGGCCAGACGGGGATCATCGTGTAGCGACCCTCGGCTGGTTCATGGCCTGCTGCCCCTGACGGGTGCTCGCGCCCTGGACGAATGCCTCACGGATGAGGATCTCCTCCCGCTTGCCGCCGCGGCCATCGGGCACCTGGCGCTTCTCGACCCGAGCGTCCTCGAACTGGTTGATGATCCTGAGGTCGACGGGCTGCGGCGCGTTCGAGCCGGCCGGGCCCATCGCTCCAGCGCTTGGCACCGTGAATGGGGTCCGTCCCTCAGCATGGCGCGGAACGTTCTGGTTCGAGGTGGCGCCGAAGGTCCCCTCGTTGATGGAGCGGATGAACTCAGTGCCGTACCGCTGAACGGATGCCGCCCGAATGATCGCCTCCTTGTCGGAGATCCGAACGAGCATGCTGTCCGAGGTTGGCGTGCCAGGGCCGTTCACCACGCCCTCACGGGAGAGGAAAGGCACCTTGCCGGTGGCGTAGCCGGGCACGTAGCCCGCTGCCTTTCCACCGACCATCGCCATGATGGAGGCCAGGAAGCCGCCTGCCCCCTCCTTGCCGCTGCCGGCGAACATCTTCGAGATGGCCCACTCGGAGCCCATGCTGAGGAACTTGTCGGCGATCCGGTTGGTGACGTTGCCCAGCAGGGTTGCCGCGCTGACGCCTTGGCGCAGATCGGACAGCATGCCGCTGAAGACCCCGCCGGCGAGCTCTTTCGTCTGCCGGAGATTGTCGTTCAGGCGTAGCGCATCCGCCTCGGCCGAATCCATGCCGAGCCCCGTCCCGCGCAGGCGGGAGGCGATGGCTTGCTCCTGGGGACTGCGGTCGATCTGCGAGCGGTCGAAAAGGATGTCCCGTCCGAGCTTGCTGTTGTCCAACCCGGCCAGCGCCTTGGCGTAGGCGTCAGCCGTCTCAATGAAGACCTTGCGCTGGGCCTCCATTTCGGGCGTCACCTGGGATGCCGACGCCTTGATGAGATCCTGAGCCGTTGCGAAGGTGCGCCCGAGAGCACCGCCGCGCTGCAGATCGTCGTTCAGAAGCTCCTGGATCTTCTGCCGACGCGCTTCCGCCTCGGTGGTCTGATCCGTCAGGGTGATCTGGGTGCGAAGGCTCGCCACCTCGCGGTCCGCGGCACGGACGGACGGCGCGCCCTTGGTTATCACGCGCCCGGCGTAGTCGATGACATCGCCGGCCGTGCGGCCGCCACCGATGATCGTCGGATTAGCGATCGCTGCCTTCCGACCGAGAATGGATTCTGCGCTCGCGCCTCGATCGGCCTTCAGAAGGTCCACCGCGCCCTGAGCACCAGCGAAATGCGCGAGGTAGAGATTGCGGTCGGTGGTCGCGATCTGCTGCTTTTCGAGGAAGCGGGAGTTCTGCTCGGTGAAGAGGCGCAGCACCGCCACGCTGTCGTCGCGATCCGTCCGACGCGCCAGGATCTCGCGATCCGACATGCCTGCGGCGCGGTCGGGGAACTGCTCCTTGAATAGCGGGATCCACGTCCCCTCAAGAAACTGGCCGAGGCCAGTCGCCGTTGACATGGTATTCTTCGCGTCGGTCTTCCCGCCGCTCTCCACTCCAATCACGCGGTCCATGTACGAGTTGACGCTCTGCGAGCGGGTGGCGCGGGTCTCCGCCTCCTTCTTGATCGTGTCGATCTCGGTGTTGAGGGTCTTGGTCAGCCCCTCCCGCTCGGTGATCGCGCGTAGCGCCACATCGCGCGCCGCAGCGATCGCTGAAAGCTCCCGCGGATCGAGGTTCGGATCGTTGAGGCGATCATTGAAGGGCTTGGAGATGCTCTCGCGGGTTGCTGCTGGGTCGATGTTCCGCTTGCGCAGCTCGATCTCGAACTGAGAGCGAAGCTCGGCAACTTGCCGGTCCACCGGGTTGATGTTGTCGGTCGCGAGCTTGTTCCGGAACTCGGCCTGCCGGTTTGCCGCTGCAATCGCCGGATCGCCGAACTTCTCAATGTCCTCACGAGTGTTCCGAGCCAAGACGCGCAAGCGCTCGAACGCCCCCTCGGCTTCCGCGAGCGCTCGCTGGTCGAGGCCGAACTTGGCGGGCTGCGTGATGGCCGCCCGGAGGCGGATCACCTTGTCTTCGAGTTGCTGCAGGTTCTGCTGCTCTGGAAGCAGCGAACGAACAAGCACACCGGTTTCAAGATTGCGCTGGGCGACTTGCGCTCGCTCCAATCGCTTGGTGCGCTCGCCAAGGAGGTCGTTCAGGCGTTTGAGGTCAGCCTCGGCGTCCGGGACGCCACGACCGGAGATCCCGCTGCGGAATGCGCCCACGCGGCTGGTCTGAGCCGTTCGAGCCAGATCCAGGTTCCGCTGCGCGGTCGCGATCTGGTCTTCGAGCGTCCCGCCGGTGATGCTACGGTCGATGGCCTGGCCAACCCGGTCCCAGATGTCCGAGATCACGGTACCGGTGGCCGACATCATCCGCCCCCAGCCGGACGTGAGTTCGGTCGCGCTGCTCAGGCTGCCCTTGTAGGCGTCAAACAGAGCCCGCTGCGCGCCGAGGCGATCACCCTGCGCCTGAAGGCGCTCGATGTTCTCCTTCGTGATGCTGTTGAGGAAGCCGAGCTGCGCATTAAGCGTCTCGGCGCCCTTCGATGGGTCGGCAAACGCGGCAGCTAGGGTCTTGTTAGCGTCAGCGAGGTCCTGCCCCGTCGACGCAGCGTAATCCTTCGCCGTCCCGATGAGGGAGGCGTACATCGCCACGCCAATTTTGCCCGTGGCGGCGTATTCGCCGGCCAGTTCACGGGCGGTCCGCACCGAGACGTTCCCGGCCGCGGCAGCTGCAGGCGCGAGGGCCGCAATCTGCGTAGCCGTCGCGCCGGATGCGCGGCCGACGCCCGAAAGCGCCTTATCGAGAGCCTTCGCGCTGCTCTCGTAGGAGAAGAAGGCGGCGACGCCCAGGAGCGCGACGGCGGAAACACCTCCGACCGCACCACCGAGGACGCCGATGCGCGAGATGAAACCTGTGACGGCTTCTCTCGCCTGGGTCACCGCCCCCTTGATGCTGGCGCCGCCCGGGCCGGAGAAAATCTGGGCGATCTGCGGCACCTGCTGGAACGCCACCTGTGTGACGCTGGAGCCGCTCCCGAGTGAAGAAACGACGTCGCTAACCTGATACCCGAGGTTCTGCGCCTGGGAGCCCGTCAGACCGCCGCCATTCTTCGCTCGGAGATCCGTAACCTGCTTGGCGAAGGTGTCCTTGGTCCGCTGAAGCGCCGACGAACCCTCGACCTGCGTCAGGGCTCCGGTCTTCACGGCGTTCCGGATCTCGGTCAGCTGCGCCACGTACTCGCGCTGGACGGCGAACAGAGGCGAATACTTGGCCCGCAGGCGGTCCATCTCTGTGCCGTAGGCCGCGATGTCGGCGCCGCGGTCGGGAATGACGGTCTGCCGGTTGACGGCGACCTGCGCGGCTGCCTTCTGCGCGGCGGCCATGTTCTGAATTTTGGAGGTGGCATCCTCGTAGGAGCGCATCTCCTTAAGGCGGGCGGTCGTCGCCGTCTGGGAAGAGATAGCGCCGATCTCCTCGGCTCGAGCGACGTCGGCGAGAGCCTGCTGGTAGCGTGCCGCCGCCGCGCCCAGCGGATCGAACCGGGCTCGAAGCGTCTCCATCTCGCGGCCAAGCACCTCGGCGCGTCGCGCGGCCTCCTCGCTGGCACGGGCCTGCATCTCGAAGACGCTGGCCGAATCCCGCGCGGCCCCGGTTGGGGCCGGGCGGACGCCGAGGATGGAATTGACGTTCGCCTGAGCCTGCTCCTTGGCGGCAGCATCCCGGCCCGCCTGCGCGAGGGTCCTGAACTTGGCGATCTGCCGGTCGCTGGCCGCACCTGCGGCGTCCAGTGCCGTCGCAACGCCCCGGAATGCATCCTGCCCGGCGCGCCCCGCATCGTCGAAAGCCCGCTTGACGTCGGCCTGTCCCTCGACGCCGAGGCGGATTGCTACGCTATTCGCCATTGTCAGCCGCCTCCCTGTACGCTTGGACGATCACGGGTTCGACGAAGGGCAGGACGTCCGCGAGGAGCGGATTGTCGGCACCCATTGCGCCGGCCATCATCAGGATCGCGGTGAAATCGAGCGCGTAAGGAGCTCCGAACCCGGCACGGACCTGCCCGCCACACCGCTCGATGACCGCCCAGGCGATCACGCCTTCATCGGTCTGAGGTGCGTGGGTCAGGTACTCGCATTCGGCGCAGGTTCCGACGCAGGCGGCGCAATAGGCGGCACCTCCTCCGAAGTGCCACCGGGCGCGCTCGATGAGACGTTTTTTTCCTGGTCCCTCTGCATGGCGGGGACGACGTAGAGGCGGTGGAGAGAGTCGTAGGCGTCGAAGTTCTGCAGTAGCAGGTCGACGTTTTCGGGTGTGACCGGGGCAGGCTCGCCGGCGTCGTCGCCGACGCCCTCCCATGCCTTGATCCCGCGACGGCCGAGCGTGCGCGTGATCGCAATATCCGCCAGCGCCGAGGTGTCCTCGGTCTCTTCCTCGCGGTAGACCTTGATCACCTCGTCGCGAGTGAGGAGCATGTCGGCGATTGAGATCGGCTTAACCTGGACGCGAACGCCAGGGAGCAGGTCGAGCCACGTGAGGTCGGTGGCGGCAGGTTTGAGCTTGAGCATCTCTGTCCTTATGAGTATCGGGCGCTACTGGCGGTGAGTCCGCGAAGCTCTGGGCGTTGGGCCAGTTCGGGAATGCAGCCCCGCTCCGGCCCGCTTCGGTTTAGGCGTCAGCCGGCTCCGGTATTTCCATTGCGTAGGCCTCTCGCCATACTGCAGCGTGATAGGCCTTCACCGTCCCGTAGTTCGCGTCGAACACGTCAATGGGCGGCATGTTAGTTTCGGCGGAGATATGCTTGAGCATCCTCCACGCGAATTGCTGACCGTGATAAAGAAGCTGCATCCGTTGTTAAAGACCCAAAGCCAAGCTACGACCTTGACGACGATATTCCTTTTTGACTGACCGCTTGCGCGATATCGCGCAATCCGCAAACGGTGCAAGTGCAGCCACCTCGGAAGGCCCACCGACCATGCTCAAGAACTTCGTGACCTGGTGGAGCTCGAAGTTTGGGCTGACCGAACCCACTCAAGTGGGCACCGTTTATGCGGTTGTGGTCGCCGGTCTGTTATTCGCGATCGCGAGCTTAGTTTTCGAATTGATTGGCGACGTGCTCGGTCGCATCATCACATGGGTCACCGCCGCCGCATGAAGATAGAGTTAGCTCCTACCCGCGTGCGGAGCCGAACCTCTAGATCGGTCTGCCAAGCTGCCCTTCCGCCGCCATCAACTTCTGCGGGATAACGATCCCACGCGAATCAGCGCGGTTGAGGTCCGGATGTGGGTACCTTCTTTGGGCTCTTAGGCCTTGTTCTCGTCTGGTGGATAATGGCTGCCCTCAATAAGCAGCACATTCAGGACCATGGCGTACCTGCCCCCTCTCGGAAGGCCCTCGCGCGCATCCGTAGAACCAGCCGGCAGAAAGGCATCTCGCAGGAGGATGCCTATAATCAGTGGATCATCAATAAACAGCGGCGGATGCCGAAGGCTGCTCCACCTCCACAAGTGCCCCCGCCTCCGCCCCCTCAAAGGCTGTCCACTACCGAAGAGTCGCCACCGTATGTTGGCCCGCAAGGTACGGATCGAATCGGACGCGTTGGGCTCGTCCTCATCGGTATGACCGTGGTCGTGATGATCGCCCTGGCCAAGCCATGGTCCAGCAAAGCCCCGAGTGCTCCCCCGCCCCTTCAGACAGTCGCGGAAGCGCCAGCCTCGCCGCCAACCATCCGGCCTGTGGTGTTGATGCCGCCACCGTCCGTGGCAGACATCCCGAAGTTAACGACGCCACCTGCTCCGAAGCCGAAGCCTGTCGAGATCCGGCGAGTCTCCGAGCCCGTTGCCCCGCCTCCTCCAATCGTCCGTGTCGCCGAACCTAAATTACGCACGGTGTATCGGCGCCGTGGCCGCGGCGGTTGCGGCTCGCGTGGCGGTCCAGGCTACCGACTGGCGAATGGGCGGTGTGCGAGTTGGAGACGGTGAGGCCGAGCTCTGAGTCTGCAGCTTCAAAGACAAGGAGGCGTGTGGCCTCCGAAAGGATTGTGGGATGCCTGAGGGTTTTCAGTATCGCGAGGGACTTCGAAAGCTGCGAGAGGCCGTGGTTGAAAAGCGACGCATTCTCGTGTCCGACTTCGCAAGAGCCAGATACAACATGGGCCAAGAGGGCAACCTGTTGCCAGAAAGCGGTGCCAAATATGCGGAAGAGATGCCTGCGATCCAGGCCCAGCTTGCCGCCATCGATGCCGCCATTCAGGATGAGACAGCCCTAGATCCTGAGGAGTAGGAGCGGCGAGACAACGCCAGGGGGCGCTGTTAGCCATCCCTGTTAGGTCCGCTAAGACCCTGGCTTCCAGTGTGGCTGTGAATCCTCTTGTCAAAAATCAGGCCGCGCCTATCCTGATAGGTATGTCGTTCGAGACCATGCACACACTGCGCAAAGCGCCCATGGCCTCGCCGCTGTTTCGCGAGCTGAGCGTCGTTGTGCTTCTCAACGAGGTGGAGACGGACGATGGCATTGCGGTGCCGGCCGGCTCGCGCGGCACCATTGTGGACGTCTATGGCGACGGAACGTCCTATGAGGTCGAGTTCGCAAAGCCGGTTGTCGGCAATGCCACGGTACGGGCCCAGGCTCTCCGGGCTCTCTAAGGTTCATGTCCGAACCCGTTGAGCAAGTCCCCGCGCCGGGCATCCCTGACGCAAAAATTACCGAATACCTGCTGAACGTCGATCACACGGACGGTGGTCCGAAGGCGCACTATTTCCTAGCGCGTGGCTTTACGCTGGACGATCCGAGGCCTTTCATCGAGGCCCTGTTTCATCATGGTGAGAAAGAGACCCTGGTGAAGACGGTCAGGACGGACGGGGCGACGAAGTACGTCCATGAGGGGCCGTTGCAGACACCCGATGGAGTGAACCCGTTCATCCGATCGGTCTGGCGAGTGCGCGACGGCGACATATGGAAGTTGCTCGTTACTGCATACAAAATTTGAGCCCTACCCCGCCCAACCCGGCGCTTCGTCCAACCCCGATGCGATCTGTTTGGCCTCGGTCTTGTCGAAGAACCCCTTAACCCGTGTAGGCGGTGACATTGTTGACCAGCGTCGCGGTGACGGACTTGCCGAGCGTCATGTCTTTTGCCGCCTGGAAGGCGAAGGTGGCCTGGACGCCGGCCGGACCGGTGACGGGCGTCTTGGCTCGCGGCAGGTAGACGGCGTGCGCCTTGAACACGAGCGACCGGGCGGCGTCTGTGACCCAGCCGAAGGTCAGCTCCACCGGTGCGCCGGACGTGGCCTGGTCGAGGAGGACAGTGTTCGCGAACCGGGTCACGATGGAGCCGGTCATGGTGACCATGCCGGGATCAGCATCCTCGATGCGGCCGTCGTTCCGGATGACCTCCACCTTGTCGAGGTTGTTCGAGTAGGTGAACTCGGCCGAGACGACGGCGGCCAGGGCCACACCGCCGCGGGTGATGCTGCCCTGGAACGGCGAGAAGCGCTCCACTGAGGCTTCCGACGGCGTACCGGCTCCGGTGGCAAGGAGCTTGTTCTCGCCCTGAGCGATGAGGCCGAGCGTTGCCGTCAGCAGGCCGGAACGCTGCATCTGGACGCGCATCGTATTTCCGCGAACGCCGAAGTTCTGACCGTAGCTCGGCACCTCCGGAAGCCCGACCTCGACCGTCGCCGAGGGTAGGTCACGGGCACCCGAGGAGAAGACGTGCGTGTTGACCGCGCCGGCGGTCGTGGTGACGGGCGCGCCCATGAACAAGCGGAGCCAGTTGCCGAAGTTGCGCAGGTCGATCGGCACGACGACATCGCCATCGTTGTTGATGACGTCGCGCGTCGGCGGCAGCGATTCCCGGCCGTAGCCGAGGAGGTCGTCCGCGATCAGACCCTGCTCCTCGCCGAGGTTCGACGAGACGAACGGCAGCTTGCGGTAGCCGGTGGTGGGCGGGGTTCCGTATGTCGTTTCGAACGCGGCGGTCATGATCGCGTTCGCACCTCTGGCGCGGGCCATGGTCGTCTCCTCGGTTCAGTTCAGGGGATCAGTGGTGCCGTAGACGGCGACGAGGCCGACCAGGGCGGACCGGGAGACGGGCGCACCGTCTGCGGTAAGGGGTTCGGTGACGGCCGCTTGAACCATCACGTAATCGCAGAGGCCGCCGAGCGTCCGATCTGCGGCGACGGCAGCACCGACCGCCTGCAGCATTCGGTCGAGGCGGACCTCGGCGGAGACGGTCTTGGTGGCGTTGGCCGCGAACTCGAGCGGGATCTCGTGCTCGTAGATCCAAGTGGTCGGGTTCAGCGTCACATCGGGCTCGCCCGGGTCGCCGTCATCGACGTTGGCGTAACCGCCGGCCGGAATCGTTTGCTGTTTCACCTCGTTGCGAAAGTGAGACGCCTTCGGGAGAGCGGCCTTCACCAGCGCCGCGACGGCCTGGATCACCTGTTCGCGCTTGCTCGGCATCAGGGCGTCCAGTTGGCTGCGATGGCGCCCGGGATGCGGTCGGCCCAGCGTTTGGCGGTGGCATCGATGTCGAAGCGCTTCCGCAGCTTCACCTGCTTGACCAGGATAAAGATCACGACGAACTTGCGGCCCTTCTCGGGGCCGGTCTCCTTGATCGGGCGGAACGACTTCCGGCCCTGGTAGCGTCGCGCCTGACGCCGGTAGAAGGCGTCGGCGACGAGCACGCCGCCGGAACGGCTCGGGACGAAGCGGAGCTTGATGCCGGTCTCTCGCTCCCAAGATGCTGGGCTGAGGGTGTTGTCGGTCGAACCCTTCGCGCGGCGCTTCGAGACCTGACGGACACCGGCGTCAGGCGTTGGAATGGCGAGGTACTTCCGGCCGTTCGCGACGATGGTCGCGCCGCGGTCGAAGGCGTCGATGAGTTTCGGGGCGTTCGTGCTGACGTAGGCGGCAGCGTCGACGCTCTCACCGGTCTTCGGGAAAGTCTGACCGCGCCAGGTGTTCGCGAGGCGCTGGCCGAGGCCGGATTCGGTGACGTCGGCGCGCAGATCCTGCTTCAGGCCGTCGGTGACCTGCTTCATCGCCGTCGTGACCGACTTGGCGATCTGGACCTCCGCGCCGAACAGCGCCTGCCGGATGTCGGGGACGGTGGCGCGGTATCTCACGGCTCGTCCGGATCCTCGTCCGGGTCGTCGGGCTGGACGGCCGACACCTCGCAGGTGCGTACGAGCCGCCGGGTGTCGATCTTGCCCATGCCGATGACGAGCAGCGTCTCGGTGAGTTCGCCATCGTCGTCGAGGAGGTCGACAGCATCGCCCTTAGCCGGCGCAGCGACCTCGGAGAGGCGGATGTCGATCAGCATGGCGTTGAGGTCGTACCGATTGTCTCCGAGACCGACGATGGCCTCTGGCGACTTCCTGATCACGCGGACGGGGACCCCATCGGAGCCGCCGCCCGCGCGCCAGATCGCATCGATCGCAAGGTTCGGGTCGTCGAAGATGGCATCGACGCCCATTGCGAACGCGTCCATCACCGTGCCGGCTTGGCCGCCGTCACGCGACCGGCAGCGGTCTCGACCGCCTCCGGCTCCTCCTCGCCTTCGGACATGGCGCGGTCCATCCTGGTCGGACGGCGGGCGGCGCCGGCCTTCTCGAAGACCTTGAAGTCCTCGTCCGAGATGTCCGCGATCTTGCCAGCCGGGACCACCTCGATATCGGCGGGGGTCACCACCTTGCCGTCCTTCATCTCCGCCCGCTTGCGGCAGACATGAAGGGTCGCGATTGCGAAGGCCTGTGCCATCGTCGTGTCCTCTCTCGAATGGTATGGGGGATCAGGCGACGACGGTCGCCTTCAGGGTAGCGTTCGGGTTCACCGGCACCATGAGGGGCGCCGACTGGGTAACGATCTGCTCGATCGCGACGTCACCCGGGATGATGTAGTTGCGGGGGAAGATCGGCAGCGCCTGGAACTGAGCGTTCACGTCGACGATCGCGCCGAAGCACCGGTAGCCCTGAACGTTGGGGCCGGTGAGGACGATGTCCTTGGGCGACATGAAGGGCGTCACCGTTCCGCCGAGGCTATAATAGTCGTTGTAGACCCACACCTCGAGGCCCGCACCGAGCGTGCCGACGTAGCGCGCCTCGCCCGTGCCGTAGAGGCCGGTGCGGATATCCACGTCGTTGCCGCGGCGCGTGGTGTCCATCTCCTTCATGAGGGCCTCGTCCTTGCGGGCGACTGCCCAGGCCGCGGTCCCCACGGTGATGCGGTTCGGCGCGCCACCGAACTCGGCGCCATGCATCAGGTCCATCCAGCCCTGGACGGAATCCAGGACCGACACACCTGCATCACCCCAGCGGGTTCCGGCGCCGAGCACGATGGTATGACCGGCGGCGCGGCCGAAGTTGATGCTGACCGAGGGGTAGTCGTCCCCGTCGATGGTCACGGCGCCGTCGATTGCAGCCTTGGCGGCCAGCCATTCCCAACGGCGCTCGATGGCATTCCGATGGTAGGCGAGGATGTCCGCTTTGATGGCATCGTACCGCGCCTGGGGGCCGACATCGCCGGGGGAAAGCAGCGCGCCAGGGCGGCGCGTGAGGGCACGCGACGGCGTCACGGGATCGGACGGCTTCACGTAGGCCGGCTTGAAGCGAGCGACGCGGCCGCCCTCCTCGTAGATCGGCCGGCCCTGGGCCAGCGGCGCGATGAAGGGAGCGAGCTTGCGCCCGGCCCGCGGGATCTTCTCGAAGTCGATGTACTCGTCGGTGGACGAGATCTCGTTCGGGAAGAGGAGATCAAGCCAGTAATTGGCCGGAGAATCGGTCTCCCGGTACACCCCGAGAAGCGTGTGCGTGTTCCAGATTTCGTAGCGGTCGAACGCCATGACGAGTTCCTTTCCTGGGTCCTGGCGTCAGAGACGCTTGCGGATGACGATGTTGGTGGGGGACGGCGCGCCGCGGAACGCGGCGGCACGCTTGGCGTCGGTGTTGAAGTCCGAATGCCAGGTCAGCGCGTCCGGATTGAAGTTGCCGGCGCGGTAGATCGCGATGCGCTCGGTCTGTCCGGCGCCGGTCACGGCCGGTGCGGTGGTGACGCCTATCGGCGCGACGGCCGTGCCGCTGGTCTGCGCCAGCACGAGATTGCCGGTGGCGTTCAGGCCGACCACCGAGAAGGCGGGGAGCGTCGTGCTTTCACCGACAGGGAAGTCCTCGGTGACGGGAAGCGGGATCGCCGAGTTGAACAGCTCGACCTGGCCGAAGCCGTCATTGGTCTCGAAGCCCGCGATGCCGACGTTGGAATAGGGGATATTGGTGATGGCCATCACGGGCCTCCTGAATCAGGGGTTGAGGGGAGCGGCCAGGTCAGGCCGCCTTGGTCTTGGTGCCGGTGGCGGCGCGGTAGTTCGCGACGATGCGCGAGGCGGGATCGGCGGCTCCATCCGCAGGGACGTGCGACGAGACGGCGGTGCGCTCCTCGCCTGCCACGAGCTTGTCGAAGAGGGCCGCACGCGCTTGCTCGACGGTCTTGCCGTCGGCCAGCATCGTGGCGGCGAGGTCTTCGGGGATGGTCGGGTCCTTGCGGCGAGCCAGCGCCACAAGGTTCTTCACCTCGCCAGCGGCACCGATGCGCTCCTTCGCCTGGGCGACGGTGACGCCTTCGGCGAGGAGGGTCGCGGCCATCGCCGGAACGCCGCCATCGACGCAGAACTTCGCGATCTCCGAAGCATCGGAGCGCGCCACAGTTGCCACGGGCGTGGGAGCCGGGGGAGTCGGAGCGGTGTCGGGCTTCGTCGCGGAATCGGCGTTCTGCTTCTCGGTGGTCATGGAAGTCTCCTTCTGGCGGGCAGGGGCGGTAGGGGTCGCGGCGGTGGGACGGACGCGCCTCGTCCAGGCGCGTTGATCGGCCAGGGCGACGAGGCGCTCCGGCGAGTGGCTGAAGAGGCGGTAATCGAAGGCAGTCGGCTCAGGCTCGACGTCGTCGTTGGCGGCGCGCGCCAGCGTCCGGTCGGCGTAGCCGGCGGCGACAGCCTCCTCGGGCGTCATCCAGATCTCGGCCTGCATGTCGGCCCGCGCCTCGGCGACAGTCTTGCCAGTGCGCTCGGAGTAGATCCCGGCCATGGCGGTCGCGAGCGCCGTCAGAGCCCGGATCTGGAGCTGGTGGTCTTCGATGGTGCCGAAGGTGAAGCCCGAGGGGTCGTGCACCATCATCAGCGCGCCGAGCGACATGACGATTTCGTCGCCGGCCATGGCGATGACGGAAGCGGCTGAGGCCGCGATCCCCTCGATCACGATGACCTTGCGGCCCTTGTGCCCAGCGATGGCCGCATGGATGGCCGCGCCCTCGGTGGCGATGCCGCCGCCGCTGTTCAGTCGGATCGTGACATCCTGATCGCGACCGACCTGGGCCAGGGCGAAGATGACGTCTGCCGAGGTGAAGCAGTCGTCCCAATAGAGATCGCCGACCGTCCCCGTGAGGATGATCTCGTTCCCATTGACCAGAGTGGCCATGGTGCCTCCGTGATGGTGGGTCAGTCTCCGGCGGCGGCCGGGGGCTCTTCGGCCGATGCCTCGGTGGGCTCGCCCTTCGCGGCGACAGCCTTCTGGCGACCGTCGCTGGTGTAGGTCAGGCTCAGGCTGTCAGCGCGCTCGTTGTCGCTGGCCTGCTCGGCGTCGACCGTTTCGGCGTCGTAGCCGCCCTCGGCGACCTTGCGGGTGCGCGTCGAGAGACCGGCCTGGATCTCCATGGTCTTGCCCTGAACGTCTTGGACAGGGTGGATGTACGGCCAGGCCTGCGGGATCCAGTTTACGGCGTAGGCATCCTGTCGGGTCATCCCCTCCGGCAGCCGAAGCGCACCGGAGAGGAGTGCGAGGTCGATCCAGCGGATCCAGATCGGTCGGCACAGCTGAAATACGACGAGGTGGTGCTGCCACTGCTCAACGGCGCGGCGGAAGTCGTTCAGCGCGGCGCGCAGCGTGCGGTCGTTGAGCTGACTGTAGTCACCGCTCAGGATCTCGTAGAGCAGCCCGCAGGCGGCCGCGACGCTCCGCTTCGACTCGCGGACGAACATCTCGAAGTTCGGCCCGACGTCTTTCGGGTCGCTGAAGGTCATATCCTCGCCGTCGGCCAGCACCTGAATGGTGCCAGGCTCGAAATCGAGAGTGGCCACGCCCTCCTCATCGCCAGGATCCGTACCGAGCGGTCCTTCAGTACCGTCGGCAAGAATACGCTTCACGAAGCCGACGAGGCGAGCGGCGTTCTTCTTACGGATCAGCTCGGCGTCAAGGTAGCCGTCGAGGTCGTAGAGTGTGCGCAATGCGCGGGCGAGCCAAGGCTCTCCGCGATCCTGGCCCGGCCGCATCGCCCGGTAGAGATGGCAGATATCTGCCGCTGGAACGAGCGTCGTATCGGCTACCCCTGTCAGGACCCCGCCGTCGCCGGGATGCTCACGGTAGAGGTGATATCCGGTGCGCTTGCCTATGGCATCGTACTGGATGCCGCTGCGGACGCGGTTCGCCGGCTCGTTCTTGGTGTGCGGGCAGTGGTCGCCCTCAAGAAGCTGCAGCTGCAGCGGCACAGTGAGGCCATCGGCGATCCGGCGAGTGCGTAGACGGGTGAAGGTCTCGCCCCCCTCAATCGTGCCGCGGACCGCCAAGGCCTGCAGCCCGTAGAAGTCGTGCGCGCCGATGCTATCGGCCTCGTCCGTCCAGGCCAGGAACAGCTTCTGTATCTGCGCCCTGAGGGCTGCGTCCTCGGCTTTCCGCTTCTTGGCGGCGGGCTTGGACAGTCCCTCGACGGGCCGGGCCGCCATAGAGCGCGGCACGATGCCCGTTCCGATGATGTTCGTAACGAGCCGATCCACGGCCGCGCCGGCATAGGGGTTCTTTCTGGCCTGATCGCGCGACTTCCGGCGTAGCTCGTCGAGTGCGTAGACGATGGCCGCGTTCGGGCCGTAGCTACCGACCCGCCATGCTCGCGACCGGCGCCCGGTGCCACCGGCAACGTCGTAGGGCGTCGCGTCAGACGCGCCGACAAAGCCAGCAGGCAGATCCATCGCCACCGACTGAAGCTGACCGCCGCCTTTCGCGCGGATTGTGATGTTGCCGTAGCTGTTCACGCTACCACCCGCTACGGCTCGTCGTGACGATCTGCCGGGTGCGGCGAGGGGCGCCAACGGTAGAGCTTGTCAGAGCCTGGAGACGCGCCAGCAGGTCCGACCGAATGAGGCGCATGTCGCTGTAGTCGCGATAGCCCACGCTCCCGGTATCGGCGCTTTCCACGCGCTCAACGCCGCTCGCCATTGTCCGATCGATGTCCGTGATCTGCTTGCGCAGAGCGGCGATCTGCTTCTCGAGGTCGTCGGCCATTCGCTACCTCGTCGTTCTGCTTCGGACCTTGCTGCGGCGGCCGGCGGCGCGCTGAAGGTTCCGGGCCGCTAGCGAGCCGGCGGCGACTGTCGGTTGCTCAATCTCGGTCGGGACGATGACCCCGCCCCGCTCGACGCCGAGCGAAGCCTCCAGATCCCGCCAATGCACTTCGCGCCAACGATCCCAGCCGCGCATGGCGGCGAGCCCGCGGGCATAGTTGGCGCAGTCGAGCACCTCGTTGCGCCTTCCGCCGATCGGCACCCATTCGCGCCGCGTCCGGCCCCGGGTGACATGCGTGACGAGCTCCTCGGCCGTCAGCTGCTTCACCTGATCTTCGGTCACATCCTCGGGCAGGTGGACGAAGCCGGCCGGGAAGGGCCGCCCGTCCGGCGGGCGCTGCAGGGACAGGCACCCCATCAGCTCTTGCTTGGCGAACGAAGCCCCGACTCGGATCGTTTTCAGGCCGCGGCGCAGCTTTTTCCCCGCCGGGGTCGCATCCTTCGCGCCGACACCGAGGAAGGCTGCCGCGTAGCTGTCCTGACCGTCGACGGCATGGACCGGACGGCCTGCCTGACGCCGCACGAAAGCATAGACCTCGGCAGTGAAGCCGCTGGAATCCACGCCCCAGTCCCGAACCGTCATTTCCGCGCCGCCCTCGTGCGGCCACGTCTCCGAGAACAGGGCTTCGAGTTCGGTCCAGACCTCAGCGCGGTTCGTGTCGCCCGGAAGCACCCGGTGCTCGATGAGCCAGCGCTCGCGGTTGCGGCCGAAGGCCCAGATGCTCGCCTCGAGGCGGTCTTTCTGGACGTCGACACCGCCGAACAGGATCAGGCCGCCGAAAGGCACCGTCCCGCTGCGGTATCGACCCTTGCGGGTGTAGACATCCTGCCAGTCGGGTGCGTCGGCGCCTTCCTTCCACGTCCTGGCGAGCTGCGTGTTGAAGAAGGTCCGCAAGGCCTCCGGTCCCCGCCGTAGCGCGCGGGCGAATTTCGCCACCGTCTCGCGAATGGTCTGCTTCGGGGCGTAGAGCTTCGACGCCTGGAACCCTGCATGGTCGTTCGGCACCGCCTCGGTGCCGCAATGGATGCACAGGGCCCTGCGGACGCCGTATGCTTCGGGCGCCCAACGCTCCGGAGACTGGTTTTCGCCACAGCATGTGAACGAACGGGTCTGCCGCCACTCGATCTTGCGCAACGCCACGAGCCGCTGAGGCTCGGTCATTGGATGTTCGCAGGCCACGCACTCGTAGCGGGCTGTTTCCGCCCGGATCTTGCCGTCCGCATCCTTGTCGAAGCGGACCTGCTCCCATTCCAAGGGGTGCCAGCCGTGGCAGCCAGGGCATTCGACGAAGGCTTTGCGCTGATCGCTCTCCTCATAGGAGGCTTCGATGGCGCTGCGGCCCGCTACCGTGGGCGAACAGGCCCTCACCGACAGGCTGTTGGCCTTGAACTCGGCCTGGCGCTCCTCGGCAAGGTCGATGGGCGAGCCCTCGCCGCCGGCGGAGAGTGGATACTTGTCGATCTCATCACAGGTAAGCAGCCGGATCGGCCGCATCGCGAGGTTGGTCGGGCTGTTCGAGCCGACGAGGGTGATGTGTCCACCCGGGAACTGCTTGTGCGTCAGGGTCGCGCCGGCATCTCGCGACTTCGAATCCCCGAAGATCTCCCGCAGGACCGCCGTGTCTCGGATCATGGGCGCCAGCCGGTCCTTCGAGAAGGTCTCGGCCGCGTCGTCCTTCGGCTGAACCACCAGGATTGGGCACGGATCGATGTGCATGAACCGGCCGAGGATATTCTCGATCACGGTCGTCTTGAGCAGCTGCGTGCACGCCATCAGAGTGATGACGCTGACACCCGGCTCGGTCGCCGCGAGCATCGGGCCGCGGGCCACTTCGACCCGAGAGACGATGAAGCGACCGCCGTTCGACGATTCCTTGCTCAGCCTGCGGTAGCGCTCGGCCCACTGAACGACATCGAGGTTCGGGGTCGGGGTCGCCCCCTTCCGCCAAGCCTTCGCGAGGCTGTCGGTATCAAGCGAACTCGGCCGAGGGTTCTCCGAGCTCGGAGAGATGCTGTTTGACATGCGCGTTCAGGATCGTCGTCAGCGCACGGGGGTCGACCTTCAGCTCGTCTGCCATCACCACCGCGACCCGCGCCGGCCAGGACTGCCAGGCGTCGCGGTAATCACGGGCGGTGTCGAAGAACAGCTTCTCGGCCGCCTCGCGATCGACGAGCTTCTTGTCGTTCTTCTCGACCTCCTGCTTGCGCTGGAGGCCCAGGAAATTCTCCTTGCGCCGGATCGCGTCCGGCAGCGGTAGGTTCGTCGGGTCGAGCGGGCCGATGTCCACGGCCTCGTCGTCGCCGTCCGGAAGCTCCGCCGGTCTCGGCATCGCCTCGCCGAGCTTCTGCCAAGTGTTGGGCTTGGGCTTCGCTGGCGCCGTCGGCTCACGCGCCGGAGTGTTACCGGTAACGGCCCGGATCGGCCGATGGGTAACACCGCCTCGGTAGCTCGCAGGGCGCTGATCCAGGTTCCATTCCGACGCCTCGACGTCGATCAAACCTGCATCAGAAAATACCAGCAAGCCCTTCTGTTTCCACGCAGTTACGGCTTTTCGGGATACCCCACGCCGACGGGCGAAATCGGCTTGGCTAAGGTGCCTGTCGTCGCTCATCCCGGCTGTTACCTGTTACCCTGTTACCGGGTTTTCGGACCCTGGCGCTAGAAACAACTGGGGCCCCGACCACCCGTATAGGGTTGGAGGCCCCAGGGTCCCCGGCGGGTTAGGACGGGCGTCCCACCTGCTCACTGCTGACAACACCAGGGGTTGGTTCCTAGGAAAGGTCTGAGGGTGGAGAGGCGCGCCATCGCATCGACCCCGCAGCCTGCATTAGCACTTTGCTATTGTTCAGACGGTAGCAATATGCTACACAATCATCATGCGCCAGATCACCTACACCAAGGAAGCGACCAAGACGCTGAGCCGGATGCCGGCCAACGTCTCCAAGCTGATCCGCGCGAAGGTGAAACAGTATGCCGAGGACCCGTCCTCACTGGCGAACAACGTCAAGACCTTGCAGGGCCACGAGAACCGCCTTCGCCTTCGTGTCGGCGACTGGCGCGTCCTCTTCAACGAAACCGGTGAAGTCGTCGCCGTTCTGAAGGTTGCCCCGAGAGGGGGAGCCTACGAATAGCCTACCTTGGACAGGAGAGACGCCATGAACGCCCAGACCATCATCACCCCTGCGGGGGAACGTCTCGTGCTCATCCCCGAGGCCGAGTATGCCGCCCTTATCGAAGCAGCCGAGGATGCCGCCGACAACGCTGCATTCGATCGCATCGAGAAGCGTCTCGCCTCCGGGGAAGAGGAGCTTATCCCCTCCGATGTCGTAGACCGCCTTCTCGATGGCGAGAACCGCGTCCGCGTTTGGCGTGAGCATCGCGGCCTGTCGGCGAAACAGCTTGCCGAGAAAGCCGGCATCGCGAAGCCGTTCCTCTCTCAGATCGAAACGGGAAAGCGCGAGGGGACCGTGGACACCCTTCGGAAGATTGCCGATGCGCTATCGCTAACCATCGACGACTTGGTGGGGTGATGGTTGCGGCGCTCGGATTCGAACCGAGGACCTCCAGGTTATGAGCCTCGCGCGCTACCGGGTGGTAGAGAGGACCTGATCCCCTGTGCCCCCGCTAAGGCCCGCAACATGAACCGACCGTCGCAACTTACCTTCGGCCTGCTGCTCACCGGGCTGGCCGGCTACATCGACGCGATAGGATTCATCCAGCTGACCGGGCTCTACACATCGTTCATGAGCGGCAACACCACGCAGATGGGGGTGTCCATCTCTCACGGTGCGGTGGACGGCATCGTAAGGCCGGCCGTCTTAATCGCCACGTTCCTGCTCGGCTCGACGATTGCCAGTGGCTTGTCGATCGTCACGCCCGCGCCTTGGAAGACGACGATCGTTCTGACCTACGAAGCCATCCTGGTCTTCGGAGCGTTCGCCCTTGGGCTGCAACTGCCTGATCTAGGCCTGGTGTCGTTCTTCCTGGCTTTGGCCATGGGTGCGCAGAACGCGGTTCTCGGCTCGGTGCAAGGCTTCCGCGCAGGAACGACGTTCGTCACTGGGGCGCTATTCAGTCTCGGTCAGAAGATCGCCGCTGCCTTTACGAGGACGGGACCGCCGCTGGGCTGGATTGGTGATGCCGCGGTTTGGTTGGCCCTGCTGATCGGAGCTGTTGGGGGAGCCGCCGTCTACAGCGCGATCGGCATCTTCGCCTTGGTCTTCCCCGCTGGATTGACGGCCTGCCTCGCGGTTCTGGCCGCGCTATTCGCAAGGACGCATCGGGTTCGAACTTGAAGGATAGCTGAGGGGGCCGAAGGCAAGTCTGGTTGACGACCCATCACTGTCCGACACCGTACGCGGAACTAGCCAGGGGTATTGCAGGATTGATCCTCGAAGAAGGAGCACGCGATGTGGATCTTGCAATGGGGCGACAACACCAACCGAGCGAGCGGCCAGTGGAACCACGAGGAGCATGAAAGCTCTGAGATGGCGCTCGAAGCTGCTCGGATGAAGGTCGGAATGGGCCTGGTTGCCCATGCCATACACTCGCCAGCCGGGGTTCATTGGATGACGGGTGACGAACTGATGGCTGCTTTGAATCAGGATGAAGCGCCAGCGGAGTGATGACCGGCAGGTGTGAGATCGCTGTTGGTGAGGGCAACCTGCGTCGCTGCTGGGCGGAACAGGGTCCGGTCTCGGGGCCTTGGCTAGGACACCCAGGTGCTCAGGTTCGCCAATGGGCTGCCTCTGCCCTCGCACAGGAGCCGACCCATGAACGCCCCCATAACGTCAAACCCTAACCAGACCCAGCGCGGTGGCGCCGCGAATAATCCCGAGCATCTGGTCGGCAACACCATCGACAAGGTCGATCAGGTTAGCAGCATAACCCTTCTCGGGATGGCAGTGGCCGGCGCGATTGCAATCGACCTGATCCTGGCGGTGATCGTCTAGCGAGTTGCAGAGGCTACCGGGGCGGTGCGCCCGTCCCAGCCAACGCGGTTTCAACGTCGGGATCAGGGCTTAGAAATACGAGCTTCGTCCGTATCGGCATGGACGGACCACACTTCGGCACGCTCGGCGCCTACGTCTACGATGCGAGCAAAATCGGCCTTGTGCGTGACGAGGCCCTGTTTGGCATGCTCCCGGGCCTCTTCCTCCGAGCCCGGCGCCGGCGTCTCACCGATCTTGTTTCCCTGGTCATAGAACTCGATCCAATAGGACATCCGTGCCGTCCCTTCCGCTGCGAGATCAGGAAGGTAGGGCGCGTTAGGTCTGGGACATCCGCCATATGCAATCAGCAAGGGCCGCAGGGCAGAGCCGCGGACCATACGACGCATGCGGCTCTCACTTTCAGTGCAACACCAAACGGATGGATCCAAAGATGTCAAAACGCCAGGGACTGACTCTGCTTTATTGGTCGCTGTCTGGAACTGGCGCATTCGCGCAGTCGGTTGACCAGCCTCATACTGCGACGGGCAAAACTCAGCCTGCCCCGAGCCCTGCAGGTTCGACCGACGTAGATATGGGATGGCTGTGGTTTACCGTGCCAATTCTGCTCATCATGGCCGCCATTTATATCTTCGCGAAATGGCGTTCGCCGACGTCGGTCGACCGCGATAAGTGAGTTTTCCGGGCGAAGACACAGACTAAAAAATCAATGGCGACGCCTTTTCGAAGCAGTACCCCAATGGGGTCAGGGCTATGGAACCAGCCTACAAAGTGGAGAAGCGGTCTGACCCATCTCCGTCGCGGCTTAACATCGATCCCCTGGCGGGAGAGTACAGCGGCGACCGTTCAGTGATTCGGACTACTACAACAGCTGGACTTGCGCAATGTTCAATTCGATGGAAGAGGGCCGCCCAAACAGAGAAACGGACACGGCAATTCGATCATCCGGCAGGATCCGCTCCACAGTGGCAGGGAACGAGGCGAACGGCCCGTCGATTACCATCACGCCCTGACCGATCTTGATCCCGACCGGCTCTACGATCTCGCCCTTGGCGATGCGGTCTACGAACCGCTGCAGGCCCACGGCATCGAGTTGGGCAGGCTTGAGCACCGGTCCGGAGACATTGCCCTCCAGCGACTTATCCTCGACCGGATAGCAGACAATCTCAGCGACGCCCGGCCGATCCTTGGCCATGGCAAGGTGGCCCGCATCCTTCACGCCGATGAAGACCGTGCGGATGAGCATCGGCGTGCGGCGGACGACACGGCGGCCGCGGCGTACGACGACTTCCGAAGCGCGAGGCTGATAGGTCACCACATCCGCTGCCTGCAACGCCTCTAGGGCCCGCACGCCCATGCGAGGCGTGGTCTTGGCAATGTACCAGCACAGGGTCGGATCGATCGTGGGCGAGGCCACACCGCAGATGGGATCGGCCGCGCTACGAGCGCTCGGTGCGGATTGCCCCATGCCGAAGCTTGCACCGGTGCCCGAGGAGGCGCGGCGCTCCGCCCTTCGCTCGTCGCGACGCTGCCGGCGCTCCCGCTCGCGCTGTCGCTTGCCCTTGCTGCGAGCCATGGAGTTCTCCCTTGGAATCGAATTGGGTGCATCCGCGGCTCAGGCCACGAACTGGCGGAGCTCGTCGTCGAACATCAGGGACACGTCCCCGATCTTACCGGTCTCGTGAAACTTGACCTTGCGGATGCCGACGTTGGCGATGCGGTCGTGCGGAGAGGCTCGGTGGATCACCACACCGATCTCGGCCTTGTTCGCCCAGGTCGCACCGTCGGCGATGTCGTAGAGGGACATCGGCTCGCCATTCCGGACCGAGAGGCCGGAAGACTTCGTCGGGTGAGCCACGACGACCGTGCAAACGTCGTAGCTGTGCGCGAACCGCTTCAGCAGACGGATGGCCCTGTTGGTGTAATCGGCGACGTTCTCGCCGGGCCGGCGCTTGTGCTCGACCTCGTTCCAGGGATCGAGGAGGAGCATGGAGATGCCCTCGCGGACCACGGCGTCGGCGGCCCTGTCGATCACCCACTGGACGTCAGCCTCGGTGTCCTCGTCGTCCGGAGCGAGGGCAATGAAAACGAAATGCTCGTCGATGAACTGCCGGCATCCGTCGCATTCCGGTTTGGTCCAGAGGTTGCGCGGCTTCTGGAGCATGAAGCCGAGCAGCATGTTCTCCAGGATCGGACGGACATGCATCTCGAAGGAGGCAATGGCGATCCGCCAGTTGTGCCCCGTCGCCATGTTCATCGCGATCTGGGTCATTAGGGCGGTCTTGCCGCCACCAGGTAGGCCGCTAACGACGACGAACGCCCCGCGGTAAAGCCGCATGTGGAGATCGAGTTCGCGGAATCCTGTGGTTAGGGCAAGGAGTGGCGGACGCTCCGGAAAGTCGGAGAGCTTGTAGAGGCCTTTCACCGGGAAGGGCTTCGCCTGTTCGATGCAGGCCATGACCGCGTCCGCCCCGAAATGCTGGAGCACCTCGTTCAGATCCTTCACCGGCCGGAGCACGCCGTCTGTATCCGCCACGCAGGGCTCTGCCGGATAGCTGACGAGGCAGCACCGGGAGCGGCCAAGCCTGCGGGCGAGCTCCTGTCCGAGGCGGCGGCCCGGCTCATCGTTGTCGACGGCAAGGACGAACCGCTTCACCCGCTTCAGGCGGTCCCAGTTGTTGAAGACGTAGCGGTACTTGTCGTCGTGTTCGGGCACCACGTCGTCGGCATTGTCTGGCACCACGACGATGTTGCCCTGCTCGTCACGAGCTGGCGGGGCGCCATCCGGCACCGAGACGGTGAAGGGATGGCCGGACTGGACGGCGGCGACCGTATCCAGTTCGCCCTCGGTAATGACCACCGGTGCCTGACCGTTCTGAACGGCCGGGTCGTCGAGGACGGCGACATTGAAGAACGTCTTGCGGGCACCGGCACGCTGCCAGAACCGTTTCTTGCCGGCCGAATCCCGCCCCCGGTACTTGGCGTTCACCTCCTCGCCACCGTCGAGGTACGGGAAGACCAGGATGTTGCCGGCGGCATCAGGAACCGGATCGCCACCCTGAGCGCGCTTGGCGCTGTAGATCCCCAAACGTGAGGCGGTCTCGCTGTCGAGGGCCCGGCTTTCGAGCCAGGCGATTGCCGTTGGGTTGAGGGTCATCGCTGAAATACTTCCCGCCGCTCAGATCGCAGTTGAGGCATCGAAACCCGACGCCACCGGCGTCGATCGTGACGCCAAGGGATCGGCGTCGGCGGTTGGCTGCGTGCTTGGCGGTGACCGAGCATCGAGGGCAGATCGCGTAGTGTCGGCCGGGGGATGTCGATCGCAGGAGGATCCCGAATTCGCGAAGGATCTCATCGACCGATCTCACGGCACGTAGCCATAGGGCTTTGGTCGCGGCGCCTCGGCCTTCGCCTTAGCCTCAAGTCTGAACTGCTCTGCCGCGAGCCGCGCCTCCCGTTCTCGCTTGGCCAGGGCACCGGGCACGGCAAAGAACCAGTTGGCCTGCTCGCCGGCCCAACCGGTCAGCCCGGTGAGCTCGGACCGGAGGCTGATGTTTGGGAACGCCGCTTCCCATTTCAGGAAATCGGGCTGAGTCAGCCGGATGACGCCGCTCTCGAAAAAATATCGGCTCGCTCCCGGCACCGATCGCGAAGCGGCGGTGCGAGTGTCAGTCTCAGGTTTTTCAGGAAGAGGCTCAGGTGGTTCTACCAGAGCTAATTCTGTATCTGTCTCTGTCTCTGTCTCTGGGGGCGTCACACCGCCGTCGCGTGACGTCACAGTATCGTCTCCGTGACGCTTCTTCTCTCGATAGCGACGTGTCCGTGACGCGGACGTATCGCTCTCAAACTGGCGGTCCGCCCATTTTCCTACCCTCGAGTCGGCGAGAAGTCCGCTTGCTTCCATCTGGTCGAGAATCGCTTGAACCTCGGCCGTCTCGCAGGACAGCACGTCGGCAATGCTATCTGCATCGATCGCGAACCGTCCGCCCTCGTTCACCTCCGCAGCGCTCTCCAGCAAACAGCACCACACGAAGACAACACGTTCTCGGGAAGCCTTTGAGCGGCGCGCAACACCTCCGAACTTTGGATCAGTGGTGAGGCCCGCGTAATGGCGAAACCAGCGGCTCATAGCGTGTCCTCACTGTCGCCAGAGTTGCCGTCGTTGCCGCTACCAAAGCCATAATCGAAGAGGATCACCCCCTGCCGCCCTTCCCGAGCGATTAAAGACGCCGTTTCCAGCTCAGCCAATTCTGCAGCGGCGTTCGGCATCGCCAATGCGCTTACGATGACGTCCTCGTTCCACGGGAACCGCTTCGCTTCGTCCGCTAGGGTACCGAGCCCAAGAAGCAGAACACGTGCGGAGGTAGAGACCGACACGAAGGCTTCGTTTGAGAAAATGCCCGGGTGGATCAATTGGCTGCGGCGCATGGAAAGTTGTCTCTCCCGCTCCGTCCGCGTCAGGAACCAGTCGCGAGCTACGCGGAGCTGATCATCTTTGATTTCGAGGAAGGGCAAGAGCGCTGGTTTAATCTTCGAGAGCCACAGGCTGCGGCTCACTCCTACCGCGCGAGCTAGCCCTTCATCGCCGGCATGGACCCACCCTCCAGGTTCAGGGGCGGTGTATGTCCAGGCTCGCGCGGCGGCACAGAGCCGAACAAGGTTCATCAAGCAGCGAAACGAGCGATCATCCAGAATCTGCACTTCAAAATCCCGCAGCATCGCGCTGTGCAGAAAGATGTCGTCCAAGCCCGGCGTAAAATCTGGATCCGAATCATCGAACGTGAATGTCATGATGGTCCTCCTCCGCGAACGCGGGCTCGCAGTCTGCCATTCTCGACGGTGAGCCGCGCAATCTCATCCTCGAGGTCGAGCTGCGTCCGTTCGTCTGATGCCAGATGCGCCCGCATGAAAACGGTGTAGGCGTCGACCGCCGCGCGATGGTCGGCGATGTCCTCGCTCTGATGAGCGCGCCGCTTGGCGTCGACCCAGCGATCGAAAAGGGCGCTCCGATACGCCTTCACGCGCTCGGGTATGGGGTGTGACGAGACAGCAAGGGGCATCGGCCAAAGCTCCAAGGTTCGGGAGCGCCGTGTTCGGGCGTGAGGGATGAGGACGGCGAAGCGCTACGAGCGGGTCAGGCCGGCGGCGGCTGGGCGTGGGTCAGTGGGATCACCGCTCAGTGTCCCTGATCCAGGGGGCGATCATGATCGCCAGGCCCGAAGCCCAGCGCAGGATCATCCGAGCGATCCACGTCCGGGCCCGGAAGGCCCAGGGCCGCGTCGGCGGTGGCGAGGAGGGAAAGGACGGACCTGTGCTCATTGCGCGCCTGCTCCGTTGCACGAGCGTCTCGCGCTGCTTGTCTGAGGCGATCCATCTCTTCGGAGCGGATCGAGCGGGCTTCATTGTGCCAGATGCCCCGCACCCGGCGGTCGTTCAGTCCCGTGGTGCGGGCCACACGGGAGAGCGCAGCCTTCACGTTCTCGCCGAGCCGCATGGGGCCCGCGATCAACTCCACCAGATACCGGGCCTCGGCCTGAGAGCTCATGGCGACAGCCTCGCGGGCCTTGGGTGATTTACCCGCGTTCTCGGGTGACTTGCCCAACATCTCGGGTGGCTCCTCTGGTCTTGTGGTGTTCGACCACGACGGGAGACCAGAGGATGAGAAGCGACGTTGGGGGTCGGAACGAAGGACAGGCTGACGGACGCGGCGCCTTGGCGGGAGAGCGCGGACGGCAGGAACAGGATGGAACGAGCGGAAACAATCACGACACGGCCTCCGCGGGAGCGCGGCGGTTCGTCAGCGGCTGCAGGTCAGCGGATCTAACCCTGCCGCCGGTGACCTCCTCGATACGGGCGGCAACCCGCACCGAGGGACCACGGGTCCGGAAGCGCAGCTTCCTCACGCCGTACTCGGTGATGTCGCCGATCTTCTCGGCCATCTCCGCGTCGGACAAGTCTTCGAACCGCATGAAGTCCTTGAGCAGCATCAGGCAGCAAGCCTCCCTGCAGAGGGAGGAGGCAATCGATACGGACGTCCAAGCGACGAGGAAGGAACGCCCCGATGGGCACGTCGGAAGAAGACCTGTTCGATATCCAGTTGGACAGCATCGAGAGGGAGTTGGACGTCGATCTCGGTGGGGAGACACTGGAGATCGAGTTCGCCTTCAGCCGTACTGGCTGCCGGGGGCATGCGAGGGTCAGCATCGAGGCGGATTCGGTGACCACCACCGAGATTGTCCCGTTCGGCATGAGCGACCTGCATCTGGCCTTCGCTGCCCTGGCGGAACAGACGAAGGCGTGGCGGATCGAACCGATCACGCGTGGCTAATCCGGGCGAACGCTTGTGTTGTTGCGTTCCAAATCCCACTCCCTCCGCCAGCACGCTGACACCATGGACGCTTTGAGCGAACGGCCCGCTGCCTATCGCACCGGAGATCCTGGAACGGGTGACGCCGGTGCCGACAGCGTGACGGCCGAGACCGTCGTGGATGCCCTGGCGGTACTGATGGTTGACTTGGCCAGCGCTCTGCCCGGAATGGATAGACGGGAGGTGCTGGAGCGGTTGGCGAACCGTCTCGACGACCGAGGACGAGCACCAGACGGCACCGGCGCGGCGCGCCTGCTCCACAGCGTGGGCGACGCTCTGATGCGAATGGGATGCTGAGACAGAATGAGTTCTTGGAGACCAAGCATCTGCATAAACAACCGGCCGGCCTGGCGCCACCAGCGGAGTACGAGCCGAAGCGAGGGAGCGACGAATGGACGAAGCAAGGTTTCGTGCCCTGGAAGCGCGTATCGCCACCTTGGAAGGCGAACTGAAGCGCGCCCGGAGCGAGATCCAGTGGGCGATTGGACTGATGTTCGTGGTGCCGGTGGGGCTACTGATCATCTTGCGGGTGTGGTCGTGAAGGGCTCCCATCCCGATGCGCGGAGTGACCATCAATTTACGGTCGTTGATCGGTCGAGCACGACGGAAAGCTTGGACAACTGCGGCTTCGGTCGCTGCAAGATAGCAAACGGGACACCGGCCGTGGCCCTGCTGGGGCAGGTAAGCCTGTCCCTGATGCGTATGAGCTTGTGAGGAGGGCATCAGGTTCGGCCCTCAGAGTACCGACGCCTAGTCTCCGCCCATGAGGTCGGGGTTACCCGGCCACCACTCATCTGCTCAACGGCGATGATAACGCCAAGTGGCGCTGCGTACTGGCCGGTTTCCCAGCGCTGCCAAGTACGAGCCGGGTTTTTCCCGGAAACTCCAAGGCGCACCGCAGCTGCCTCTAGCGAGAGGCTCTGACTTTGCCGCCAATCCCGAGGCGAAATGGGCTGAACCATCTGCGTTCCCAACCTGAATCGCTAGCTACATAGCGTTTCTCGCTAGGATTGCCAAGCCAGTCTTAGCGCCTCTGGGGATAGAGGCGGCGCTGCAGGTATGAGAATTTAGCTATATGCGCACGACCAGACCGAACCGTATCGCCGAACAACGCCGCGCGAAGGGGCTTTCCCAGCAACAGCTGGCGGACGCCATTGGCGTTCATTGGACGACGATTTCCAAGCTAGAGCGTGGCGTCACGAGGCTCGACTTCACCTGGACGGACAAGCTTTCTCAAGCTCTAGGCGTAGATGAGTGGGATCTCCTACCGCAAGTCCGGCGTGTAACCACTATATCGGTTTCCGGAGAGATCCACTTAGGTGGCGAGGTTGATCCATTTGATGATAACAAGGTCAGAACTTGGCATCTAAACAGCAATGTATTCGAGGATTTGGACATGATTTGGGTAGAGGTGAGAGGAAATGCCCTCTATCCATACTTCAAAGATAACGATTTGTTGGGGCTAACTTGGGCCACAGAGGAGGAGTGCCTTAACGACAAGGGAGAAATGGATTATTCTGGATTTTATGGGCGCTTCTGTTTAGTTAGCACTAAGGAAGAGGATCAATTCATGGGCGTTGTTGCACCAAGTAAAACTCCTGGTGCGGTTGATCTTCACAATGCTCATTTTCCTCCGCTTGAAGGCTTAAAACCCTTCAACCTGGCGCAGGTGACCGTCGCCATTATGAACAATCCCGCTATGCGGAAACAGATGGCCGATCCAGGCAAATAGCTTTTCTCGCTAGAACCGCTTGCCAATGCATAGCGTTTAGCGCTAGATTGCTTCATCGCCTATAGCGGTGGAGCCGAACCATGCTCGCGAACGCCTACCCTTTCCTTCCGATTTGCAGGCTCGCCATTGCCTGGGCGATCGGCAACGCCGCCACCTTTGGCGAGGCCTGACCATGACGAACATGGTCACCTTCCCCCGTTCCCAGATCGGCGAGCCCGAGGGGCGTAGCGCACTGCTGGCAGAGGCGATCCGGCACACGGCGCATCTCGCCGGCCCGATCAGCCCCTTCGCCCTGTTCAAGCACCTGCAGGACTGGCTTGGCCTGTCGGAGGAGGAGTGCGGCGGCGAGATCAACACCACCCTCTTCCTGATGGTCCGAAGCGGCCTCTACACGTCGAACACGCATGACGTGGAGACCGGCACCATTATCCTGGCCGCGCACACGCTGCTCACCCCTTCGGTCACGCTCACGCTGTGCATGCACGACGACCACGAGAGCGTGCCTGAAGAACCCGAGATTTAAGAGGTCACGGACGCGCTCACCGAGGCGTCCGTTTCAAGCGGCCCACGCAGGTCTGAATAGCCGTCGAGGGCCTCCACCCAACCCACGGAGATGAAGTCATGGAACAGCGCCTTTGCGTTGATCGCACCCCTGTGTCTGAAGCCCAGGCGTTTACGACGGATGCCCTCGACGAACGTGATCTCGATGCGGCTGCGACGAAGCTGCTGACGACAGAACTCACCGAAAAAGCTGCGCCGGCCGACAGCGTCGATCCTATCATCGCTGTAATCGAAGAGGGCCGCCGGCTTCTCTCCCTCGCCGATGCGGCCTTCGCCCCCGGCGTGGATGAAGACACAAGGATGAATGCGCTTCGGCGGCTTGCAGATTACTGCCGGGGCGTTCTGCTTGAGACGGTCCCGCAGACCGCCGCGGGTTGCCGCGAGCTAGCACGCTTCGCCGTCGAGTATCATGAGCATCAGGAAGTGCCGATTTCCGACGACGAGCACGTTGTCGCCAGCCTCATCGCCCAGTCACCCCTCTTGTCGCATGTCGAGCCGCCGGCCGACGGGCCAGAACCTGTTTCCCCCGAGGACGTCGACCCGGAAATGGGGCGCGTTCAGTGCGCTGAGGGCTCGCACCCTGACGCCTACGGACTGCTAGTTGGTGATGCCGGCGCCGGTGTTCATATGCCGCCCGGCAGCGCGATCGTTGTCGAGCCCATATCGCCGGCACCACGGGATTTCGCTGTGGCCTATTTCAAGCCCGGCGGAAATCCCAGCGTCTGGCACATCGGAAACAGCTTCAATCCGGTATTTCTCGACCCGCATCCAGACAGCGAGCTCATTCCTCAAATCGAGCTATTCGACCCGGTGACGGGGCGTCGTGGGTTCAAGGATGCCCGGCAAATCGAGAAGCTTCATCGCATTCAGGGTATCTACACGCCCACCGAAGTCCGCGATGCGTTCGGCTACGCTCCGGGAGACCTCCGTCTCTATGACGAAGCGCCAGAGGGATGCATCGAATACGTCGTCGGGGATGCCTTCAATTATCCGGTCCTGCGAGCCGGTGATATCGCATTGGTCGACATCAATAAGACGGCCCTGGAACGGGGTATCCTGTTCCTTATTAAACACGATCCAAGCGGCGAGCGCTGCAGCATCATGCAGACGAACAGTTGCAGGATCGACACTGCGAGCACGACGTGGTCCGCCGATCCGATCAACCGGCCGCAAGGTCCGGGCATGCTCGAAAGGCGCCAGAAGGCTGGCGGCATCATCTACGCCAGCGAGGGACCCTTCTCTGAGAAACAGCTGCAATCTATGATCATCGGCAGGGTGATCGGCATTCGCCGCGATGTGGGACGCGTGGCAATAGGTGGCGGGGCATGAGCGACGCCCGCTTCCTTCCAACCGTCGACATCCGCGGTGTGAACACCCTCCTCCTTCGCGACGGCTCCGAGATCCGGCTCGAAGACATCCAGTCCTCGGAGCAGGGACGAGCGATCCTCGACGAGATCGATGGCGCCATCCTCGCCATCGAGGATCAGATCTCCCTCGGCTTTCAGAGCGACGATCCGTCGTGGAAGGTCCGGGCCGAGATCGCACTCAAAAGGAAGCGCCGGAGCCGGCCGGCGCTTCAGGCCCGCATCGGCGAGCTACGGCGCGCCGAGAAGGCGTTGGCGATCCGGGACACCCACGCCAACGCGACCACGAAGGTCGATGCCAAGCGGCAGGCCTTCGTCCATGCGGCCTACGAACTCCTCGGCCACGAAACCTGCGTCGAGGTCTGGGCCTTGGCTCAGGAAAAGCAGCCCGTGCTGTTCACGGAAGGGGGAGCGTCATGATCCCCCATTCCATTCAGCCGAAGCTGATCAAGCTTCTCCCGCTCCTCGGCAGCGAAAACGACGGGGAGGTGGTGTCAACGGTTCGAGCGATTGGGCGGACGCTCGCCTCGGCCGGCACCGACTTCCACGACCTGACCGACTCCCTGGTAAGGGCGAAGGTGGTCAACAAGCCGCTCTCCTCGGCCGAGGGCTTCAACTACGCCGATACCTACCGAGAGGCGGCCTTCGACGGTCGCGATGACACCCATCCGCGATCACCCTCCCGACGGTTCGGGCTCACCGTCTGGCACCCAGAGCAGGTGATCCCGTGGTGGGAGGTGGCCAAGCACTGCATCACCGAGAGCAAGGCCCTGCCGAGGAAGGTCGGCGGCAAATTCCTGCGGCCCGACGAATTCGTGCTGCTGAAGCGCATCGAGGCGCACGAGTTCTGGCCGACCAACCAGGACGCCTCATGGCTGGAGACCATTGTCGCTCGCCTCCATCAAGCGCGGGATTTCACGAAGCGGGAAAGGGCAAAGCCATGACGGCTCCCGATCCGATCCTAGCGGTGATCGCGGATCACCGCGCCGCCGACGATGCCCTGACCCTCATCCTCGAAACCCTGGATGAGGACGACGAGGAGGCGATGCGAGCCCACAATCTCGCAGCGGATCGGTGCCTCGACGCCCGCCGGGCCATGAACGGCATAGTGCCAGTGACGATGGGCGGCCTGCAGGCCCTTGTCGCGCACTACGTCCGATATGAGGAATACACCGATGGCTTCGAGCGTATCGGGGCCGCCCTGGAGGGGTGTGAATCCACATTGCGTTTTTCGGCCCTTCAGCGCGGAAAAGCCGAGCTACACGAACAAGTTGTCAGCGCGAATCGACCGACTGTTTCCGAGGCTGTTTCGGCGCACCGAGCAGCATATGACGCCTTCCAGGTCGCGCCAGACGAGAACGTCGACCTCAATGCGGTCCTCGACGCTCAATCCGCAATGCAGACCGCGCTGAATGAGATGCTGACCACTCCGTGCGTCAGCCGCCTCGATGCCCTTGCGCTCCGGTCGCACCTGCAATGGTGGCTCGCCGACGAGGCCGAGTTCGAGGCGGACTATCAGCCCGCATACGCCATCGCGCAGGCCCGAGCGGCTGAACTCACGATGCTCCTCGACGGAGGCGTGCCATGAGGGTCCCGACCATCGACGACGTCCGCACTGCGTGGATGCGACTGCCGGCGAGCCAGCGCGACGAGATCGGCCTGCTCGCCGTGGACCTTGCCTTTCAGGGATACCTCTACGGCGACCTGGTCCCTGAAGAGGATCAGGTTCTGGCGGACCAGGACGAACGAGATGCGGCCGGCGACCGCGAGAACGATCGCCTCAACGAGATCCATCGCGCCGTCACGGCCGCGCTGCCGGACCTATTCGGGCCAACGGGGGAGCACCCGGCTTGGGCCAGCAAAAAGGACCACGCGACATGAACACCGCTTTCCTCCTCATGGCGCAGTACAGCGGCGCTGCCGTGATCCCGATCGATAAGGTGTGCAAGGACTACTTCTCGCACCTGACGCCAGAGAAACTGGTCCGGAAGATCTCAGCCGGCGCCATCGCCTTGCCCCTCGTCCGAATGGAATCAAGCGAGCGCTGCGCGAAGGGCGTCCACCTCAACGACTTGGCGCGTTGGATCGATGATCGCGCCGAGGCGGCAAGGAAGGAGTGTTCCCAACTCTGCCGGTAGCATCATCCCGCCGTCTAAGCGCTAGCCAACGTCAAACGGACGCGTTCAACCGCTGGTGTAGAACTCACAGCCGACCAGTGCTATCAGCGCCTTCAAAGTTCGCGCCTGTGATGGTGTGTCTCAACATGAACGTCGAGTAGGCGGACTGTGGCAAGAGATTTACGCACGCGGGTCAGCCGGCCGGACCGGACAAACTTCGCCGAGTATGTTGACCGCTTACCAGTTGCAAAAAAAACACTTGGGTTGACGCATATTACGAGCGCTTACACCCTGAGAGATATAATCGAAAACGGGGTGATTAAGTCTCAAGATAAATGCGATGTGCTGGAGGAAGAGGTTATTTATGCATTTTACGGACGAGCAGCCTACAGGCATAAAGAGTCATTTGTTCCAGCCAATTTGACAAGCTTGTATCCTACGGTTTTTATACTCGATCCTCACGATATACCGCCGCCTAAATACGTATTTGGCTTTGATAGCGGTGCATTTTGCGCCGGTGTAATGGATGATCATCTGCATCCATACATGCCATTGTTTGATTTTTTACTTACGCCCAACACGGCCTCAGCCGCCCGCCTCATTGAGGCAGTTTTTTCAACGCCTGAAAATTTCTTCCAAAATCGTCCGGGTAGTACTTTCACAGTACCACCCGGCGATTTTGAAGCCGAATCGTATGCTTCATTAATAAAAAGTGGAGGGCATGGGAATGTCCGGTTGGATGATCGCCTCTCGACTCCAGAAATAGTCTTTGCAGATCCAATTTCCCTGGCGAAATCAGTTAGAGCAGTAATATTGCCAGAAACCCTAGGGCAGCAGTCCGACATCGGAGGAAAACTTCGTAGTTTGAAAATTCGAGTAGATGAATATCCCTGGACGTCTTGCTCGCGTCCAGGAGAAAATCATTTTATGATACAAAACATGGTAACAGCAATATATAAAGACCTTGGATGGCTGTGATGAACAATAACAACTCCGCCCTCTATGATGCTATTAAATCGGCCGAGATCACCTCGGCCCTTGTAGTTCACTCAAGTGGGCCGGGATTTGCCATACCAATCGCTCGATTTGGGCGACTTTATAATTCTTTGTATACTCCTACCGTCAACCGCAAGCGTAAGATCAATGGCTTCTCACAAATTGCAGAAGTAGGCCGAATGCAAATATTAAGAACCCCCCGAAAATTAGCATTGGGGCAAAACGAGGTGTTCTCCTTGATAGGCCTAGATGGTCAAGCAATAGCCGGAACAAGGACTGAATTATCACCTATCATCGCAGGCTGGCTTAATACAATTACCGCATCGGCACTTAAACTTAATCTAGCTATATTTTGCCGCAATTATGATGTGGCATATCAAGAAGGTCGATTATTGTTCCAGCGTAAATCCAAGGAACTTGGCAACGAGGATGCGGCTGCACGCTGGTTTATATCAGCTTTCATTTGCCTGCCAATAGCACGTGAATTAGCAAGAGCTTTAATAGACTCAGACCCGTTTGAAGACGGAATGGATTTATCCGCCCTTCCACAAATAATCATTAACGTCCATAACGATATCGATATCTATTTTTCCGATGAGGTGTTCAAACCGGAACAGGTAGGAAGCAAGCAATACCGTGTTGATGTCCGTAATATTCTTGAACTGGCTCGTTTATCAACTAATCGAAACGTAGCAATCAAATATGGACGACATAATAACATCGACGACGAATACGATCGTTTAGCTCTTGAGGCACAAATCAGCGATGAACTTGCAAGACTGCTTTCTTTGAAAAATCAGGAGGGACGCGTTGCATACCTCTTAGAGATGTACATTAATAAACCTGATATCTATAGCTATGTCATTGATCACTACGAAGACAAGTCCGGATTTGCTAATCGGGCAATTGCTTTACTTCGGAATAAAAAACCTAGCATGATACGTAATCATTCCGACGGCGCATTCCAAGTTGCCTCTATTATCGCAGAAATCATGAGGTTTGTGTTCCCCCCGGGAAAAGAGAGATTGATAGTTGCACTATCAATAAGATTGGGATCATACAATGTTATTCGGCATCAACTCAATGGATTTATTAGGAGAAGCTCTGTGCTGAGAGCGTTAAAATCGGTAGAAGAAATAAAAAAAGTATTACAAACGAAATAAATTCGATAAAGCACTTGTTTAACAAAAATTACATTTGTATAGTTGTAGATGTAAGCCACGTCCACCCTGAATACTTGTCACCTGCTATCCTAATATGAGTATAGCGCTGTAGGCTTTGCCAAGACCGGTGACCCGACACTGAAGCAGCCAGCGGCACGGTCCGCCCCATCTCGAACAGCCGAGAGACGCCCTCGTGGCGTAGATCGTGAAAATGCAGATCCTCAATGCCAAGAAAGGCGCAAGCCCGCGTGAACGCGGCTGAAATCGCATCCGTCGTATAGGGAAAGATGCTGGAATGGGTGCGAGGCATTGCCAGAGCGATGCGCAAGGCTTCCGGCGGCAGTTCGCACCACACGTCGTTCCCGATCTTCTGACCGGGATTCTTCATGTCCCGCACCAGAACCCGTGAGCCAGCCTCGTCAAGGTCCGCCCAGGTGATCCGTGTGATCTCTTCCTGCCGGCGCGTCGAGAACAGCGCGAAAGCAATGACGCGCTGCATCGGCATGGCGCTGGGTCGACGGTCCCGCACCTCGCCGAAATGTTTCATGAGCTGATCGAGCTCGGCAAGCGTAGGTCGGCGATCCCGCTTCTCCGACCCAGCCGTGAGGCCCAGCCGCTTCGCGACCTTCTGGGCCGCCTCCATCTGCGATGCGTCGAGCGGGTAGCCCCACGCGGGCTTGGCGATTGCGAACACGCTGCTGAGATGGGCCAGATAGTTGCCCACGGTCTGTGGCTTCCTCCCCACTGACAGATCATGAGCGAACTTCACCACGTCGGCGCTCGTCACGGCGGAACAGGAGATCCCGGCAATGTCGAACGTCTTGATGGTGCGCAGCACCTGGACCTTCGTCTTTCCCGGAACGCGTCGCGACTCGGCGGTGTAGCGGTCAATCACCTCCCCTAAGGTCGGATCGTTGCCCTTAGCGGCATCGAGAGCACCTGGCTGCGATAGCTCATGCTCGCGCTTGGTAATCCAGGCAGCGGCGGCCGGGCGCCTGTCGAAGGTCTTGGTCTCCCTGTGGCTGACCCCATCTCTTTGGACGGCGATCTGCGCGTGGTATCCGGTGGAACCGTTCCGCCGCTTCCGCTCAAGAATGGTCCCCATGGCGCCCCACAGCCGGTTACAGCATGGGTCGAACTCCTACAGCAATGCTGTAAAGTGGACAACGATTTAGGCGTATCGAGCCCGTTTCAGTGGGACCGGGTACAGCATGAAATGGCAGCGAAGTGTCTGACGCCGTTAAAAAATCCAACGAATTCAGTCCGTACCGCTTTTCGGTTGCGCCGATGATGGATTGGACCGACCGCTATTGCCGGTCGTTCCATCGCGTTCTGTCGCGCCGTGCACGGCTCTATACCGAGATGGTGACCAGCAATGCGGTCCTTCACGGCGACAGGGCGCGTCTGCTTGGGTTTTCGGAGGCAGAACATCCGGTTGCAGTCCAACTCGGCGGTTCGGTGCCGGGCGATCTCGCCGAGGCGGCGCGCATCGCGGAGGGGTTCGGCTACGACGAGGTCAACCTGAACGTCGGCTGTCCCTCGGACCGGGTCCAGGATGGCCGCTTCGGTGCCTGCCTCATGCGCGACCCGAGCCTCGTCGGCGAGTGCGTGGCGGCCATGAAGACCGCCGTCTTGGTGCCAGTAACGGTGAAGTGCCGCATCGGGGTCGACGATCAGGATACGGAGCTCGCCCTGGATTCACTGGTCGATGCCCTGGAGCCGGCGGGAGTCGACGGGCTCATCGTCCATGCCCGCAAGGCTTGGCTGCAGGGTCTGTCCCCCAAGGAAAACCGCGATGTCCCGCCCCTCGATTATGAGCGCGTGGCGCGGTTGAAGCAGAAGCGGCCTTCACTACCGATCGCCATTAACGGCGGCATCGCTACTATCGAAGACACTTTGACACAACTGGTGTCCGTCGACGGCGTGATGATGGGGCGCGCGGCCTATAACGACCCGGCGCTTCTGCTCGATGTGGACAGCTTGGTGTTTGGCGAGACAGCCCCTGTCGCCGATGCCTTCGAAGCGGTGGAGGCTTTCGCGCCGACCATCGCTGAGGCTTTGGGACAAGGTATTCGCTTGCACACGCTCACGCGCCATATGCTCGGACTGTTCAACGGCCGGCCTGGGGCGCGTGCCTATCGGCGACACCTGTCGACGTTCGGCACCCGCGCAGACGCCGATCTTTCGACCCTGCGCGAGGCGGTGGCTCAGGTCTCCAGAGAGAATCTCGAAAGAACTGCCGTTCAGGCGGCGTGAGCGCTGACTTTAACTGTCGGTCGCGCGCTTGAAGGTGACAATGCTGCGGGTCTCACCCTCCTCGGCCCAGTTCGGCATGACGCGCCACGGAGTCAGGACACGGAGGCGTACCCCATCGATCTCGAAAGACCGCGTCTGTTCCGTGCCGACCCAGGCAGGGTTCCACGCCGCGTCGAGCTTGGCAGTCCACTGGTTTCCCGTGACGGTGAACCGGCCTGTATAGGAAACCATGGTGTCGAGAAGAGCGGCGCGCTCCTTGTCGCTGACTGCAGGCTTGCGGTCCTCGCCGGTGAGGTTGAAGAACACCCTCCCCTCGGGCGTGAAATACGCGAAACCTGTGGGATGGGCACCCATGACCGGAATTGTCTTGCCGGTGGAGCGAACCTCAACCTCGTAGGAAACGAGCTTCCACAGACCGGTGATGCGCGCATCGCCGGCGGTCTGCGCCGATCCGGGCAGCACCGAGGTCAGGAGTAACGGAAGCCACATTCCGAGAAAGATGCGTCGTAGGGTCGAAACTCTCATGATCGGATCTTGTCCTCTTTGAGCAGTGCAACCCAAAATACCCTTGCTGCGTATGCGCTGAGTATTTCTATTGTGACGGACACGACAAAGCCCGCGGCGTTGTGCGCTGCGGGCTTTGGGTATGGGGTGCCTGGAGATGGTCTGTGATGTTGGTTGCGGGGACAGGATTTGAACCTGTGAC
>NZ_VMOA01000043.1 GCF_020662345.1 Methylobacterium sp. W2 | reverse complement strand
CCGAGACAATCACTCTTGTCAGCGCCGTGGGAGAACTAGCGATAATGATTCGGGAACTCTCCAAGGCCGGCTACTCGTACGAGCAAATCGCGACGTGCATCAAGCTCGGCGGCATTCAGATGGACGCACCAAAGCTGAGACGCTACCTCGCCACTTGCGACAAAAAGCTGACAACGAAGGCGAGGGGCAAGAAGGTAGTCCCGACTATGGAGCGGACGCCGAAGCAGACGGAGCAAACGCAACAGACAGTAGTCCAGGGTACCACGCCGACGTCGGCCGCCCCCCAAACTAAACCAACACCCGGCCCATCAGCGGTCCCTACAGCACCGGCTGTCGTACTCCCAACCTTCCGACCAGCGACCGCCGTTAATGCAAATCCTCCAACACCGTCCGCTCTGGCGCTGAACGTGACTTCGACCTATCCACACCGCAACGTTCCACCCGCATCCGCTACAAATCAGACAGTCACTACGCCATCGATAAGCAGGCCCCAGAACGCAGCATCGCCTGGCGCATCTGCATCTTCGTCGGCTCCAAAGACGAGCGATGGGAGTGGACGCTCTGCCTCGGAGGGCCGCGCCAGCGATCCGTCAAGGACAGCACAGAAGCTGGAAGAGATGGTGCTCCAACGGCAAGCCTCAATCGCCTTACGTGAACAAGCTTCAGCATCAGCGTCGGCGGCACAGGCCAAATCACAGACCGAAGGCAGTGCCCCGAAAAATCCCGGCACACTGTTCTGAGCAGATAGGGCTCGTCGATCCGAGCACAGCGCCATAGCGCCGTGCACAAGCCCTATGCCGCAAATAGTGCTCGTTTGCGCCATCGGCGGAAGTCGGTCACCTACCCAGGCTGTGTGAAAACGTGCTGATCTGGTAGAGTAATTTCCGATCTGAGGAGGTTGGGATGAAGCGCTTCATCGCAGGCGAGGATCGTCAGCAGATCACGCTCCTTCCCGACTGCCTGGACGACTACATCACTGCCGACAACCCGGTTCGCCTCGTCGAAGTGTTCGTCGATGAACTCGATCTGAGCGCGCTGGGCTTCTCGGGCGCGGTGCCGGAGGCCACGGGTCGTCCGGCCTACCATCCGGCAACGCTGCTCAAGATCTATCTCTACGGCTACCTCAACCGCGTGCCGTCGAGCCGCCGGCTCGAACGCGAGAGCCAGCGCAACATCGAGCTGATCTGGCTCACCGGCCGGCTGATGCCCGACTTCAAGACGCTGGCCGACTTCCGTAAGGACAACGGCCCGGCCATCCAGGCCGCCTGCGCGCAGTTCGTGGTGCTGTGCCGCCGGCTGAACCTGTTCAGCAAGGCCGTCGTCGCGGTCGACGGCAGCAAGTTCAAGGCGGTCAAAAACCGCGACAAGAACTTCACTGCCGCCAAGGTCGAAGCCCGGCTGGCGCAGGTCGAGGCGAGCATCGGCCGCTACCTCGCGGCACTGGATCGGGCCGACCGCGAGCCGAGCGACATCGCCGAGGCGCGCACGACGCGGCTCAACGAGAAGATCGCGGGCCTGCGCGAGCAGATGCAGGCTCTGCAGGCGATGGGCCGGCAAGTCGAGGCCGCCCCCGACGGCCAGGTCTCGCTGACCGATCCCGACGCACGCTCCATGGCGACCAGCGGCAAGGGCACCGGCATGGTCGGCTACAACGTCCAGGCCGCGGTCGATGCCGAGCATCACCTGATCGTGGCCCACGCCGTGACCAACGTCGGCAGCGACCGGGCGCAACTCGCACCGATGGGACTCCTGGCGCAAGAGGCGACGGGATGCGCCACGCTCACGGTGCTGGCCGACCGGGGCTACCTCAGCGGGGAGCCGGTGCTGGCCTGCGAAGGCACCGGCGTGCTGCCCTGTGTGCCCAAGACCCTGACCTCGGGCCATGCCAAGCGTGGCCTCTTCACGGGACAGGACTTCGTCTACGACGCCAAACAGGATCACTACACTTGTCCCGCCGGCCAGCACCTGACCAAGGGGCCGGCCCGGTCCGATCGCCGGGCCGAGGGCGACGCGATGGATCACTACCGCAACCTGACGGCCTGTCTCGATTGCGCGCTCAGGCCCCGCTGCACGCCGACGGAGACGCGGCGTGTCAAACGCTGGGTGCACGAGGGCGTCCTCGACGCGATGCAGGCACGGCTCGACCGGATGCCGGACGCGATGAAGATCCGTCGCCAGACCGTCGAGCACCCGTTCGGCACGCTGAAGGCCTGGATGGGAGCGACCCACTTCCTGACCCGGACCTTGGCCAAGGTCAGAACAGAGATGAGCCTGCAGGTTCTGGCCTACAACATGAAGCGGATGATCCAGATCTTCGGGGTCGGTCCGCTGATGGAGGCGATCCGGGCCTGAGGCTCGCCAGTTCGACCTGCCCCGCGGCTCCCAACGGACGACTCAAGCCTAAGCGGTCGGCGTTCTCACACGGCCTCTACCCAAAACAGACGTTCCGCATGCGACCCGACTTGATCGTTCAGGCTTCCGACCCTGAATCCCTGAAGCAGACATTCTCACTCGGTCAAGCGGACACATGGCGCGCGGGTAGTGGCGCCGCCGGTCGGCAAAGTCCGTCTTGAGCACCGGGTCCCGCCGGGCTTCCACAGGAGCTGGCTTCCGAAACATAGGGTCGGGTGACGATCGTGGGGTGATTCGGAGGCCGGCGGGCGTTTAGGTGCCGCAGAACGTGCGGTAGTCCGCTCCACCGCTCTCGGGCACCTCAGCGTAGCGGGCGTGGGCGGGCTGGTCGTCGTAGGGTCGCGACAGTACCGCCAACAGCTCCTCGAAGGGGCCGAAGTCGCTTCGCTCGACCGCCGCCGCGATCATTGCCTCGACGTGGTGGTTGCGCGGGATGAACGCCGGGTTGACCGCGCGCATCGCCGTCGCCGTCGCCGCGGGGTTTCGTCCCTCGTTGGCCAGCCGCTCCCGCCAACGCACGGCCCAGGCGTCGTACTTGGTGGGGTCAACGAAAAGGTCACGCACCCCCGCGTCCGCCTGCGGCCGCTCGGCCGCATCGCACAGGCGGCGGAAGGTCAGGGTGAAGTCCGCTCTATTCGCCGCCATCTGCGCGAGCAGATCATCCGTGAGCGCGGCGTCGCCGTCCCGGTATGCGGGAAGCCCCAGCTTGCGCGCGAGACCACCGTGATACGCCGCCTCGAAGCCTGGACCGAACCTGGCGAGCGCCGCCTCGGCCGCCTCGACCGCCGCTTCTTCGTCCTCGGCGAGCAGCGGCAGAAGGGTCTCGGCCAGACGGGTCAGGTTCCACAGGGCGATCCCCGGCTGCTGGCCGTAGGCGTAGCGCCCGTGCGCGTCGATCGAGCTGAAGGTCGTGTGCGGGTCGTAGGCGTCGAGGAAGGCGCAGGGGCCGTAGTCGATCGTCTCGCCGGCCACCGACATGTTGTCGGTGTTCATCACCCCGTGGACGAAGCCGACGAGGAGCCAGGCCGCCACGAGGTCGGCTTGGCGGGCAACGACGCCGTCGAGCAGCGCCCGGTACGGGTGCTCGACGGAGGAGGCCTCAGGATAGTGCCGGGCGAGGACGTGGTCGGCGAGCGCCCGCACCGCCTCGACGTCGCCCCGGGCGGCGAAGTATTGGAAGGTTCCGACCCGGATGTGGCTGGCCGCCACGCGTGCGAGCACGGCCCCGGGCAGCCGGGTCTCGCGCACGACGCGCTCGCCGGTAGCGACCGCCGCCAGCGCCCGGGTGGTGGGGATGCCGAGCGCGGCCATGGCCTCGCTCACGAGATACTCGCGCAGCACCGGCCCGAGCGCCGCCCGGCCGTCGCCGCGGCGGGAGAACGGGGTCGGGCCCGCGCCCTTGAGCTGGATGTCACGGCGCTGCCCGTCACGGTGGATGACCTCTCCGAGCAGGACGGCGCGCCCGTCACCGAGCTTCGGCACGAAGTTTCCGAACTGGTGCCCGGCGTAAGCCGCTGCGATCGGATCGGCGCCTTCCGGGACGCTGTTACCGGCGAGCATTTCCACCCCGGCGGGGCCAGCGAGCCAATCCGGGTCGACGCCGAGGTTCGCCGCCAGATCGCCATTCATGTGGATCAGGCGCGGGGCTGCGACGGGTGTTGGGGCGCGGCGGGCGAAGAAGCGGTCCGGCAAGCGGACGTAGCTGTTGTCGAACGGGATCGCAGTCATGATCAGGAGCTATGGGCGATCGCGCTAGCGGACAAGGGCATTCCGGGGAGCAGTGGGTGACAGTGCGCGAGAAGACGCGCGGTCGCGCCGCCGTGTCTTCTGCCAGGATGTTGCTAGCCTGGTTCGAGCGACAGCTATAGGCGCGAAGCTGCGGTGTAGCCGGATCGCAGTGAGATGCTGATGGCTCCTCAAACGGAGTTCCATCATGCCTTCGACCAACGACACCACCCGCCAACCCTAGAACCTTGGCCGCCTCATCGGTCCCAAACCGCCGTTCAAGCCAAAGCATATCTGGGCGATCCGCACCCGGCTGCAGCACGAGGGCCGCACTCGCGACCTTGCCTTGTTCAATACTGCCATCGACAGCAAGCTACGTGGCTGCGACCTCGTCCGCTTGCGCGTGGCAGACGTCCATCTTGGCGACGGCGTCCGCCTGCGCACCACCATCGTCCAGCAAAAAACTGGACGACCCGTCCCGTTCGAGCTGACCGAAACCACCCGTGAGACGCTGACTGCCTGGCTCAAGCTGCGGGGGCTTCGTGCGAGTGATTGGCTGTTCCCAAGTCGCAGCCGCCCGGGCGAGCACCTGACGACGCGCCAGTATGGTCGGCTCGTCGACGAATGGGTAACCCTGATCGGCCTCGACCCGGCGGGGTACGGTACGCACAGCCTGCGTCGGACGAAGGTCGCGCTAATCTACCGGCGGACGGGCAACCTTCGTGCCTGTCAGCTGCTGCTCGGCCACACCAAGCTGGAGAGCACGGTGCGCTACCTCGGTATCGAGGCAGACGACGCGCTGCTTATGTCCGAGCAGACTGACATCTAACCAACATCGCGGCGGCCTACTGCAGGCCGCCGCACCCAGTTCCCCACCGTCCTATAAGGGCGCCAAGCAGCGGATTGGGTCTGACCGGAAAGAGATGGTGCGCTTCCAAGTAAGCGCGGCAGAGAAATCAGACGCTCGCCTCGGAGGTTTTAGAACGGGAGGAGCCGCCGAAAGCGGGCAATGTTCACGAGCGCAACGAGTGATGAGGCCACGTATGTGAGGGCGGCGGCGCGCAGTACGGTGCGGGCACCAGGCATGTCGCTGGCGTCAAGGAAGCGACCCGTCTCCAGGATGGGCAGGGCCCGGCGGAAGCTCGCATCGAGTTCGACAGGTAGCGTCAGGAAGTGGAAGAGGAGGCGGACGCCAAGGAGCGCCATGCCGATACCCACCTGCAGGACGAGCAGGACAGGCGAATGAACGAAGGCGAGCACCACGGGCGCGGTCATCATCACCACGGCCGCGGCGAACTCGAAGCCCTGCACAACCGGGGCGAACCTCACCCGCGCTGCGAGAAGTCGGTCCCCCGCCGCGTGCTGCAGCGCATGGGCAACCTCGTGTGCCGCGACCGCGACCGCCGTGATCGAGCGGCCATCATGGTTTTCCGGCGATAGCCGCACAACGTTCGCGACCGGATCGTAGTGGTCGGCTGGCGCGATCTCGACGAGGACGTGCTCCAGCCGCGCCAGATCGAGGAGATGGCGGGCGAGTTCGCCGCCGGTTCCAGGCAAATCCGGCCGCTCGGTGGCGTGTTGCTGCATCGCCCGGCGCACCCACCATTGGGGGCCGAATACCAGAACGAACAGGAGGATAGCGCTAAGCGCTAGGAGGACGGGCACAAGGACAATGTAGGCACGCGTTCGTATCCGTGAAAGCGCGGCGCCCGATCCGAGATGTTCCCCCGTCCGACAATCGCACGACAAGCGTCAAAGACCGGACTGGGTGGGAAGCAGGCTTTAGCTCTCTGCCGGGAAGCGGACGGACGGCTCGCGACCCATGCCAGCCATCCGCACCGCCCTCGGAGATTCTCCAAAGCGGCCGTTCCTGAGCCCTCCGCCAACTTCGGCTCGGAGTGGGAAGCAGACCACGACCCATTGTACAGGTGTAGACGTTCCGCCTCCGAACCAACTCAGGATACAGAAGATCGATGTGGCTTACCAAAAATGGTCATTGGTCGGCCGCCGTTCAGAGTTGGCTCGAAATTGGAAACTGACAGGATGCACCAAAGCTGCTGACACCACGGTGCCAACAGCTTCGCTATAAAGGGGGGCACGGAACAACCGGTGGAAGTCGATCGGCTCCATTGCATCAATCCTCGAGGCGTTCGGCGGACAAGGCTGCAGTGCGCACGCAAGATTGCGGGACATTCCGCAGGGAGGCGGCTCCCTGATCGGGGCTACCGACACGGCTTGATCAGACGACCGGCTGCTTGAGGTTGTAGCCCCGAGGCTTGGTACGCTCGATCGCCGCCGCCGCCCGGACCACGTCCATCTCACCGAGGCTGCGGCCGACGATCTGGAGACCCACCGGCATTCCGTCCGCGTCCAGGCCCGCGCAGACCGAGGCGGCCGGCTGTCCCGTGAGATTGAACGGATAGGTATAGAACACCCAGGTGACGAGGCTGCGGTCCGACAACCGTGCCGGCAGATCGCATCCGGCCGCGAGCGACGAGATCGGCACGGTCGGCGAGAGCAGCACGTCGTAGCGGTCGAAGAAGCGAACCATAGCATCGCGAAGCGCGTAGCGCCGGAACACGCTCTCGTAATAGGCCCGCATCTCCTGCGCGAGGGCGGCATCGAGCACGTCCGCCACGGCCGGGTCGAGGAGATCGCGCTGCTTCTCCAGGACGCCGCGCAGGCGCGTGCCGACGCCGGCATAGAACTCAGCCGTCCAAAGATTGCCAGGATCGCCGTCGAACACGGTCTCGACCTCCTCGACGACGGCGCCTTGGTCGGCCAGCGCCATCGCGGCAGCGCGGGCGATCTCGACCACGTTCCGGTCCGGCCGGGCGTAGCCGAGCGTCGGGCTCCAGGCGATGCGAAGGCCGGCGACGGAAGACTGGACCGCTCCGAGGAGATCCGGAACCGGGCCGGCGACTGAGAACGGGTCCCGTGGGTCGTGGCCGGCCACGGCCGTGGTGAGCAGCGCCGCATCCCCGACGGACCGGGCCAGCGCGCCGACATGGGCGAGCGTCGGGGTTGCGGAGGTCGGCCAGACGGGGACGCGTCCGAACTGCGCCTTGAGACCGACGAGACCCGTGAGCGCGGCGGGGATCCGGAGCGAGCCCCCACCGTCGGTGCCGAGCGCGAATGGGGTGATGCCGGCCGCGACCGACGCCGCGGCCCCGGCGCTCGATCCGCCGGGGGTTTTGGCGAGATCCCAGGGGTGACGGGTGATCCCGGTCAGGGGCGAGTCCCCAACCGGCTTGCAGCCGAACTCGCTGGTCGTGGTCTTGCCGATGATGACGGCCCCGTGCCGCCTCAGGCGCTCCACCGAAGGGGCATCGACAGCGGCGACATTGCCCGCCATCGCCCGGGAGCCCGAGGCGAAGGGTTGGCCCGCGATGGCGATCAGGTCCTTCACCGACACCGGCAGACCGTGCAGCAGGCCGAGCGCTCCCCCCTGCATCACCGCCGCCTCCGCCTGCCGGGCGGCGGCGCGGGCTTCCTCCGGCATCAGCACGAAGAAGGCGTTCAGGCTGGACTGGGTGGCCTCGGCCCGGCTCAGGGCCCGCTCGGTCAGCTCGACCGGTGAGACCTGCCGGGTCGCCACGAGGCGCCTCATGTCCAGCGCGCTCATGAAGTCGAAATCGCTCATCACGATTCTCCGGGCGAGGTAGCTGCGGAACGGCGCCTCGGTTCGAAAACCGATGCCGGGGCCGAAGCCCACGAAATTCGTGGCTCCGGCGGCGGGATCAGGCGTCGAGGATCGCGAAGGCCCGCACCGGCGAGCCGGAGCCGCCCTTGAACTTCAGCGGAACCCCGAAGAACTGCACCACGCCCTGTCCGACGAGTTCCTCGAGGTTCACCAGCCATTCCCAATGGCTCATGCCGAGTTCGCGACAGAGCCGGTGCTGGGCGAAGATGTCGTCGCTCGGCTTGTCCGTCGAGGGACCCTCGACGCCGTGCATCTTCGAGCCGCGCGCGTGAAGCCATCGCGTGGCGTCCGCCGTCAGCAGCGGGTTCTTCCAGACGGAATCCAGGCTCGGGTAGTTGCGCGCGTGGAAACCGGTGCAGAGCAGCACGATGTGACCGTCGACCCTGACGCCGCATCGTTCCTCGGCCGCCTCCATGTCGGCCACCGTGATGTCGCCGAGATCCGGGATGTGGCGCAGGTCGAAGCACACCGCCTTGCCCATGAACATTTCGAGCGGCATCTCGTCCACGGCCGCACCGTTCGGGTTCACGTGGCGAAACGCGTCCACGTGGGTGCCGACGTGGTCGAGCATCGCGATGAAGTTGGTCTGGAACGTCATCGCGTCGCCGGGGACGCCGAGGTTGAGCGCCTTCGAACTCTCATGGCTCATATGTGTCGTGATGACCGGCCGCTGAAACAGCTTGTGGGCCGGCATGTTATCCTCGATCAGGAGGCTCAGGTCGACGACGCGTTGGGGCATGGCTTGTCCTCCGAATGGGACGTGGGGGATCTTTCGCGCTCTGATGCGGACCGGAGCGCGTCTCTGTCGACCGTATCGCGGGGCTGGCCGCCCCGGGATCAGGCTGCTTTCTTCTTGCCGAGGAACGCCGCCATGACATCCGGGTCCCGCACCAGGACGGCGCTGGGCCCTTCGCGCTCGACATTCCCATGCGCCACCACGTAGGCGTAGTCCGCGATGGCGAGGGCGTACGAGGCAAGCTGCTCGACGAGAAGAATGCTGAGGCCCTGGCGGTTGAGATCGCGCAGGATGCCGATGAGCTGTTCGACGATCTTCGGCGCGAGGCCGAGGGAGAGTTCGTCGATGACGAGGAGGTCCGGCTCCGTCATCAGGCCGCGGGCGATGGCGAGCATCTGCTGCTCGCCGCCCGACATGCTGCCGGCCGGTTGCTGAAGGCGCTCGCGCAGGCGCGGAAACAGGGTCAGGGACCGTTCCAGGTTGCGTTTGGCCTCGGGCCGCTTCAACCCGCCGTGGACGTAGGCCCCGAGGATCAGATTGTCTTCGACGCTCTGGTCGGGAAACAGCATCCGGCCCTCGGGCACCATCACGAGCCCGCGCGCGACCTTGGCGTGGGCGGCCAGGCGCGTCGTGTCCTCGCCCTTGAACATCACCCGCCCGGCGGCAGGCCGGACGAGGCCGGTGAGGCCACGCATCAGCGAGGTCTTTCCGGCACCGTTGTTGCCGATCACCGCGACGAGCTGGCCGGGCCGGACCGAGAGGCTCGCCGCGCGCAGGGCCGTGGCGGCGCCGTAGCGGACCTCGAGACCCTCGACGGAGAGTAGGGGGTCGGGAATGCTCATGCGGCCTCCGTCACGGATGCTTGCACCAGAGGGCTGCCGAAATAGGCCTCGATCACCCGAGGATCGGCCTGGACGACGGAGGGCGATGCGCTGGCGATGATCTGACCGTAATCCAGCACCGTCACGGTGTCGGCCACCGCCATGATCAGGTCAACGTGATGCTCGATCAGCAGGATCGAGACGTCCAGGACGGCAATCTTCCGGATCATGAGCTCCAGGTCGTCGATCTCCCCGCTGGTGAGGCCGGCGGCCGGCTCGTCCAGCAGAAGCAGGCGGGGCCGGGCGGCGAGGGCCCTGGCGATCTCCAGGCGGCGCTGGTGGCCGAACGGCAGGAAGCGCGCGGCTTCGTTGGCGTATTCGGCCAATCCGACGAGGTCCAAGAGGCCGATTGCGGCACGGCGGCATGCGTCCTCCTCGCGCCGGAAGCCGGGGGTCCGCAGGAGGGCGCCGGCCAAGCCGTAGCGCCGGCGTTGCTCGACCCCGACCATGACGTTCTCAAGCACGCTCATCTCGCCGAACAGCTCGGTGTTCTGGAAGGTGCGGGCGAGGCCGAGCCGGGCGATCCGATGCGGCTTGCGGCCCGCGAGCGGGATGCCATCGAGGCTGAACGAACCTTCGGTCGGACCGTAGAAGCCCGAGATCGTGTTGACGAAGGTCGACTTGCCGGCACCGTTCGGACCGATGAGGGCATGGATCTCACCGGGTCCGACTCGGACCGAGGCCGCCGACAGCGCCGTCAACCCGCCGAAGCGCACGGTCAGACCGTCCGTCACCAGTTCGGCCGATCCACGCGCACCGTCCCGCAGGAACTCGGCTGCCGGGGTTCCCTCACGCGGATCGATGCCGCGCGCCACCGGCCGCAGACGGCCCGACAGCTTGCTCAAGGTGCCGAGAATGCCTCGCGGCAGGCCGAACATCACGAGGAGGAGGAGCGCCCCGTAGGCGAATTTCTGCCACTCGGCGAATTGCTGCAGCAGCTCCGGAAGGTAGGTCAAGACGGCCGCGCCGATGACGGGACCGAACGTCGAGGCTGCACCGCCGAGGATGACCATCAGCAGGAAGCGGATCGAATCCGAGAAGGTGAAGATGTCCGGCGAGATGTAGGCGTTGAGGAACGCATAGAAGCTGCCGGCGATTCCGGCGGTCATGGCTGCCACCACGAAGGCCAGGGTGCGGATCGCCGTCACGTTGACGCCGAGGCTGCGCGCCGCGGTCTCGCTCTGGGAAACCGCCAGCATGGCGCGGCCATAGGCCGACCACTTGAGGTGATGGGCAAGCAGGGTGACGGCGAACAGGGTGACGGCGAGAACCCCGTAGAAGGCGTAGCCCGTCAGCGGGAAACCGAGGATGTTGGGGCCCGGGATGCCGCTCAGGCCCGTGGTGCCGCCGGTCAGCGACTGCCACTCGATCGCGACGTTCTCGACGATGAGGCCGAAGGCGATGGTCACCACCGCGAGATAGACGCCCCGAACCCGGACCGTGGGATAGGCCAGGAGGACACCGAACAGGCCGGACACCACGGCCGCCCCGAGGCTGGCGAACAGGATGTCGAAGCCGAACCGGGTCGCCAGGATGCCGCCTGTGTAGGCGCCGAGCGCGAACAGGCCGGCCTGACCGAGGGAGACGAGGCCGGTGAGCCCGACGAGTACGTTCAGGCCGACGGCGATGATCCCGTAGATCAGGAAGAGCATGAAGAGCCGGAGCTCGTACTCGTTGCCGGCCGTCAGGGGGACGGCGACTAGGGTCAGCGCGAGGAGCGCGAAGCCGAGGCGGAAGAGTGCGTTCATACCTTGAAGATTTCCCGCTTGCCGAACAGGCCCTGAGGAAAGGCGAGAAGGACGACGATCATCGAACCGAAGCCGACGATCTCGCGGGCCGCCGTCGAGACGTATCCTTCGACGAATTTCTCCATGACGCCGAAGATCAGGCCGGCCACGACGACGCCGGGCGCGCTGGTGATGCCGCCGATGATCGCGACCGCGAAGCCCTTCAGGCCGAGCAGCACGCCCATCGTGGCGGAGACCTGGATGACCGGCGCGACCAGCACCCCGGCCCCGGCGCCGAACAGGGCGGCGAGCCCGAACGACAGCATCACGATGCGGTTGACGTCGATGCCCATGAGGGAGGCTGCCTGTCGGTTGTGCGCCACGGCCTGCATGGCGCGCCCGACCAGGGTCCGCTTCTGAAGCAGGCGGAAGCCGATCATCGCCGCCACGGCGACGACCGGGATCAGGAGTTCCTGCGGATAGATGCCCGCCCCCCAGATTGTGATGGGCTTCGCGACCCCCGGCGAGGGCAGCGGGCGCGAGAAGCCGCCGAACTGCATCGTCGCCAGCGCCTCAATCATGATGCCCACCGCGATGGTGGTGAGCATCCAGCCGATCGAGGCGTTCGTGCCCGTGAAGGGCCGCACCGCGAAGCGCTCCAGCACGACACCGAAGACCCCTCCGGCGGCGATGGCGAGCAGACAGGCGAGCGGCAGGGGCAGACCGGCATCGACGCCGAGCACCGCGAGCACGGCGCCCAGCATCAGGGTGTCGCCATGGGCGAAGTTTACGGCCCTGGCGGCGGACCACATGATATGGAAGCCGAGCGCCACCAGGGCGTAGATCCCGCCGATGGCGAGGCCCGAGAGGGTGTATTGCAGCGCCGTCGTCATGATCCGCTTCCCGCCCATCGCAGCGTGGGTCGACCGGCAACGAAGCGCCGGTCCGCCCCCCGCTCAGTTCGCCTTGCCGTACGGAGTTTGCGCGATCGGCAGCAGCTTGCCGTCGGACCAAACGGTGAGCTTGTAGTCGCGCGGCAGAATTGCGTCCTGGCGCTCGGGGTCCGAGGCGTCGAAGGCCGGGGCATACTTGGCGACCAGCCCGTCATGGCTGACGCCGTACAACCCCTCGCGAACCTTTTTCCAATCGTAGGCGCCGGCCTTCTCGATCGCCTTGGCGACGATGAAGACCGCGTCGTAGGCGTTAGCCACGCCAGAGCCCATCTTGATCTGCGCGGGATCCTTCAAGCCGTACTTGGCCTGGATCTTGTGCCAGAGCGCCTGGCCCTTCGGGTCGAGATCGCCCATGAAGCTGTAGGTCTGCACGACCTCGACGCCGTTGGCGAGCGGCCCGGCAAGCTCACCGAGATTACCGGCGATGCCCCAGGCACCGATGATCGTCGGCTTGTACCCGACCTTGTCCATCGAGCGCAGGATCTGGTTGCCCTCGCGGTCGAGGGCCCAGAATAGAGCCACGTCCGCGCCGGCATCCCGCGCGCGGATTGCCTGCGGGGTCATGTCCTGATCGTTCCAGTTGAAGGTTTCTGTCGCAACGAGTTGCTTGCCGGCCTTCGCGACGGCGTCCTTGACGTCGGGCAGTGCGCCGTTGCCCCAGCCGGTATTCTCGTAGAAGAACGCGATCTTGCCGGTTTTCGAGACCTTCGCAGCCTGCTCGACCAGGAATCGAGCGACCCATTTGTCCTTAGCCGAGACCCGAAACATGTAGTTCGGGCTGCGGCCGTTCTCGATTGCCTGCGTGTTCGCGGCAAGCACGCCGACGAACGGGATACCAAGCGCGTGCACCGGCTCGACCTGCGCGACCGATACGGTAGAGTGATAGCCACCGAGGATTACCACGCACTTGTCCGCCAGGGCGATGCGGCGGGTGTTGTCGACGCCGCGGGGCGGTGCCCCGGCATCGTCGTACTGGACGAAACGCAGCGGCTTACCCAGTACGCCGCCCTTGGCGTTGATCTCTTCGATGGCGATTTCGGCGCCCATCCTGATGGCTTGACCGCCGAAGGCTGCGGGACCCGTGATGGCTGCGGAATTCCCGATGCAGGATTCTTGCTGCGCTAGCACGGACGTCGGCACGCCAAGGGCGATCGGAGCAGCCAGGACGAGGCTGCACAAGTATCTCTGCGCCGTCATGCAAAACTCTCCGATTACCAGATATGCGCCGCTGGATAGCGCTCGCTCCACCCCGAACACCTATGAGATTGGTCACTCGAGGCGGCGATGATCAAAGACCGATTTCCGATACTCACTATAGGAAAAAACTATCGGCACTATCGATAGGCAATAGAAATCGAGGTATATTGGAAATAACCTGTTGAATTAAATACGGAAATATCTTATCTATGCCCATAGGATAGGCATATTGCCTCCTGGCATAGCATTTGACGCGCGCCTCAAAATTTGCGGATCTCTTGCGTGAAAGCGAGCATGCATGGATCTTCGTCAGCTTCGGTACTTCGTGCAGATTGCGGAGAGTGGGAATGTCTCCCGCGCGGCCGAAGTTCTGGGCGTGGCCCAGCCGTCGCTCAGTCAGCAGATTCGAAATCTCGAAAACGAACTTGGCGCTGAGTTGCTCTTCCGCCACGCTCGCGGCGTCACGCCAACCGAACAGGGCCTGACATTCTACGAACATGCCCGCCGCATCCTGCACGAAGTCGAACGGGCAAAGGACACCGTACGCTCCCAGGCGACGAGCCCGAGCGGACGCATCTCCATCGGCCTGCCGACGTCCGCCTGCCGTGGTCTGGCGCTGCCGCTCCACGAGGAAACCGCCAAGGTGCTGCCGAACATCACGCTTCATATCGTCGAGGCGATGAGCGGCACCCTCGACGAATGGATACAGGCCGGTCGCCTCGACGTAGCGCTACTCTACGACCACAAAGCTTTTGAGCATGTGGCCTGGACCGAAATGATGATCGAGGACCTGATGCTCATCATGCCCTCGGGCCACCCGATCGCCTGCCAGGATCAGATCGGGTTCCGGGATGTTTTCCGGCTGCCATTACCGCTCGTGTTGCCTGGACGTCCGAACATCCTTCGCGTTGTAATCGAGCAATTGGCCGCACGCCACGAGGTCACGCCGACGGCAATCGATTGCGAGAGCCTGCCAGCCATCGCGGAGCTCGTGCGGTCGAAAAAGTACGCGGCGATTATGCCGCATTTCGCTTTATCTGCGGAGATCGCGCGAGGCGAGATGGTCGCTATCCCAATCGTAGATCCAACACCTTCTTGGCGGCTATCGGTCGTAGTTTCTCAGCGCACGTTAAACGGTCGCGGGAGCGAGGGGGTCGCGAAGGTACTTGCTTCAGTGATCGGGGAACTAGTCGAGAATAATTCATGGCGAGCAAAACTAAAGAATAATGGAAAGCTACATGTTATTCGCTAAGTTTAGTTTGTAAATTTTCGCTTTACTTTTAAGTATAGTAATTAAATCTAAAATATATTAATATGGTCAATTTTCGAGAGTGCCTCCGGCCATAATCTTCATTCTCAAGCGAACGTCCGTTTCGTAGATCTCGTTTCTTCAAAACGGACTGGCAAAATTCCACCCAACAAGGGCATTCATCATCGCTTCTGTGCGCCATGACCAGAATTTGGCGGCCTACCCAGAAGCGGACGTTCCGCATCCGACACGACTTCGCCGTTGAAGCCAGTTGCCCCACCGTTCAGAGGCGGACATTCGATCATTCGCTGAGGTGGAAACGAAGACGTTGTGAAAGCGCTCTTGCCATAGCAGCCATGCATCAACTTAGAATTACTTTAGATTTGAAGTGCTCTAAGTGTGTGATTTCTATCACGTTTTCGCCTTGCCTTGCAGCGCAACAACAGCAATGGAACTGTCACTGCGCCGCTTGAGGCGCCTACCAGCGTGCTCCATGTCCCATCGCCCCCCGCTCTTCGCTCTGCTCCTTGCCACGACCGCCCTCACGGGACCTGTGACGGCACAGGAAGTGAGCGTGCAGCTCAACCAATTGACGGTCGAGGGTACGGCACCTGCGCCCGTGCTGGGGGGCGGGGCCAATCTCAGCGGTGGGGATGGTGGTACGGCGGCGACCAGCGGCGGCGGGGGCGGCCCTTCCGGGGTCACCGGTTACACCGCCCGCATCAGCCCCACGGCGACCAAGACCAACACGCCGCTGCTCGAGACGCCCCAATCGGTCACGGTGCTCACCCGCGAGGCGCTCAACGACCGCAACGTCCAGACCCTCAACGAGGCCATCGGCTACGTGGCCGGCGTCTCCTCGAACGTCTTTGGCTTCGATCCGCGCTTCGACTCGTTCTTCGTGCGCGGCTTCAGTCTGACCTATGACGGCATCTTCCGCGACGGCTTGCGCCAAGTGGCGTCGGGTCTGACGGTGCCCCGCATCGAGCCCTACGGTATCGAGGCGGCCACGATCCTGCGCGGACCGGCCTCCGGACTCTACGGCCTCGGCTCGCCCGGCGGCATCCTCGACGTCACCACGAAACGGCCGGTCTTCACGCCCTTTGGCGAGGTCCAGCTGCAGGTCGGCAACTACGACCGCTACCAGGGCAATTTCGATATCGGCGGCCCGGTCGAAGGCACCGGTGGCACGCTCGCCTACCGCGTCACGGGCATCAAGCGGCAGTCCGACACCTTCATCCCCGGGGGCTCCGACGATCGGGGCTACATCGCGCCTTCCTTTACCTGGAAGCCCTCGGCCGACACGACCTTCACGTTCCTGAGCGAGTACCAGGAAACCAAGCTTCCGGGATCGACGACGTTCTTCAACCAGAACCTGCGACCGACCCGCACCTATTCGGGCGATCCGGCCTTCAACGACTTCAAGCAACAGCAGGGCCGCGTCGGCTACGCGTTCGAGCACCGCTTCGATCCGGATCTGGTCTTCCGGCAGAACTTCCGCTTCTACGACATCAGCAACGATTATCGCTACGCGTCGATTGCCGGCCTCAGCCCCGACGGCCTGAGCGCGAGCCGGTCGACCGGATATTCCAGGCAGTTCCTCAGCCAGTTCACCCTCGACAACCAGATCGAGGCACATGTCACAACCGGGCCGGTCCAGCACACGCTGGTGGCGGGGCTCGACTACGCGCACTCCGATTTCAATTACCGCTTCGGCTTCGGCGCGGCCCCCGATCTCAACCTCGTCACGCGCAATTACGGTCAGCAACCGATCCTGGCGCCGGTGCTGGGGCCCCGCACCGCGCAGAGCCAGGATCAGGTCGGGCTGTACCTGCAGGAGCAGGCCAAGTTCGACCGTTTCGTGCTCACACTGACCGGCCGCTACGACTGGGTGTCCCAGAGTACAACCACAGCCGCCGCTGCGACCGAGCAGAACGACCAGGCCTTCACTGGCCGCGTCGGTCTCAACTATCTCCTGGCCCCTGGGCTGGTGCCCTATGCCAGCTACGCGACCACCTTCGCGCCGCAGCCGGGCGTCGATGTCGCCGGGCGCGCCTTCAAGCCGGCGACCGGCGATCAGATCGAGGCGGGCATCAAGTACCTGATTCCGGGCACGAACATCCAGGCGGGATTTGCCGGCTTCGACATCGTCCAGAGCAGCGTGCTGCGCACGGACCCGAACAACGTCGCCTTCCAGGTGGCGACGGGCGCCGTCGAGTCGCGAGGCTTCGAGATGGAGGCGATCGCCAACTTCGCGCCCGGCACCAACCTGACCCTCGCCTACACCCATCTCGACCTGCGCTATCTCAGCCAGACCTCGTTCGCGGGCCAGTCCCTGGACGGCAACGCCCTCTCCGGCATTCCGGGAGATACGTTCACCGGCTTCCTGACCTACCTGTTCCCACCGGGCTCGGCTTTGCGCGGACTGACGCTCGGAGGCGGCCTCCGCTTCAACGCCAACAGCTTCGCCAATGACGAGAACACGGTCCGTAACCCGACCGTGACGCTGTTCGACGCGCTGCTCGCCTACGACTTTGCCGCCCTCGATCCCAAGTATAAGGGCTTCCGTGCGCAGGTGAACGCCAACAATGTCCTCGACCGCGACTACTTCACCTGCCAAGCCGGCTTCTGCTATCGGGGCGCACCGGCCACGGTCATCGGCAGCCTGATCTACCGGTGGTAGCGTGAGCTTCCGTGACGCCGTTGCAGGACCCGTGTGAATGATGATCGAGGCTTTCCCGGACCATGTCCGGTGACGACGCTCATCTCGCGGCGTACGCTTGCGGGGCTCCTGGCGGCAGCCTCGCTGATGCTTGAGCAGCGTTCGGTGATGGCAGCCGCCAGCCCGGACGAGCCCGCACGGCTCGTCGGCGCTATCAGCTTCGATCTCGGGGGCGACAAAGGGCAGGCCCCGTGGCGGATCACGCTCTACATCCCACCCGGCGAGCCGCCGGCCGCCGGTTGGCCCGTCCTGTATCTCCTCGACGGCAACGCGGTGACGGCCACCGCGATCGATATCGAGCGCGTGCAGGCCCCTTACCCGGATGCGACGGGGATCGGGTCTCGATTCGTCATCGTGGGAATCGGATACCCTGGCGACGATGCCTATGACAGCCTGCGCCGATCCTGGGATTACACACCTCCGCCGGGCCGGTCCTACCCGACGTCCAGACCAGATGGGCCAGCGCTACGGACAGGGGGCGCCGATGGGTTCCTACGTTTCGTCGTCAATGACCTCAAGCCCGTGATCGCGCAGCGCTGCCGGGTCGACCCGGCACGGCAGGGCTTCTTCGGGCATTCCTTCGGCGGGCTCTTCGTCCTCTACGCTTTGGCCCATATGCCCACACTGTTCTCGCACTGGATCGCGGCGAGCCCATCCATCTATTGGGAGGATCTCGTCTTGCTGAAGAGCATCGAGCGCCTCGAAACCGGTCCCCCCGTCCGCGCCCGTACGCTTCTCCTCGCGGGGGCTTTCGAGGAGGAACTCGCCCCGTTTCAGCGCGAGGCGCACGATCGCGAGGCGCGCCTCGACCGCTTGAAGTCGGCGCGGACGGTCGAGCTTACCCGCGCCATGGCAGACCGGCTTAGTCAGATCCCTGGATTAACCAGCCAGTTCCGGTTGATTTCCGGACGAACGCATATGACCGTTTTGCCCGATGCCGTGAACGAGGCCGTCGCCTTCGTTATGCAACGAGATGGATAGGCCGGTGATAAGGAATGCCGCCATAGAAAAAGCGTGGACCTATCTCGCGTTAGCTGGCCGCAGAGCTGCCGATCGTTTCCACTCGCGCGAATGTCTGCCTTCCTTATTCCGTGCTTTGTAAGCGGTCCGTGTGAAAGCCGTTCCACCAGGCCATTCATCATCGCTGCAGTGCGCCAGGAACGGACATCAGCCCACCGCCCGGCAGCGGACATTCAGTTTCCGGTAAGCGACCGTCCGTTGTCGACCCAGGTCGTGTCAAAACTCTGGGATTGGGACTTTTGCGGTCGGGTGACGTCCCGGTCTCTTGAGAGTGGGCTGTTCATCGTGTCGAACGGGTTTTTGCGGTCGGGAGACGACCCGTTTTTGATGGAAAGCGCCTCCTGGACGGTTTCCCGGCCTCTTCGGCGAGCGATCCAAGCCCCCGCTCAGGTGGGGATCGCCGCCAGGAGCTTCCGGCTTCCCAGGATGTTGAGAGCCCGCGTCAGATTGTAGGCGAGGACATGGAACGCCATCTCGGTCGAGACGCGCGGCAGGGTCTTGGTCAGGAAGTGCGTGGCCCCCATCCGCGCCTTCAGCGTGCCGAAGGGATGCTTGACCGTCTCGCGCCGGACCCGCATGGCCAGCGGATCGGCGTCCAATCGGCGCTGCACCGTCTCCAGCACGTCCTCATGTTCCCAACGCGTCACCCGGCGCTCCTTGCCCGTCGTGCATTCCGCTTTCATCGGGCAGGCCGAGCACACGTTCGTCCAGTACCGATGGAGCGTCAGGCCGTTCTCCACCGTGGTGCAACGGTGGGGCAGCGTTTCGCCCGCCGGGCACAGGTAGGCGTTCTGCTGAGGGCGATAGAGAAAATCCTCCTTGCCGAAGCGGTCGGCGGCCTTGGCGCCCGAGGTTATCGGCCGGGGCAGCGTGACGGAGATGCCGGCGCGTTCGCAGGCCAGAATCTGTTCACCGGAATAATAGCCCCGGTCGGCCACCGCATCGAGCGTGTCCGTCTCCAGAGCCTGCTTGGCCCGTACTGCCATGCCACTGAGCTGTGCCCGGTCCGAACCGGCATTGGTCACCGCGTGCGCCACGATCAGATGATGCTCGGTCTCGACCGCCACCTGGACGTTGTAGCCCACCACGCCCGACCCGCGCCCGCTGGTTACCATCGATCGCGCGTCGGGATTGGTCAGCGAGATCTGCCGGTCGGGCGCCGCCTTCATCTGCTCCTCCAGGCCGGCCAACCGCTCCATCTCCTGCCCGAGGCCGGCGATCTTCTCCTTCAGCCGCACCACCGTGGCGGCCAGTTCGGGTGTGGGATCCTGACGATCGGCCGTGTCGAGCTGCGAGAGGTAGCGCGACACGCTCTCCTCGATCTGCTGGCGGCGCCGGTCGAGCTTGCCTTGCGTGAAGTTGCGGTCGCGGGTGTTGACCGCCTTGAACTTCGAGCCGCCGATCGCAACGCGTGTGCCGGTCAGCAGGCCCATCTCGCGGCACAAACCGACGAAACGGGCACAGACGCGCCAGATGGCCGGTCCGTTCTGACGGCGGAACTCAGCAATGGTCTTGTGATCGGGCGACAGCTGACCCGTCAGCCACATGACCTCGACGTTGCGGCCCGCTTCACGCTCCAGACGCCGGCTCGACGGGACCCGGTTGAGGTATCCGTAGACGTAGAGCTTCAGGAGAGCGGCCGGATGGTAGCCCGGTCGTCCCGTCCGTGCCGCATCGACGCCCGCGAAGCCGAGCGGGCCAAGATCTAGCGCATCCACGAAGGCATCGACAACGCGGACCGGGTTGTCCTCGGCGATCCAGTCGTCAAGACACGGCGGAAACAGCGTCGTCTGATCGCGCTCGGCACCGACAACAAACCGTCCCATGCCAGCCTCCGGTCAACCCGAAGAAAGATACCATCATCGGAATTTTGACACAGCCAGGACCCAAAGCTGGCGCTGACAAAGTCCGCTTTCAAGCCATCCTGCGGGATAGAGAGTATGACCGGGTTGGGCGGGGAGCAACAGATTGCTAGTTGCCAAACGAATGTGTGGGTTGAGAGGAGAAAGCAGGATTTGATTGTGGCCTGCCCCCTGAAAAGTGGCTCTTCGCCAAGTTTGGTGGATTAGGGTCAGCGCGCGCCTGGCTGATCCTCTCAATTAGCCTGGTCCAAGGGCAGCCGGCCAGATCAACGGTGGATGGCTGTGAAACGTTTGCTCCATTTCCCTGTTTATCCTCCAGTCACAGAGCATCTTCAGAGGCCGTATCCGAATTTAAGTGGACGTTTCGACCAGACGCTAACTTTGCTCGCATCGGCCGCAATGGCTTCGGAGCAGGTCACCCAGAGCTCGACTGTGGAACAAGGCGTCGCGCCCGTCGCACAGATCCGTCCTGCTACCTTACGGCACATCCGGCAAGCTCGCTCCCGCGCGTTCCCCCGTGGACATAGATATGGGAGAGACGGGCATGGCGCGGGTAGCAGTCGTGACGGGAGGCAGTGCCGGCATCGGTCTTGCCACTGCAGAAGCTCTGGCCCGCAAAGGGTGGTCGCTTGCGATCGTGGCCCGCGACCCCGAACGATTGAATGGAGCCGCCGACCTCCTCCGGCGCTACGGCGGCAGGGTGCTGACGATCAGTGCTGATGTCGCGGACGCGGCCACGGTCGATGCGGCTGCTGATCAGGTCGAGCGGGATCTAGGGCCCATCGCGGCATGGGTAAACAATGCCATGTCGACCGTGGTGGCGCCGGCCGACCAGATTACCGCCGCTGAGTACGCCCGCGTCACCGCTACGACCTATCTCAGTCAGGTCCACGGTACCCTCGCCGCGTTACGCCACATGAAGCCGCGTGGCCGGGGTGCAATCATCCAGGTCTCTTCTGGCCTCGCCATCCGTGCGGCCCCGCTCCAGGCCGCCTATTGCGGTGCCAAATTCGCCGTAAGCGGCTTTACCGACGCCTTGCGCTCTGAGTTGATCGCCGATCGCGTTGCTGTCTCTCTGTCCGTTGTCTACCTGCCGGCGGTGAACACCCCGCAATTTGGCTGGTCACGGAACCACACCGGGCGTCAGCAGGTCGCCCCAGACCCGGTCTTCGATCCTCGCCTCTGCGCCGACGCGATCGTCCACGCAATCGAGCATCCGTCTCGTGAGGTCTGGGTTGGGCGCAGCACGCTGATGATGACCCTCGCCCAGTCCGTTGCCCCGAGCTACGCGGACAGGAAGGCGAGCGAGATGCGTAACGTCCAACTGGGCGAACCGATTTCCGAAAGGATCGGCAATCTTGATGCGCCGGTGCCGGGCCCGGCTACGATCGATGGACGCGCGACGGACCGGGTCGTCTCGACCCGGACCGAGTTCTTCACCAGCCGACAGCGGGACGCTTTTCTACTCGCCGCAACGGGCGGGGTGGTCGCTTTGTCGGCTCTCCTGCCACGGCTAGGTCGGTTTCGGCGGTAGAAACAGCGCGACAAGCCAACTCCTCATTATTCTCTGTCGACCCGCGCGTCGCTTGGTGACACGGCGCAGCGAGGCATCCCGCAGTTCCTTCGCTGAGCAGATTGGCCTCTACGACGACGGCGGCCGAGGTTTCTCTGGGCCGTTTCTGTTTGGGCTTACAAAAACCCGCTCCCTGCGTGCCCCTCGAAGGCGTTCGCCCGGGAATGTAGCCGACGACTGTCCCAGGATCGCTGCGGCTTGATACGCCCATGATGCGGGTCATGTCGGCAGGGGGCCAGCGTGCGGACCGGAGCCAGTCCGACCGCAACGAGTCGAAGACGATCCTTTCGGGGACCGTCTAGGACGATCGTACGGGTGTCGCCATGAAGGTCCGCACCCTCGCACATAGCAGGGCCTGCCAGCTCCAGCCGCTTCGCTTGGACAGGAGAACGACATGACCGCTTTCGGAAAGCGGCTCATCCAGGCCGCACAGGAAGTTCGCGCCATCGCCAGCGGCGAGGCCGATCCAGCGACTTTCCGCGTTCGCACGCCGGCCGCCGGCCGACATCGATGTGAAGGTCATCCGCACGGGCCAGAAGCTCACGCAGGCCGAGTTTACCGCGCGCTACAGCTTTCCCATTGGCACCCTGCGCGACATCGAGCGAGGCCGGGCAAAGCCCGGCGCCTCGACCCGCGCCTATCTCCTCGTCATCAGCAAGGAGCCGGCGGCAGTATAGCGGGTACTTGAGGCGGCATAATCCCGATCCGAGGCGCTGGCCCGACGCCCGAGTTGTTCGCTTGCTAACCAGCCTTAGCCATCCTCCCGTCAAGCCAAGTTGCGTACCGGCTCAGGGTGAGATGATCGACCTACCCCGCCAACCCCGTGAGCAGATCGGGGGCGGCGGGGCTGAGCGCTTTGACGGCTGGATACGTCTCACCTCGGGACTGAACAACTAGCTTGGGGTGATGCCGAACTAGCTCGGCTGCTCCTCGGTCTTTTCGATCTCTGGATCGTCTTCTTCCGGAATCGAGGGCGGCTTTCGCTCAGGCGGTTGGGACGTGGCTGGCGGATTGTCGATGGGCTGCAAATCGGCGCCTGGCTGCGGTGTATCGGCTGCGGTCACGTGTTCGTTCCCTCATCGTTGCAGGAACCAAAGCATCCCATGATCGGAAGCGTTCCAGAGCGTGACCGAAGCTCGGCCCTGCCCGCTGGAGCATCACGCACATCGTCGAGGAAGTGGCCGGCATCAACACTGCCTTCCGACCGGTCTCGGTACTTCGACACGCCGCACCAGTACCGGTTCGCCCTACAAGCCGATTTCAAGAGTGAGATCTTACTCTCCACAATCGGCCTTGAGTTGGATTGCATCAGGCTGCTGCTGACTTTCGCGATCTAGTCCCGCCATGGAGGAACACCTCAAACCCGCTCCCGTTGAATCCGAAACAGGGAGTGAACCAATGGTCGATGACGTCGCGTCAGGTGAACCCAAAACCACGCCACAGCTCCACCCTGCCGAAAAGGCTAAAGGACCGGATGGCCTTACCGACGCCGGTCCAACAGGGCCGCGCTCTGTAGAGCCTTCGACGGATAAGGGGCCTTCGACAGGGGGGTATGACGACCATTCCTCCAGCAATCACTCAACCAACGAAAAGGGTGGCTACGGCGCGGGCTAGCCCCTGTTCCTCGACCCTGTCTCGAACTTAGCCCCGCGGCCATAGGCGTCGCGGGGCTCTCTCCGTCGTGTTGGTTGGAACGACTAGATCATCAGCAGTCGTCGCTGCCGGGCTTCACGACTTGTCCCTCGGCCGGCTTCTTCTCGCCGGCGGCCGGTTGGGTGTTGGCGCCGACATTGTTCATGGCGCCGACCGTACCGGGCGACTCGGCCTTCGCGCCGGGGGACACCTTGGCGTCGGAGCCGCCGTCTACCTTGGAAGTTTTGTCAGCTGCGGCTTGCTTGTCCTCGCTGTTCGACGTCGTGCCGACGGCGCAAGGGGCTGCGATCGTGGTGGCGGCCGTGAGCGTCAGTATGGCAGTGGCAGCGGCGAGCGAACGGATGATCGTCATGTGTCCTCCTGGATCGTTGTCCAGGCGACCAACCATGTAATGGGTTTGCCTGTTTCTCCACGAAGAAGTCGCACCAAGAAAGCCCTCAAATTCGATGGGCGTAGTGACCCTTTTCAGCGCCGATGCGTTGGCTGCTGCCGAACAAGGAGACCCTCATGGCAGCGAACGACAAGGCCACGACCTACACCCTGAAGCAGGCTCTCGCAGCGAAGGTTGGCGACCATGTCGAGATCGCTGTGGAAGCCGAGGACGGTACCAAGTTCAAGATCGTGGCGACCGCCGAGCAGCTCGATGCTCTCACCGGCGATCTGGAGGGCATCCTCGACGAGGACGACGCCAGAGCCGAGGCTGGGGAGTAGCGGATCAGGGCCCGTCATGGATCGTTAACCAAATGATTCTCACATGAGGATCACGCTGATCGCGACCCACATTGTTTGATCAGGAACGGCCACGATGCCAGGATAGGGTGACGCCGGATGTACGCGCACCTTGCCCCAGCATCCGTGGCCGTTGGCTTTGACTGGGCCTGAAAGCTTTTTTTTAGGGCTTGCGATATCCTTCACATTCTCTCGAACTGCTACTTCCATCGGCGGGCGCGAAGGCAAGCGCCACCGAGCGGTCGCCCCCCTTGAATGCACTTCGTTCACAATCGGTGTTCCACGGTATCCCGATATGGCGACGGTTTTCGATTGCGGCAAAATCGGGGCTCCGGCACCGGTACGCTGACGAGCGATGCGTCCGCCCGCAAAGATCTTGAAGCCTGTTCTCGATGATGTGTTTCGCCGATTGCCGAATTTCTGCGCCCGCCGCCGGCATTGCGTTAATCGCGGTTCGTCTCCCGTTCTAATCCACCGCTTTGAGAAGGATCTGCGACTTGGATCGATCGACGGATATCTCGGATGTCACGCATGTCGAGCCGAGCGAGACTGCGCCGGACGCTGTCCTCGAGCCGCTGGCGGACTTCCCTCATATTGATCTTCGCACCGGCGTAGAGCCCTGGGAAAAACGCCGGGCCGCCGGCAAGACCTTGCGGGCAAAAGTGCCTCATGCAGTCCATGCTTCTCTCAACACGGGCTCTGACCGCCCCGATCCGGTCTCGCTGATCGAGGGCGCGCATGAGGGCAGGCAAACCCATCTGATCCCGCTGAGGATCGCCCGGATGGCGAGCTCTCCCTTCGCATTCCTACGCGGTGCAGCGCATGTGATGGCCTGGGACTTGGCACAGGGCGCACGTGGTGCGATCGACGTCGTCATGAACGGTGACGCGCACATCTCGAATTTCGGGTTGTTCGGGACTCCGCAGGGCGAAGTGGTGTTCGATCTCAACGATTTCGACGAGGTGACGATCGGACCTTGGGAATGGGATCTGAAACGGCTCTGCGCCAGTGTCGAAGTGGCGGCGCGTGACGATGGTGTGCGGGCCTTGGAACGGCGGGAGGCCGTGCTCGCGGCCGTGGCCGGGTATCAACATACCATGGACGATCTGGCGCCCCGCGGCTCCCTTGATGTGTGGCAGCGAGCGGCGCGGGCCGACCAGCTCGAATTTTCGGGTATCGAGATCGACGCGCAATCCCAGACGGTAGTGCGCAAAGCCGTCGAGAAGGCGCGCCGCAAGAACAACAAGAGCCTGCTCGACCGGGTTGGCGAGCGGCGCACGGATGGCAGCTGGCGGTTTCGCGAGGAACCGCCAATCCTGATGCGCGTCGATGAGACTACGCGCCAGAACGTAATCTCGGGCCTCGAACGCTACGCCGAGACCTTACCGCGCGAGCGCCGCTTCATGCTCAACCGCTATCACGTGGTGGACGTGGCCCATCGGGTGGTCGGGGTCGGAAGTGTTGGAACCCGCGCCTACGTGGCCCTGCTCTGCGGCAATTCCGATCAGGATGCGCTCTTCCTTCAGGTCAAGGAGGCGGTTCGACCGGCCCATGCGCCCTATCTCGTCGGCATGCCCGAACCTTATGCGAGCCACGAGGGCGAGCGCGTCATCTACGGGCAGAAGCTCCTGCAGGCGGTGGGAGACCCCCTGCTTGGTTGGACGTCGATCGACGACCGGCCCTTCTATGTCCGTCAGATGAAAAACATGAAGGGGGAGATCCCCATCGCCAGGATGGCAGGGCAACCCCTGCTGTATTTTTCCCACGCCTATGGGGCGCTCCTCGCCCGCGCACATGCCCGCACGGGCGATGCGGCGGCGATTGCTGGCTATTGTGGTCATGACGGACGCGCGGATCTGCGCGAAGCGTTCGCGGATTGGGCACACGCTTACGGGGATCAGAACGAAGCGGACTATCATGCATTTCTGTCCGCGATCTCAGCTGGCAGGCTCAAGGTTGCACAGGACGCCTGCCTTTAACCGATGGGACGGCTACTTCAGTGTCGGACGTCTGAAACCGGCAGGCGCAGTGCCGAATGTGCCCCGCATGCCGTGGCGCGGTCGATTCCTGGCGCGGTCGATCCTAACCCCCTATCCCGTCCGGCCCATCACAACCGCTGAGCCTCATGTCAGCGTCACCAGCCCTCCAGATCGAACCCGGTAGCCCGCAGGCGTGGCGTGAGGCCTTCCTCGGCATGAAGCCGAGCGTGGGTCCTTGCGGAGGGCTGACGGCGAAGAGTTCGTCGGCAGGCCGCCAGCCGCAAGCGCCGCAGGCGGGTCGTGTGGCGGTAATTCATCCACGGTAGAGATGCTCTGACGAAACCCGCCACGAAGCGGGGACCGGAAAAGGGCGGGCGAACTTCGGCGCAAGTTGCGCTGAAACTCGGTTGGCCCGCGGTTCGCCGCTCCGGAACGGCGCATCGTTCAAGGACTGGGTGCTGCCGCCCGCCCTCGACCGGGTCCGAAGCAGGCTCGCTGGCAGTCCCGAAGGTGACCGGCAGACGGTGAAGATCCTTACCACCGTGCTCGGCGACGGGTTGTCGGCTGTCGAGGCGGCCTGTGCCGAGGCGCCGCGCGAGGGCGTCCACTCGGCCGATGTCGTCCTTAACATCCTCGCCCAGCAGCGTGAGCCGACCCCGCCCGTCACCATCCTGACGCGCGGGAGCCTGCGGCGGCGCTACGAGCCAGTCGCCGATTGTGCCCGCTACAACAGTCTAAGGAGCCCCCATGATGGAACGCCAGAACATCCTCGCCACCATGGGCGAGTTGAAGCTTTTCGGCATGAAGGCCACCTACGACTAGATCATCAAGGTCACGCTTAAGCGTACCTGCCGTTCGCGCAGTCGGGCGGCCAGCTCCTGTTCCACCTCATTAGCAAGCTCTACGAGACCACCTCGATCGTGGTCACCACCAACCTCGCCTTCGGGGAATGGCCCAGCGTGTTCGCCGGCGATGCCAAGATGACCGCGGCGCTGCTCGACCGGCTCACCCACCACTGCGAGATGGTCGAGACCGGCAATGAGAGCTGGCGCTTCAAGAACCGCGCCTGAGGCCGACGCACACGTCACGCCTGCTGGACCCCTGATCAGCCCAGCTGCGCCACCCCGACCCGCTTCGCAGGGCTGATCAGGGGCGTCCCGCCATACCCATCAAGGGGGTCAAAGTTCGACGCCGATCCAGGGTCGATGTTCAACGCTGTTTGACAGCCGCCCCTCCGCGCCCAAGGACCAGCGTACCGCCTCCGCCTACATCTTCGGCGCGATCTGCCCCGAGAAGGGCAAGGGGGCCGGCTTGGTCATGCCCCGTTGCGACACCCCGGCAATGAACGAGCATCTCGCCGAGATCAGCCGCGCCGTTGATACGGGGGCGCACGCTGTGCTGATCCTCGATGGCGCGGGCTGGCACATCGCCGGCGACCTCATGGTCCCCGCTAACATCACCTTGGTGCCGCTGCCGTCCCATGCGCCCGAACTCAACCTGGTCGAGACTGTCTGGCAGTTCATGCGCGACAAGTGGCTCGGCGACATGATCTTCACCTCCGACGAGGACTATCTCGATCAATGCTGCGCAGCCTGGAGCAAACTCGTTGCCCAGCTTCGGAAAATCATGTCCCTCGGACTGGGCAACTGGGCTTATAGTTTATGGTCTACGCAGATTGGTATTAGATACTTACCAACGGTAGCGCAACGTCGCCAGCACGGTTTGACGATTGCCGTAGAAGCAGCCGGTTGCGGCGATGCAGGTCGATACGTAGGTCTTATCGAACAGATTCGTCGCATTGACGGCGAGATCTACCCCTTTGAGCGCTGGATAGCGGTAGCCGAAATCATACCGAACGGCCGCGTCGACCAGGGTGACGACCGGGATATGATAGAGGTTGGCGTTGTCCCCCACCGATGCCCCGATGTAGCGCACGCCCGCCCCGAGACCGAGCCCGGCCCAATCGCCGGTTCGGACTGTGTAGTCGAGCCAGGCCGCCGCCTGGTGCTGGGGTACGAAGGGGAGTTCGTTCCCGATGATGCTTGCCCCGGCCGCATTCGCATTCGCCTTGGTGATCTCGCTGTTCATGGTGGCGTAGGAGGCGATCAGGTCGAGGCTCTCGGTCAGGCTGGCCTTGACCTCCAGTTCCACGCCGCGGACGCGGGCCTCACCGGTCTGCGTATTGAACCGGAAATCCGACTGGTCCGGTGTCAGAACGTTCTTCTGAGTCAGATCGAACACCGTTCCCGTCATGAGGAGGTTCGTGCCGGGCGGCTGAAACTTGATACCGCCTTCGATCTGCTCACCCTCCGTCGGTGCGAAGGGCTGACCGGCTCGATCCGTTCCGGCCGTGGGTTGGAACGAGGTCGCGTAGCTGATGTAGGGGGCCAAGCCGCCATCCAGGAGGTAGCTCAGCCCGACGCGGCCCGTGAAAGCGGCGTCATCCTGTTTCACTCGCGTGAGCGTACCGTTCGCGGCATTCGTCGTGCGGGTCACCGCGTCGGCCCAGTCCTGACGCCCGCTGACGGTCAGGCGGAAGCCTCCGAAGCGGATCTCGTCCTGCGCGTAGAGTCCGGTCTGGTTTCGTCCCTGGGTGATCCGCGTACCGAGCGGGGGGCGCGTGACCGTGCCGGCATAGACCGGGGCGAACACGTCGACGGATGGCACGATCCGTAGCTGGGACTCGTCGTACCGGGCGTCTTCGCGCAGGTAGTCCGCACCGAGGAGAAGCGTATGCGCGAAGGGGCCGGTGGAGAAGCGGGCTTCGGCCTGGTTGTCGATGTTGAACAGGTCCGACCGCTCCGGGAAGGCCCAGGCGTAGCGGGAGAGCGTGCTGTTATCAGCACCGAGGCCGATCGCCTGCACACGCTGGGTATTGGCGTCGACATGCGAGTAACGCAGATTCTGCCGGACGGTCCAGACGTCGTTGAAGCGATGCTCGAACGCATATCCAATGAAGCCCTGCTGCAGCTTGAACCGGTCGTAATTCGGTTCTCCGATAAAGCGGTTCGTAGGGATGCGGCCCTTCGGGTTCGCGTAGAGCGTGCCGAGGGCGGGCAGGCCCTGCGGCGCTCCGCCTCCGGGCGAGTCGATGTTGAGATACTGCGACAGGATCGTCAGGGACGTATCGGCATCCGGCCGCAGGGTGAGGCTCGGCGCGATGAAGACGCGGTCTTCCTCGAGATAGTCGAGCTGCGTCCCCGTGGTGCGGGCCAGACCAGTCAGTCGATAGAGGATCTTGCCCTCAGGATCGATCGGCCCGGACAGGTCGAAGGCGGCCTGCGCACGCCCGAAACTGCCGGTCTGGAGTTGGATTTCACGCAGCGGCGTCGCCGTCGGGCGCTTGCTCACGAGGTTGAGCAGGCCCCCCGGGGAATTCTGACCATATAGTCCCGATGACGGCCCCTTCAGCAGTTCGACACGCTCGAGACCATAGGATTCGACACGCGGTTGCGAGTAGCCTCGGGCTCCGAAGGGTAGCCGCAATCCATCAAGGTAGCGGCCCGGCACGAAGCCGCGGACATAGAGCCAATCATAGCGCACATCCGTGCCGTACTGGTTCATCACGCCGGGCGTGTAGAGCAGGGCCTGACTGACGCTCTGGGCCTGACGATCCTCGATTTCCTTACGCCCGACCACGTTGATGGCCTGTGGGGTCTCCAGGATCGGCGTTCCGGTTTTGGTCGCGGTGGCGCTGCGGCGGGCGACATAGCCGTGGACGGGACCGATGGCGTTCTCGCCCGTCACCTCCAGCACGTCGAGGGCAACGGCCCCGGCCTGATCCGGGGCGACGACATCGGCCTGTGCTACCACGCGCAGGAGGGTGGCGGAGCGTTCGGCGGTGAACTGGGGTGTCAATCCCGTGCCGGCCAGGAGCCGCCGCAACCCTTCCGCACGGTCGTAGCGTCCGACGACCGCGACCGAGCGCAGATGTCGGGTGGCGCTGCTGTCATAGATCAGCTGAACGCCGCTGGCCGCGCCATAGGCTGCGAGCGCTTCGTCGAGGGGCATGGCGGGAAGAGCGAAGTCGATCGCCGCGTCCTGGACCGGCATGAGCGCCGATGCCTGGACGAGGTGTGGTCGACCCATCGCTGCGGCCGGGCCGGCATGCTCGATCGCCGCCGACGCCGGAGCCGGCATGGCGGCGACCAATGTCGCGAGACCGCTCAATCCAATGGCCATCCGGTACTGGTCCCGTCCCCGGTCTTGTCTGCTACGCCGCACCGTCATCAGCCCCATCGTCTCAAGGCGGCTTGCCACCGCTGTGCAACGGGTCGTGATCGCCCGTCTGATTCCTGAGACGCTGCGGAGCCTGTCACCCCGCAAGAAAAGTCCGTGACGGGTCAGCGCAGGATGACGAGCCGATCGCTGAGCCTGAATTCGGAGAGGGCGAGGGCGGTGCGGATGCCCGTGAGAGCCTCCTCCGGACGGGACAGGTGGAAGATGCCCGTCACCCGCCGGACGGAAGCCGCCGAACTACCCAGCACGATCCGACCGGGGCGATAGCGGTTGAGATCGGCGACCACCTGAGACAACGGAGTGTCACGGAACACGAGAAGGCCGCGCCGCCACGCCGCTGTCGTCGCCGGGTCGATGGAATGAACGTCCCCCGCCCCGCGCTTCGTGTCGACGCCCTGGCCGGCGGCCAGCACGATCAGCGGCGCGCCCGGTTCCGCGACCATTTCGACGGAGCCGGAGAGGCAGAAGAGTTCGGCGTCCCTCCCGCCGGTCCAGCCGGTGAGCCCCTTGGCCGGATGGCAGCGAACGACGAACTCCGTCGCCGTCCGAGGCCGCGTAGCCACATGCGTCGGACCGACCGCGAGGGAGATCGGACGCGCATCGGCGGGGACCGTGACGGCGACAGCTCCCGCACGGAGGATAAGGGTGCCGGGTTCGGCCGTACTGGCATCGAGGGCAGTTTCGGCATCGAGCTCGATCCGGACCCCTCCCGGCAGATAGACCGTCCGCACCTCTCCGGTGCCGGTTCGGAAATCCGCACTCAGTTCGGGCCAGCTTACAAGGAAGGCAGCCCCACTCGCGGCGATGGAGGCCGAGACGATGCCCAGACCCGCGCCCCGGAGAATCCGGCGGCGGGAGATGTCACGCGGTGCCAAACGGACAAGGCCGGGGGCGACCTGCTTCGGGAGCGCGATACCGGCTTGGCGCCACAGCTTCGACGCGGCAACGAAGGCGGCATCGTGCTCGGGCCGCGCGCGCCATGCGGTAAGGGCCTCGGCATCGGCGTGCGTTGCCGTCCCGGACGTCAATCTGACGATCCAGGCACGAGCCTCGCGTTCGACGGCCGCTAGGTCGCCGGACCCATCTTCACGATCGTGATCCCCGGCGATCATAGCCTTCGCGCCTTCTCCTCGTGGGCACGCCGCAAGAGCATTCCGAGATTGCGGCGTGCAAGGGCCACTCTCCCGGGACGACGGCGTGGACAGCCTCTCCAACCAGTTGCTTGGAGCCTTTGCTCGGCATCGGCATGGCTCTGCAACACAGCCCCTCTGTTGCGGGCCGATACGTTGGAAGACGCCACCGCCGGTGCCGCCCCGCAATCAGCGTCCATGGTGATCGATCCGTAGGCGCTCGGCGCAATGGTCCAGTGCCATCCGAACCTCCGATTCGACTGTGCGCAGCGAAACACCGAGATGCGCAGCTATGGCCGCATGGCTCATGCCCTCGATCCGGCTGAGACGGAATGCGGTCGCCCGGCGAGGCGGCAACTCGGACAGCGCCTGCGTCAGAAGGCGGAGATCGGCACGGGCCTTGGCATCCCGGTTCGGTCCCGGTGCGTCGTCCGGCACCGAAAGATGGCTGGCAATGTCCTCCGCGGTGAGCACGCGTGCCCGACGTGCCTCGGCTCGCCGATGATCGATCGCCAAATTCGCCGCGACCTTGAACAGGAATGCGCGTTCGTTCTGCAGCGGGGGATCGTCCAGGGCGATGTGAGCAACGCGAAGAAACGTCTCGTGCGCCAGATCGGAAGCCTCGTGAACGCCCACCTTCCGGCCGAGAAACCGCAACAGCGCCTCGCGATGGGTGCGATAGAGAATGCCGAGCCGGGACTCCTGTTCGGATTGCGTTCGGGAAACGCGGAGCATTTCGAATGCCGAGCTAAAGCATCTCGGAGCAGATGCACATAAAAGATCGGATTGCAAAATTCGGATACACACACAAGAGATAAATTACGCAAAGCAGCAATGTCCTCAACATTAGAATTGATACAATTAAATATTTCTGCAGCTGAAGGTAACCGAACGCCGCCTTATCTAGCATGGGCATGCCAATCCATTGGCACAGTAAGCCGCCTTGGAAAAATAAGACACTGGGATATAAACGCGGTTCAGTTTGTGTGCCGAACTGAAACATTTGAAATTCGCAATATTTAAGTTTTAAAAATTTTCTGACAAGCAAATTATGTGCTAACTATTAAGTTTTTGCGCTAATCAAGCAAACGACCGTTTCCGAATAGTTGGCAACTAATCATTTACAAGCTAAGACAGGTAACGATGCTGGTATTCCAGCCGGGTGACCTCTTCCGTAGATTCCCACCCTGCGCCGGTGCATCGAAATGCTACTTGCCCCCGTTATCTCGAGAATAACGCCTTTCTGGCTCAACAACATGGCCCTCGTGTGCCGAAACCTAGCTACGCTCAGGCGATGTCGCAGTAATAGGCGCGTCCGATATTGCCACACCCGTGACAAAATTGATCTGAAAGACACGCCGGCACACTTCTCAAGAGGTCGCGATCACTGATCTGATTGGCACAAGACACCGGTCAGGTTAGAAACGAACGCAAGAAAAGATCTTGGGTGATTTGAACACGGTTCGAATTCTACGTTATGCCTAGACTTTCGCTTCATGAATGCTGTTAGGCCTGAGCTCACGGGTTCTGCCGCTTGTCAACCATGCCTCCCTGGCACATTCTGGGTTTGACGAGTACACCGAAACGCTGCTACGAAGCTGGCATAGAGCGCCTGAAGAAGCCGTGTGTTTATAGGGCATTAGGGGCGGTGGCGGCGAATCCCCCCCTCTCCGCCATTCAGCCTGAAAAGCCTTTATTTTCAGACGTTCCCAAGGGAAACAGCGACTTCGTGGCCGTCCGGTGGTACACACGTGGTTCTGGCAATGTCGCGTCCCTGGCCCCATCCGAAGACCGGTGTTTTCTGGTTCCGCAAGCGGATCCCGAAGGACCTCATGGCGCTCGTGGGCAAGCGTGAGGAGAAGGCGAGCCTCGGGACGAAGGACGTCGGCGAGGCCAAGCGCCGCCATGTTGCCCATCCGGCAGTCGTCGAGGCCCGGTGGGCGAACCTACGGGCTGGCGTGCGGCAGCTGAGCCTTCTTGAGGTCAACGCCATGGCGGGCGATTTCTACGAGAACCTCATTCCACAGTTTCAAGCCGGCAAATTCTCGCCGTCCTTCAATCTGATGTCTTCGGTGATGATCCACCGGTACGTCGACGATCCAAGCCCGGCACATCGCGCGGAGTTCTTGTGCTACCATGGCAAGGACATTGACGCCTACCTTGCGTGCAAGGGGCTGGTCATCCACCCGGATACGCGGGGCGCGCTGGATCTCGCGATAGCAAAGGCGATCCTCCAGGCCGTCGAGCAGAGCATGAAGTACTTCAGCGGGGATTTCAGTCCCGACCCGATGGCCGGGCGGTTCCCGAAGATTCCGGAAGTCGCCCCCACGGTCGTTCTGCCGCTGGAGGAATGGTTCGGAAAGTACGCCGAAGCTTCGAAGCTCGCGGCGTCCACCCGGAAGCGTTGGGAGCCTGCCTTGGCAACGCTGACCGCCTTCGTCGGGCATGACGACCTCGCTCGCGTCACGCCGGATCATGTCGCCGATTGGGTCGATGGACTTGCCGCGGACAAGCGAGCCGACAAAACCATCCGCGACGTCTACCTCGCTTCGGTGAAGGCACTCTTCGGATGGCTCCAGGGCAAGCGGAAGGTCGCGGCCAACCCTTGTGCGGGCATCAGGGTGAAAGTCGTGGAGGAGGTCGTGCTGCGCGACCGCGGCTTCACCGAGGCGGAGGCCTCGACCATCCTGGCGGCGGCCCTCGCGGACCAAGGCGGGCGCCTGAGCCCCGAGCATGCCGCGGCCCGGCGATGGGTTCCATGGCTGTGCGCATACTCAGGGGCACGGGTCGGAGAGATCACGCAATTGCGCCGCAAGGACGTGCGCCACGAGGGGGGCATACCGGTCTTCCGCATCACCCCCGAGGCGGGGACGGTGAAGACGAAGCGGTTCCGGGACGTCCCGATCCACCCGCATCTCGTCGAGATGGGCTTCCTCGACTACGTCGGCACACGGACGGGCCCCCTGTTCTACGACCCGACCCGGGGACGCGGCGGCTCGTCCGCCAACCCGTTATCGAAGAAAGTTGGCGAGCGGCTAGCGGCTTGGGTCCGGAAGCTCGGGATCGTCGACGTCGGCGTCGACCCCAACCACGGCTGGCGTCACAGCTTCAAGACGCGCGGTCGAAGAGGCGGGATGCGAGACTCGATCCTGGATGCCATCCAGGGACACGCGCCACAGACCGAAGGCCGAAAGTACGGAGGCTTCAAGGTCGACCTGATGGAGCGCGAGATGGAGTTGTTTCCGCGGTACGCCGTCGGCTCGACCGAACGCGAGGCCCTCCCCGTTTAGCCCCTCGAACACCGAGCATGACAGGCTGGTATCGTCATCATTCCGAGGTGAGTACGATGGCTGTAAAGGGCGGACCAATTCCAGGCCGTTGCGGCGGAGTAAAACCAGGCCAATGGCGGCTGGCTGTTTGAACGATGAAGGGGCCCGATCGGGCCCCTTCATCGTTCGTCGCCGATCGTGAAGCTCAAGTTGGCAGGATCTCGCCCGTCTCGGGATCGTGGGGGTCGGCCGTGGCCCGGTTTTGCTCCGCCCTGCCGTCGGCGCGACTGCGCCGGCTGCGGGAGGATTTGAGGCGGTAGCTGTCGCCGTTCAGGCTGAGGAGGCTGACGTGGTGGGTGAGCCGGTCGAGCAGCGCGCCGGTGAGCCGCTCCGCGCCCAGAACCGAGGTCCAGTCCTCGAACGGCAGGTTCGAGGTCACCACGGTGGAGCCGCGCTCGTAGCGTTGCGAGAAGGTCTCAAACAGCAACTCGGCCCCCGTCGGCGACAGCGGCACGTAGCCGACCTCATCCTGAGCCTGTCGAAGGATCGTCGACGATCAGGAGCTTCGCGCAAGCGAGTTCGCGCTGCAGCCGGACGGCTTTGGAAGGACCATGTCCGGATCGCACGCGCGAGCGGGCGAGAGACCTTCGTGCCGTTGGCGCACCCACCCGGCCACGCGCAGGTCGACTTCGGCGAAGCGATCGCCACCATCGGCGGCGTGCGCCGGAAGATCCACTTCTTCTGCATGGACCTGCCGCATTCCGACGCCTGCTTCGTGAAGGCGTATCCGCGGGAGACCACCGAGGCGTTCCTCGACGGGCACGTCGCCGCCGTCGGGTTCTTCGACGGCGTGCCGCTGTCGATCCTCTACGACAACACCAAGATCGCGGTCGCCAAGATCTGCGGCGGGGGTCAACGCGAGCGCACCCGGGCCTTCACCGAGCTGGTGAGCCACTACCTGTTCCGAGACCGCTTCGGGCGTCCAGGCAAGGGCAACGACAAGGGCAAGGTCGAAGGCCTGGTCAAGTACGCCCGGTCCAACTTCATGACCCCGGCCCCGGTAGCGGCGTCCTTCGAGGCGCTGAACGCGGATCTGGAGCGACGCTGTCGGACCCGGCAGGATGAGCGGGCCGGGCAGCATGCCGAGAGCATCGGCACGCGACTGGTCGCCGATGGTGCCGTCCTGCGTGCCCTGCCGGCGGTCCCGTTGGAGCCGTGCGAGAAGCGGGCTGGGCGCGTCTCCTCGACCGCGCTGTTTCGCTACCGCTGCAACGATTACTCGGTGCCAACCGCCTACGGCTTCCGGGACGTGCTGGTGAAGGGCTTCGTCGAGGAGGTCGTGGTCCTGTGTGCGGGGATCGAGATCGCCCGGCACCTGCGTAGCTACGGCACCGGTGTGTTCGTCTTCGATCCGCTGCATTACCTCGCGCTGATCGAGACCAAACCGAACGCTCTCGACCAGGCGGCCGCACTCCAGGGCTGGGATCTGCCCGAGGCGTTCCAGCACCTGCGCCACCTCCTGGAGGCGCGCATGGGCAACCGCAGCAAGCGCGAGTTCATCCAGGTGCTGCGCCTGATGGAGGCGATGCCCAAGGACGTCGTGGCTTCGGGCGTCACCCACGCGATCCGGCTCGGGGCGATCGGCTTCGACGCGGTCAAGCTGATCGCGCTGGCGCGGTTGGAGCGACGACCGCCCCGGCTCGACCTGGCGGCCTATCCGCATCTGCTGAAGGTCATGGTGAGGACGACCGTGGCCGCCGACTACACGGTGCTGGTGCCGGAGGTGGCGGCATGAGTACGACGCGTGACGAGACGATGCCGGGCGGCACCACCGGCGGCACGCCGGGGATCCTGCTCGCCCACCGCCTCAAGCAGCTGAAGCGGCCCACGGTGCTGCGCGAGTACGACAAGGTCGCCCGGGAGTGCGCCCAGGGCGGCATCGACCATCCGCGCTACCTGCTCCGTCTGGTCGAGCTGGAACTGATCGATCGCGAACGGCGCAGGGTCGAACGCCGGATCCGGTCGGCCCGTTTCCCGGCGGTGAAGAGCCTCGACACCTTCGACTTCACCGCGATCCCGAGCCTGAACAAGATGCTCGTGCTGGAGCTGGCGCGCTGCGGCTACATCCTTGGCCGGGAGAACGTCATCGCGCTCGGCAACTCCGGCACCGGAAAGACCCACATCGCCTTGGCTCTCGGCCTGGCGGCCTGTCAGAAGGGCTTCTCGGTCGCGTTCACCACCGCGGCCTCTCTGGTCAACCAGCTTCTGGAGGCCCGTGACGAGCGCCGTCTGCTCCGGCTGCAGCGCGAACTCGCTTGCGCTAAGCTCCTGATCGTCGACGATCCTTCGACAGGCTCAGGATGAGGTCGGCTACGTGCCGCTGTCGCCGACGGGGGCCGAGTTGCTGTTTGAGACCTTCTCGCAACGCTACGAGCGCGGCTCCACCGTGGTGACCTCGAACCTGCCGTTCGAGGACTGGACCTCGGTTCTGGGCGCGGAGCGGCTCACCGGCGCGCTGCTCGACCGGCTCACCCACCACGTCAGCCTCCTCAGCCTGAACGGCGACAGCTACCGCCTCAAATCCTCCCGCAGCCGGCGCAGTCGCGCCGACGGCAGGGCGGAGCAAAACCGGGCCACGGCCGACCCCCACGATCCCGAGACGGGCGAGATCCTGCCAACTTGAGCTTCACGATCGGGCCCCTTCATCGTTCAAACAGCCAGCCGCCATTGGCCTGGTTTTACTCCGCCGCAGCGGCCTGGAATTGGTCCGCCCTTTACAGAAGGACCCTGGCTTCGGCCGGGTGCATCCCGGCGTATGTCTGTGATGAGCGCGGCTATGCCATCTACGAGCGGACGGAAGCGTTGGATGCGGCCATGGCGCCATTTCCGCTTACAAACCGACCGGTGACAGGTTCGTAGGGTCTGAACCGAGCCAAGATATTGCTGAGACTGTGATTTTGTGATTCACGCCGTCCGTTCTCAGCGTGGAGGCGATGATGGCGGACCTGCTCTGGCTCTCAGATGATCAGTGGACGGTGATCAAGCCGTTCATGCCGGTCCACCAGCCCGGCCCCAAGCGCAAGGACGACCGGAAGATCGTCTCGGGCATCCTGCATTTGCTCAACTAGGGTTGCCGCTGGCGGAATTACCCAGTGGACTATGGTCTACAATCGCTTTGACCGGTGGTTTAGGCGGGGCTTCTGGCGGGGACTGCTGGCCGCCTTGGCCAAGGCTAGGTGGTCAGGTGAAGCGGCAGCCATCGACAACACTTACGTCAAAGCACATCGCTCCGCCCACGGCGGTAAAGGGGGGGCAGAGCGCAGGCCATCCCTGACCGGTGGGCGACACGGGACCATTCCCGGCTCGGGCCTGTTCCCGCGGATCGAAGGCGATTACACCCGGCAGCGCCGGATTCCGGCACCGTCACGCACGTGCGGCCAACCAACCCCGATTTCGCGGAGTCGGGAGAGGCGGGGCCTTCGACAGGACTCATCGTATGCGTTCCAGCCGCAGATTGTCCGAACGCTGGCTGACGCTCGGACTCTGGCTCATCGCCGTCCTCTTCGCCTGGTTCCTCATCGGCCTCGGCTCCCTCGTCGTCGGCGACCTGCCGCAGGTGGAGCACCGCCAGACCCTCGAACAGTTCCTCGACGGACCAACGGACGAGGCGGCGGTCGAGTCCCTGAAGCGGATCCGCCGGGAGCAGGACGACAACCGACGCCGGACGGAGCAGGAGCAGCTCGCCCTCGATGCCGCGCGCGCGGCCTCGGAGGCGGCACGCGAGACCTTCGCCAACTGGCTGAGGACCCGCGACGCGACGCAGCGCGTCGATCAGGATCCCGACCTGATCGCCCGGACGCAGGGCCTCGATGCCCTGAAGGGGGCCGAGCGGGCCATCGAGGAGCGGCTTGAAGCGTTGGCCAAGGCCCGCCTCGATCTCTCCGAGCTGGAGGAGCCGCTCACGCGGGCGGAGAGCGAACGGCGCATGGCGGCCCAGGTCAGGCTCGACGCCGCCGAGCGGGAGCAAGAGCTGCGCGTCTTCGGATATCGCCTCGCCCTGACGCTGCCGCTCCTGGCGCTGGCCGGCTGGCTGCTGCTCGAGCGACGGCGGAGCCGCAATTGGCCCTTCGTTTGGGGCTTTGCTTTCGCGGCGACCTTCGCGTTCTTCGTGGAGCTCGTCCCCTACCTGCCGAGCTATGGCGGCTACGTGCAATACGGTGTCGGCGTCCTCGTGACCCTCATCGCAGGCCGCGCCGCGATCGGCGCTCTGCAATCCTACAACGAGCGGCAGAAGCTCGCGGAAACGCGCCCGACCGAGGAGCGCCGGGGCGAGATCGCCACGGATCAGGCGCTGGAGCGCCTCGCCAAGAAATCCTGCCCAGGCTGCGAGCGGCCCATCGCTCTCGACGATCCGAGCCTGAACTTCTGCCCTCATTGCGGCCTTGGCGCTTTCGAGCGCTGCCCCGCCTGCGACCACCGCAAAAGCACCTTCGAGCGCTTCTGCCGGGCGTGCGGCACACCCTCGGCCCTTGAGGTACGCCCGGTCGCCACGTGACGGCCGGGGGAACCCACGGCCCTCGCGGCTTTGGGAAAGGCCGGGGCGCACCGGCAAAAAATCCCGCTCCGTTCGAAACCCCTCAACGATTGCAACCCACTAACCGTCAAGCTTAAATGATTTTTAACGCTGATCGGTGTGTTTGATGGAGGCCTGGCAGTCTGGAACGCTGTCTCGGTGTGATGTCGAGAACGATCAGCGTGAGATGAGATGAAGAAGCTCGGCTTGAGCCTGATGTCGCTGAAGTCGCTCTATGCCCTGGTGGCGGGGGCCTCCGCGCTCGTCGGCATCGCCGTCGTCGCGGGCAGCATGACGATCTCCAGCCTGAACCGGACCGACGCGCGCAAGCCCCTCGATGCCGCCCAGACCTCCCAGCGCTTCGCCGCCGCGGTCGATCGTGGGGTCTATGACGTCGTCCAGGACCTCAAGACCCTCGCGATCACCCTGAAACAGGCGTCTCCGCGCCTCGATGCGGATGAACTGCAGCCGGTCCTGAGCGCCTGGCTCAGGTTGCGCCCCGATTATGCCGAACTCAACCTCGTGGCCCCGAATGGCCGCGTGAAGGTCGCCGGCAACGATCTCGGCTTCGGCCGGGACGTGTCCGGCCGGTCCTGGTTCCTGCGGGCCAGGACCTCCCAGGCCATCGTCGCCGTCCCGTCCCCGGGGGCCAGTGGCCAGACCGTCTTCGACATCGCGCTCCCGATTTCGGCAAGTGTGTCTGCGGGCGAGGATATCCTCGTCGCGCGCCTCAACGAGGCGTGGCTCGGCGACATCCAGGACAAGGTGCTCGGGCCGTCTCGCGTGACGGGCGGTGCCATGGGCCTGTTCGTCCTCGGCGCCGACGCGCGGCCCGGTTCGGGTCTCATGGCGCAACAGGCGGCCGGCGCACGGGAGGTGGTGGAACAGGCGACGCCGAGTGCGGGATTCCGCGATCTCGGCCCATCGGGCTGGCTCGCCGTGGCGCGGGTGCCGAATGCCGGGCTGCCGCGGAGCCTCGAGGCGTCCCTGCCCGACAACGGGAGCGTGGCGCTATGGCTCGCCGTCTGCCTCCTGACGGCCTGCGCCGGCTGGGTCGTCGGCGACCGCATCGTGCGGCGGCTCAAGCTGATCGGGGAGAGCGAGCAGGGCGTCTCGTCGCCCTCGCGCATCGCGGAACTGCTGGAACACGAGGAGCGCCTCGTCGCACGGGAGCGCAGCGGCGTCCGCGCCCTGCAGGAGACGCGCTCGGCCCTCTCGCGCATCCGGGAGCGCTTCCGCACCTTCGAGGCCATGTCGGGCTGGACCTACTGGGAGATCGACATCGATTCCGGCAGCGTCACCTGGTCCGATCCCGCCACGCGTTCGACCCATGCCGTCCCGGACCGCGCCGTCGCCCTCACCGACCTGAAGAGCGGCATCGCCCCGGACGACCGCGACCTCATGGATTTCACGATGCAGGCGGCGCTGGATCAGCCGGGCCCGCACGACGTCGTTCTGCACACCACCGGGAGCATGGCGGAGAATGGCCAGCGTCGCCTCTTCGTTCGCTTCATTCGCGCCGAGGGCGACACGCAGACGGCCAAGCCCACAATCCTGCATGCGCTGAGCCGCGAATTCGTCGGGGAGACCGTCAAGGACGCGGATCTCGTCGGCGGCTCGCAGGCGGATGGCGGCGCGTCTCCGATCGAGCGCCGTCGCCGGGAGAGCGATGCTCCCGCGGAATCCCGCACCGGCACCGTCCTGCGCAAGGTGGTGGATGGGGTGATCCACGACTTCAACAACGTTCTCACCGTCGTCATCGCCAATCTCGCGACCCTTCAACGGCGCCATGATCTTCCCTCGGATCAGGGGCGCCTGATCGATGCCGCCCTGGCGGGCGCGCACCGCGGATCGAGCCTGACCCGACGCCTCGTCAACTTCGTGCGCCGTGACGATACCGGCCTTCAGGAAACCGATGTCGGTGTGACGCTGGCCGCCTTCGGCCCGTTCCTCGGCGCCAACGTGCTGCATCAGACCACGGTCGAGACCCGCGTCCGCCCGGGACTGGCCAAGGTGCTGTGCAGCGAGAAGGTCTTGGAGGCCGTCCTCCTCAACCTCGCTTTCCATGTCCGCGACATCGGGTCGGAAGGGTTCGCCATCGGCGCCGACGAGAAGGTGCTCACGGACGACGAGGGCATCGCCCTCGCCTCCGGCCGCTACGTGCGGATCGTCCTGGCCAGCGGAACGCCGGGCCGCCATGCCGCTGAGATGCCATCGAGCGACAGCGAGGCGACCAAGGCGGTGGCGGCTCTCCTCACCCAGGTCGGCGGTGGCTTTCGGCTGCTCTCGGATGGCAGCGGCGGCACGAGCTTCCTCGCCGAACTCTGGCTCCCGGCCGGGGAGGCGTCCTCCGAAACCGAGGCGTCGGAGGCCGGTGCGCGGATGCCCGCCCTTCGGGTTCTCCTCGTCGACAGCGACAGCCTCGTGCGCCAGAGCTTTGCCGATGCCCTCGTCGATCTCGGTCACGTCGTCGTCCAGGCCGGCTCGGCCGAGCATGCCCTGGCGCTCCTCGACGAGGCGAAGGATTACGACGTCCTGATCGCCGACTGGGCCATGCCCGTGGTGAGCGGGCTCCAACTGGCCGTGACGATGACCAACCGCCATCCCCAGATCCGCGTCATTCTCGCGAGCCCGGGGGGCCAGCTGCCGGCGAGTGCCCGGGCCTTCCTGCATATCGAGAAGCCGTTCCGCTATCCCGCCCTCGCAGCCGTCATGCGCGAGGCTACCCGGAAGGCCCCCTCGGCCGCGGCCTGAGGCGGGCCGGAGCCCATATCGTCCCGTGAGCGCCGGTTGAAGACATCGGCCGGCGTCGCCCCGAGGGACGCTCGCCGAGGGAGAGACGGGCCGATGGCCGGCCTCGTCCGGAGCGCGTCGAGTGGATCGCTCGCGTCGAATACGCCGCCCCCTGCCTACACCATGACGAGCGGCCGTTCCTGGTGACGCGCGCCGTTCGGGGCTGCCGTGAGGCTCCGGCACTCGGTTCGGGGATCGGTTGCCCCGCGACGGATCAGTCTGCGTCCAATTACGGCACGGAAGGCAGTCAAGCCAAGCAAGTTTTGAGTAAGGTTTCGCGGGTCGGCAACTTCTTCGATGCTGTTAGGTCCTAGTTAACGTTGACGCAACATAAAGGAGCCAGCGTCGATGGTAACGATACCCGCTGAGGGATGCATCCGGGCGCATCGGGACAACAGGGTCGTGCCGCTATGAAGCGTTTTGCAGGTCTTACCGCTGTCCTCATCCCGGCCTTCCTCGGCGGGATGCCGGCACAGGCGGCGGATTGGTATACGGGTGCCGAGCCGGTCGCCCGCGACGATGCCTGGACGACGGCCGTGGATGCCTCGGCGTCGGTCACCTCGAACAGCTCGGCCTTCGGCTCGGTCACCGGCACGTTCGCGACGGAGGGCACCCTGCTTCAGAGCGGCCCGCGCGTCCGCGTCGAGGCCGTGGCCGGAACCTACAGCTATCCCGGTCAGGGGGTGGGCCAGCGGGTCGATGGCTACCAGCAGGAAGGCGCTCTCAGCGCCGGCTACGAGTGGATCTGGCGCGATGCCGCCCTGGCCGGCTTCGTCGGCTTCAACGTGCGGAGCAACCAGCTCTCGATCCTCGATCCGGGCAACCCGGTGGTCGGAACTGGCGTCGGCGCCAAGCTCGCCGCAAATTTCTATGCTCGGCCCTCGGAAAACACGATGGTCTCGGCCTTCGGCTCCTACTCGACGCAGTTCAGCGCCTATTACACGCGCTTCCGCGCCGGATACATGGTCGCCGACGGGGTGTATATCGGACCCGAGGTGATGTTCCTGGGCGACAGTTTCTTCAGCCAGTATCGCATCGGCGCCCATGTCACCGGCTTCTCCATCGGCCCGATCAAGATGGCCGTCGGCGTCGGCTACGTGAAGGACCGGATTCAGGGCGGCGGTTACTACTCCAGTGTGGAGGCCCGTGCCGCGTTCTGATGCCATATAGGCAGTGTTCCGTTTTGGTGCACCGCACTATCGTGCAGGGCCGCAGCGTCGCAGACGGCCAATTCTGGCCAAAACGACACATTAAAAACGCGATTTCTCTATTTCGAGCTTGGCAAGATAATCGCAACCGGTTGGCCGCACTCTGTGTGCGCGACCGGACTGGCGCTATCGGGGCGCGAGGATGCGCGAAGTTAAGCATCCTTCCTCACGACAGCTTCATCCAGCCGCGCGATACTTGCCGACGTCGACCCATTGCCCGCCCCCAGAGGGATACTCGTTTTGAGATCTGCATTGCGCTGGACCGTGTGGCTGGTGTCCACGGTCGCCGTACTCGCTCTGCTGAGCCAGCCGATCAGTACGCAGGATCAGCTCGCCATGAGCCTGTGCGCCATGGCGGCGATGATCGTGCTGTGGATCTTCTTCGACAACCCGCCGGCGCGGTTCGTCTTCCTGGCCCTCGGGAGCCTGGTGGTCCTGCGCTACATGTTCTGGCGCGTCACGAACACGCTGCCGTCCCCGTCCGATCCGGTGAGTTTCGGGTTCGGCCTCGTCCTGCTGCTGGGCGAGCTCTACTGCGTCTTCATCCTCTTCATCAGCCTCATCATCAACGCCGATCCGCTGCGCCGCAGCACGCCGCCCATGGGCGCGCCCGAGGACCTGCCCACCGTCGACATCTTCGTGCCGAGCTACAACGAGGATGCGGGGATCCTCTCGACCACCCTGTCCGCCGCCAAGCTCATCGACTACCCGGCCGACAAGCTCCACGTCTGGCTGCTCGACGACGGCGGCACCGACCAGAAATGCGCCGATCCCAACCCGGCCAAGGCGCAGGAGGCGATCCAGCGGCGCAGCGAGCTTCAGGCCCTGTGCATGGCGCTCGGCGTCACCTACCTGACCCGCTCGCGCAACCAGCACGCCAAGGCGGGCAACCTCAACAACGGCCTCAAGCATTCCCAGGGCGAGATCATCGTCGTCCTTGATGCCGACCACGTCCCGTTCCGCTCCTTCCTGCGGGAGACGATCGGGCATTTCGCCGCCGATCCGCGCCTGTTCCTGGTCCAGACCCCGCACGCCTTCCTCAATCCGGACCCGATCGAGCGGAACCTGCGCACCTTCGACCGCATGCCGTCCGAGAACGAGATGTTCTATTCGGTCACGCAGCGCGGCCTCGACAAGTGGAACGGGTCGTTCTTCTGCGGCTCGGCCGCCCTCCTGCGCCGGCGCGCGCTGGACGAGGCCGGCGGCTTCTCCGGCGTGACGATCACCGAGGATTGCGAGACCGCCTTCGAGCTGCATTCCCGCGGCTGGAACAGCATCTACGTGGACACGCCCCTCATCGCCGGCCTGCAGCCCGACACGCTGGTGGCCTTCATCGGCCAGCGCTCGCGCTGGTGCCAGGGCATGTTCCAGATCCTGATGCTCAAGAACCCGCTGTTCAAGCGCGGGCTCCACCCGATCCAGAAGCTCGCCTACCTGTCGAGCATGACGTTCTGGTTCTTCCCGGTGCCGCGCATGATCTTCATGTTCGCGCCCATGCTGCACATCTTCTTCGATCTGAAGATCTTCGTCGCCAGCGTCGACGAGTCGATCGCCTACACGGCGACCTACATCGTCATCAACCTCATGATGCAGAACTACGTCTACGGAAAATTCCGCTGGCCGTTCGTCTCGGAGCTCTACGAATACGTCCAGGGCCTCTATCTCTTCCGGGCCATCATTTCGGTGATCGTTTCGCCGCGCAAGCCGACCTTCAACGTCACGGCCAAGGGCGCCGCCCTCGACCAGGACCATCTCTCGCCGATGGCCTGGCCCTATTTCGCGGTCTACGGCCTTCTCCTCATCGGTTGCGGCACGGCCCTCTACCGCTACCTGTTCGAGCCCGGCGTCACCAACCTGATGCTGGTCGTGGGCCTGTGGAACTTCTTCAACCTCCTCACCGCCGGCGTGGCCCTCGGCGTGGCGGCCGAGCGCCGGACCACCGAGGCGAGCCCTTCGCTGGCGATCAACCGGCACGGGCGCCTCGTCTTCGGCGGTCGCGCCCTCGATGTGGCCATCGAGCGCGCCTCGGCGCTGGGCTGCACGATCCGTTTCGGGGCCGAGGGCCTGCCGCCGGGAGCCGGGAGCACCCACCGCATGGGCCAGCTCTCCGTGGTTCCCATCGACGGCGCGCCCGTGCAGGTGCCGCTGCCGGTGGAGATCGGCGAGATCACGCAATCCGGCGACGAGATGGTGGTCACGCTGCAGTTCCAGCCCCTCGATCCCAAGGGCTACGGAGCGCTAGCGGGGCTGATGTACGGCGATGCCGGCGCGCTCCTGCGCTTCCAGCAGAGCCGCCGCCGGCACAAGAACATCCTCTCCGGCACGCTGCAGCTGATCTGGTGGGGCCTGGTCGAGCCGTTCCGCGCGGCGAGCTATGCCTTCAAGTCCGGGCCCGCCTCGACGGAGGAGACCGTGGCCAAGTCCGCCAAGGCGCCGGCCGTACTGCCGAAGCCGGAGGCGAAGGCCCCCCTCCTGGCCCAGCGCCCGGCGCCCTTCACC
>NZ_VMOA01000042.1 GCF_020662345.1 Methylobacterium sp. W2 | reverse complement strand
ACCGCCAAGGGCACCGCGGCCCTCCTGGTCCCCGTGGCGAACTACCTCCAGCAGGCCACCAACAGCTGGGACGGCGTCTTCCTCGTCGCGGCCGGCGCCAACATCCTCGCTTCCCTCCTCGCCATCGGCGTGCTCAAGCCCTGGCGCAAGCGGGTGGTGGCCCAGGCGCTGGCCGTCTCCGACGAGACCAAGCCGGCTCCCCGCGTGGTCACGGCCTGATCCCGGCCTGAGCCACCGACTATGACAGAGCGCGGGGGCCGGACGCCAAGTCCTGGCCCCCGCGCCCGTTTCAGCTTCCCGTGATCGCCCCCGCAGGAGATGTCCGATGCCGCCGACCTGGCGCCCGATGCATACGGCCCCGCAGCTTGTCGAGCGGATCTGGCTCAACCACCTGACCCTCGGCCCGATCCTGGCCGAGGGCCGCCCCGGCCGCTGGTACGCCCCGAGCGCGGCCCGGCAGATCTGGCGCTGGTACCGCCCGGCCGGGCCGGACACCTTGGAGCCTTTCGCCGGTTGGCTCCCCTACGAGGCACTCGCGGCTGAAGAGAAAGACGCGGCGGCGCTGGACGCCCCACCTCACGGCCTCCCAGCTTCCCGTCCCATCGTAGGGCAGCACGGCCGGACCGCGTCCTTCGGGGGATAGACCGCACGGCAACCAGACCCGGCATGGCCAAGGTCGCGCCCGTTCCGCCCATCAACCGACCCGACTCTCCACGCCGGATATGCTAAAGCCGAGTCAGCGATGAGTTGGGAGAGAGTGGCTGCCGACCCGCTGGTCCGCCCTCCGCGTCCACGCGATGACTACGACACGCGGTCGGTCGTCCTACCCGCGGCGATCTCCCCGATCCACGCCTGGGATGTCGTCTCAGCTGAGCCGCGACCGCTCTTGGCGCTCGCCTTCCGCGTGAGGGATGCGATCGCGGCACGCTTCGGCGTCAAGGCCATCGGCGGCTTTGCAGGAGAACGACGGCTGCATGTCCGCGAGGGCGACAGACTGGATGTCTTCCTTGTGGAACACAGCGCCCCGGACATGCTGCTCCTCACCGCACGGGATCGCCACCTCGACGTTATGATCTGTCTAGGGACCTGCGGTCATCGTCTCACGATCACCTAGTCGGTCGTCGTCCGCAATGCCTTCGGCCGGGCCTACATGGTGCCGGTCGCGCCGATCCATCGCTTGATCCTCGCCGCCGACCTGCGGCACTTGGGGACGTCGTTGGGGCAGGAAGCCACAGGTTCCTGCACGTAGATCCTTCACTCGGACAGGGCCTGCCGATCGCCGAGCCCTGTCACGGGCGGCCATGAGGATGGGTCGATCTGGTCTCACTCCACAAGAAAACGGCGCGCCTCGCGGCGCGCCGTTTTGTTCGGTCCCACGGCCCGTCCTGGGACGGGCCGCCGCGCATCCGTCTCAGACGGCGTGCGCCTGATGCAGGCGCTCGATCTGCTGCTGGGTGTAGCCGAGGTCGAGCAGGACCTCGTCGGTATGCTCGCCGAGGAGCGGCGACGACTTGATCTCCACCGGCATGTCCGAGAACTTGATCGGGCTTCCGACGGTGAGATACGTGCCGAGCTTCGGGTGCTGGACCTCGACGATGGTGCCGCTGGCGCGGAGCGACGGATCGACCGAGAGCTCCTTCATCGACAGGACCGGCGAGCACGGGATGTCGAACTTGCGCAGGATGTCGACGGCCTCGAACTTGGTCTTGTCGGCGAGCCACTCTTCGATCGTGCCGAAGATGTCCATGATCTTGTCCTGCCGGGCACGGGCGGTGTTGTAGGCCGGATCGTCGATCCACTCCTCACGGCCGATCGCCTTGCAGATCGGGGCCCAGGCATGGCCCTGGATGGTGAAGTAGATGTAGGCGTTGGGATCGGTCTCCCAGCCCTTGCACTTCAGCACCCAGCCGGGCTGGCCGCCGCCGCCGGCATTGCCGCCGCGCGGCACCACGTCGGTGAACTCGCCGTGCGGATACTGGGGGTATTCCTCGAGATAGCCGAGGGCGTCGAGGCGCTGCTGGTCGCGCAGCTTCACCCGGCAGAGGTTCAGCACCGAATCCTGCATCGACACGGCGACCTTCTGGCCCTTGCCGGTCTTGTTCTTCTGGTGGAGCGCCGTGAGGATGCCGATGGCGAGATGCATGCCGGTGTTGGAATCGCCGAGTGCCGCCGCGCTCACGGTGGGGGGGCCGTCCCAGAAACCGGTGGTGGAGGCGGCACCGCCGGCGCACTGGGCCACGTTCTCGTAGACCTTCAGGTCCTCGTAATGGTGGCCGTCCGAGAAGCCCTTCACCGAGGCCAGGATCATGCCCGGGTTGAGTTCCTGAATGCGCGCCCAGGAGAAGCCCATGCGGTCGAGGGCGCCCGGGCCGAAATTCTCGACCATGACGTCGGATTGCTTGATGAGGGTCTCGAGGACTTCCTTGCCCTCGGGGGTCTTGGTGTCCAGCGTCAGCGAACGCTTGTTGGAGTTGAGCATGGTGAAGTAGAGCGCGTCGGCATCCTCCACGTGGCGAAGCTGGTTGCGCGTCACGTCGCCGGAACCGGGACGCTCGACCTTGATCACGTCGGCGCCGAACCAGGCGAGGAGCTGCGTGCAGGCGGGGCCCGCCTGGACGTGCGTGAAATCGATGATCTTGGTGCCTTCAAGCGGCTTGCTCATCTGGACGTTCTCCCTTTCGATCGTCATGCAACGATAATGGATCGGATAGTTCGACTGTCCGGTTCTGATCCGGAGCTCGTGTTGGCCCGTAGTCGGGCGAAAACTTCAAACCTGCGCGCCTCCACTTAAGCGGCGGCGCTTTCGAGCTCGCTCAGACGCTTGCGCATCTGGCGTTCGTCGTTCCAGCGCCGGGTCTCATCGCGGATGATGGCGAGGATACCGGTCACCGTGCCGTCGGGTCCGTGGAGGAGGCCGACGGTGAAGGCGATCGAGAGCGATCGGCCGTCCTTGTGGAGCGCCGGCACGCGCAGCACCTCGGTGCCGTAGCGGGTGATGCCGGTCCGCATCGTCTTGGCGTAACCATCCCAGTGACGCTGACGCTGGCGTTCGGGGGTGATCAGATCGAGGGATTGGCCGAGCGCCTCGGATGACGAGAACCCGAAGATCCGCTCCGCCGACGCGTTCCAGACGACGATGGCCCCATCGGGATCGGAGACGACGATGGCATCTCCGGCGGCTTCCACCAGTTGCGAAATGTCGATGCCGGCGGGAACAGCTTGGTCCGACATGGCTTGCTTCGCGTCTTCGATTGACACTGTGTTCATCGACTTCGCCGGCCGGCCCGGCCGTCAGGCGCGATGGAACGTTTCGCAGCGGCTCCGTGCCGCCAAGCCGGAAGTTGTCATCGAACGCCCGGCTCTAGCCCAAGACATATTGCGGTTGCGAATGCTGCAATGCATCATCGTGATCGCTTCCTCCATTTCGCGGACAGGTCAAACCCCGCCCGAGAGATGTTCCGCGCACTTGCTTTTTCTGTGCGTCTACTGTTGGTATTTGGTATGCCAACGATCACAGGCTGTCAACATGGGAGGAGAAGTGGGGCATGAGATGGAACTCGCCCTCGCTCCCCGGTCGTTGCCCTGCCGCCACGCCTTGCGCGCGGCAGCCACGCGAGCCTCGAGGAGCCCCCCCGCATGGGCAGTGACGGCAGCATCACCATCAGGCAGATCGAGGGTTATCGGTTCGAGATCGATTTCGGGGAGGCCTTCCCGAACCTCGCCGTCGATGAGGCTCCGCCCTATGGCAGCGGGGAGGGGCCTTTCCCCGAGCAGATCCTGGTCGCGGGCGTCACCAACTGCCTTTGTGCCAGCCTGGTCTTCGCTCTGGGCAAGTTCAAACAGGACGCCCCCGGACTCGCCGCGCGATCGAGCTTTCGTGTGGAGCGCAATGCGGAGGGCCGCTTGAGGATCAGCGGGATCGAGGTCGGGATCGCCCTTGGCGCCCCCGCCGGTACGATGCCGCGTCTCGATCAGGTCCTCGAACAGTTCGAGCGCTTCTGCACCGTATCCGAGAGCGTCAAAGCCGGGATTCCCGTCACCGTGGCGGTGCGCGACTCGGACGGAACGCTGTTGAAATAGCCGAATAAGAGGAAGGAAACGCCATGGCTCACGCGCTCGCGCAATCACCCGAAGACCTTGCCCGTCTCTTCCACGAGCGGGCCAATGCCGGCGACGTGGAGGGATTGGTCGCCCTCTACGAACCGGATGCCGTGCTCGCCGCCGGCAAGGTGGTGGCGACGGGGCAGCAGGAGATCCGCGCGTTCTACACCGACCTGCTCGCCCGTCGCTCCGAGTTCCCGGCCGCCGAGGCACTGCCCAGCATCCGTAACGGGTCAGTCGCGATGACCTTCGCGCGCCTGCCGAACGGCACGATCTCGGTGGAGACGGCGCGGTTGCAGGACGATGGCGGCTGGCTGTGGATCATCGATCAATTGAAGATCAAGCCGGCGGCCGAGGCCAAGCCCGAATAGCGCATCACGACTAGGCCGCCGCGAGGTTCACCGCATGATCGATCCGCAACTTGCTGGGCGGCTCACTTTCGCGCATCGCCTCCCGACCCGAGAACCGATGCCGCCGGGCCGACATCCCCTCGGCCTGTTCGATGAGCGCGACGCCGTGCTGATCGTTCCGCCGGGGATCGATCCGCGCCGTCCGACGCCGCTCGTCGTGCTCTTTCATGGCGGAGGCGGGAGCGCAGAAAAAATCCTGCCCATGCTGGAGGCGCACGCGGCGGAGCGCGGCTTTCTGCTTCTTGCCCCGCAATCCCTGTTCCCGACCTGGGATCTCGTCATCGGCGGTCATGGGCCGGACCGCGAACGGCTCGACCTCGCTTTGACCGACGTGGCGTCACACTTCATGCTCGATCCGTTGCACATCGTCTTCGCCGGCCATTCGGATGGGGGCAGTTACGCCCTCTCCGCCGGCCTCGCCAATGGGCATGTGGTCACCCACCTCATCGTGTCGTCGGCGGGGTTCTTGTCGGTGCACCTGCAATCCGGGTCGCCGCGCATCTTCCTCTCGCATGGGACACGGGACGAGCAGATCCCCATCGATCGCAGTGCGAGGGTGCATACGGCGCAACTGAAAGAGGCCGGCTACGACGTGACGTCGGTGGAGTATGACGGCCCGCATGCCTACCAGCCGGCCATCGTGGCACAGGCCGTCGACTTCGCGTTCGGACCGGAGGGCGACCGTCCTTAGCGCCGATCACCGGCAGGCGTCGATCAGAGCAGCGTCCGGTCTAGGCGAATGATCCGGCACGGGTCGCCGCGCTTTGCCGCCGGGGCGCCGGGCGGGCGCACGAGGAGCGCTTCGGACTGGCCGAGCACGGAAAGCATCGAGGAATCCTGGCGCGTCTCGGCGAAGACCGTAGGAAAGCCGTCCGTCGTGGCCTCCACCCTGGCGCGCATGTAATCCTGGCGGATATCGTTGGCCGGCATGTCGGCGCCGAGAATCGCCGGCTCGCTGCGGTCGGCCCCGGCCTTGGGGTCGCCGAGGAGGGCGCGGATCGCCGGCACGACGAAGAGCAGGCCGCAGACCACGGCGGAGACCGGATTGCCCGGCAATCCGATGACCATCATCGGCCCGAGGCGGCCATGCATCAGCGGCTTGCCGGGGCGCAGGGCGACGCGCCAGAAGCCGAGTTCGAGGCCTTCGCGATGCAGAGCCGCCTGGACGAGGTCGTGATCGCCGACCGAGGCGCCGCCGAGAGTCACGAGGAGATCGGCTTTCGCGTCCCGCGCCCGTCCGAGGGCCGCTTCGAGGGATGCGAGACTGTCGCCGGCAATGCCGAGATCGATCGGCTCGGCGCCCGCCTCGCGGGCGAGGCTCGCCACCGCCAATCCATTCGAGGCGACGATCTGGTCCCAGCGGGCCGGTTCGCCCGGCGCTACGAGTTCATCGCCGGTGGCGAGGATCGCCACGCGCGGCCTGCGGCGAACCGACAAGGTCGCGTGACCGCCGGCCGCCGCGAGGGCGAGGCGGCGGGCATCCAGGCTTTCGCCTGCCTTCAGAAGTGGATCACCGGATTGAAAGTCGAGGCCCGGAACGCGGATATGGCGTTTGGCGGCCACCGTCTCCATGGCCGTGACCACGTTGTCCGAAACCTCGGCATTCTCCTGGATGAGGATGGTGTCGGCTCCAGCCGGAACCGGAGCCCCCGTCAGGATCCGCACCGTCTCGCCGGGGCCGATCGTGCCGGAAAAGCCATGGCCCGCCGCGCTCATGCCGATGAGCTTCAGGGTCGCCGGAACGGTGGCGACATCCCCGGCGCGCACCGCATAGCCATCCATGGCGGAAGCCGGGAAGGGCGGTTGCGTGCGCAGGGCAGCCACATCCTCGGCCAGTGTCCGGCCAAAAGCCTCGGCCACCGCCACCGTCTCGGCCGCCACCGGCTCGGCGGCACTGGCGAGGATGCGCGCGAGCGCCTCCTCCACCGGAATGAGTTTGCTCACGAGGCGTCCTCGGCCCGGTACGAGCCGGACTTTCCGCCGTCCTTGGCAAGGAGGTGAATGCCTTCGATCCGCATGCCGCGATCGGCGGCCTTCACCATGTCGTAGATCGTCAGGCAGGCGACCGAGACGGCGGTGAGGGCCTCCATCTCGACCCCTGTCGGACCGATCACCTTGACCTCGGCGGTGACGCGAAGGCCCGGTAGCGAGTCGTCCGGCACGCATTCCACCCGGACCTTGGAGATCAGCAGCGGATGGCAGAGCGGAATGAGCTCATGCGTGCGCTTCGAGGCCATGATGCCGGCGAGCCGCGCCGTGCCGATCACGTCGCCTTTCTTGGCATCGCCTTCGCGGATCAGGCGCAGGGTCTCGGGCAGCATCACCACCACGCCCTGGGCGCGGGCGGTACGGGAGGTGGCGGCCTTGTCGGAGACATCGACCATGTTGGCGGCGCCCGCCGCATCGAGATGCGTGAGCGCGCTCATTTGCCGGCCTTGCCGAACAGGAGGCGCTTCGTCGCCTTGGTCACGTCCGCCTCCCGCATCAGGCTCTCGCCGACGAGGATGGTGCGGAGACCGCCCTTCTCCAGGCGGAGGACGTCGGCATGGCCGGTGATGCCGCTCTCGGCGACGGCGATACGGTCGGACGGCACGCCTTTGGCCACGCGGATCGCCGTATCGAAGGAAACCTCGAAGGTCTTCAGGTCGCGGTTATTGATGCCGAGCAGCCGGGTGCCCAGCGGAATGGCGCGGGCGAGCTCCTCATCGTCATGCACCTCCACCAGCACATCCATGCCGAGATCGTGTGCGGTCTCGACGAGGGCCAGGGCCTCGTCGTCATCGAGGCAGGCCATGATGGCCAGGACGCAATCGGCGCCCCAGGCCCGTGCCTCGAACACCTGGTACGGCTCGAACAGGAAGTCCTTGCGCAGCACCGGCAGCGAACAGGCGTCCCGCGCCTCGGTGAGGTATTCTGGCTTGCCCTGGAAGGAGGGCGTGTCGGTGAGCACCGAGAGACAGGTGGCGCCTCCCGCCTCGTAGGCCGCCGCAAGGGTGGCGGGATCGAAATCCTCGCGGATCAGACCTTTGGACGGCGAGGCCTTCTTCACCTCGGCGATGAGGGCGGGGCGCCCTTCCGCGATATGGGCAGCGATGGCATCGGCGAAGGGCCGAACCGGAGCCACCTTCTCGATGCGTTTCTCCAGCTTCGCGAGGGGTACGCGCAGCTTGGCTTCGGCGATCTCGCGGCGCTTGTACGCCTCGATCCGCGCGAGCACGTCTCGCCGGTCGGTGGTGGCCGGGGCCGTACCGACGTCCGCCACGGGTTTCGCCTCGCTCATCGGGGCCTCTTTCATGTGTTCGAGACCGCGACGAGGCGCGCAAGGGTGGCTCTCGCCGCGCCGTCATCGATGGCAGATGCCGCGCGCGCCACGCCTTCCGCCAGATTCTGTGCGGAACCGGCGACGACAAGACCAGCCCCCGCATTGAGAACGCCGATGTCGCGATAGGCGTTGCGCTCGCCGGCGAGGACGGCGTTCAGCGCGTGCGCGTTATGGTCGGGGTCGCCGCCGCGCAGATCCTCGAGGGTCCAGAGCGGCAGGCCGACGTCGCGCGGATCGATGGTGAAACGGCCGATCCGCCCGTTCTCCAGGGTGACCACGGGCGTAGGCCCGGTGACGGTGATCTCGTCGAGCCCGTCCGACCCGTGCACCGTCCAGACCCGCGTGCTGCCGAGTTCGCCCAGCACACGCGTCAGGGGTTCGGCCCAGGCCTCGGTAGAGACACCCAGAAGCTGGCGCTCGACACCGGCCGGATTCGAGAGCGGCCCGAGCAGGTTGAAGATCGTCCGCGTCGGAAGTTCGGAGCGGACCGGCGCCACGTGGCGCATGGCGCCGTGATGGGTCTGGGCGAACATGAAGCAGAGGCCGGCTTTCGCGAGGCAGCGGGCCAGCCCGTCCGGGTCGAGACCGATCCTGACGCCGAGGGAAACGAGGACATCGGCTGCGCCGGATCGCGAAGTAGCCGCGCGGTTGCCGTGCTTGGCCACAGGCACGCCGCAGGCGGCGGTGAGGATCGCGGCGAGAGTCGAGACGTTGTAGCTGCCCGAATGGTCGCCGCCGGTGCCGACGATGTCGATGGCGCCGGGCACCGGGGCCACGCGCACCATCCGCGCCCGCATGGCCTCCACCGCGCCGACGATCTCGTCCTCGGCTTCGCCCCGCACCTTCAGGGCGATGAGGAAGGCGCTGGCCTGGACCGGCGTCACCTCGCCGGAGAGCAGGTCATCGAAGGCGGCGCGCGCCTCCGCCCGGTCGAGACTCGACCCGGCCGCGACTTTCGCGAGGAGCGGCTTGAAGGTGTCCATGGCTCGGAGGCGTCAATCAGCGTTGATCGATGCGTCAATGCACGCCGGACCCGCGCTTGTCACGTCCCGCGTTCCACGCGGTGGCGATGTCGAGGAAGTTGAGCAGGATCTGCGAGCCGTGATGCGAGAGGATACTCTCCGGGTGGAACTGCACGCCGTGGACCGGCAGCGTGGCGTGTTCCAGCGCCATGATGAGCCCGTCCGCTTCCGCCGTGACGACGAGATCCTGGGGACACCCGGCGCGCTCCACCACGAGCGAGTGATAGCGCGTGGCATCGAAGGGGCCGTTGAGACCGCGAAAGACCCCCGTGGCCCTGTGGGTAATGCTCGAGACCTTGCCGTGCATCGGCTTTGGCGCGCGCACCACGTCGCCGCCGAAGGCCTGCCCGATCGCCTGCAGGCCGAGACAGACCCCGAAGATCGGCACCTCGCCGGAGAGGTCGCGCACCACGTCGAGGCACACCCCGGCTTCGTTGGGCGTGCATGGCCCGGGCGACAGCACCACCGCGTCGGGCGCGCGCTCGCGGATCTCGTCGATGGTGATCCGGTCGTTGCGTACAACATCGATCGATCCGCAAAGCGGCCCGATGAGATGGACGAGATTCCAGGTGAAGGAATCGTAATTGTCGATGACGAGGACGTTGGCCATGATCGCGCTTCTCTTGGTCTCCCTCGTGTGACGAGGTGAGGGGGGAGGGTCAAGCCTTTCGACCTTGCGCCTCATCGATGCGGATCGTTCGGTGGCATGGCGCGGCACACTGCGAAGCCCAAGGCTCCGGCGCCCGCGATCACCGCCATGACGGCGGCGAGGCCGCCTGTCGCGAAGGCGAGTGCATTGATGGTGACGCCGAGGCTGCCCCCGAGGAACGTCCCGGCATTGACGAGGCCGGAGCTCAGCCCCGCGCTCTCCGGGGGGAGGGTGGCCAGGGCGAGACGCGGTGCCGTGGCGTAGGGCAATGCGAGGCCCGCTCCGATGAGCAGGAGCCCGATGGCGAGTGGAACGAGCGCCTTGTCCTCGGCCGCCAGCGCCACGACCGGGCTCGCCCCGACGATGGCCAGCATCGCCACCATCATCGGCAGGCGCGCACCGAAACGGCGCACCAGCACCGGCGCGAAGAGCGAGACGGCGAGCAACCCGGCGCTCATCGGCAGTGTGGCGAGGCCGGCCTCCACCGGGGTGAGTGCCAGCCCATCCGATCCCTGCAGATCGATGTTGAGGAACATCAGCAGGGGAAGAATGCAGAACATGGCGACCGCACCGGTCGCGGTGGCGCGCAGGAAAGCGGGGTGTGCGAGCACGTGGAGATCGACGAAGGGGGCGTCCCGGCGTCGCTCGGCCCTGACGAAGAGGACGAGGGATCCAATCGCCACGGCGGCGGGGACGAGACAGCGCGCGGGCGCTTCAAGGATCACCCGCATACCTTGAAGTGCGACGATCGCGGCGACCATCAGGATCGCCAGCAGGACAAGTCCGACATGGTCGAGGCGGGGAGGGGAGCCATTCCCCGGCGGCGCCCGCAGCGGTGCAGAGAGAGCGATGCCGGTGGCGCCGCCGAACATCACCGCGCCGTTCAGCCAGAAGATGTCGCGCCATTCCAACAGGTGGGTGAGTGTGCCCCCGATCAGCGGTCCTAGACTGAAGCCGAGCATCAGGAACCCGGCCCAGGCTCCGATCGCCGCCACGCGCCCTTCGACGGGTACCGCTTTGCCGACGAGAGTCAGCGTTCCCGGAACGGCGAAGGCGGCCGCCACGCCCTGAAACGCCCGTCCGACCAAGACCCAGGACGCCGAGCCGGCGAGTGCGATGACGAAGGAGGACAGAGTGAAGAGCGCGAGTCCCGCAAGAGCGACGCGGCCGGCGCCTGTCCGGTCCGCCATCTTGCCGCCGAGGATGATAAAAGCCGCCGAGGCCAGGAGATAGGCGTTCACCGCCCATTCCACGTCGATTTCGCTGAGAGCGAGGTCCCTGCGCATCGTCGGCAAGGCGGCCATGATCGCGGTGCCGTTGGCGCCGAGACAGAGCATGCCGAGGCAGGACGCGGCGACGACGATGCGGCCCCGAGCGGCCTCTTGCACCGGTCAGGGCACCAGATGCGCGCGGATGAAGGCACCGGCGCTCGCCAGCGATTGCCGCCCCTCGGCGAGCTGCGGATAGAACATGTGCCAGGCGTGGATCATGTGCGGCCAGACTTGGAGCGTCACCGCGACGTCCGCCGAGGCGGCCACCTCGGCGAGGCGAAGGGAATCGTCCAGCAGGGTCTCGGCGGTGCCGACCTGGATCAGCATGGGCGGCAGGCCAGTCAGATCGGCGTGGAGCGGCGACATCAGTGGGGTCGCCGCATCCCTTCCTCCGCGATAGGCCTCGGCGAGTTCCATCAGGTATTCCCGCTGGATCAGGGGATCGACCGCCGCTTTGGTAGCCATGCTGGCGCCGGTCATTTCCAGATCGACCCAGGGCGACATGAGCCAAAGACAGCGCGGAAGCGGCAGGCCGGCATCACGCAGCGAGAGGGCCGTGGCGACGGCGAGCCCGCCGCCAGCGCTCTCCCCGGACAGGACGATGTTTCCGGGGGCGACGCCAGAATCGAGCAGGAAGCGGTAACCCGCCAGGGCGTCGTCGAGGGCCGCGGGAAACGGATGTTCCGGTGCGAGCCGGTAATCCAGGGCCAGCGTGCGCGCTCCGGCGGTGCGGCCCGTCTCGGCCATCATGTGCCGGTGACTGTTGAGCGAACCGGAGACGTATCCCCCGCCATGCAGGAACAAGACGACCCGGGTCGGGTCGGCCTCCGGGCTCACGGTCCATTCGGCCGCCACCCCGCCGGCATCGACAGACAAGACCGTCACATCGTGCGGGACGGGATAATGTGCACCGAACCCGTCGAGCCGTTCGCGGCGCTCGGCGAGGTTCGATGACCGTGGACTGGCCGCGAGGAGAGCCCTGATGGCGTCGATCTCGGTCCCGGCCATCACGCTCTCCCACCTTGCGATGTGATCATGCGATATCGACGGACACATGCAAGCGGAGTTCGCAGACTATCCGAAATGGACGTCCAACCCTGAAACATGGGAGTAATCCTTCACGACGGTGGCTCTACACCGAGTGCCCCGGAAGGCTCGGGCCGACTTGGCCGGGCGTCGTCGGGGCCGAGTTGCTGCATATGACGCGTTTCTTCCAAAGGCGCCGGTCACTGATTGTGGTGCTGCTCGTTCTAGTGATTTGGCTCAGCGGGTTCGCAATTTGGTCGAATGAGATAACCAGCGCTCCTCTGGATGAGCCCATCTCGCTCTCACCGGCCGGACAAGTGGAACGAACCATTCGGGTTAGGATGGAGGGCCCTCACGAACTGAGCTTCAAGTTTGCGATTGGCACACGCCCACGTAAGCAAGCGATGGCACTAATCGGCCGATACTCGCCTCTCGGAAAGGATGGACAGCGGACCCGACCGTCGGGAATAGACGTTCCCATACAATGGTCGCTATCCACTCCCTCTGGACAAACCGTGGCGTCAGGCGACGGGAGTACTTTTGGCAGAGACGGTTATAGCGAGACGGAGATATACAGGATTATCACCAGACCTATAGCGCTTGCGCCTGGGAATTATCAGTTCGGGGCAGTCATTTCTCGCGATCTGCCTGAAACGGACGGGATAATCGCACGTCTGCAACTTGCTTTGCCGGGGCGCAAGATATCATTCGGTTGGGAAAGCGACCTTTTGTTTTGGGGCGGCGCGGTGAACTATCTGTTCATTGGCCCTTTTTTGATTGTTCTGGCGCTTATCCTCGCGGGCCTGGAACTGCGCCATTGGCTGGCCTCCCGCCGAAACCAATGAAGCCTTACTGCCCCCGACGCGCCCGGCTGGCGAACATCACTGCATCCTCGGCCGCGCGGAACAGGGCTTTCGCCTTGTTCACGCATTCCTGCTGCTCGGAGGCCGGATCGGAATCGTAGACGATGCCGGCGCCGGCCTGAACATGCATCCGACCGTCCTTCACGATGGCGGTGCGCAGGACGATGCAGGTGTCCATCTCGCCGCGCGCGCCGAAATAGCCGATGCAGCCGCCATAGGGTCCGCGCTTCTCGCGCTCCAACTCGTCGATGATTTCCATAGCCCGGACCTTCGGCGCACCGGAGACGGTGCCCGCGGGAAACCCGGCCGCGAGGGCATCGAGCGCATCGTGGCTCGGGTCGAGATCGCCCTCGACATTCGAGACGATGTGCATGACCTGGCTGTAATATTCGAGGAAGAACGACCCCGTCACGGTCACGCTGCCGATGCGCGAGACCCGGCCCACATCGTTGCGGCCGAGATCGAGCAGCATCAGGTGCTCGGACCGTTCCTTCGGATCGGCCAGCAGCTCCTCGGCCAGAGCCTTGTCCTCGGCCGGCGTGGCGCCGCGCCGGCGGGTGCCGGCGATGGGGCGGATCGTGACGCGACCCTCACGCACCCGCACCAGGATCTCGGGCGACGAGCACACCACCTGAAACGCCTCGAAGTCGAGGTAGCACAGGAAGGGGGCGGGGTTGGTCCGCCGCAGGGAACGGTAGAGGGCGAAGGCCGGCAGCGTGAACGGCGCCTCGAAGCGCTGGGACAGGACGACCTGGAAGACGTCACCGGCGACGATGTACTCCTTTGCCCGCGCGACCATGTCGAGATAGGCGTCGGGCGAGGTGTTCGAGACCGGCTCGGGATGGGCGATGGAGCGGGGGTCGATCCGCGATTCCACCGGAAGCGGGCCCTCCAGAACATCGGCCACCCGCTCCAGTCGGGCGAGGGCACCCTCATAGGCCGAACGCGCCGATACAGTCGCGCTCGGTCGCACCGGGCCGACGACAGTGATGATGTCGCGCACGGCATCGAACACCACCATGACGCGCGGCCGGACGAGGATCGCGTCGGGAACCCCGAGGGGATCCGGATTCGACTCCCCGAGCCGTTCCATGGCCCGGACCATGTCGTAGCCGAGATAGCCGAAGAGACCCGCCGCCATGGGGGGAAGCTCGGTGCCGTCATCGGCTCCGATGGCGCTCTCGGCGATGAGCGACCGGAGACTCGCCAGCGGCGAGGCGTCATCGGGCGCGAATACCGACAGGTCGCTGCCCCGCGCGATCTCCGGCCGGCCGTCGCGGCAGCGCCAGGCGAGGTCGGGGTCGAGGCCGATCATCGAGTAGCGGCCGCGCACCGCACCGCCCTCGACGGATTCGAGGAGGAAGGCCGGCCCGGTATGAACCGCACGCAGCTTGAGGAAAGCCGCGACCGGAGTCTCCAGATCGGCCACCAGGGTCAGGTTGAGGAGGGTCGGCCGCCCTGCCTCGTAGGCTTCCGCGAAGGCGGCGTAATCCGGCTCCTGAAACATGGTCGGTTCAGTACTCGCCGCCGATCGCGCGCCGGAACGCCGTCTGGTTGACGGTGATCCCCACGCTCTTCTGAACGTCGGCGATGTACTCGCCGAGGATATCGTCGATGAGGGTCGCCTGGAACCGCTTGGCGATCGCCTCGTCGGAGGGGCTGCCGGGCACGAAGGCGGGCATCGTCGCCGCCGTGACCTTGGCCACCACGCGCGCCTCGCCGGATTCCACCGAGACGGCCTTGTCCACCGGGACGGCGAAGAGGCGGTTGACCACGTCGGCCGAGAGGCCGTCCTTGGCCTGGCTGCGTGCGATGTCCGTGGAGGTCTGCACCTGCACGCCGACTTCCGTCGCCAGCGTGTCGATAGCCTCGCCCTTGTCCAGATGCTCGGTCAGGCTGCGGGCCTTCTCCGACAGGCGCTTGGCCACCTCGGCGGCGCGCCACTGGGCGGCGGCCTGATCGCGCACCTGGTCGAGGGGCTTGTCATGGGCGTGGTCGATGCCGGTGACGTCGACCCAGACGTAGCCGCCCGACTTGAGACGAAGCGCCTCGGTGTCGCTCCCGATCTCGGAGCGGAACACGATCGGCAGCGTCGTCTCACGATCCGGAATGGAGTCGACGAGCTTGCCCAACGGGTCTACCCCCTGGGCGCTCACCGCCGGTACCGTCACGAGGGTGAGGCCCCGCTCCTTGGCGATCTCGGCCAGGGGCTTGCTGTTGGCGCGCTCGTCCTCGATCGTGTCGTGGTCCTTTTCGACGGCGGTCTTGGCGCGCTCGAGGGCGATCGTCTTGCGGATCTCCGGCGCCACGTCGGCGAGGGGCTTGCGCGTCTCGGGCTCGATGGCGGTGACGCGGAGGAGCACGGTACCGAAGCGACCCTTGACCGGGGCGCTCACGCTGTTCTGCGCCAGCGCGAACGCGGCATCGGCGACGGCCGGGTCGAACAGTTCGGCCTTCGTCAGGTTCCCGAGGGACAGTTCCTTCGCATCGACGCCACGCGCCAAGGCGACGGCCTCGAACGGCTTCTCGCCGGATTCGATTTCCTTGCGCGCCGCCTCGGCGGAGGCCTCGTCGGGGAACACGATCTGCTGGATCGTGCGCCGCTCCGGCGTGCCGTATTGCGCCTTGGCGAGGTCGTAGCGCTTCTGCACGTCCTCGTCCGTGACCGCGTCGGGCTTGGCCATTGCCTGCGGATCGAGGGCGAGAAGGGTCACAGCCCGGTAGTCGGGCGCGCGGAACGCGCTCTTGTTCTCGTCGTAGAAGGCCTTCACCTCCTCGTCCGTCGGTGCGGGAATGTCGCCCGCCACGGACGGGGGCAGCATCAGGAAGGACGCCGCGCGACGCTCGGTGGTGTAGCGATGCACGGCCTCGCGCAGGGCGGCGGGGACGTGGATGTCCGCGGCCACGGCCTCGGCGATCTGGAGCCGTCCGGCGGCGGCGCGCTGGTCGCGCACGAACATCGCCTCGTTGATGCCGGCGCGTTGAAGCGTCTGGAAGAAGAGGGTCTGGTCGAAGGAGCCGTTGGCCCCCTTGAAGGTCGGCTCCTCCTGGATCGCGCGCAGCACCGCCGAATCGGGGATCACGAGACCTAAATCCTTGGCCTGCTGGTCGAGGGAGGCTTCGCTGATCAGCTGCGAGAGAACCTGCCGGTCGAGACCGAGGCCCCTGGCCTGATCGGGCGTCAGACTGCGCTGCAGCTGGCTCTGATAGCGCTGAAGCTGCAGTTGGTAGGCCGAGCGCACTGCCTCCGAGGTGATCTGCGTCTTCCCCACCGTGGCCACGGTCGTGGCGGAATTCGAGCGGAAGAAATCTTCCACGCCGAAGATCGCGACGCCGGCGATGAGGAAGGTGAAGACCACCGTGAGAATGATCTTGCCGAGCCAATGCTGGCTCGCACTACGCATGTTCTGCAGCATCGGAACGTTCGAAAATCCGTCGTGATGGCGTGCCGGGGCACGGCTCCAAGCCGCCCGCGATAGACCATCCGCTCGCCCCAGCAAAGGCCGGGGCAATCCACGGGCCCATGTTTGCGCCGGCAAGTCGGCTCTGTTACGGCCCCGCTCACGATCCGGTGAACCCGGACCAGCATCATCTGAGCGCGAGGGATACGATGTCGAAGTCGGGACGGCGGCCGCTGATCGCCGGCAACTGGAAGATGAACGGCCTGCGCAGTTCGGTTCCGGTGGTCGAGGCCATCCGCGACGGGCTCTCGCCCGAACTCACCTCTCGCATCGACGTTCTCATCTGCCCGCCCTCGACCCTGATCTCGTCCTGCGTGGCGGCCGTCTACGGGTCGGCCGTGTCCATCGGCGGACAGAACCTGCATGCCAAGGCCAGCGGCGCCTTCACCGGCAGCATCTCCGCCGAGATGCTGGCCGATCTTGGCGCGACCTACGTCATCGTCGGGCATTCGGAGCGGCGCGCCTATCATCACGAGACCGATGACGGCGTCCATGCCAAGGCGCTCGGCGCCCGCCGAGCCGGCCTCTGCGGCATCATCTGCGTCGGCGAGACGCAGGAAGAGCGCGAAGAGGGCCGCACCCTCGACATCGTCCGCGCGCAGCTCGCCATCGGCGTGCCGAAAGGTGCCAAGGCCTCCGACACGGTCATCGCTTACGAGCCCGTCTGGGCGATCGGCACCGGCCTGACCCCGACACCCGCCGACATCGCCGAGGTCCATGCCTCGCTTCGCGAAATGCTCGGCCAGCTCATCGGGGCGGAAGCCGCGAAGGTGCGCATCCTCTATGGGGGCTCGGTCAAGCCCGGCAACGCCCGCGAGTTGATGGCGGTCGAGAATGTCGACGGGGCGCTGGTGGGTGGCGCGAGCCTCGTCGCCTCGGACTTCCTGGGGATCGCGGCCGCTTACGCCTGAGGCGACTTCCTTTCATTAACTCCATGCAGGATTTGGCGCGGGACACCATCTCGTGTAGGAGCCTGCCCTTCGCAGACGTTCCTCGACGGGCCGCGCCGGTCGCCGGATGGCGGCCTTCGTGGTTCACGGACCCAGGAACATCGGACTGAATCGCCATGAATGCCGTCCTGATCTCCATTCACCTCATCGTGGTTCTCGCCCTCATCGCCGTGGTCCTGCTGCAGCGCTCCGAAGGCGGACTCGGGCTCGGCGGTGGCAGCAGCGGCGGTGGCGTATCGGGCTTCATGACCGGGCGGGGACAGGCCAACGCCTTGACGCGGGCTACCGCGATCCTGGCCGCTCTGTTCTTCACCACCAGCATGACGCTGGCGGTGATCTCCCACCGGAGCGCCGCGCCGAAGTCGATCCTCGACGGAGCCGCGACGACCCAGCCGGTGGCGCCCAACGGCAACCTGCTCGAGACCCTACGTCCGGGTCAGGGCGCGGCCCAGCCCGCGACCCCCGAGGCGCCCCAGTCGCGCTGATCACGGCTCGGCGAGGCGTGCCGGACCGGTCGCACCTCGCTTCGAACCGTCGCCGGCCCGCCTTGTCCACAGTTCGCGTCGATTTCGCCCTGCCGCCGTTGGCGGCGGGGTCGTTTGAAGTTTGGCGAATCACCCACCCTTGTTTATGAGCCGAAGCCCATGACGCGGTACGTATTCATCACCGGCGGCGTGGTCTCCTCGCTCGGCAAGGGCCTCGCTTCCGCGGCCCTCGCGGCCCTCCTGCAGGCACGCGGCCATACGGTCCGCCTGCGCAAGCTCGACCCCTACCTCAACGTCGATCCGGGCACGATGAGCCCGACCCAGCATGGCGAGGTGTTCGTCACCGACGACGGTGCGGAGACGGACCTCGACCTCGGCCATTACGAGCGCTTCACGGGCCTCGCCGCCACCAAGGCCGACAACATCACCACCGGCCGGATCTATCTCGACATCATCACCAAGGAGCGGCGCGGCGATTATCTCGGCGCGACGATCCAGGTGATCCCGCACGTCACCAACGCCATCAAGGCGTTCGTGCTCGAGGGCAACGAGGCGTTCGATTTCGTTCTCGTGGAGATCGGCGGCACGGTGGGCGACATCGAGGGCCTGCCGTTCTTCGAGGCGATCCGCCAGCTCGGCCAGGAACTGCCGCGCGGCACCGTCGCCTTCGTCCACCTGACCCTGCTGCCCTACATCCCCTCGGCCGGCGAGCTGAAGACCAAGCCGACGCAGCACTCCGTCAAGGAACTGCGCTCCATCGGCATCCAGCCGGACATCCTGCTCTGCCGCTGCGACCGTCCGATTCCGGTGGAGGAGCGGCGCAAGCTCGGCCTGTTCTGCAACGTGCGCGAGACCGCCGTCATCGAGGCGCGCGACGTCGCCTCGATCTACGACGTGCCGCTCTCCTACCGCGAAGCCGGCCTCGACCGGGAAGTCCTGGCGCATTTCGGCATCGAGCCCAAGGGCGAGCCCGATCTCGCGCGCTGGACGACGATCTCCGAGCGGGTGCGCAATCCGGAAGGCGAGGTCTCCATCGCCATCGTCGGCAAGTATACCGGCCTCAAGGACGCCTACAAATCCCTGTCCGAGGCCCTCACCCATGGCGGCATCGCCAATCGGGTGAAGGTGAACCTCGAATGGATCGAGTCCGAGGTGTTCGAGGGCGGGGATCCGGCGCCGTTCCTCGAGGGGATCAACGGAATCCTCGTACCCGGCGGGTTCGGCCAGCGCGGCGCCGAGGGCAAGATCCGCGCGGCCCGCTTCGCCCGCGAGCGCAAGATCCCGTATTTCGGCATCTGCTTCGGCATGCAGATGGCCGTGATCGAGGCGGCCCGCTCGCTTGCCGGCGTCGAGGACGCCAATTCCACCGAGTTCGGCGAGACCGGGGAGCCGGTGGTCGGCCTGCTCACCGAATGGCTCAAGGGCAACGAACTGGAGCGGCGCGCCGCCCAGGGCGATCTCGGCGGCACCATGCGGCTCGGCGCCTACAAGGCGACACTCGGCGCGGATACCAAGATCGCCGAGATCTACGGCGGCACCGAGATTTCCGAGCGTCACCGGCACCGCTACGAGGTCAACATGGCCTATCGCGAGCGGCTGGAAGCTAAGGGCCTGCGCTTCTCGGGGCTATCTCCGGACGGTCTCCTGCCCGAGACGGTGGAACATGCCGGCCATCCCTGGTTCATCGGCGTGCAGTTCCACCCGGAACTGAAGTCGCGGCCGTTCGAGCCGCACCCGCTGTTCAAGAGCTTCATCTCCGCCGCCATCGTGCAGAGCCGGCTGGTCTGAGGGAGGGGCGGGCGCCATGGTCTCGATCTCGGGCCTGCCCGCCTTCATCGCCTATCTTGCATTGAGCGCGGTGAGATCGCCGCTCCGTGCCTGGCAGACGGCATTGTCAGCGCGGCTTCGATAACCTCCTGAACCGGCGATCGGCGAACTCTGTCGCCGCCGGATCTAAACGATCAAGCTCGATCCTCCATTCGGGACCGTACTGCATCGGGCGGTGAGGGAGCGGTTCGTCGGACGGCGATCCTCGCTTCGATGCCTGACGTCCCCCATTTCATCGAGCCCGCCTGAAGAGCGGCATCCCCCCGCTTCCAAAACGGCGGCATTGGCCTATCCTGACCCCTGTGACCGAGATCCTGTTCTACCACCTCCAGCAGCAGCCCCTCGAAAAGGTTCTGCCGAACCTCGTCGAGCGATCGTTGGAGCGCCAATGGCGCGCGGCGATCCAGGTCTCGGGGGAGGATCGACTTCAGGCGCTGGACGATCATCTCTGGACCTACAGCGACGACAGCTTCCTGCCCCACGGGACGGACCGTGACCCGCAGGCGGCGAGCCAGCCCGTCGTGCTGACCCTGCAGGACGGCAATCCCAACGCCGCCGCCATCCGTTTTCTCGTGGACGGCGCGCCGCTGCCGTCCGATGCGTCCGAGTATCAGCGTATCTGCGTCCTGTTCGACGGCAACGATCAGGACGCGCTGCTCGGTGCGCGGGCGCAGTGGAAGCAGGCCAAGGAGGCGGGCCATACCATCGCCTATTGGCAGCAGGACGAATCCGGGCGCTGGCAGAAGAAGGCGTGACTGCCCTGCCTTTCACCGAAAAGGAAGCCGCATGATCCGAGGTTCGATCGTCTCGACCCCGAGGAGTCGCGATGGCGGCGCAAGACGTCTCGCCCTCGCCTTGTCCGCTGTTCTCCTCGTCACCGCCCAGCCCAGCATGGCGCAAGCGCCCCAGGCGGGGGACAGGCCGCAGGAACGGCGGGCCGTCGAGCAGCGAGGCCCGGAAGGGCGCAAGCTTCCCTCCGACGTCACCACCGAGCACAGCGTCACCCTGCCGGGTGGCCGCATCCTGCGCTTCACAGCCACGGCCGGCAGTCTGCCCCTGGTGGATGAGGGCGGCAAGCTCCAGGCCGAGATCGCCTTCATCGCCTATCGTCTCGCGGACAGGAGCGAGGCGACCCGGCCTGTGACCTTCGCGATCAACGGCGGCCCCGGCGCGGCCTCGGCCTATCTCAATATCGGTGCGATCGGCCCCTGGCGCCTCCCCCTCGACGGCACGAGCATCAGCCCGTCCACGCCCGTGAGCCTCGTTCCCAACGACGGCACGTGGCTGGATTTCACCGACCTCGTCTTCCTCGACCCAGTGGGGACGGGATACAGCCGCACGGCGGATGGCGATGCCAAGCGTTACTGGAGCGTCGATGCGGATGCATCGGTCCTGTCCTCGACCATTGCCCGCTGGCTGCGCACGAACGACCGGATCGCAGCGCCCAAATTCTTCGTCGGTGAGAGCTATGGCGGCTTTCGCGGGCCGCTCATCGCCGCAAAGCTGCAGGAGGAGATCGGCATCGGCCTCTCCGGCATGGTCCTCCTGTCGCCGGTTCTCGATTTCGCCTGGCTGCAATCGCCGCGCTCGACCCCCTGGGGCCACGTGACGAAGCTGCCGTCCTATGCCGCCGCCGCCATCGAGCGCGCCGGTGGCACGCCGAGCCGGAAGGCTCTGGCCGAGACCGAGGCCTATGCCACGGGCGATTACCTCGCCGACCTCCTGAAGGGCCCCTCCGACCAGGCGGCCATCGCCCGGCTCGGCGACAGGGTGGGAGCCATCACCGGTCTCGATCCGGCCTTCGTCCGGCGCCAGGCCGGTCGCCTGAGCTCTAACAGCGTCCAGCGCGAGATCGGCGCGGATGAGGGCCGTGTCGCCAGCGCCTACGATACCGGCATCACCGGATGGGATCCCGACCCGGCCGCGACCTTCTCGGGCTTCGAAGACCCGCTGCTCACCGCGATGCAGGCGCCGCTGACCAGCGCCATGATCGAACTCTACGGCGCGAAGCTGAACTATCGCGTGCCCGACCTGCGCTACGAACTCCTCAACGGCGCGGTCAGCCGGGGCTGGGGCTGGGGCTGGGGCTCCGGGCGTATGGCGCCGGAATCCCTCGGTGCCCTGCGCGGCGTCATGGCCCTCGACGGCAACCTGCGCGTCCTCGTGGCCCACGGCTTCACCGACCTCGTGACACCGTACTTCACCTCGAAGCTCCTCATCGACCAGCTGCCGGCCTTCGGCGGCGACAGGCGGATCGACCTCGCGGTGTATCCGGGCGGCCATATGTTCTATTCGCGGCCGGATTCGCGTGCGGCCTTCCACAAGGACGTCTCTGATCTCTACGCCGCTGCGCTGAAGGCGCGGGCCGGTACTTCGAAGGACGTCAAGTGACGAACGCCTCGCCTCGCCCGAGAATGGCCGCCGCGTATCTCGCGACCCTCGCATTCCTCGGTGCCTGCACCACCAGTGAGCGCGAAGCGCCGGTGCGAGTGCCGGTTTCCGTCGCCGTCACGCCGGCCCCGTCGCCGAGCGTCACGGGGCCGGTGCTCAATGCCGATGGAAGCTGCAGCCAGGCCGCGCCGGGTACCGCGACCGTGATCGAACCCGGGATTGGCGAGTGCGATCTCGTCCGGCTGAAGGGAAAACCCGCGACGGACGTGCTGGTCGGAGAGGGGCGTTCCGGCCGCGAGGTCCAGGTCCTCTACAGCGAGCCGGGAGCCAAGGAGCTGTACTTCTTCGTCAACGGCCGCCTCGACCGGATCGTGAAATCCTGATCCCGACGGGTCAGTAAGCGGGCACCAGCCGGTCTTCGGGCAGGGGGGCGACCATCTGGAACCGCAGCCCCTCGGCCTCATAGGCGATGACGACTTCGGCGTTGCATTGCTGCGCGAGCACGCGCTGGAGCAGCGTCGAGCCGAAGCCCTTGCGCTCCGGCGGCTTCACCGGGGGGCCGCCCGTTTCCGTCCAGCTCAGATCGAGGACCCGCCCGGCCTCTCGCCGGTCGACGCTCCAGCGCACCGCGATCCGCCCGGATGGCAGCGACAGCGCGCCGTGCTTGGTGGCATTCGTGGTCAGCTCGTGGATCGCCATGCCGGTGGGGACGGCGAGGTCCGCGGCCAGTTCGATCGCCGGTCCATCGAAGACGATCCGGCTGGTGGTCGCATCGTTGTAGTGACCGAGTTCGTTCTGAAGCAGCTCGCGCAGCGGGGCCGTCTGCCAGTAATCCTCGGTGAGCAGGTTGTGCGTCTTGCCCAGGGAGACGATCCGGTCCGAGAACGAATGATAGAACGTGTTGACGTCCTTGGTGGAGCGCGCCGTCGCTCCGAGAAGCCCCTGGACGGTGGCGAGCGTGTTCTTGACGCGGTGGTGAAGCTCGCGGATCAGCAGGGCCTGGCGCTCGTGCGTCCGCTGGCGTTCCTCCAGATAGGCCTGCACCTCGCGCTGCCGCCGCCGGGCGCGCAGGGCGGAGCGCACCGCATTGGCCAGTACCGCGGGGTGGAAGGGACGTTCCAGCACGGTCACGTTGCCCAGGAGATCGGTCAGCCGCACATCCGGCGAGCCGCCGCGAGAGCTGAGCAGCACGAAGGGAAAGTCCGACCAGGGCGGCTGCCGTTCGACCCATTGGGCGATGGCGTTGCGGTCCCAGTGCAGCAAGGCTTCCTCGGTCATCACCGCGCAGGCGGCGCCATCGAGGCCGGCCACCAGGGCGTCGAGAGTCGAGATCGATTCCGAGGCGATACCGACTTCCGCCAGGATCGCCGAGGCCACCGTCGCGTCACGTCCCAGGGGGGCGAGGATCAGGACGACCGGTTCAGGATGCGGCATCGCGTCCGGGCTCGTCCAAGGCTTCTCCATTCGCCCCGATCCGTTCGACGAGGAGAGTGTCGCCGCTCCCGTCATAGGTGGGCACGCCCGTCAGGACGCCGCGGAATTTTCGCAGGGGCTCGCCGACCCGCAATCCGCCGGCGTCGATCTTGAACTCGCGGATCGTGTCCTCGTGCGGACCGGTCCGCTTCTTGAGAACGGACAAGGCCCGGCGAACCCGGCCGCCGGCCTCGAAGAACCGCAGCATCACGACGGTGTCGCTGACATAGGTCAGGTCCACCGGCGATTCCATCTTCCCCACCATGCCGTGCTGGGCGAGGATCAGGATCGTCACCACGCCCTGCTGGTTCAGGTAGGTGACGAGCTCGTGCATCTGCATGACGAGATAGGGCTGGCCCGCCATGGCGGTCATGTAGCCGGTCAAGCTGTCGATGATGACGATCCTGGCCCCATCCTGCTCCACCGCATCGCGGATGCGCCCCGCGAAATCGCCGGGCGACACGTCGGCGGGGTCGATCTGCTCGATCTGCAGCGATCCGGCTTCGATGAAATCCGCCAGGGGCATTCCCACGCTCTGGGCGCGTTGCAGCAGGATGCCGCGCGTCTCGTCGAAGCTGATGATCAGTCCGCGTTCGCCACGGTCGAGGGCCGCCACCAGGTAGCTCATGGCGAGCGTGGATTTGCCGGCGCCCGACGGCCCGACGATGAGGCTCGTCGTCCCCCGGTCGAGGCCGCCGCCCAGGACCCGATCGAGTTCGGCGACGCCGCTTTCCACCGTGCCCGTCTCGAAGCTGCTCGGATGGTCGCTCGCGATCAGGCGCGGATGCACCAGGATGCCGCCCTTGCGGATGACGAAATCGTGGTAGCCGCCCTGATACTCCGTGCCCCGCATCTTGATGACGTGGACGCGCCGCCGCGGGGCACCATAGGCCGGCGTGATCTGATCGAGCCGGATCACCGCGTGGCTGATGGAATGCAGGTTGAGGTCGTCGTGCTCGGCGCTGAGATCGTCCAGCATCAGCGCGGTGATGTCGTTGAGGAGGAAGTAGCTCTTCAGTGCGAGCACCTGGCGCCGGTAGCGCAGCGACCCCTGCGACAGAAGCCTGATCTCCGACAGGCTGTCGAACACGACGCGGCTCGGCTTCACCCGCTCCATCTCGCTGAGGGCCATCCGCACGGTTTCGCCGAGTTCGAGGTCGGACGAATGGACGAGGCTCTGCTGCAGCTTCGAATCTAGGCTGAGTTCCGGTGGAACGAGTTCGTAGATCTCGATCCCCTCCAGCGACCAGCCATGCCGCTCGCATACGGACATCAGCTCGCGGCGGCTCTCCGACAGGGTGATGTAGAGGCATGTCTCGCCGCGCGCGGCGCCGTCGAGAAGGAACTGGAGGCCGAGGGTCGTCTTGCCGCCACCGGGCCGTCCCTCGACGAGATGGGCGCGCTGGGCCGCGTATCCTCCCGACAGGATCGCATCGAGGCCCGGAACTCCCGTGGGAATCGGCTGGGCATCGGGGGCGGGACTGGCTGACATCGTCGTGTCCGGTGGGTACGGCATGATCACATCATAAGTTTCCCCGCCGGCCCTGTCCCCGACAAATCGGCCACAGTGCGAATTCATCCCGTACCGGACGGATTGGATACGGCCTTTGCAGATTGCCGCGTACCGCATTATCAGACCGTGCCGTTGCGCTGCGAGGTGGCTACCGATTCCGCTTCGCGCTCCTCCACCCCGCCCGACATTCCGGAGTTCGGATCCCTTATGCGCGAACCGAACGCGATCGATTTCTGGCGCGGCCTCGCCCTCGTGACGATCTACGTGAACCACATCCCGGGCAACACGTTCGAGCGCTACACCTACTCGCAATACGGCATCTCGGATGCGGCGGAACTGTTCGTGTTCCTCGCCGGATGGTCGATCGGGATCGCCACGCGCGGGCGCGACGGGCAACCGGAACCGCGCCTGAAAAGCATTCTCCGCCTCCTTTCACGCACGATCGAAGTCTACCGTGCGCAGATTACGACGATGGCGATCGCTCTGGCCATGATCGCCGGAACGGCTTTGCTTCTCGACAACCCGCTTCTACTCGAATGGCACAATGCCGGCGGATTCTTCGCGGACCCTATACAGACCACTGTCGGTTTCGTGCTGCTCACGCATCAGCTCGGCTTCTTCAATATCCTGCCGCTCTACGTCGTGCTCCTGGGCATTGCCCCCGTCTTCATCCTGCTCGCCCGGCTGAGCCGGATCGCGGCGCTCGGCCTGTCCTTCGCCCTCTATGCCGCAAGCCTCGTCTTCGAATGGAACCTGCCATCCTGGCCGGGCGAGGGGGATTGGTTCTTCGATCCGCTGTGCTGGCAATTGCTGCTCGTGCTCGGATTCGTCGGGCAGGATCTGAACCGCGAATCCGACACGCTCCGGCGCTGGTCCCGGCGATTGATGCCCCTGGGTGTCGTCATCGTCGTGCTCGGAATCGTCCTGTCGGTGTTCGACCTCCGGCCCGATCCGTTGCTCGTCCCCGATCCGCGACTCATCTTCTCCTTCGACAAGACCTACCTGTCGCCCGCGCGGCTGATCCATTTCATCGGTGTGCTGCTGGCCTTTCAGGGCGTCTACGCGCTCGTCGTCCCGCATGTCGGTGCGGTCGGTCGATATTTGACGGGACTTGGTCGTAATTCACTGGCAGTCTTCTCCATCGGCTCGCTCCTGAGCCTTGCCGCACAACTCGTGCGGTTTTGGACGGGGGGCGGCATCCTGGTGGATGTCGGCGTCATGGGATTCGGTTTGTTCGCTCTGGGCTTTACTGCATGGTTCGTCGAATGGCGCTCGCGCAAACCTCGGCACTCCTGATCTCCCTCGGCCTCGCCTCCCTGGGAATGATCATCGGATCATCGCAGGCCGGGGCGGAAGGCGGTGCGACGATCATCTCACCGCCGACCGTGGCGGCGCCCGCTCCCGGCGGCGAGGCGTCGGAGGCCGTTGATGTGAGCCTGTCACCTGAATGCCGGGTTCCCGGCTCCAAACTCTACACCCTTGCCCGGTTGAGTTCGGTGAAAGCGGCGCTCAAGGAGAAGCGTCCGGTGCGCGTACTCGCCATCGGATCGTCTTCGGCCGGCGCCGGAGCATCCGCCACCTATCCGGTCAAGCTGGAGACGGCCTTGGAGCGCTCGCTTCCCAATGTGGATGTGGAGGTCGAGAGTAGGGGCATGCAGGGCGAAATCGCCTCCGGCGCGGCGGAGCGCCTGCGCGGCATGGTGGCGGAGGTGGAGCCCGACCTCGTGGTCTGGCAGGTCGGCACCCACGATGCACTCGCCCGCGTCGATCTCGATGCCTTTGCAAGCGCCCTCGACGAGACCGTTCAGTGGATCAAGTCGCACGATATCGACGTGGTGCTGGTCAATCCCGTCTATACGGCGTCGCTGGCTCAGGACGAGTATTACAGCAGCATCGTCCGCAAGGTGCAGGAGGTGGCCCTGCGCGAAGGCGTTCCACTGGTGCAGCGCTACGAGGCGATGCGCTACCTGTCCGGCAACAGTGACAAGGGCGAAGCGCACATGCTGGGGCGTCAGTTTCGCCTCAACGATCTCGGCCTGCGCTGCATGGCCGAACATGTGACGCGGGCGATCACTCTTTCCCTGCTCCAGCCCGACCCGGCCGCAACGGGGACAGCCGGCGCGCCGGCCGTGATCGTCGCGCCGCCGAAGGATGCGTCGATCAAGCCGCCATCGCCGCCACGAGGCGGCGGCGCATTGATCAAGGACAAACCATGACGCGCACCGCATCTCACTCGCACTGTTTCTTTTAGCCGAGCACCGATGGGCGTCGCCGTCCACCGCAACACCGGAACGATGCCGTAAAAGTCCCGGTATCGCGAGACCATCTCCGAAAAAAGGCCCCCCGTTTCCGGAATGATGCACCAGGGCCCGACTTCAGATCTCAGAGGGGCGAAGTGGGGTTAGCAACGGACGGGACGAAGGGGCGCATCCTCGGCGCGATGATTGGCCGCCTCAAGACGTTCCGCGCAGGTCCTGCGGGGGCGGCCCTCGACGTGTTTGCCATTCGTATTGTCGCTGCCGTCTTCGCCTACGGGGCGCAGGTGCTAATGGCGCGCCTCATGGGGCGGACGGAATACGGTATCTTCGCCTCGATCTGGGTGTGGATCGCCATCCTCGGGCATTCCTCGACATTGGGATTCGCCCAGGGCGCCTGCCGCTTTCTGCCCGCCGATCAAGCAAGGGGCGACCTCGCCCATGTCCGAGGGTTCCTCATCGGAGGCGCATGGGTGACCGGTGCGAGCGCCTGCGTCGTCGCATGCCTCGGCCTCGCACTGGTCTGGATGCAAGGTACCCTTCTCGACGGGCCGTATGGCGGGCCATTGCTTCTCGCCGCACTCGTACTGCCGCTCTTCACCCTGCAGGACTATTTCGAGGGCGTCGCCCGCAGCCAGAACTGGGCGGTGCTCGCCATCGCGCCACCCTATCTCCTGCGCCAGGGCCTCATCATGGCGGCCATGCTGGGTGCGGTCACCATCGGAGCGCCGGCCGAGGCGTGGGTCGCTGTGGCCTGCACCCTGGCGGCCACGGGCATCGCCCTGGCGATCCAGGCGTCGCTCCTCATCCTGCGCCTGCGCGCGGTCCTGCCCTCGGAGATCCCGCGTTATCGCTGGCGGGCCTGGCTCCGGGCCTGCCTCCCGATTGCGGCGGCCGATCTCGCGCATTCGGCCTTCAACATGATCGACGTCGTCATCCTCAGTATGCTGATGCCGCCGATGGCGGTGGGCCTCTATTTCGTCGCCACGCGGATCCAGCAATTCGTCCCCTTCGTGCATTATGCGGCGTCCGCAGCCACCGCCCAGCGCTTCGCCGCCATCCATGCATCGGGGGATGCCGAGGGCCTGAAACGTTTCGTCTGCGCGCAGGCGCGACTCACCTTCGCCGCCACAGTGACGGTCGGACTCATTATCGTCGCAGCGGGGCCGTTCCTGCTCGCGATGTTCGGGCCGGAATTCGGAGGGAGCTTCCCGCTCCTCGCCGTGCTGATCGCCGGCAATGTCGGCGCCAGCCTGTTCGGGCCCGGCGAGGATCTGCTGACCATGATCGACGGCGAGCGTCTCAGCGCCGGCATCACACTGGCAATGCTGGCCTTCGCGGCCCTCCTGTGTGTGGGCCTGATCCCGTCAATGGGCGTCATGGGGGCCGCCATCGCCATGGCGCTGGCCACCACCCTTCGCGGAGTCGGTATGGCGCTGGCGGCCTTCCTCGTGCACGGCATCGTCACACCGGCCTTTCCGTTCTCGGGCCGCGCCTGTTCATGAAGACGGAGCCACAAAGAGCGGACGGCCAACGCTCCGTCTCGATCGTCACCTATTCGGAATTGGCCACCGATCCCGATGCCTGGGACGCGTTGATGGACCGGGCACTCACCACGCATCCGCATTACAGCCGCCACGTCATCGCGGCCCACCATGCTGCGGGGCTCGTCGATGCGAACCTCGCCTTCGTTGCGGTCCAGGGGCCGAGCGGCCTCGACGCTCTACTGCCGTTCGCATGCAAGCGCGACGTCAGCGGGCTCGGAGCGAAGGTGGCGCAGCCCTTCCTCTCACCCTTCGTCACGCAGACGAGCCCGCTCGTCGCCGACGACCCGGACCTGTCGGAAACTCTCGACCTGCTGGTGACGGGTCTGCGATCTGCCTCCGCTGACCGAGTCTGGCGCTGGCCGCTGCTTCCCACCTCGACGAAGCTCGGTGGCGAACTGCTCGCAGCGATGGATCGGGCAGGCTGGCAGCACGGTATCGCCCACCGTTTCGAGCGACCGATCGTGGAGCGCCGCACCTCATACGACGCCTTCCTCGCGGGCCATCCGCACCGGTCGCGCATCAAGGATCTGCACCGCCGCCGTCGGCGTCTATCGGAGCGTGGCACGCTCAGCTTTGATGTCGCCAGCCACGGTCCGTCCTTGCGTGATGCCGTCGCCAGTTTCCTCGCCCTGGAACGGGCGGGATGGAAGGGCAGGGCCGGGACGGCGCTTGCCTGTCAGCCCCAGCACGAGTCTTTTGCGCGAGCCCTTTTCGCCGATGCGAGCGGCCCGGTCGGCCTGCGCGCCGATATCCTTCGGCTCGACGGCCGCCCCCTTTCAATCAGCCTCGCCCTCCTGGCGGGCGGCACGGTCACGCTTCTGAAGACGACCTATGACGAGACCGAGCGCTCCAGCGCTCCGGGACTCCTGCTGGAGGCACAGATCATCGAGGCGCTGCACGAGACAGAGTTCGCCCGGCGCCTCGACTCGGCAACGCTGGCAGGTTCTGTTCTGGAGGATATCTTTCCCGACCGGGAGACGATCTGCGAGATCGTCGCTGCACCGAGCGGGGCGCCCCGCCTGCTCCCGGTAGATTGGCGAATTCGCCTCGCCATGATCGAACGGGACGCCAAGGCGCTGATCAAGCGGATCTTGGGCAGGCGCTGACGCGCGGGCACAGCCGTGCTACTCGGCCGGTTCGGCACGCCAGACAGGAACCATCCGCATGCGTCGTCCGCTTCTTGCCCTCACCGGAGCCTTGTTGATCGCCATGACCGCTTCCGCATCCGCCGAGACCGTGACCACGCCTTCGGGCCTGCAATATCGCGACGAAGTCGTCGGCGCCGGCCCCTCGCCGCAGACCGGCAAGAAGGTCAGCGTCCACTACACCGGCTGGCTCGATGATGGTGGCAAGCCCGGCAAGAAATTCGACTCCTCGCGCGACCGCGGGCAGCCCTTCAGCTTCACCCTCGGCATCGGCCAAGTCATCGGCGGCTGGGACCAGGGCGTCGCCACAATGAAGGTCGGCGGCAAGCGCACGCTCATTATCCCCTCGGACCTCGGCTATGGCGCACGCGGCGCTGGTGGCCTGATCCCGCCGAACGCCACGCTCATCTTCGACGTCGAACTTCTTGGCGTGAACTGACCGCAACCCTTCGACCCGGACGAGCCTCGGCATCGTCCGGTTTTCGGCCCGGTCAGCGCTCAGGGCGGTACCCCGAGCACGGCGCGGGCCTCGACGGGCGTCGCGATGGTTCGGCCGCAGCGAAGCACCCGCTCGACGGCAAGCCCGACGAGTTCGGCATTGCTCGCCGCCAACTGGTGCTTCGAGACCCGGATGTTGTCCTCCAATCCGGTCCGCACCGCATCGGCCCCGCGCTCCAGCGCCCAATCCATCACCTCGGCCTGATGCCGGCCGATGCCGGCGGCGGTCCAAGTCGCTTGGGGCAGAATTTGCCTCAATTCGCCGAGAAGCAGGTCGAGCAGGCGCTCGTTAGCCGGGAGAGCGTTCTCAACGCCCATGACGAACTGGACGTGGGGACGGGCATTCATCAGCCCCTCATCCACCAGCCGCCGGGCACCATGCAGGTGAGAGAGGTCGAAGATCTCGATCTCCGGCCGGATGCCGTACTCCTGCATCTGGCCCGCAAGTTCGGTCACGAGGCTCGCCGGATTCTCATAGACGATAGTCGGGAAATTGACTGAGCCGGTGGAGAGCGAGGCCATGTCCGGCCGGTGGCGGAGCGACAGGCCACGGCTCGCTCGATCACGTCCGCGTCCGCCCGTGGAGAACTGCACGATCATACCGGGGCAATGGCGGCGGATTCCCTCCTGCACGGCTGCGAAGCGCTCGGGATCGGAGGAGGGCGTCTCGTCGTCGTTGCGCACATGGATGTGCACCAAGGCCGCGCCTGCCTCGTAGGCTTGGCGCGTCGATGCAATCTGTTCGGCGACCGTCACCGGAAGGGCCGGATTGTCCGCCTTTCGCGGGACGGAGCCGGTGATGGCGACGGCGACGACAACAGGTCTCATGATCTGCCCCGGATATCTAACGGAGAGCGCACAGGAAATAGGGCATTTCACGCGGGAAGCGAAGCGCCGGGTTCGCCTTCAAATGGGCTGACCGTTCACCCCTGGAACAGTAGCGTCGCCTTGGTTCCGATCCCCGTCTCCCGATAAACCAGCGCAGAGCGCAGGTTGGAGGCCATGGCCTTGACGATGCGGGAGCCGAGACCGGTCCCGCGAGGCTGGCCCTCGCCGGTCCAGCCGATGCCGTCATCCTCCACGGTCAGCCGCACGCTCTCCGCGCCATCGCTGCCTACCACGACCCGGATCTCGCCCAGAACGTCCGGTGGATAGGCGTATTTGTAGGCGTTCGTGACGAGCTCGGTGACGACGACTCCGACGGAAACCGCCTTGTCGGTGGGGAGGCGGATAGGCTCCGCGATGAGGCGAATGGCGTGGTCGCGACCCGCCGCCTTCATGGCCCCCTGCAACTCCTCGACGAGGCTCGCAAGATAGGCATCGAGTTCCACCGCCTCGACGTCGTCCGAGGTGTAGAGTCGGCGGTGAATGCCGGCGATTGCGGAGATCCGCGCCTGCATTTCACGCAAGGCCGCCTTCGCTGCCGGGTCGGAGACCGCATTGGTCTGCATATGTGTCAGCGCCGCTACCAAGGCGAGCGAGTTGGCGACCCTGTGGTTGACCTCGCGCAGCAGCATGACCGCCCGGTCGCGGGCTTCACGGACCTCCGCCTCGGCCCGTTCCTTGTCGCGCCGCATGGCTTCCTGGCGTAACGCGGTGTCGATCGCCTCGCCAAGGAGTTCGCGGAACTGTCCCTGCAGATCCTTCCAGACGTAATCGACGGCCCCGGCCTTCAGGGCGGCGACCGCGACGCGGCTGTCCTCGGACCCGGTGACGTAGATCACCGGCGGGGCGAAGGGCATGGCGCGGATGGCGGGCAGCACGTCGAGACCGGTCTGGCCGGGCATGTGATGATCGAGGGCCACGAGATCGATACCGCCCCGGCTCAGGCGCGCAAGCCCCTCGTCGCCGGTGGCAGCGAGTTCCACGGAATAGCCGCGCGCGTTCAGGCCCTTCTGCACGAGGCGCCCGAGACCGGGATCGTCGTCGACGTAGAGGATGCGACCGCGCTCCGGGGGGACGGGGGCGCTCATGCTGAAACCGTCATGGATTCTCGGGCACCTGCATCACGGAAAGGAACAACCCGAGCTGACGGATGGCGTTGGAGAAGCCCTCATAATTCACCGGCTTGGTGATGTAGACGTTGGCGCCGAGATCGTAACAGCGCTGCACCTCGCGGTTGTCATCGGTGGTGGTGAGGACGACCACGGGCGAGCGCCGCGTATGGGGATTCGCCTTCACTTTCTCTAGAATATCGATGCCGGTCATATCGGGGAGGTTGAGATCGAGCAGGATCAGAAGCGCGCGTTTGGCGCTCGCTTCCCCCGAGCCATCCGGGCCGAGCAGATAGGCAAGTGCCGACGTCCCATCCCGGAACGGGATGATCTCGTTGTTGACGCCCGCTCTGCGAATGTTGCGCTCGATGAGGCGGGCATGGCCCTCGTCATCCTCGATCATCACGATACTGACGGGTTGCACGTTCGGACCACGCCTCATTCTGCTGCGAGGGACGTCGCTCGGGCACCCTCATTCAATGCTGTAGCGCTCCCGCGAGGCAGCGTCACGCTGAAGGTGGTGCCGTCCCCGAGCTTGGAGGTGACGTCGATTCGTCCGCCCAGCGAGCGGACCAGGGCCTTCACATGCGCGAGACCGATTCCTTCACCCGGCCGGTCTTGTGTGCCCGAGCGGCGGAAGAGTTCGAAGACCCGGGCATGGTCGCGCTCGGCGATGCCCCTGCCATTATCGCTGATGTCGATGCGGATTCTCGCCCCGACGGCCGTGGCCGTGATGGCGATGCGGCCGGTTCGCGCGGGATCGAGATACTTCACCGCATTATCGAGAAGGTTACCGAAGATCTGCTCCATTGCCAGTCGATCGGCGGTGATTTTCGGCAGATCGGATGCGACGATCACCTCCGCACTGGCGGCGTCGGTCTGATGGCGATGCGCATCGGCAAGACGCTGGAACAGCGCGTTCAGATCGAGGGATTCCGGCCTGAAACTCCGCCGCCCTTCACGGGACAGCTTGAGGATGGCGGCGATCAGACTCTCCATGCGGGTGACCGCCGCGCTGATGAAGCCGAGGGCCTCGCCGAAATCCGCATCGATCCTGGCCGCGTCCACGTGACCCTTGAGGGCGGAGCGGATCTCATCCCGCGTCGCATCGAGTTCGCTCGTGAAACCCATGACGTTGACCAGCGGTGCGCGAAGGTCGTGGCTGACGATATAGGCGTATCGCTGGATCTCCTCGTTCGATTCCCGAAGTTCCGCCTCGGCCTGGCGTTGCTCGGTGATGTCGGTATGCACGCCGACCCATTCGCGGATAGCCCCGTCAGGGGTGAGAACCGGGACCGCGCGGATGGCGTAATGCCGCCACGTCCCGTCGCTCGCGCGGACACGGTGCTCGTGGACGAAGGTGCGCTTATCCCGCACCGTTGCGTTCCAGGCCTCAATGGTCGGCCCGGAATCGTCCGGATGCACGGCGTCGGCCCATCCAAAACCCTGGTACTCCTCCCGCGACTGGCCGGTGATCGCCGACCAACCCGGCTGCTCTCCGACCATCCGACCCTTGGCATCGTTGGTCCAGAGCACGCCGCGCACGGCCTGAACCGCGGCACGGAACCGTGCTTCGCTGGCGCTCAGCTCACGCTGGACGCGCTGCTGGTCGATGGAAGAGGCGAGCATGGCGAGGAACAGGATGAGGAAGGTCGCGCCGCCGACGAGGAGGGCGAGGTTCTGCTGGTTCGGCGCGAGGGCGGAGACATGGCCTGCATGGGCGCCTGCTTCCCCGGCGGTAAAGGTCGCGGCGGCCATGCCTGTGTAATGCATCCCGGCAACCGCGAATCCCATCACGAAGGCCGCCACGATCTTTTGCCAGACTCCGTGATGCCGGAAGGTCAACCAGAGACCCACGGTCGCCGCCGTCACCGCGATCAGAACCGATAACGCGGCGATGGAGAGGCTGTAGGCCAGGCTCCCGGGCACATGCAGCGCCGCCATGCCGGTATAGTGCATGCCGGCGATGCCGATTCCCATGAGGGGACCGCTCACCAGGACATCGCGGGTCCCGGCGCCCGTCCGGCCGACCCAGGCGAAGGCGGCGCCGGTGGCGCCGATGGCGATGAGCAGCGAGATCAGGGTGAGACCAGCATCGTAAGCGGCGGGTATCCCCATCTCGAAAGCGAGCATCCCGACGAAATGCATCGACCAGATGCCACCGCCCATCGCTAACGCCGCTCCGCCGATCCAGGCGAAGCGACGCCCTCCCGACGCACCGTTCACCCGCGATCCGAGGTCCAGGGCGGTGTAGGAGGCGAAGATGGCGATGGCGATGGACAGGGCGACGAGGGCGGGATTGTAGGCGGTATGGACCATCGGACGACCGATTCAGCAAGATGCGGGTTCGCGTTGCGCACGGAGATGCGATCCGTACCCGGTCGCCGCCAACGTCACCACTCCCGGTCGGCTCGGCACGCTGTCTTCTCACCGCAGATAAAGTGGTCAGGAGATGCCGAGGACCCGGATGAGGATCAGGCTGATGGCCAGGAGGACGGCGAGAGAGCCGGTGACGGCCAGGGTCACCCGGCCGCCCATGCGCGCCAGGACCCGGACATCGACGCCGAGACCGAGGGCGGCCATGGACATGATCGTCAGGAAACCGGCGAATTGCTTGACCGGACCGGAGGCTGCCTCGGGGATCAGGCCGAGGGAGCGCAGGGTCGCCAGCCCGAGGAAACCGAGGATGAACCAGGGCACGAGCTTGGTGAAGCCGAGCCGCGCCGGCGGCGTCGTCCGAACACCGTCTTCCGGGGGCAGCCGATGGGCGATGAGCGAGAACGCGATGACGACGGGCCCGAGCATCAGCACCCGCACCAGCTTGACCAAGGTGCCGACCTGGGTGCTGAGCAGCCCCACGGGCACGGTGGCGGCGAGCACCTGAGGCACGGCATAGACTGTAAGGCCCGCCAGCACTCCGTACTGGTGGTCCGATAGACCGGCGAGAGGAATGAAGAGGGGCAGGCCGAGGACCATTAGCACACCGAGCACGGCGGTGAAGGCGATGGAGCCGGCGACGTCCTTGCTGTCGGCCCCGATCACCGGCGCCACGGCGGCGATGGCCGAGTTGCCGCAGATGGCATTGCCGCAGGCCACGAGGATCGCCATCCGGGCCGGCAGGCCGAGGCCCCGGCAGATGGCGTAGCTCGCGGTGATTGCAAGGAACACCGTGCCGACGATGCCGGTGAGCAATGCCGGTCCCGAGGCGACGATGGCGCCGAGGCTGACGGAGGCTCCCAGCAGCGTCACGGCCAGTTCGAGCAGCTGCTTGGCGCTGAAGGCGATCCCCGTACGGAAGCGCTCGCCCGGCATCCAGACGGTGCGGATCGCGATGCCGAACAGGATCGCGATGACCAGCGCTTCAATATAAGGATGCCCGGTAGCGCGCTCCTCCCAGGCCTGGATGGTCATGGCGATTCCGGTCACGGCGAGGCAGAGGGCGATGCCTGGCAGAAGCGTCGATCGCCTGCGCGATGTGGCTGCCCTTGCCGAGACGGTCGGATTCGAGGTTGCCTTCACGCACATTCTACCTGCTCGGAGATGCCTGCCTGCTCGCCAGAAAGGAACTTCTGCCCCGATCGTTAAAAAGAGAAAACCACTCTCTATACCGTCGGAAATTCAAAAAGCTCATCCATTGATCGGTAGCAGGCAAAGCCCGATGTTCTGGTCATGACCACGCGTTCAAACGTCAACGCCATCAGCTTCGACCCATACGGTGAGCCGTTGGGAGAAGATCGCACCCCACTCATGGTGCAGGGTGATTGGCGGGCACGCAATGCCGCTATCGTTGTCTTCTGGACCTTGGCCCTGACACTGATTACGGTCCGGATCTATTTTAGCGATCATCCACTTGGCCAGACCCTGGCCCTTGCCCAGGCGCAGATTGAGTCGTTTGTTACGGCAATCCGCTGACGTGACGTGTAGGACCACCGATCAACAGGGGGCTGCGAGACCCAGCGTGCCGGGATCGGCTCCAGGGTCTCGATGACGTCCTCGCCGAGAGGGCGCAGGCGTGTTCCGCCAAAGTAGGCTCAGGTCGTCGGGCCGGGATGGATGAGGCGCTAGCGCGGCAGATGTTCGGGCAGGGGCCACGCGCACGCTTGCGCAGGGAGGACGTCGTGGCGGCGTGTGCCTTGGGCTTGCTGGTCGCCTCCGCGTCCATGTTGGCCAGCGTGTCCTCCAGATCCTCCAGCGTCAGTTCGAGCCGGTCGATCCGGGCGCTGCGTTCCGAGGAGGTCCCGAAGCGCTTCCATCGCAGCCGGGCGACCTCCTGCTTCAGCCGTTCGACCGCGATCTCGGACAAAAGCCGCGCCGCCCGCTCGGCTAGGATCATGGCGTCGGCGGCGGCGAGATCGGTGACGGCTCAGGCGCGTCGGGCACGCACCGCGAAGAGCATATTGCTCAGTTGTTGTAATGCGTTATCCTCAGTCAACGGCGCTTGGACGTCAGCTCTGCTGAGGCATCCGGCAGTCGATACCCGAGAGGAGGCAGCCGCGTTGGGCCGTCGAGATCGCCACGGCTCCGTCCGCCACCGTTGGCCACAGGAAACGGCCGCGGTCGAGTCGCTTGGTGTACAGGCACGCGCCTTGGCCATCGTGCCAGATCGCCTTTCGCCGCGCCAGCCCCGGAACACGAGCAGGTGCCCGCAATGGGGATCGCGCTTCAACGTCTTCTGGACGATCAGGCCCAGACTGGAGAAGCCCTTGCGCATGTCGGTGTGGCCGGTCGCCAGCCAGACACCGGTCTTAAACGCCGCGCGCGACGGCGCTGGGCCGCAGCACCAGGGGCATTCGACGGCAAAGCCGGAAGTACCGGCGACGGCTCCGGGGTGATCGTAACGGGCACGAAGACCGGGGCCTGCTCGTCCCCGCCCAAACGGCCTTGCCGAGCTTGGCGTCGCCACGTGGACAGCAGACCCTGGGCGATCCCGTGCCGGCGTGCCACCGAACACACCGATACCCTGACCGCGTACGAGCTTCGACGATCCGCACCTTGTCCTCAAACGACCCGCGCCGCCGTCGTTCGGTCCCCACCAATAACCCGACCCGCTGACCTCAACGCCAGCATTCAGGTCAGCCTTCAGCCGAGTGCGCGATGCCGTCGAGCGCGGCCATCGCCGGATGCCCACGCTGGATACGTCGACGACTTGGCTGTCGCTCCCTCGATGGAAACGGCTTCAGGAGTGATCGGATCACGCTACTTGCGTGGGCCGGGGACCGTAGCAGCCGGGATCACGGAGGGCTCGCCGGCCGGGACCGCGATGCGGCCGGTCAGCGGCCGAAGAGCGACGTTGATCGGCGCGATGGCCGTATCGATGGCGCGCAGGCCCTCGTTGATCGGAGCGACGATGATACCGACCGGTGCGAAGATCGCGCCCATCACGTTGGGTCCGAAGGAACGGCCCACCTTGCCGACCGGCGCCTCCAGCGGAACCTCGGCCGGGTTCGACACGAGGGCGCTGCGCGTCCGCTCGATCCCCGTGCGCTCGGCCTCGGCGAGTTCCGGCGGCCGCGGCGGTGTCCGGTTCTGCGCCAGGGCCGCGCTCGCAGCACCATCATCATGCCCAGGCTTGCCGTCATGATCGTTTTCATGATCTTACTCTCCGTTCCGTGGCCGTGGCCAGGATGGTTGCCCACTGTCGAGACTGCCCAGACCGGGCGTCGTCCGGTTCACAAGCCAGCCGGCTCGCCGGCGGCCGTCACGAGCAGCGCCCCGTCGCCGAACAGGCGTTCGATGGCGCGGGCCGCGTCCGCCTCGGTCACGGCCGCGATCCGCCGGTTGCGCTCGTCGAGCCAGCTCGGATCGCGCCCGTCAAACTTCAGCCCGAGCAGCAAATTGGCGATCGAGCGGGACGTGTCGAAGTTGAGGCCGTAGGAGCCGGTGAGGTAGCTCTTGGCCGCTTCGAGTTCATCGGCGCCGACCCCCTCCTGCACGAGCCGAGCGACCTCCCCCTGGATCACGCCTAGGGCCTCCCCCGCCCGCTCGTTCGGCGTCGCGGTGGCGCCGAGGAAGGTGGTGCCTCCGTCATTGAAGCGCAGTATCGACCAGACCGAGTAGCAGAGCCCGCGCGCCTCGCGGACCTCCCGGAACAGGCGGGAGCTGAAGGCTCCGCCGCCGAGGCAATGGTTGACCACCACGGAGGCCATGGCGTCCTCGTCGGCTCGCGGCAGGCCGGGGCGGCCGAAATAGATCGCCGTCTGCGGCGAGGGCATCGACATCACGAAGCGCTCCCCCACATGCGCCAGGGCGCAGGATGGCAAGGGGGGCATCGCGCCGCCGGGAAGCTCGACAAAGGCGCTGTCCAGGAGCTGTCCCAGGGCATCGGCGCTGACGGCGCCGACCACCGCGATCTCCAGGTTGTCCCGTGTGAGCAGGGTCTCCTTCAGCGCGACGATGTCCGTCCGGGTGATCGCCGGGAGGGAGGTGAGGTCACCGCCGGTCGGGCGCCCATAAGGATGGTCGGGAAACCCTTGCGCGAACAGCGCGGTCATCGCCACGTGATCGGTCTGTGCCTGAGCACTCCGAACCTGGGCGCAGGCCGCGTCCCGTATGCGGTCCTGATCGGTCTGCGTCAGGAGCGGATCGCGCAACGACAAGCCGAGAAGGTGAAAGGCCTGGTTCGCGTTGCGGGCGAGGGTCCGAAGCGATCCCCGCAGGCTCTCGGTCTGGGCCGAGAAGGACAGCTGGACGGCGCTGTCGCCCAAGGCGCGCCGGAACGCGCTGCCGTCGAGGTTCGAGGCTCCCTCGGTCAATAGGTCGGCGAGCATCCGGGCCGTGCCGGCCTTGCCGGCGGGGTCACGGGCGGCGCCGCCACGGAAGCCGAAGCCCATCGAGAGGATGGGGAGGGTGTGATCCTCGAAGAGCCAGGCCGACACGCCCCCGGGACTCGTCACGCGCTGCACACGATCGGCATAGGATCTGACCATGGCGGCCGGATCGACGGAAAGATTCATGGTCAGGGGTCTCATGCGGATCAGGCCGCTTCCAAGAGGTAGCCGGACACACCGGTTTGCCGGTCGAGCATCCGGAGTGCATGGCCTAGGGCTTCGGGTGTTACGGCCTCGATAGTGTCTTGCCAGGCGTCGAGGTCGGCGATCGAGAGGCCGCAGCACAGCGACATGCCGTACCATTCGGCGAGCTGGACCTGGCTGTCGCGGGCATAGAGGGCCCTCGCGACGATCTGGGTCTTGGCCCGCGCGATGTCCTCCGCGGCGAAGCCGTCGGTCTGCGCGGCGAGCAGAGCCCCGTCGACGGCCCGGTCAAGGACGTCTGGCGCGATCCCGGCGGCGGGCGTCCCGTGGATGTGGAAGCTCGCCTGATCGTAGGCCGTACCCCAATAGACGGCATGGATGCTGGTGCAGCCGAGGCCGCGCACGAGGCGCTCGTGGAACAAGGAGGTCTCGTCGCCGCCGAGGAGGAAGGCCAGGACCTCCAGGGCCTCGGCCTCGCCGGGCGCTCCGGTACGGGACGAGGGAACCGCGTGGAGCCGCTGCAGGAGTGGCTGTTGAACCTGAGCGTCCCGCAGGGTGATCGCCCGATGGGTCCGTACCGGCGGATCCTGCACGCGTCCGCGCAGGGGGGCGGCCACGGCCGCGGCCTTCGCACCGTAGATGCGGGCCGCCATGTCGAACACCGCCTCCGGATCGGCATCGCCGGCCACGACCAGGATGGCGTTCGAGGGAGTGTAGTAGCGCCGGTAATAGGCCAGTGCCTCGGCGCGTCCGAGGGCCTCGATCTCGTGCCGCCATCCGATCACCGGCCGGCCGCTGGGATGGGCCGGGAAGGCCGCCGCCTGCACGGCTTCCTCGAGGAGACCGGCGGGATCGGCCTCGCAGGACATCCCGCGCTCGGCCAGGACGACATCCCGCTCGGAGGCAACGACCGCGTCGCTGAGAACGAGGTTGGTCATCCGGTCGGCCTCGTACTCCATGCACATCGTAAGGTACGGCGCCGGGACCCGCTGGAAATAGGCCGTGAAATCATGCGACGTGAAGGCGTTCTCCTGCCCGCCGATGGCGGCGAGGCGATCGCTGAACTGCCGGGGGGGATAGCGCTCGGTGCCCTTGAACATCAGGTGTTCCAGGAAGTGGGCGATGCCCGACTGGCCCATAGGATCCTCGGCCGCACCGTTCCGGTACCAGACCATGTGCGTCACGATCGGGCTGCGCCGGTCGGGGATGACCACGATGTCCATCCCGTTCTCGAGGCGGCGGGTCGCGACAGCGACCGGGTCGGCCTCGCCCTGGGCGGGGCTGGGTCGGGTCTGGCGCGTCAGGGACTGTGTCATCGAAAACTCACGTCTCGCGATTGGTGAATGTGTGGGGTGCCGCTCACTGGCGGAAGTTCAGGGGTACCGTCAGCACGGTGGTCTTCCCCCCCGGCGGGGACGGATAGGGCGCGGCGCGGTACATCACCGCGACGGCCTCCGCATCGAGAGAGGCGTTCCCCGAGGAGCGCACCAGCCGGACACCCGAGGCGCCGCCATTTGCGCCGAAGGTTACGCTGATCACGGCGACGCCGGATTGCCCGCATGCATCCGAGGGGAAGCGCTTCGCCCGCACGATCTTGCTGCGGACTTCGTTCTGCCAGCTTGCGCGAGACGCCTCGCTGACTGCGGAGCCGGCAGCCGAGGCGGCCGTGACGTCGGCGGTCTGTCGGTCGGATTTCGGACCGCCGCCGCTCTTCGAAGCCACCCGGGGCTTTTCCTCGGGCTTCTTCGGCTTGTCCTTCTTCTCCACCGGCTTTTTGATCGGCTTCTCCGGCGGCTTCTCGACCTTCTTCTTCGGGGGTTCGAGCGGCTTCGGCGCGAGCACGGCCTGTGACACCACGTCCGGCGGCGGGGGCGGCGCGTCGGGAATCAGTTCCGGCGCTGGCGGGGGTGGCTCCTCCGCCTCGATCGTCTCGACCTTCTGGCTCTCCGCCGTCGGCGGCGTCTCGGAGGCGTTGTCGACCTCCGACTTGGCCGAGACGGCGATGGGCGAGAGGTTGATCATCACCGCCGCGGGCATCTGCGGCGTCGGCTCCGGTGGAGTCCCCGTGCGGGTGAGGAACAGATAGAGCCCCACATGCAGTCCGAGGGTCACGGAGGCGGTGGCGCCCCAGATCAGGAAACGCACCAGACGCGAGGCCTCGTCATCGAGAACCCGCGGCGTCACCCGCGGAAGGATGAAGGACCCGGGCGGCGGTTGGATCATGGCTGCGTGCCGCCTGAAACGTCCTCGAGACCGACGAGGCCCACTTTGAGGTATCCGGCGGCCCGCAGCAGGTTCATCACCTGCATCAGCTCGCCGTAGGGGACGCCCTTGTCGGCCCGAAGGAAGATACGCTCGTCCTTGTTGCCCTTGGCCAGCGCATCCAGCGCAGGTCCCAGGGCCGGACGGGCGACGATCTCCTCACCGAGCGCGAGGGCGAGATCGGACTTGACGCTGACGAAGATCGGCTTTTCCGGCCGGGGCTGTTGGGGGGCGGCCGAGGTCGGCAGTTCCACCGCCACGTCGACGGTGGAGAGCGGAGCGGCGACCATGAAGATGATGAGGAGGACGAGGATCACGTCGATGAACGGCGTGATGTTGATCTCGGAATTCTCCACCAAATCGTCGCTGCTATCGGAACCAAGACGTACGGCCATGTTCGGTTACTCCGCTGCGAGGCGCACGCCGGCGTGCCGGTTCTGGTAGAGACCGGATTCGCGCCGATCGAGGTCGCGGGAGAGGTGCCGCATGATCAGCGCCACCGCGTCGCCCATCCGGGTCCGGTAGCCGCCGATGGAGCGGGTCAGGGCGTTGTAGATGACCACCGCCGGGATGGCGGCAACGAGGCCAATACCGGTCGCCAGCAGGGCCTCGGCGATACCGGGTGCCACCACGGCGAGGTTGGTCGTGTTGGAATTCGCGATGCCGATGAAGCTGCCCATGATGCCCCAGACCGTGCCAAAGAGGCCGACGAACGGACCGATCGAGCCGATCGAGGCCAGAATACCGGTGCCGCTTGCCATGCTCTTGCTCTCGGCCACCTCAACGCGATGGAGGGCGATGGCGACGCGTTCCTTGATACCCTCGCTGGGCAGGCCTTGAGAGAGCCCGAGTTCCTCCTCGGTCTCCACGAGCAGGCGTAGGCCGACGCCGCGATGCACGCGGGTACAGGCCTCGGACAGGCTTGCGGCGGTGCGGATGGAGGCCACGGCCCGGTTGAGGCGACGCTTGGCGAGGACCAGCCCGACGATCTTGCTGAATAGGATGGTCCAGGTCGCCACCGAGGCCAGCGCCAGGCTGATCATCACGGCCTTCACGACCGGGTCCGCGTTCCAGAACATACCCATCGGGGAGAGGTCGTGGGACTTCTGCTTAACCGGAACCGCCTTGGCGGACGCGGGGGCCTCGCCGGCGACCGCGACAGGACCGGACGAAAGCGCTGCGGGAGCGGCCTCCGGGGCCACCGGAACGGCTGGCTCCATGGTCGCAACGGGGATGGCCGGACCGCTCGAGACAGCGGGCGCCTCGGCCGTCCCAACTGGGCGGACATCCTGTGCCAGGGCTGGGGTAAGGACTGGGGCGAGACCGACTCCACTCACCAGCAAGACCACCGCCGCAATCCGGAGGATGGATCGGACGACGGTGCTTTCCGGCCCGTTCGGGTTTGCGCGCTTCGAAATCGGCATCGCGTTCCAACCTCCGTCAATCCTGCCGTCATCAGGGTTTCAATGCTGTTGTGAGACGAGACGGCGGAAGCGACAGCGCCCGGAACGATTTTTTATCCCTTGCCCGGAACAGATCCGGACTTGGGGTTTCACGTGAGCTGGCGGCGACTGAACGGGGCGCCGGAATCGCACGTGCAGGGCTTGGCCTTATCGACGACCACCTGGGCGCGCCGATCTCGCGGGTCTCAGGCGTCGGTCTTCGTGTCGGGGGAGCTGCCGTGGGCGAGGAAGGCCACCATGCCCGTATACGGGGTTTTCCAGTCGATGCCGCGCGCCCGCGTCCAGGCCTCGTCGAGATGAGTGCTGCGATAGCGATCGCCGGAATCGCAGAGCAGCGTCACCACCGAACCAGTCTCGCCCCGCTCCGCCATGTCACGGATCAGCAGGGCGGCCGCCCAGAGATTTGCCCCGGTGGAGCTGCCGCATGAGCGCCCGAGCTTCTCGGCGAGGGCGCGGGCGGCGCCGAGGCTCGCGGCATCCGGCACGGCGATCCAGCGGTCGATGAGCTGGGGTAGGAACGAGGGTTCGAGGCGGCTACGGCCGATGCCTTCGAGGATCGAGCAGGGGCCGGAGACCGTCGTCACCGCCGGATCGGAGAGATGGCGGTGGAACACCGAGGCTTCCGGATCGGCGAGGCACAGTCGCGTGGGATGGCCCCGGTAGCGCACGAATCGGCCGATCGTGGCCGAGGTGCCGCCGGTACCGGCGCCGACCACGAGCCAGCGCGGAATTGGAAATCGCTCGCGGGACATCTGGTCGAAGATCGATTGGGCAATGTTGTTGTTGCCCCGCCAGTCGGTGGCGCGCTCCGCATGGGTGAACTGGTCCATGAAGTGGCCGCCGGTCTCGGCGGCGATCCGGGCCGCCGCGACGTAGACCGCGCCTGGATCCTCCACGAAGTGGCAGCGCCCGCCGTAGCGGGTGATCTCCGCGACCTTCTCGGCCGCCGTGCTCGATGGCATGACCGCGACGAAGGGCAGGCCGAGAGCCTCTGCGAAATAGGCTTCCGAGACGGCAGTCGAGCCGCTCGATGCCTCCACGATGGTGGTGCGTGGGCCGATCCAGCCGTTGCAGAGGCCGTAGAGGAAGAGCGAGCGGGCGAGGCGGTGCTTCAGGCTACCCGTGGCGTGGGCGGATTCGTCCTTCACGTAGAGATCGATGCCCGGCAGGCCGCCCAGGGGCACCCGGAGCAGGTGGGTATCGGCGCTCCGGGCGGCCTCGGCTGCGATCAGCGCGAGGGCTTCGGAGAGCCAGGCCCGCTCCACGGGGGCGCCGTCCGCGCGGGCGGGGATTGCGGTCGGGGACATGCTGCGTTCCGGGTTTCGCGAGATGGACAGTGTGTGCGGTGGTTCATTCGGCCGCGACGGTTCGCGCGGATTCGGCCGCCTGACGGCCGTCGCGTGGCGCATCGAGCGCGGGATCGAGGCTCGGTTTCAGTGCGATGCGGCGTGGGTGGAACGCCGTGAGGCTCTCGCGATGGCCGATGGAGATCAGGGTGGTCTCGGGCAGACGGCGCGCCAGGGCGGCATAGATCTGCTGCTCGAAGGCGTCGTCCAGGGCGGCCGTGGCCTCGTCGAGGAAGAGCCAGGCGGGCCGGCTCAGGATCGCCCGCGCAATCGCCAGGCGTTGCTGCTCGCCGCCGGAGAGGCGCTGCGCCCAGATGTCGTCGCGGTCGAGGTCCGGCGCAAGATGGCCGAGCCCGACATCCTGCAGGGCCTCGACCACCGCGTCATCGTCATAGGCCCCGGCGGGGCGAGGATAGCTGACGGCGGTCAGGAGAGTGCCGGAGGGCAGGTAGGATTTCTGCGGCAGGACCAGGATGTCGGCGTCGCGCGGCCGGGTCAGGGTTCCGCTCCAGGAAGGCCAGATGCCGGCCAGGACCCGGAACAATGTGGATTTGCCGGTGCCGGACGGGCCCGTGATCAGGGCGTTCTCCCCGGCGGCGAGGCGCAGCGACGGCATCCGCGAGAGGATCGTCCCGTCCGGCAGCCGGATCTCGGCATTGGTCAGGGTGATCGCGTCGGCCTCCCCGGTTGTCACGGTCCCGCCCATCGGCCTGTGGACCACTGAGAGGGCGGTGTCGAAGGAGGTGAGCCGATCGAGGACGGATTTGAGTTCCGCCATGGCGGGGAACGCCGAGATCAGGAAGGAGAGGCCCATCGTAACGGCGAAGAAGGCGTTCGACACCTGACCGGCCTCACCGAGGGTGATCTGCTTGGTGAAGAAGAAGGCACCGATCACGATGTGGGGTATGTAGACGTTAGTTCGTTCGAATAGGGAGCGGAAGAAGTCAATCAACGTATTGACTCTCGTCAACGCGTAAAAATTCGCTCGGACCAAGCCGAACTTACCGGCCATCAACTGGAGTTCGGTCGGCGCCCCCTTCATGAGGGCGATCTGCTCGCCGTACTCCCGCAAGCGCGAGAGGCCGAAGCGGTAATCGGCCTCCATGTGCTGGCGCTCGAAGGCCAGGACCGGCAAGCGCCGACCGGCGATCAGCATGCCGGCTGTGGAGACGATGGCGTAGAGCAAGGCGATCCAGAAGAAGAAGCCCGGCACCGGGATGGTATCGGTGACCTTGGCGGATAGCCCCCACAGAATGATCGTATAGGCCGACAGCGAACTCACCTGGGAGATCAGCGCGATCGTTAGGCTATGGACGCCGTGTCCGCCGTGCAGTCCGCCATTGATGAAGCGCGGGATGTCCTCCTGAATCCGCTGATCCGGGTTGTCGGCCTCCAATTCGCCAAGGGACAGGCGGTAATGGGCATCGGACCCGAGCCAGCGATCTGCGTAGTCCGTCGTAAGCCAGTTGCGCCAGCGGAACGCCAGATGCTGGGTCGTGTAGTAATCGATTGTCTCGGAAATCATGAAGGGGACCAGCAGCACAGGAAGGTCCCAAAGGAGCGTGCGCCAATACGTAGCCGAATCACCGGTCATCATCGCATCGGACGTGGAACTGAAGAGCAGGAGCAGCTGGATCGAGAAGAAGACTCTCAGCTGGACGAACAGGATGCTCAGGGCGAGGAGGGTGGCGGCGACGGAGCGCTCGCGCAGGGCGCCTACGAAGCGGATCTTGAGACGATCGTCGTTGCGAAAGTACCGGTCGACCACGGTCATGGCGCGCCGCACGATTGCGATACGCGTCACGAGATGGACCAGGATGCTGAAAATCGCGACCGAGCCGACGAGACTCGCCGGAACCCGAAGGCCCGCTAGGCTCTCGGGCCAAAGTCCGGCGGCGTCCGCGCAGGCACAGAGCCCGAATACGAGCGTCTCGATCGCGAAGAAGCGGAGGATGATCTTCAGATAGATGGAGAGGCCGCCTGACCATCCGACCGCGGCGGCGGCGGCGGCGACGAACCCCGCGACGATGTAGAGATCCGGGCGTACGGCCTGATCGGCGACGAGGCAGGTCAGAAGACCGAGACAGGCCATGGCCGAAGCGATGATGATCATGTGTCCCACTCGCGGAGGATCCACGCGCGAAGACCGCGCGCGACGGCGCCCCGGTTTCGTGTGGCTTTCCGTCAGGCTGTGCAGACCTTTGAGGGCCGGACCGCCCGAAAACCGCCGAAGCGGCGGCCTCCCCGGGAGGTCCGCGACATCGACGGAACGTCGTCGTGTCGTCGGGCCAAGCCTGGCCCGACGCGATGAGGCCTCAGAACTTGTACCGCGCCGTCAGCAGTGCGCTACGGCCCTGGCCGACGCCGACGTAGTCACCGAGGTAGGAAGGCTGAAAATAATACTCGTTGGTCAGGTTGTTGATTTTGAGACTGATCGAATAGTCGTCTTTCTCGTATCCGATCATGGCGTTGAAGACCGTGTAGCCGGGGACTTTGTAAAGGACCCCGGTAAACTCGTTGATGATGCTGTCCGTCAGGCTGCGCGAGCCGAAGCCGAAGGTGAGACCGGCATAGGGCGAATCCTGGACCGTGTAGGTGATCCAAGTGCTGAACGTGTTCTTCGGGATGCCGCTGGCCGGCGCGCCGCCATTCACCTTGCCGCTGTAGGTCGCGTTGACGAAGCCGTAGCTGGCGATGAGGTTGAGGCCCGGCAGGATCTCGCCCTGTGCCTCGACCTCAAAACCGCGGTTCTTCTGGCCCTCGACGAGGATGTAGCGTGCCCGCTCAATGTCGAACGGGTCCGGCACGGCCACGTTGGTCAGGGCGATGTCGAAGAAGGCGCCGCTGACGGTGAGGCGCTTGTCAAACCAGAAGGTACGCAGGCCCGCCTCTGCCTGGTCGCTGTATTGCGGCGGCAGGACGCCGGAACGGCTGATGGGGTTCGCCTTGAAACCAGTGTTACGGCTGCCATAGACGGTCAGCCAGTCCGTGACGTCGAAGGCCGCTCCAGCCGTCCAGGATAAGGTCGAGGCCCTGTTCTTTTCGACCCCGTAGGAAAGCACGAAGTCGTCGCCAACTTGATTGAACTGGTTCTGACCGAGCGACTGCAGGAACCAGTCGTTGCGGACCATTCCCAGAATATGGAGTCGGTTGTCGAGCGTATCGATCTTGTCGAGGAAATAAACGCCCTGCGTCGTGTATTTTGTGTCGAAACCAAAGTACAGCTCGTCTGGCCTAAAAAGTGGCTGCCGCGGTATCAGATTGATACTCTGAACGATGGCCCTATCCTCAAAGTTAAGCGACGATTTGAACAATTGGTCGCCGCGTTGAAAATCGTATCCGACCTTCAGCGTCTGTTTGGCGAAGCCGGCATCGTAGGTTCCGGTGATGTCGAACTGGTTGGTCAGGTCGGTGTAGCGATCCGAGCGCGCCAATTGAGCGGCACCGATCCCCGGACCCTCGAAAAAACGATTGGCATCATAAATATTTGGCTGGATACCGTTGCTGAAGCTCCAGTTCTTATTGAAGCTGTTGTTGATCGTGAGGTCCAGTCCGCCAAACGTCCCGAGATTATGGGAGAATTTCGAGTAGATTGTCGTCGACTCGATATCCGCGTGTAATCTTTCATTGATCAATCCGGCGTCACGCCGCACTCTCGCGATGCTCGTGCCGCCAAAGGCCCGGTTCGGAATGATCGTGTACAGGTTCGGAGCCTGTGACCTGACCGGCTGGCTTTGGACCGGGCTGATTGAGAGGATCAGCCAGGACTAAAGGAGCTGGACATGAAGCGAGGTCAGAAGACGGGTGCGGAGCAGGTGGTGCTGAAGCTGCGCCAGATTGAGGTGCAGACGGCCCAGGGTAAGAGTTTGGCGATAGCGTGCCGGGAGGCGGGGATCT
>NZ_VMOA01000041.1 GCF_020662345.1 Methylobacterium sp. W2 | reverse complement strand
CCCCGCCGCCCCGCCAAAGGCTGCCGAGCCGCTGACGATCATCTACGCGAGCGAATCCGGCAATTGCGAAGCCCTGGCCGGTTCCGTCGCCAAGCTCGCCAAGAAGGGCGGGTTCAAGCCGAAGGTGGTGGATTTCGCCGACCTCGACGTCGCTACGCTGGCGGGTGCCAAGAACCTCATTGCCATCGCGGCGACCTGGGGCGAGGGCGAGCCTCCGGCCCGCGCCACCCGTGCGTACAACGACTTGATGGGCGACGGCGCCCCGCGGCTCGATGGCGTGACCTTCGGCGTGCTGGCGCTGGGCGATACCTCCTATGTGGAGTTCTGCGCCATCGGCAAGGCGCTCGACGCGCGGTTCGAGGCACTCGGCGGCAAGCGCGGGGCCGAGCGGGCCGATCTCGATCTCGACTTCGACAAACCCGCCGCCGACTGGATCAAGAACACCCTGAAAGCCCTTGCGCCTGCGCCGAGCGCCGACAATGTCGTGGCGGTGGATTTCGCCGGCCGCGCCGCGGCCGAAGACGACGATGCCGAGCCGAGCCGTGAGCCGGTGGTGGTGGAAGTCGTGGATCACATCAACCTGAACTCGTCGCTCTCCGACAAGGAGACGATCCATCTGGCCCTCGAGTTCGAGGACGGCGCCCCGGCCTACGAGCCGGGCGATTCGCTCGAGATCTACCCCGAGAACGATCCGGCCCTCGTCGAGGACATCCTCAAGGCGACGAACCTCACCGGCGACGAGGCCCTGCGCAGGGCTCTGCTGTCCGAGCGCGACATCACCACGCTCTCGGCCACCACCGTGGAGCGATTCGCCAAGGCGACGAGCCATGCCGAGGCGCAGAAGCTCATCGATAGCGGCGAGGTGCGGGCCTGGATCGAGGGTCGCCACCTCATCGACCTGATTGAGACCTTTCCGGCGACCCTTTCGGCCGAGCATCTCAACACCATCACCCGGCCCCTGCCGCCGCGCGCCTACTCCATCGCCTCCTCGCGCAAAGAAGTCGGCGACGAGGTTCATCTTGTGATCGCCGCCGTGCGCTACGAGACGCATGGGCGGTCACGCTCGGGCGTGACCTCGGTCCAGGTCGCAGACCGGATCAAGAACGGCAGCAAGCTGCGCGTGAAGCTGAAGCCGAACCGGCATTTCCGCCTGCCGCAGGACCCGGCCACCGACATCATCATGGTCGGCCCCGGCACCGGCGTCGCCCCGTTCCGGGCCTTCGTGCAGGAACGCCGCGCGATCGAAGCCGCCGGCCGCTCCTGGCTGTTCTTCGGCGACCGTCAGTTCACCCACGACTTCCTGTACCAGCTCGAATGGCAGGAGGCCCTGGAGGACGGCTCGCTTACGAAGATCGACGTGGCCTTCTCCCGCGACCAGCCCGAGAAGATCTATGTTCAGGACCGTATCCGCCACCACGCCAAAGAGCTGGTGGAATGGCTCGATGGCGGCGCCAGCTTCTATGTCTGCGGTGACGCGAACCGGATGGCGAAGGACGTGCGCAACGCCGTCGTCCAAGCCTATGCCGAGGTCAAATCGTTGAGCGAACCCGATGCCGAAGCCGCCGTCGCGGCGCTGGAGCGGGCCCATCGCTACCAGCAGGATGTCTACTAGGGCACGTCGCCCCTCCCCCGCCCGAGAGGGGAGATGCGCATGCGGCGCCCCGAATATGAACTGAAGAAGACCGGATCATCGCCATGGACGACCTGACTCCTCCCCGCACCTACGAGACCCCGCCGACCGCCCGTCCCATCGATGAGGCCGAAGCGGCGCGCGAGGCGGGCCTCGCGCATAATGAGCACATCAAGATCGCGAGCGGCTTCCTGCGCGGAACCCTCGCCGACGGCCTCCTCAAGCACGCCACCGGGGCGATCTCCGAGGATGACGGACAGCTCGTGAAATTCCACGGGATGTATCAGCAGGACGACCGCGACCTGCGCCCCGAGCGGACCAAGAAGAAGCTCGACAAGGCCTACAGCTTCATGATCCGCCTGCGCATCGCCGGCGGCGTCGTGACACCGAAGCAGTGGCTCGTCCTCGACCACATCGCCACCACCTACGCCAACGGCACCCTGCGGGCGACGACGCGCCAGACCTTCCAGTATCACGGCGTCATCAAGTCGAATCTCAAGCGCACGATGGCGGCCATCGACGGCGCCCTGCTCGACACCATCGCCGCCTGCGGCGACGTCAACCGCAACGTGATGGCCTCCACGAATCCGGCCCAGTCCGGCGCGCACAAAGCCGCCTACGACCTCGGCAAGGAGATCTCCGACAGCCTCCTGCCGAAGACCAATGCCTGGCGCGAGATCTGGCTCGACGGCGAGAAGGTGATCGGCGGCGAACCGGAATTCGAGCCCGTCTACGGCAGGACCTACCTGCCGCGTAAGTTCAAGATCGTGATCGCCGTGCCGCCCTCGAACGAGGTCGACGTCTTCGCGCACGATCTCGGCTTCATCGCCATCCTCGACAACAAGAACAAGGTCACCGGCTGGAACGTCACCGTCGGCGGCGGCATGGGCATGACCCATGGCGAGCCCGACACGTTCCCGCGCACCGCGGACGTGATGCTGTTCTGCAAGCCCGATGAGGCGGTGCGGGTGGCCGAGGCGGTGATGACGGTCCAGCGCGACTGGGGCAACCGCAAGAACCGCAAGAACGCCCGCCTGAAATACACCATCGAGCGCTACGGCCTCGCCGCCTTCCGCGCCGAGGTGGAGAAGCGCATCGGCAAGACGCTCGCCGATCCCAAGCCCTTCACCTTCACCGGGAACGGCGACCGGTTCGGCTGGACCGAGGGCGATGACGGCCGTCACCACCTGACGCTCTATGTCCCGTCCGGCCGCATCAAGGACGTGGAGGGCGATGGCCCGAGGCTCCTCACCGGCCTTCGCCGGATCGCGGAGATCCACGAGGGCGATTTCCGCCTGACCGGCAACCAGAACGTCATCATCGCCAACGTGCCGGCCGAGAAGCGCGCCGAGATCGAGGCGCTGGTGGACGAGTACGGCTTGCAGAAGGATGCGGGTGCCCTGCGCCGTAATTCCATCGCCTGCGTCGCCCTGCCTACCTGCGGCTTGGCGTTGGCGGAGAGCGAGCGCTACCTGGCGGACCTGATGACGGAACTGGAGGAAAGCCTCGCCTCGCACGGTCTGCAGGACGACGAGATCACCATCCGCATGACCGGCTGCCCCAATGGATGCGCCCGTCCCTTCATTGCCGAGATCGGCTTCGTCGGCCGCGGCCCGGAGCGCTACCACCTCTATCTCGGTGCGGCCTTCGATGGCTCTCGCCTCGGAAAGCTCTATGCCGAGGACGTGACTGCCTCCGAGATCAGGACGATCCTCGATCCGCTCTTCGGCGCCTATGCCCAGGGTAAGACCCCCGGTGAGCGGTTCGGCGATTTTCTCATCCGCGCCGGCTACGTGGCGAGAACCTTCAACGGGCCTGATTTCCACACGAATATCGGCGCCCTCAAGGGCGTCGCCTGAACCTCATTCACACGTGCATTGCTTCTCTCCTGTTGCGGTGCACGTGTCCGTGATGTTGCGTCCAAGCTTAGGCGGGGCGCGGATATAAGTCCGGTACGGCTGAACTCTGGCGCGGCTTGGCGGTTTATCCGGCAACTCGACCGGAGGCGGCGATGGCCAAGCACGACATTCTGAGTTTCTTCGAACATCGCCGCGACGGCGCCTGGATCTGCGTAAAGCCGTTCACCCTGACGACGAAGCAGAGCAGCGTCGATATCCGCCAGGGCATGCGGTTCGATTACGGCAAACGCGTCGGCGGCGTCGACCTCGCCGAGTATCTAGAGCAGCTCGGATCGCAGTTCGGCTCGTGAACCGGCCCCCGCCGGTTGTGTTCGATGGGGATCGGTACGGGGGCGCGAGGGTGGATCCGACTTTGCGGGTCTCGCAGAAGTGGCCCCCGGTTCTGTGATAAAAACCTGCGACACCTCAGAGCGCTAGGCAAGGCGAAGCAGCGGCTCGGCAACGCGAACCTGCTTTGACGCTCGACTGTGATGTCACTTACGGCTTGACCCGGACGGTCGTGGAGCCTCGGACGTTTCGACGCGGTCCGCTGCCTGCCGAATACTCGGATACCGGCGTTCTTTGCAGAATGCATCGGCGCCTGCCCGTCGTGTTTCGTCACGCGGCATGGGAGCGCGAAGACGTGCTTTTCAGGTGGATCGACGATCACCGAGCCATGCAACCCCGGTTCCTTCCCGTACGTCTTATAGGCGGGTGATTCAGTCGCACTGCCGGTCACGGTGTGCCGATTTTGTTGGCGCGGCGTTCATCCGTCCTGTTCCAGAGTGGTTTCCTTCATCGCCGTGTTTTTGACGGCCAAGGGCAGGAGACTTAGGGTCGATCTATGACAATCACCGTCGATCCGTTGCAGGCGAGCCTGGAAGCCGCCGCACCTACGACACGATGCAGGATTTTGGCGGCGGCGGAGAGGTTCTTTCGCGAGATCGGCTACCAGAAGACCACCGTGGCCGACATCGCCAAGACGCTCGGGATGAGCCCGGCCAATGTCTACCGGTTCTTCGACTCGAAGAAGGCGATCAACGAGGCGGTGGTCGAGCGTGTGACGCGCGAGGTCGAGGCGCTCATTGCAGGCATCGCCGTGGCACCCGGCCTGAGCGCGGATCAGCGGGTCGCGGAGATCATCCGAGAACTCCATCGCGACTGTATCGAACGCTGCAAGGACAATCCCCGCATCCACGAGATGGTCGAAGCCGCCATGTCGGAAAGCTGGGGAGTGTGCCGGCATCATATCGACCGGATCGGCGCGGCCCTGGAGCGGGTGGTGACGGACGGGGTCCGCAGCGGCGAGTTCCAGGTCGAGGATCCCGCGGTGACGGCCGCCTGCCTGCATGTGGCGATCACGCGCTACTGCCACCCCGTCCTGGTGAGCCAGTACCCGAATGCACCGGCCCCACCCATCGATGCGATGATCGCCTTCCTGCTGCGTGCGCTCCACGAGCCCGCCAGGACCAACGCCCGTTCACAGGCGAAGGAGCCGGTCGAGTCGATCTAGCGCCCGGCGGACGATGCGGCGCGTCGGGGCTCAGCCCATCTCGGCCAGGATCGCCCGCGCCGCGGCGCGGGGATCGGCACTCAGGGTGATGGGGCGGCCGACGACGATGTGGTCGATCCCCGCTTCCATCGCCGCCCCCGGCGTCAACACACGTTTCTGGTCGCCGACATCGTCGCCCGCCGGCCGGATACCGGGCGTCACGATGAGCCGCGACGGCCCGATGGCGGAGCGAACGGAGGCCGCCTCGGCGGCACTGCAGACGATCCCGCCAATCCCGGCCTCGGCCGCCTGCCGCGCACGCAGGGCCACCAGATCAGCGATGGGCATGGCATAGCCCGCCTCGTCGGCGTCGGCCTGGTCGTAGGAGGTGAGTACGGTGACGGCGAGGATCGTCGGGCCGTCTCCGCCCCTGCCCCGCACGGCGGCGCGCATGGTCTGCGGGTAGGCATGAACCGTCAGGAAGGTCACGCCGAGATCAGAGAGTGCCCGGACGCCATCCTCCACCGTGTTGCCGATGTCATGCAGCTTCAGATCGATGAAAACTTTGAAGCCTGCCCTGGACAACCGCTGAACCAGGGCGAGGCCGCCGGAATAGGCGAGCCGGTAGCCGATCTTGTAGAACGTCGCGGCATCGCCGATCCGGTCCACCATCGCCTCGGCCTCGTGGACACTCGGCAGGTCGAGGGCGACGATGAGGCGATCGCGCGGATCGCTGGCGGCTGGTGACGCGGCGTGGGACATGGCGGGCTCCGGAGGATCGGGTGACGGATCGCCGCCCGAGCTTGCCATGTCAACGCGGAGGCAGGGTCACCGGCGCGTCATCACCCGGGAAACCTCCTGCTTCAGCACCGGCAGCAACTCGTCGGCAAACCACGGGTTCGTCCTGAGCCAGCCGTTGTTGCGCCAGGATGGGTGCGGAAGCGGCAGCACCCGAGGCCGACGCGGTTCCTCGAGAATGGCGCGCCAGTTCCGCACCATGGCGGTCAGTCCCCCTTCGACGCGGCCGAGATGCCAAGCCTGCGCGTATTGACCGATGACCAGGACGAGATCCATCTCGGGCAGGCCGGCAAAGAGCGCCTCGCGCCAATGCTCGGCGCATTCGCGCCGGGGCGGCTTGTCTCCGCCCTTCGCGTCGAGCCCCGGAAAACACGCGCCCATGGGGACGATGGCGAGCCGCGTGGCGTCGTAGAAATCCGGCTCGGACAGGCCGAGCCACGACCTCAGCCTGATGCCGGACGGGTCCATGAACGGGATGCCGCTCTGGTGCGCCCGGTTCCCCGGAGCCTGACTGGCGATGGCGAGACGCGCCGAGATCGAGCCCTGCACGATGGGCTTCGGCTCCTGCGGAAGGGGCGCGCCATACCGGGGTGCGTCGCGGCAGATGCGGCAGGCGCGCAAGGCGGCGGCGGTGGATTCGAACGGGGTCATGCGAGAGGACAGGTAGTGCGGGCATGGGGCCCTGGGAATCCGGGACCCTGGGAATCCGGAAGGCTCGGAATCCATGCCGCAGGAACGAGAGGCCGCACCCCGCGCTTGAATCGCCGGAGGAGCCGGCATTGCCGGGCTCATCCTCGATGACGCCACCAAGGAATACAGGGAGCAGCCCCATGGCCTTCATCACCGCGCCGGACGGCACGAGCCTTTACTACAAGGACTGGGGCAGCGGACGGCCCGTGGTCTTCCTCCACGGCTGGCCCCTCGACGCGGATATGTGGGAGTACCAGATGGTCCCCGTGGCCGAGGCGGGTTTCCGCACCATCGCCTATGACCGCCGGGGCTTTGGACGCTCGGACCAGCCGTGGCAGGGCTACGATTACGACACCTTCGCCGACGACTTGAAGGCGGTGCTCGACGAACTCGATCTCACCGACGTGACGCTCGTGGGCTTTTCCATGGGCGGCGGTGAGGTCGTGCGGTACCTGTCGCGGCACGGCAGCGCCCGGATCTCCCAGGCGGTGCTGATCTCGTCGGTGACGCCGATGATGCTGAAGACGCCCGACCATCCCGACGGCGTCGATGCCAGCGTGTTCGAGGAGATCATCGACGGGCTGAAGATGGACCGGCCGTCCTTCCTCGCCAAATTCAACAAGGGTTTCTTCGGTGCCGGCGTGTTCAGCTCACCCGCATCGTCGGAAATGATCGCCTGGGCCGGACAGGTCGCAATGCTGGCCTCGCCCAAAGCCACGACGGCCTGCGTGCGGGCCTTCTCGGAGACCGATTTCCGGCCCGACATGGCGAAAGTCACGGTGCCCTGCCTGATCATCCACGGCGATGCCGACCAGACCGTGCCCATCGACGTGACGGCACGGATGGCGGCCGCGGCCGTGCCGAGCGCGGAGTTCGAGATCTACGACGGCGCTCCGCACGCCATACCGCTCACCCATCACGAGCGGTTGGCGACGGACCTGATCGACTTCCTCAGGCGCTGACGCTGACGGGTCCGGCCTCAGACTCCCTTGAGGCCGCTGAGATCCAGGGGCAGGGAGCGTAGTCTTTGCCCCGTCGCGGCGAAGATCGCGTTGGAGATCGCCGGGGCGATGACGGGCACCCCCGGCTCGCCGATGCCGGTCGGGGCAGCGTCGGAGGCGACGATATGGACCTCCACCACCGGCATCTCGCTCATGCGCGTCGGCTCGTAGGCGTCGAAGTTCTTCTCCTGGACCACCCCGTCCGTCAGCGTGATCTTGTTGCGCAGGACCGATGACAGCGCGAAGCCGACGGATCCCTCTACCTGAGCGCGGATCACGTCTGGATTGACGGCGACGCCGACATCCACCGCTGCGACGATGCGGTTGACCTTCACATGGCTGCCATCCGCCGTGATGTCGGCCACCATCGCCACGTAGGAGCCGAACGATTCGTGCGCCGAGATGCCGAGGCCCTGGCCCTTGCCGCCGCTGCGCTTGGCCCAATCCGCCTTCTCGGCGGCGAGCTTCAGGACGCCGGACAGGCGCGGCGCGCCCGTCAGCATGCCGAGGCGATAGGCCAGCGGATCGGCACCGGCGGCATGGGCCAACTCGTCGATGAACACTTCCATCGCCTGCGCCGTATGGGTGTGACCCACTGAACGCCACCACAGGACAGGCACGCCCTCACGGGCGTTGTGGACCTCGAACCGGTAGGCCGGGATGGCGTAGGGCGTATCCGATGCGCCTTCGACGGTGGTGGAATCGACGCCGTTCTTCACCAGCATCGCCTCGAACGGTGAGCCGATCATGATCGATTTACCGACCATCCGGTGCTGCCAGCCGGTGATTGCGCCCTTGGCGTCGATGCCGGCCTTGAGGGTGTGCAGGACCATGGGACGGTAGTACCCGCCCGCCATGTCGTCCTCACGGGTCCAGACCAGATGGACCGGTGCCTTGCCGCCGGTCGCCTTCACGATGGACGCGGCCTCGGCGATGTAATCGGCGGTGGGCGTCGCCCGGCGCCCGAACGATCCGCCCGCCCATTGCGTGTGAAGCCTGACCTTGTCCGCGGTGACGCCGAGGGTCGCGGCGGCCACCGCCTGCTCGATCGTCTGGAACTGCAGGCCGGCATAGATGTCGTAGGAGCCGTCGGCGGCCCGCTCGATCGTGGCGTTCAGGGGCTCCATGGCCGCGTGGGCCAGGTAGGGGAAGGTGAACTCCGCCTCGATGACCTTGGCCGATCCGGCGATGGCGGCGGCGGGATCGCCCTTCTCCGATGCGACGATGCCCGGCCGCTTGGCCGTCTCGCGATACTCGGCAAGGATGGCGTCGGAGGATCGCTTCTCGGCCGTGCGCTCGTCCCAGGTGACCGACAGGGCGTCCCGGCCCTTCATCGCCGACCAAGTGTCCTTGGCGATCACGGCGACCCCGGTGGGAATCGTCACCACGTCGATCACGCCGGAGACGGCGCGGGCGGCCTTATCGTCGACCTTCGATACGGTCCCGCCGAAGCGCGGGGCATGCGCCACCACGGCCGTGACCTGACCCGGCCGGCGGATATCCATGGCGTAGATGGCGGTTCCGTTGGTCTTCGCCACAGAATCGAGGCGCGGCAGCTTCTTGCCGATATGGACCCACTGGCTCGGATCCTTGAGCTTCGGCTGCTGGGGCACCGGTATCGCCGCCGCAGCCTCGGCCAGGGCACCGAACCGCTCCTCGCGCTGCGAGGCGAGGTGACGGACCGTGCCGTTGGAGACTGTGATCTCGGAGGCCGGGACGGACCATTTCTCGGCGGCGGCGGAGACGAGCATGGCACGGGCGGCCGCACCCGCCTTGCGGAGCTGGAACCAGGAATTGGCCACCGCCGTCGAACCGCCGGTCCCCTGGATCGGCCCCATCAGCAGGTTGTTGTAGAGCTTCGCATCGGCCGGCGCGAAGGCCACCCGCACGCGGGACCAGTCAGCGTCGAGTTCGTCGGCCAGGATGGTGGCGAGGCCCGTTGTGTTGCCCTGCCCCATGTCGAGATGCTTGATCAGCACGGTGACGGTATCCTCTGCCTCAATCCGCACGAAAGCGTTGGGCTGGGCGGGGGCCGAGGACAGGTCGGGGCCGGCCGCCGCGCGCACCTGCTTGGCGGGGTCGAGGGTGAATCCAATGACCAGGGCTCCGGCGGCGACACCGGCCCCACCGAGGAAGGAACGGCGCGACGGACGCGGAGCAGCCGCCTCGGGATGGGTCTGACGGACCTTCAGCATGGCTTCCTCCACGGAGACGATGACACGCACGGTATCAAGCGGGACGATGCCGGCCCCGGGGCCGACCTCGGGTTCGGATCAGGCGAGGGAGCGGGCCGCTTCGTGGATGGCGGCGCGAACGCGCTGGTAGGTGCCGCAACGGCAGATGTTGCCGTCCATCGCGCCGTCGATCTCGGCATCGCTCGGCTTCGGGGTGGTCGAGAGCAGGCCGATGGCCGACATGATCTGGCCGGACTGGCAATAGCCGCACTGGACCACGTCGAGGCCGCGCCACGCGGTCTGGACCGCGTCCGCCACCCGTCCGGACACGCCCTGGATCGTCGTGATTTTTGCCTCCCCCACATCGCCGATGCGGGTCTGGCAGGAGCGGACGGGCTGGCCGTCGAGATGCACGGTACAGGCACCGCACTGGGCGATGCCGCAGCCGTATTTCGTCCCGGTCTTGTCGAGATGATCGCGCAGCGCCCACAGGAGCGGCATGTCGGGATCGGCATCGACATCATGCGACACGCCGTCGACATTCAGTTTCAGCATGACGTCTCTCCGACTTCAGTATCGACTCGTTCTAAATACTACACACTCTTGGAAAATGTGCGCCTCCACACATCGATCGGAGAGCGGGGTCGATGCCGCGTCGGGTCGCGTGCCGTCGATCGTCGCGATTTGGAGACAAGTGTCGAGATCGGGTCAGGTCGTTCTTAACCTATCGGGCGCAGTTTCGCGTGGTCGCAGCGCCGACGAGCCACGGTCCTTCCGACCGCAGGCTGTCCTCATAAAGATCCTCAAGACGGTGATGTCCGACCTGACAGCGGAGATGGTTCAGCGCGGACGCGGTCCTTCGGCACCGGAATCCGCTCGCCGCCGCAAGGTGGCCCGCGACATCCGATCGGCGCGCGAGCGGTTGACCTCGGCGAGCGGTCTGGAGCGCGCATTCGATTACGAGTTGATCCGGATCTATGCCGAGTACCGCAATGGTGCCGGCCTGACCCATGCCGTGCTCGGGCTTCTCATCGCGGGGGCCTCGTCGCTCTGGGTGCCGGTTCCCGTCGCCCTGTCCTGGGCCGTCTGCCTGCTCTGCGGCGTCGGTTTGTCGATGGGGCTCACCAAGCATTTCCTTCGTCAGCCGGCGGATTCCGTGTCGGTCAGGCGCTGGCGCAGCGCCTTCATGCTGAGCGAGATCGTACAGAGCGCATCCTGGGCGTTGATGGTTCTCGTGGCCGCGCCCAGTGCCCGCATCTTCGTCCTGTTCGGCCTCGTCATCGCCGCCGCGGTGGCCGCGATGCTGGCAGCGACCCTGCCCGCCGCCGCCGCCGCCGCGCTGCTGCCGCTGATCCTGGCGGCGCTCTCCTTCCTGGCGTTCTCGCAGGACATGGACACGATCATGCTCGTGACCATGGTGGTCGGCTCGCAGATCTTCTTCATGGGCCTCGCCCGCCGCGTCTACGCCTCGGCGGTGGGCGCCCTGAAATCCCAAGCGGAGAAGGACGCCATCTTCATCGAGCTCGAACAGGCCAAGGCCAATTCCGATGAGGCGAGGCGGCGGGCGGAAGAGGCCAATCTCGCCAAGTCCCGCTTCCTCGCGACCATGAGCCACGAGTTGCGCACGCCGCTGAACGCCATCCTCGGCTTCTCGGAGGTGATGAAGAACGAGGTCTTCGGCGCTCACATCGCTCCGTCCTACAAGGAATACGCGGGCGACATCCACGATAGCGGGATGCACCTCCTCAACCTCATCAACGAGATCCTCGACCTCTCGCGCATCGAGGCCGGGCGCTACGAGTTGAACGAGGAAGCGATCCAGCTCGCCCATGCGGTGGACGAGTGCCGGCACATGGTCGCCCTGCGCGCGCGCAGCAAAGGCCAGGCCTTCCACGAGTTCATCGATGCCGACATGCCCCGTATCTGGGCGGACGAACGGGCTTTGCGCCAGATCGTGCTCAATCTTCTCTCGAACGCCGTGAAATTCACGCCCCCGGGCGGCGACATCACGATCAAGGTCGGCTGGACGGCCTCGGGCGGCCAGTATGTCAGCGTCAAGGACAGCGGGCCGGGTATCCCCGAGGACGAGCTCGGTACGGTCATGTCCTCGTTCGGCCGGGGGTCGCTCGCGATCAAGACCGCCGAGCAGGGCTCCGGCCTCGGCCTGCCCATCGTGAAGGGGCTGGTGGACCTGCACAACGGCAACTTCCACCTGAAGTCGAAGCCGCGCGAGGGGACGGAAGTCGTCGTGATCTTCCCCGCAAGCCGTGTCATGGACACGCTACCCGCCCTGAACCTGTCCGCCGAAGCGGAGTCGAGTGCAGCCATGGCCGGCAGGCGGAGCGCGGCACGCGCGGCCTGATCGGCGCATCCGCCTTTTCGGCTTTCGTCACCGTCCGAGCGCCGGGCCGCCACGGGTCCGGCTTGTCCGATGGCAGACCCTCAGCTTTCGCTGCGTCCCGATACCCCCGCCTGGGCGAATGTCGCCATGTCGCGATGGCAGGCGAGCGCGCCCTTGAGCAGGCCGATGGCGAGGGCGGCACCGGATGCCTCGCCGAGGCGCATGCCGAGGGCCAGCAGCGGCACCAGTCCGAGACGTTCCAGTACCTCGGCATGGGCTCCTTCCGCCGAGACGTGGCCGGCGAGGCAATGGTCGAGCATCGACGGATCGATCGCATGGAGGATCGCCGCGGCCGAGGTGGCGACGTAGCCGTCGATGACCACGGGGATGCGCTGCATCCGCGCCGCCAGGATGGCCCCGGCCATGGCTGCGATCTCACGGCCTCCGAGGCGCGACAGGACCTGGAGCGGATCGTCGAGATGACCCGCATGATGGGCCAGGGCGGCGTCCACCGCCGCGACCTTGCGCTCGATCCCGGCCGCATCGACGCCAGTTCCGCGCCCGACCCAATGCGCCGCGTTGCCTCCGTAGAGAGCCGCGTAGATCGCCGCCGCGATGGTGGTGTTGCCGATCCCCATCTCGCCCAGACCAAGGCAGTCGGTCCCGGCGGCGATGGCTTCCATGCCGAAGGCCATGGTGGCCACGCATTCCTTCTCCGTGAAGGCTGGCCCCTCGCAGATGTCGCCGGTGGGCAGATCGATGGCGAGATCGAAGACCTTGAAGCCGAGGCCGTAGGCGGCACAGAGCTGGTTGATCGCGGCGCCGCCGGCGGCGAAATTGTCGAGCATCTGGCGGTTTACCTCCGCCGGGAAGGCGGAGACACCGCGCTTGGTGACGCCGTGGCTGCCGGCGAAGACGCAGACGAGGGGCCGGTCGAGGCTCGGCTGCCCCTTGCCCTGCCAGGCGGCGAGCCACTCCACAAGGTTCTCGAGGCGGCCCAGAGCGCCGGCGGGCTTCGTCAGCATCGCGTCCCGCTCGCGCACCATCGCGACCCCGTCGCGGTCCGCGCCCGGCACGGAGGCGATCAGGCGGCGGATATCCGAGAACGGCGTCTGATCGGGATTGTCCTGGTTCGGAATCGTCTGAGTCATCGCGCGAAACTTGGCCTTCCGTCTCGGCGCGTCCGGTATGGCGGCCTGCCTGGGGTGCGAGCTATAACCAACGGGGCGCGGGCGGTGAAGGCAGGTCCTCGATGACGCAAGGCTGGGATCTTGAGCCGGACGATGCGTTTCCCGGCGCGCCCATGGCCTACGATCTCGCGGCGTGCCTGAGGTTCTATTCGCGGCTGCCGGTGCCGCGCCTGCCCGGCGAGGGTGACCCGCATCGCCTGCCGGACTTTCGCACCCTTCCGCGCATGCTGCCCGTGGCCGGCCTCATCCTCGCCTTGCCCTCCGCCCTCATCCTGCTCGTCGCCTGGGCGCTGGATCTCGGACCGTTCCTGGCAGCGACCCTCGCCGTGGCGGTGGGGACGCTGGTGACGGGGGCGCTGCACGAGGACGGTCTCGCAGATGTGGCGGACGGCTTCGGCGGAGGAGCGACGCACGAACGCCGCATCGAGATCATGCGCGACAGCCGGATCGGCGCCTATGGCGGCGTCGCCCTCGTCCTGACGCTGGCCCTGAGGATAGGCGCCCTCGCGACGCTGCTCGATCGCACCGGCGCGCTGGCCCCATTGGCCCTGGTGCTGGCCGCTTCCCTCTCGCGCAGCGCCGCTCTGGCGCCGATGGTGCTGCTCGGACCCGCGCGGCCCGGCGGGGCGGGGGCATCGGTGGGAACACCGGATCGCCGGACCATCGGAATCGTCGGCCTCGTCACCCTCGCCTTCGTCGCCCTCGGCTGGATCATCGGCCTGCCGTTCGCCGGCATGGTGCTCATGCCGGCCCTGGCGTTGGCGGCGTCCCTCGTGCTCACCGCCCTGGCGCGCGCCAAGATCGGGGGCCAGACCGGCGACGTCATCGGGGCCTGCCAGCAGGTGGCCGAGATCGCGGCCCTTCTCGGCCTCATCGCGACGGTTCCACGCTGAGCACCTGGTACCGGACTTGATCGCGGCCGGTGCCTGAGGGCATGGAAGTGGCGATGGATCAGCCGCACGCCGCCAAACCCTCCAGCCCCTGCACGAAACTCTGCATCCTCGATGCGGCGACCGGGCTCTGCGAAGGCTGCGGCCGCACCCGCGACGAGATCGGACGGTGGGGATCGCTGTCGGAGGCGAAGCGGCAGGCCATCATGGCGACCCTCGGATATCGCCTCCGCGCCGCCTATCCCCTGCGGGACAAGGCCCTGGCGAAGCCATGATCTATGCCGCCCTCGCCGTTCTCCTCGGCATCGTCGCTTTCCTCGTCCTGTCCGACGGATCGAGCACCGTCGCCGGGCTCGAGAAGGACCAGCTCGCGCGGCTCGCCTTCAGCGGAACGCTGCTGACCATCTTCCTCGCCGGGTTCTGGCATCGCTTCCGCGAGCAGATCGGCACCAACCTGAAGGCGCTGCTGTTCTGGGCCGCCCTCACCGTCGCTCTGGTGGCGGGCTATGCCTACAAGGAAGAGGCCGGAGATGTCGGCAATCGCCTCGTCGGGACGCTCCGGCCCGGCAGTGCGGTCACGTCGGGCGACGGCAGCGTTACGATCAACCGGAGGGCCGATGGCGAGTTCTCCGTCCGGGCGGAGGTGAACGGCCGCGCCCAGGTCTTCCAGTTCGATACGGGCGCGAGTTCCGTGGTTCTCACAGCGGACAACGCCGCGGCCATCGGGATTTCGCCGGCGGACTCCGACTTCGCAATCCGCGTCTCGACCGCCAACGGCATCGCGATGGCCGCCCCGGTCTTTCTCGACAGCCTCACCGTCGGCACGATCACTGAACGGCGGGTCTCGGCCCTGGTAAGCCGCCGCGGCGCCTTGTCGGGTAACCTCCTCGGGATGAGCTTCCTCGACAGGCTCGGCTCTTACGAAGTCCGCGGCGACCGGTTGGTGTTGCGCCCGGTGCGCTAATGATCGAAGTCGGCCCCCTTCGAACCGTCCGCCTGGATCCAAACCAGCCGTACGAGATGGTGCGTCTGCTGCTAGAGAGCGGACGGGAGCACCCATTCTCGCGGATGGCGGAAGCGACCTGAAACGGGAAGGCGCCTATGTCCCTGCGGTGGATCCTTGTGACGGCGAGCGGGATCCTGGCAGGCTTGGCGCTGGTCAAATCCTTGGCTCGGCGGCGTGCCAGCCGGTATCGGCGCGCACATCTGGGCCGGCTCGAAGCGAGGCAGATCCGCGTCGACGGCAGGACGATGCATGCCCGCGTCTCGCTCGATGCTGTGCCGGGTGACCGCATACCCGTCATCCTCGTCCATGGGCTCGGGATGTCGAGCCGGTACATGATCCCGCTGGCAAAGCATCTCGCCCCTCATTTTGAGGTCTATGCTCCTGACCTGCCCGGCTTCGGATTGAGCGAAATGCCTCGCCGCACGCTCACGGTTCGCGAGCTCGCGGATGCATTGGCGGCCTTCATGACAGCGATCGGGGTGAAGCGCGCAGCCTTTGTCGGGAATTCGCTCGGCTGCGAGGTGCTGGTCGAACTCGCGCTGGTTCACCCCCAGCTCGTGGACCGCCTCGTGTTGCAGGGGCCCACGCCGGACCCCGAGGCGCGTAACCTGGTCCGGCAAGTGATTGGCTTCCTCGCCATTGCGCCGTTCGAGCGCTGGTCGCTCGCCTGGGTGGCGCTCTCGGATTATGCCCGTGCCGGCATCGGACGCTACATCCTGACCTTGCGTAGCATGGTCGACAATCGCATCGGAGAGAAGGCGCTGCGGGTCGAGCAGCCGACGCTCGTGGTTTGGGGCACGCGTGACTACATCGTCCCCCATGCATTCGTCGTGAGCCTCGCAAGTTCCCTGCCGCGAGGCCGTTTTGCTGTCATTCCGGGGGCGGCCCACGGGATCAACTACTCGCATCCTGAGGCGTTCACCGCCGTCCTTCTCCCGTTTCTCCTTGCTGCGGGGGAGATGTCTTCCGCACGAAGCCGAACCCCGGCTGTCAGCGCATCGTAGCACGTACTTCTTTGTGGCCCGACCGGGAGGGCCGCCTTCATGCCCTCCGACCGAAATCAGACCGGCGCAAAGCCACCCGTCCCGGGCATTCTGGGATGGATACCCAGTGTCGGACGTCGACCGCTCGGGCAGGCCGTTCGACGCCTGTGGATCGTGGCCTCGGTTCAGCCGCTCCGGAACGTGGAGGAGCACGACGGCTGGAATACGTGGCGCAGGTATGCCTGGACGAAGTTGGGCATCGAACGGGGGTCGATCTCGCCGCTGGACGCGACCGTGATGAAACCGGCGAGCTCCGGCTCGATCTCTGCGCGGCGATGGCGCTCCATTTCCTCGCGCAGCGCGTCCGCCCGTTCACGGAATATCACGGGCCGCAGAAATGCCGCCTGGGTCCTTCCGCGCAGCAGAAGCCACGCTTCCGGAGCGTCGGCCGGAAGCGCCATGCCGGTCTCTTCCACGAACTCCCGCTCGGCGCTGCCGGCGAGATCGACCTCGTCGCCATCCCGCACGTCGTCGAGGTCCGGCGTGCCGCAGGGGAAGTAGGCCTGTCCGGCATTGGCGGTGTGAGCGCCCATCATCCCGAGCAGCACGGCGCCGTCCGACCCTTGAGGGACGATGGCCGCGAAGGCGTTGAGGACACGCGGGTCGGGCGAACCCAGGTCCTTGTGGGTGATGAAGCTCGCATAGGAGGTCTCGAACAGCTCGACGGAACAGGATGTCCCCTCGATCCGGCACGACTTCGCGAGGAGCACGCGCCCGTCGAACAGCCCCGACCGCGCGGCGCACCGGCAACGCCAGTTCTCGGCGATGACAGCCGCGTTGTCCCGCGCCCATTCCCATTCGAACGGCACCAGACGGGCCGTCACCCTCTCGATCCGCGTGAGGGTGAAACCGTCAGACAAGCAGCGTTCCCTCACTCATCACCACGGCCGCGCCGCCGATCTCGACGGATTGGAGGGCCCCCGATTCGATGACCAGCTGGAGCTCGATCTCGCTCGGGCGGCCCATGGCGATCCCCTGGCGGATCAGGACATCGTGCTCGCCGTCACCGAGGGGCTCGAACTCCATCATCACGCCGGCGAAGGCCGCGGCGGCCGACCCCGTCGCCGGGTCCTCCACCACGCCGAGATGCGGCGCGAACATCCGGGTCTGGAAGCGGAGGCCGAGGCCTTCCGGGTCCACGGCATAGAGATAGAGCGCCGTCTGAGGATCCAGGGTGGAGAAGGCGGCGAGGTCCACGCGGGCCGCGTCGAGCTTCGCCCGCGTAGTGACCGGCACGAACAGGAAAGCCGGCCCTGCCGTGTGCCGGCTCGGCACGTGACGCCCGAAGCCGATATCCTGCGTCTCCAATCCGACCATCTGGGCGAGGAGCGTCGCGTCCGGCCCCTCGCCCTCGTATTGCGGCAGGATCGGGAGCTTGAAGCGTCCGCGTCCCCTCCCCTCGCCCGCCTCGACGACGCAGGCCACGGTGCCGATCGTCTCTTCGAGACCGAAGGCGGTAGCGTCGGTGAGGCCGGATTTCGCATCGCGCAGAGCCAGCAGGATCGCCGCCCCGAGCGTCGGGTGGCCAGCGAAGGGCAGCTCGCGGGCGGGTGTGAAGATGCGCAGGCGAGCCTTGTGGCGCGCCTCCGTCGGCGGCAGCACGAACACCGTCTCGGACAGGTTGAACTCGCCCGCGATCCGCTGCATCGCCGCGTCGTCGAGCCCCTCCGAATCTAGCACCACGGCCAGCGGGTTCCCGGCGAAGGGTGTGTCGGTGAACACGTCGAGGGTGACGAAGCGGCGGCTCATCGGCTTTTCCTTCTCGCTGACCATCAGACCGGTTCTACCGGGAACGTCTCGCTGGGTGCCACGAACTCGTCCTGCGCGTCGACGGTGAGGATCTCGCGCGAGCCCGCTTCCGCCGTGCGGCGCAGGAGGCCGTAGACCGAAGCACCGGCCATGCCCAAAGCCAGCGCCGCCGAGCCGGTGCGGGCGTAATGGACGAGGAACAGGGCCGCGATGGCGTCGCCCGCGCCATTCACGTCGAGGGCGAGGCGCGGGGTGCGCAGGCGCCAGAACAGACCGCCCTCCCCGGCCATCAGGTCTATGGACTCGGACGGGGTGTCCTCCGTGACCAGGGACGTCACCAGCACGACGCGCGGCCCGAGTGCCTGGATCGCCGCCAGGGCGGCTTTGGCCTCGCCGAGTGTGCCGGTGGGCAGGCCCGACAGGAAGTTCAGCTCGAACTGGTTCGGGGTGACGATGTCGGCGGCGGGCAAGGCCTGGTCGCGCAGGAATTCAGGGATACCGGGGCGGACATAGATCCCCCGATCGGTGTCGCCCATCACCGGGTCGCAGCAATACAGCGCCTTCGGGTTGGCGTTTCGCACCGCCGCCACGGCCCGCACGATGGCGGTGCCGATATCGGCCGACCCCATGTAGCCGGACAGGACGCCGTCGCATCGGCCGAGTACGCCGCGCTCCGCAATGCCGAGGACGAGGTCCTCGATCATCGGCCCGTCGAACACCCGGCCGCGCCAGGCGCCGTAACCGGTATGGTTGGAGAACTGCACGGTATGGATCGGCCAGACCTCGACGCCGAGGCGCTGCATGGGAAACACCGCCGAGGCATTGCCCACATGGCCGAAGGCGACGTGCGACTGGATCGATAGAATTCTCATCGGCGTATCCGGCCTTGCTGCGACGGGTGCGAGCGCGACGGGCAGCGTCGTAGCCGGTTTTGCCCCGCGGTGCATTCATAACCGACGTGAGGCTCCCGACGTGACGAGATCGACGCTTGCCGGGAGAGCGACGTTCCCGCACATCGGGCGCGAAACGCAGGGGCCTCCATGGATTTCGAAGCGCTGAAGACCACGATCCTGACCTTCGTGGAAACGCACAAGGATTGGGCTCCGCTCATCGTCGGCGCGCTCGCCTTCTGCGAATCCCTAGCGTTCCTGTCGATCCTGGTCCCCGCCACCGTGCTGCTGGTGGGGATCGGCGCGCTGATCGGTGCCAGCGGCATTCCGTTCTGGCCGATGGTGATCGCCGGCGGCATCGGCGCCGGGCTCGGTGACTGGGTCTCCTACGAGATCGGCCGCTATTTCCAGCACGGGGCCAAGACGATCTGGCCGATGAGCCGCTACCCGCAGATGGTCGCCAAAGGCGAGGATTTCTGCCGGCGCTACGGCGCCTGGGGCATCGTCATCGGCCGGTTCATCGGGCCGGCCCGCGCGGTGGTGCCGCTCATCGCCGGGATGTTTGAAGTGGCGCGCCTGCCGTTCCAGCTGGCCAATTGGGGCTCGGCCTTCGTCTGGGCCTTCGTCTGGCTCGCGCCGGGCGCTGGCGTCTTCAGCTTCTTCAAGTCCTGATATCGCATGCGCCGGTTCCCGCCCGAACGCATCGTCTGCCTCACCGAGGAAACCGTCGAGACCCTCTACCTGCTGGGGGAGGAGGACAGGATCGTCGGCGTGTCCGGCTACGCCGTGCGCCCTGCCCGCGTGCGCAAGGAGAAGCCGCGCGTTTCGGCCTTCACCAGCGCCGACCTGCCGAAGATTCTGGCATTGCAGCCGGACCTCGTCCTCGCCTTCTCCGACATGCAGGCGGAGATCGTCGCCGATCTCGCCCGCGCCGGAATCTCGGTCCATCTCTTCAATCAGCGCGACGTCGCCGGCTGCCTCGCCATGATCCGTACCGTGGGCGCCCTGGTCGGTGCGAGCGAGAAGGCCGACGCCCTGGCCCAGGGTTACGCCCACCGCCTCGGCGCCGCCGCCCTCGACAATGCCGGCCCACCAAGACTGACAGTCTATTTCGAGGAATGGGACGAGCCGATGATCTCAGGGATCGGCTGGGTCTCTGAACTCATCGGTTATGCCGGCGGCGACGACGTCTTTCCCGACCTCGCCCGCCAGCCGGCGGCCAAGGACAGGATCGTCACGTCCGAACAGGTGATCGCCGCACGGCCGGACGTCATCCTGGCCTCCTGGTGCGGCAAGCGGGTGAACATATCGCGCATCCGCGAGCGGCCGGGCTGGGACGCGATCCCCGCCGTGGCGGCGGGGCGTATCCACGAGATCAAGTCGCCGCTGATCCTGCAGCCCGGGCCGGCGGCGCTCACCGACGGCTTCGACGCGATCCGTGCCGCACTTGCGGCTGGGCAGGCTGCCGCAGGTGACAAGGGCGGCCCGACCTGATTCCCTGACGGGACAGTCGATTCGAGACCGCCCTCTCCCCAAGCGAAGCCATGTCAGCAGCCCTCGCCCATATCGTCTTGCCGCCGGACCGCCGGCAATCGGCAACCGCGCTTCAGGTCCAGCGCGGGGTCCGGCGGCTCTTTGCCGATCTCGGCCATGTGACGATCCCGGAATTCTCCCTCGCCAATGGCAGGCGGGCGGATGTCATCGCCCTGTGCCCGGCGGGCCGGCTGACCATCGTCGAGATCAAGTCCAGCGTCGCCGACTTCCGCGCCGACAAGAAGTGGCCGGATTACCGGGACTATTGCGACCGCTTCTATTTCGCGGTTCCCGATTCCCTACCCGAAGGGCTGACCCCCGATGAGGCGGGTCTGATCATCGCGGACGGCTACAGCGCCGCGATCCTGCGTGATCCGGCAGACCATGTCCTCAGCGGCGCCCGCCGCAAGGCGGTGACCCTGCGCTTCGCCCATTCCGCCGCAAGGTTGCTGCACATGCTGGCCGATCCGGGGGCCGTGCGTGAGGGGGCCCTGTAAGAGTACCTCACAAGACTCCCGGTCACGGTCGGTTCTCGCTCGGAGCACGACGACGCAACGGGAGTTTGGTGAGAGACATGAGGCGCGTCACGGGTTGCAAAATTAGCACGCATCCACGCTGACGGAATTGACGTTCAATCCGCGATTGAGATTGCATGGGTGCCGCCCTACCACCTGCCGTATCCATTGATGGGGAGCGGACATGTCGGCGGTGCTGGTAGCGAATGGAGAGCCGATCGACCTCGATTCGGTCATCGGTACAGATAGCCTCGACCTGATCGTGCCGAAGGGGAAAGCCGGGTTCGCCCTGCTCACCAGCGGTTACGTTCCCGGGCCGCGCGGCGAAGCCGGCACGCACCCCGTCACCCTGACCAGTTTCGGGCCGACCGGCGCCCCTTCGAAAGGCCCGCTTTCCCTCGGCGATCGCCAGGTGGAGGCCCTGTCCTACCAAGCTAACGGATCGACCGTCATCGGGGTCTATGACGGTACTTACTTCGACGGCAAGTTCGGTGACTTCTCGACTCAGTTTCAGAAGGCGAAATACTCCCTCGGCACCGTGGACGCGAAAGGGACTTTCACGCCCTTCTACACCACGAAGATCACCTCCCTGTCCGATACGGACGAGCCGTTCCTAAGCGCCTACGACAACAGCGTCGCCTTCGCCGAGAACGGGGCAATGGCTCTGGCCCATATCGCCCAGGGTTCGACCAGCAAGATCCGAACTGTCGACATCATCGACGCGAACCACCGCTTCGTCGCGACCGCGGTGGTCGACCGCTCGGTGAACGACGACCAGACCCACTCGACCAAGGTCACTGCCCTCTCGGACGGCCGCTATCTTGCCACCTGGGTCGATATGGGCCGTGTCAGCTCGACCCTCATGGGGCGGGTGGTCACCGCTGACGGCAAGGTACCGGGCGACGCGTTCAAGCTCGGTCACGTGAAGGAATTCGCGGGCGGGTACGAGACGAAGGTGACCTATTCCATCACCGCCGACCTGAACGGCGGTTTCGCCGTCGCTTATGAGGGACGGGACATCAAGAAGGCCGCTGGCGGCGTTCAGACGGATGTGCTCACCGACATCAAGGCCGCGACCTATAAGGCAGGTCCGGGTGGGAGCTTCAAGAAAGCGGTCGATCTCGTCCAGGATCACGCGTTCGACAACGCGTACGTTCTCTCTTTGACGACCCTGTCGAACGGCCAGCTGCTCGAACTGGTCGTCGGCGCATCCAATATCGCGGATGGCAAGGTCCTCACCAGCGCGCGCGGATGGCTCTACGACGCCGACGGTTCCTATACCGGTCAGGCCTTCGATTTTTATTCCGAGGCAGTCGGCAGCGGATATCGGGCGGACCGGCCTCGGATCGTCGCCTTGGAAAACGGCACCTTCGCTCTCATCAAGTCGGGCTATGAATCCGGGATCGGAAGGACCGACCGCGACACGGATGTCCAGATCTATTCCGTCTCGACCGCCGACCCGTTCCAAGTGAAGGGCGCGACATCGGGCGCCGACCTGCTCAAAGGCGCCATGGCGTCCGCCCGAAATGACCGGATCGACGGTCTTGGCGGCAACGACAAGCTCCACGGCTTTTCCGGCAGCGACCATCTCGTCGGCGGAGCGGGCGACGACATCCTCGACGGCGGCAAGGGTATCGACCGGATGGAAGGGGGTACCGGCAACGACGCGTTCGTCGTCGATCATTTCGGCGACGTGGTGATCGAGAAGCGCGGCGCGGGCACGGACCTCGTGCTGTCGTCGGTCAACCATACGCTCTCGGCCCATGTCGAGAACCTGACGCTCACCGGCAAGGGCGATATCGGCGGCGTGGGCAACGCCCTCGCGAACACGATCACCGGCAATGCGGGCGACAACCGTCTCGATGGCGGCGCGGGAATCGACGTGCTGAAGGGGCTGGGCGGCGACGACGATTACTACGTCAGCAGCAAACGGGATCAGGTCATCGAGACGAAGAACCGCGGTACCGATACGGTCTATGCCAGTTCCGATTTCACGCTGGCCAAGGACCAATCCATCGAGTTCCTGATCGGCAGCCGTGAAGCGCCGCTGCTCGACATCGCCCTTACCGGCAACAACCTCGCGAACGCGATTGCAGGCACCTATGGCGACAACGTCATCAATGGCGGGTTGGGGGCGGACGTCCTAGCGGGCGAAGGCGGGAAGAACACGTTCGTGTTCGATACGAAGCTGGGTAAAGACAACGTCGACAGCATCACCGATTTCTTTCACGGGACCGATACGATCAGGCTCGAGAACGCCGTCTTCAAAGGCCTGGCGGAAGGCGATTTGTCCGGCACTGCGTTCAAGAACATTCGTTGGGGGACGCTCGATGCGAACGACCGTATCCTTTACGACCACTCCACGGGTTCCCTCTCCTACGATGCCGACGGCAGCGGCGCCGAGCGCGCCGTCCAGTTCGCGACGGTCACGAGTTACGGTCTTCTGACGGCATCCGACTTCCTGGTCTCATAGCACCGCATCGAAACGGCCCTGCCTTCAACGTCCGCTGCGCCTCGCCGAGACCAGCGCCAGGGCCGCGAGATCCTTGTCGCCGTCGCCGTGGCTGACGGCGTCGATGAGGTTATCGCGAAGCACGCTGGCGAAGGGCATCGGTGCGCCAACCTCGCCGGACGCCGCGAGGGCGAGGCCGATATCCTTGAGCCCGAGCCGCAGACCGAAGCCCGGCGGCTCGTAGCGCCCAGCGGCAATGGAAGCGCCGTAGCCCTTGTAGACCGGCGAGGCGAACAGCGTGTTGGTCAGGAGGTCGAGGAGATCGGCCCCGGCCACGCCATGCCCTTCGGCGAAGGCGGCGGCTTCGCCCATGGCCTCGATGGCCGCGATCAGCATGAAGTTGCCGGCGAGCTTCACCGCATTGGCCCGGTACGGCTCTCCTCCGAACGGCCATGTCTTCGTGCCCATGGCATCGAGCAGTGGTTGCGCTGTCGCGATGACGGCCTCCTCTCCGGCGACGACGATATTGAGGGCGCCGTTCTGCGCCACGTCCGGCCTGCCGAAGACGGGGGCGGCGATGTAGGGCACGCCGGCCCGCTCGTGGATCGCAGTGAGTTCCCGCGCGAGCGCCACCGAAATCGTGCTCATGCTGAGATGCAGGCCGGGCCGCGTGCCGGAATCGAGAAGCCCTCCTTCGACGATCACCGAACGCAGGGCCGCGTCGTCGGCGAGCATCGTGATCGCCGCATCCCCGGCGAAGGCGTCGGCCGCGTTTCGCACGACCGTGACGCCATCGAGACCGCCGGCGGCGGACGCGGTCCGGTTCCACACCCTCACCCGATGGCCGCCCCGGACGAGGCTCTGCACCATGCCCCGGCCCATGCGGCCCAACCCAATCACGCCGACATCCATCTGAGGCCTCCCTTGTTTATCCCGGCTCAATGGCCGTTGAGGAATTCGAGCATCGTGGCGTTGAAGCGATCGGTCGCTTCCATGTGGACGAGGTGGCCGATACCGTCGAAGACGACGGCGCGGCCATCGGACATCCGTGCCGCCAGGGCTTTGGCATGGCCGGCATTGTCGCCCATGGCGGCACGCAGGTTCTCGGGGGCGAAAGGCTTGCCCGGTGCGTTGCGGTCGTTCCCGCCCATGACGAACAGGGTCGGCACGGCAATCAGCGGGATCTCGTGCACCACCGGCTGGCCCCAGATGATCTGGTAGGAATTGACGAAGGATTGGAGCCAGCGCGGATACTCGCCCGAGCCTTTCACGCGCTCGCGGATCGAGACGAAGGATTCGATCGCCGAGGCGGGAAGCGACAGCGCGTAATTCGTCACCAACTGCCGACGATAGACGTCCGCGGTGACATCACTCTCGATGCGCAGGAGCGTGTCGTTGGAAACGGGCGGGACGGTGAAGCGGTAATCCTCAAGACCGATCGGCGCCTCGAGGACGAGGCTGTTCACCCGGTTCGACGCATTCCGGGCCAGACGCGCCGCCAGCATCCCACCCATGGAATGGGCGACCACGTCAACGCGCGGAAGGTTCAAGGAGTCGAGGAGTGCCACCGTTTCCGCCGCCATCACGTCGAAACTGAACGGCCCCACCGGCTTCGATGATTTGCCGAAGCCGAGCTGGTCCGGGACGACCACGCGGTAGCCCGCACCGGCCAGGGCACCGATCACCGGTTCCCAGTAACTCGACGGAAAATTGCGGCCGTGCAGCAGCAGGACGGTCCGGCCGTTGGGCACACCGGTCGGTGCCACGTCCATATAGGCGAGGCGCTGGCGCTCGTTGTCCCGCGTCAGGTCGAGGAACCAGACGGGATAGGGATAGGCGAACCCCTCCAACCCGATGCCGAGAGGGCCTGTATCGTCGGCTCGCGCGGCGGCGGGCGACAAGGCGAGCAGGCAGCCAAGCAGAAGTATTGCCAGACGCATGTCATTCCTCCGCGAGACACGACGATGCCAGTCCCGATATCGAGGGGTGACATAGGGCACTTGCCGAAGCGAGCAGGGATCGTCCACGGCTCTGTGCGATGACGCACGAGGCAATTCCCCCAACCGGCGGCAGGGCCGAACCGGGCCCCACCAAACCGATGGACGGCCTGCCGGTTCGCGAACGCATGCTGGCGCTCCTCGCCATCGGGCTCGCCATGACCATGGCGGTGCTGGACGGGGCCATCGTCAACGTGGCCCTGCCGGCCATGGCGAAGGATCTCGGGGTCAGCCCGGCCTCCGCAATCTTCGTGGTCAACGGTTTCCAGATCGCGGTGACCGCATCGCTGCTGCCACTGGCCTCCCTGGGTGACATCCTCGGCTACCGGAAGGTCTATCTCGGCGGACTCGTGCTGTTCGTCGCAGCCTCCCTCGCCTGCGCGCTCTCCACATCCCTGACCGGGCTCATCGTCGCCCGGATCGCCCAGGGGTTCGGCGCCGCCGGCATCATGAGCGTGAACATCGCCCTGGTGCGGTTCATCTACCCCCACCGCATGATCGGCCGGGGCGTCGGCAACGTCGCTCTCATCGTCGCCATGGCCTCCGCCACCGGTCCCACCGTGGCCGCCGCGATCCTCTCCGTGGCGAGATGGCCATGGCTGTTCCTGGTCAACCTGCCCGTCGGACTCGTGGCCCTGGCGGTGGCGGCGCGGACCCTGCCGCTGACACCGGTGAGTGGCGCGCGGTTCGACGTACCGAGCGCGATCCTGAACGCACTCACCTTCGGCCTTCTCATCATCGGGCTCGATGGGATTGGCGAGGCGAACGGGCGCTGGCTCGCCCTGGCCGAGATCGCCGCCGGTCTCGCCATCGGCACCGTGTTCGTACGGTATCAGGCACGGCTCACGACGCCCCTGCTGCCGGTGGATCTGCTGCGCATTCCCGCCTTCGCCTTATCGATGGTGACGTCCATCGCCTCGTTCGGGGCGCAGATGATGGCCTATATCGCCCTGCCCTTCTATTTCCAGGATGCGCTGCACCTCTCAGCCACAGAGACCGGCTTCCTGATGACGCCATGGCCGATCGCCATCGCGATCACGGCGCCGATCTCCGGCCGCCTCGCCGACCGCTACGCGCCCGGCATCCTTGGCGGCATCGGCCTCGCGCTCATGTCCGGCGGCATCGCGGCGCTGGCCCTGCTCCCCGCCGCCCCGTCCCTCGTGGATATTGCTTGGAGGTTGACCCTGTGCGGCATCGGCTTCGGTCTGTTCCAATCGCCGAACAACAAGGTGATCGTCACCAGCGCCCCACGCTCGCGCAGCGGTGGAGCCAGCGGCATGCAATCGACGGCGCGGCTGACCGGGCAGTCGCTGGGCGCAGCCCTCGTCGCGGTGATCTTTGGGCTCACCCATGCCAGCGGCACGGCAGTGTCCATCGGAACCGCGCTCTGGTGTGCCTGCGCCATGGCAGCGGCGGGTGCCGTCTCCAGCATCATGCGGCGCCAGCCAACGGGCTGATCCGCCAAACGCAGCCACCACCTCGACTCGGGCGTTGACCCGCGGGGCTGTCAACGGAGGACGAGACGCATGGACATGAATCTCAAGGGTCGACGGGCATTGGTGACCGGCTCGACCGGCGGCATCGGATACGGCATCGCCAAAGCTCTCGCCGAAATGGGCGCCACGGTCACCATCAACGGCCGCACACCGGACCGGGTCCGGGCGGCGATCGCGCGGTTGACGGAGGAGACTGGCACGACCTGCTTCATCGCGGCACCGGGGGACGTCGCCACGGCGAGCGGCGCGGAAGCTTTGGTGAAGGGCCTGCCGGCGGTCGACATCCTGGTGAACAACACCGGCATCTTCGAGCCCAAACCCTTCTTCGAGATAGCCGACGAGGATTGGCTTCGCTTCTACGAGACCAACGTCATGAGCGGCATTCGCCTCTCCCGTGCTTACACACCGGGCATGGTCGAAGCGGGATGGGGGCGGGTCGTCTTCATCTCCAGCGAATCCGGCCTGAACATCCCGGTGGAGATGGTGCATTACGGCATGACGAAGACCGCGCAGCTTGCCGTGTCACGTGGCCTCGCCGAGACTGTGGCCGGAAGCGGGGTGACGGTGAACAGCGTGCTGCCCGGTCCGACCCTGTCGGAGGGCGTCGCGGACTTCATGGCGAAGATGGCCAAGGATACCGCCGAGGTCGACCTTGACAAGCTGGGCCGCGACTTCGTCGCCGAGCACCGCTCCACCTCGCTGATCCGTCGCCTCGCGACGGTAGAGGAGGTGGCCAGCATGGTGGCCTACATCTGCAGTCCGGCCGCGAGCGCCACCAGCGGAGCCGCTCTGCGTGTGGATGGCGGGGTCATCCGGCACATCGCCTGAGGCCGGCCCACCCGAACCGGGAACGGCCGTATAACCGTCTCGAAAAGCCTGCCCGGCGCTGTCGAAGCGCCGGGCCGCATCGGCGTCAGGCCGACTTGAGATGAGCCGCGAGGTGCTTGTTCATCTCGAACATGGTGCACTTATCCTTGCCAAAGACCTTCTTCAGCTTGTCGTCGGCCAGGATCTCGCGCTTGTTCTCGGGGTTCTGGAGATTGTGCTTCTTGATGTATTCCCAGACCTTGCTGACGACCTCGCCACGCGGAAGCGCTGCGGCACCGACCACGGCTGCGAGTTCCTCGGAGGGCTTCAGCGGCTGCTGCAGCGCGTTCGGCTTGGCGGCGCCTTCGGCCTTCGGAGCAGCGGTCTTCTTGGCGGCGGCTGGCTTGTCGGCTGCCTTCGTGGTGGTCTTGGTTGCCATGAGTTCCTCCGGATTGTGGCTTTGAGCGCCGTCACGCCCATGGCCAGGGGCCTCGGAGCGCATAGCTGCAACAACTAAGCGGTGCTGAGAGCGTTCCAAGAGGGAAACACATCGTCCGACCGCCCATCCACAGAAGGGACGGGGATAACGGGGACCCAGCAACCCCCTCAATCCCCGATCATACGCAATCGCCAGGGTATGAATGGTTGCCGATGCAGCCACGCTTCGGATCTAGCCGACGCGGCGTCACCGCGACCACGGATCGGGACGCGTTCCAAAAAGCTGTATCATGACAATGATATATGGGGATGCCGGCCCTGCAAAGGGCATTCGCGTCGCCGATCGGGTCATCCGCTCCAATGCGGTGCGGCCGGTGCGAAGCGCGCGGGCTTACTCCGTCATTTCGAAGGATCGAGGGCCGATCCTGGTCGCGAGGCGCGCGTGTAATTTTTTTCCACCGGTTCTCATCAAGGACGCAGAAGCATCGCCCAATCTCAACAATGCAACGATCCCTTAAACTCGATGAGGAACACTCCGCGCATGATCATCGCAGTGGTTGCCCTCGCCATCGTCGCTTCCGGCGCGTTCCTCGCTGGTCTTGCCGGACTCGTCGCCGCCGAGAGTCGGGGCGAAACCGACACGCGTGGCGCCGATCTAATCTGACCGTCGAGATCACACCGTCACGCGATCCGCACGCAGCGTTTCTACCGTACGGGAGGAGCCGTCGCAGTGCCTTTCATCAAACTCCCGCATCGCCGCCTTGCCGGAAGTGGCAAGCGGCGGTGACCGCGAGTCTCGCAAGCGCTCTTCAGAACTTACCGCCGAGGCCGACGCTGCCGCCCGAGCCCATCTGCGGTGCGAGACCGCCGGAGCTCGACCGGCTGGTCGTATCGCCTTCAATATCCTCGCGGCGGATACGCCGCTCCGACTCTGCCTGCGAGCGGGCCTGGCCACCGGCTGATTTCGGCAGGTCGAGCCGCCGCGTCGGCGCCGTCTGGAGAGGCACGCCGTCGGGGTCCACCTCGGCCGCCCGCGGGCGCTGGGCTCCGGGAACCGAACCGCGCATGGACGGCGGAGGCCCGACTTCGCTTTCGGGCATGACGCCGGAATTACCGGACAGCGCCTGGCATCCGCCCAGGGCCGCTGCGATGAGCGCCGCGGCGCAGACGTTCGACGAGATACGCATCGACTTGATCCTCAAAAGTATTCCACCCTGGTTCGCGCGGGTGGCCCGGCACGCTTGCGCGCATCTCTACGATGCACAAAAGGCGAAAACCAGACGATCGCAGGGCGTTTGTCACACCTCCCCCCTCGACAGGAGGGAAAATTCGGGGTGATCGTCCACCGGTTCGTCTGGACACCCCCCATACTCCGCGCCACCATGGCCGCGACGGTCCGGTTCTTGCCAACTCGACATCGCGGCGAGCCACACCGTCGCCGATCGACCCGCCCTCATCCATAACTTCGCCTTGGTCCGCCCTCATACGCCGTCCGTCCCATGGCAGGTGGGAACTCATCGGAATGGCTCAGGTTGAGCGGGGACCGGCGAGATGCTTCTTCGGGGAACGCACGTGTTCAGAACTGTCCGGATGGTCGCCGCCGCGTCGATCACCCTTTGGGCTGCCGCCGCCGCAGCGGAGGGGAACGCCCTAGTCAACGGCCCGGCGAGCGAAGCAGCACCGGCCGCTCCCGCCGCCCCTCCCGTCCTGCTGCCTGCACCGGCTCCGCAGCCTGCAGCGCCGCAGGCTGCGCCCACGGCCACCGGGCCCGTACTCCCGACCGGCACGCCGGCCACGGTCTTGGACACTCAGGATTACGAGGGCGTGCTCGGCAAGGGCGTACGCAGTTCCACCGGCGAGGATATGGGCCGGATCATCGACATCATCCTCGACAAGGACGGCCGCCCGCGCGCCGCCATCATCGATTTCGGCGGCTTCCTGGGGGTCGGCTCCCGCAAGATCGCCGTGGATTGGCGGTCCATGCGTTTCTCGCCCGATGGCAAGCCGAGCCGCCTCGTCCTGCAATTGAGCCGCAACCAGGTGCGCGTCTCACCGGAATACAAGCCGGGAGATCCCATCGTGGTCCTCGGCCCGGCCAGCCCCAGCGTTCCGCCCGATGGCGAGCCGGCACCCGCGACCGCATCGAGTCAGGTTCCGGCGGCTCAGGCTCCGGCGGCCCAGCCCGCGGCGCCGGTTCAGGCTCCGGTGGCGCCGGCGCCGAGTGCCGCTCCCTCACCCGCGCCCGACAAGCCGGCTGAGAAATAGCCGGACAAATGACGGCATCCCGCCCGCAGAATCGACGCGTCATCAAGCCCCGTGAATTGCCGCGATCGGAGTTCCGGCCGCGAGGGGCTCTTCGGCGCGACGCCTATGCCGAGAAGCCCGGAGAGGTTTCCACCGACATGCAGGCTGTTTCGGTGACGAGCAGCCGGGGGCTCGATGGCTTCGCGTTCTTTGTCGCGAACCTCCAGACCGGCTTCGGTCCGTTTCTCGCCGTGTACTTCACGCAGGCGCAATGGACGCAATCCGATATCGGTTTCGCCCTGACCGTCGGAAGTCTCGTGAGCCTGCTCGGTCAGGTGCCGGGCGGTGCGTTCGTCGATGCCGTCCGCTCGCGACGCTTCGCGGCGGGGCTCTCGGTGGTGGCGATCTCGCTCAGCGCCTTCGCTCTCGCCATGTGGCCGAGCTTCCTGATCGTCCTCCTTGCGATGGCGGCTCATTCCGCCGCGAGCTGCATCCTCACACCGGCCATCGCGGCCATCAGCATCGGCCTCGTCGGTCATAAGCGGGCCGGCGAGCGGCTCGGGCGCAATGCCAGTTTCTCGGCGCTCGGCAACGCGGTCGCGGCGGCGCTGATGGGGGCCTGCGGCTACTACCTGTCGAACGACGCGGTGTTCTACCTCACCGCCTTCCTCATGATCCCGACCCTGATCGCGCTCTCGTTCATTCGTCCGGGCGCGGTGCCGATACAGGCGCGCCAGTCCGAAACGGTGGAGACCGGCCCCAAAGAGAGCGCGCTGAAGGCCATCGTCACCAACCGCGCCCTGCTGTGCTTTGCCGCCTGCATGATCCTGTTCTTTCTCGCCAACGCCGCCATGCTGCCGCTGGTGGGCAGCATGCTGACTTTAAGGGCGAGCGAGACCGCCACCGCGCTCATCGCCGCCTGCATCGTGGTGCCCCAGGTCGTGCTGGCGATTTCCGGTCCGGCGGTCGGACGGGCCGCAGAGAAGTGGGGCCGCCGCCCGCTCCTCCTCATCGGTTTTGCCGCCCTGCCGATCCGCGGCCTGCTCTTCGCCTATACCGACAGCCCGGAACTCCTCGTCGCGATCCAGGTCTTCGACGGCGTCTCGGCGGCCGTGTTCGGCGTCATGGTCCCCCTCGTGGTGTCCGACGTCACGCGCGGCACCGGGCGGTTCAACCTCGCCCTCGGCGCGGTCGGAACCGCCATGGGCATCGGCGCCGCCCTGTCGACCTCGCTGGCCGGTATCATGGCCGATCATCTCGGCAGTCACAGCGCCTTCCTCGGCCTCGCCATCGTGGGTCTGGCCGGCTTCGCGCTGCTCGCCCTGATCATGCCGGAAACCCGTCAGTCTGAGGTCGCCTGAGGGGTGGGACGGCACCGAATTCGCTTGCCGCTCAAGACCCGTTCAGGTTTCCTCTCTACAAACGAGCAAGCTTGACGGCAGCCTGCAACGCTTGGACGAGATTAGCGTTGCGACGTATAAGTTCACGGTTGCGTGCGGCCTGCTTGCGGGATCGCGCCTGCATCCGACAGTTAAAAACGAGCACCGGGATGGTCACCCATATGGAAGACCTCTGCGTCTACGCCGACAGGCCTTTTGCGTTCGTCGCCCGCTATCTCAAGCGGCGGGCGTTGCCGCATCTGGTGATCCTCTGCGCAGTCCTCGGAGCCGTCGCGTTCTCGGTAAGCACGGATTACGCACTCAAGGGGGTCGTCGATGCGCTCAGCAAGGGGCCCGACGCGGGCTTGATCTGGGGTGCGCTCGGGATTCTCATCGCCTTCATCGCCGCCGACAACATGCTCTGGCGCGTGGCGAGCCTTGTCGGATCCTTCACCTTCGTCGGTGTGACGGGCGATATCCGCCGCGACCTGTTCCGTCACATGACCGGCCACTCCCCGTCCTTCTTTGCCGACCGGCAGCCGGGCACTCTGGCGTCGCGCATCACGGCGACCTCGAACGCGATCTTCACGGTCGAGAACATGTTCGTGTTCAACGTGATGCCGCCCTGCGTCGCGGCCTTCCTGTCGATCATCTACATCGGCACCGTCAACCTCACCATGGCGGGCGTCCTCGCCGGCATCTTCGCCGCCGTCGTCGTCCTGATGTTCAAGATGGCGGCCGCGGGAAAGCCGCTGCACCACGACTTCGCCGCCAAGGCTGCGAGCGTCGACGGTGAGATGGTCGACCTCGTCGGCAACATGCCGCTCGTCCGCGCTTTTTCGGCGTTCAAGCGAGAGTACAAGCGCTTCGACGGCACGATCGGCGTCGAGATGCGCTCGCGCCGGTCCTCGCTGCTCTACCTGGAGAAACTGCGGATCGTTCACGCGATCCTGACGGTTTTCGCCGTGCTCGGACTGCTCTATTGGGCCATCACGATGTGGGAAGCCGGCCAGGCGACGAACGGACAGGTGGTCCTCGTCTGCACCCTGGGCATCCGCATCCTCGCCGCCACCCGCGACCTCGCCGTGGCCCTGGTCGATGCCACCCAGCATACGGCCCGCCTGTCGGAGGCCCTGCATACCCTGCTTCAGCCGCATGACCTGATCGACCATCCGGAGGCCATGCCGCTGTCGGGAACCGGCGCCGAGATCGATTTCGACCACGTGGCCTTCTCCTATCCCGATGGCCGCGCGGTGTTCACGGATTTCAACGTGAAGATCGAAGCGGGCCAGCGCATCGGCCTCGTGGGCAAGTCGGGCGGCGGCAAGTCGACCCTGTTCTCGCTTCTCCAGCGTTTCTACGAGGTCCAGGGCGGCAAGATCCTGCTCAACGGCCAGGACATCAATCGCGTGACCCAGGACTCGCTTCGCGAGGCCATCACCGTGGTGCCGCAGGACGTCTCGATGTTCCACCGGACCCTTCGCGAGAACATCCGCTATGGCCGGCCGGATGCGTCGGACGAGGATGTCTGGAAGGCCGCCGCGGCAGCGCATTGCACCGATTTCATCGAGGCGCTGCCGGAAGGCTTCGACACCATCGTAGGCGACCGCGGCGTGAAGCTGTCCGGTGGTCAGCGCCAGCGCATCGCCATCGCCCGCGCGATCCTAAAGGATTCGCCGATCCTGCTGCTCGACGAGGCCACTTCGGCCCTCGATGCCGATTCCGAGGAGGCGATCCGGCACGCCCTGGCCAACCTGATGAAGGGCCGTACCGTCATCGCCATCGCGCATCGTCTCTCGACGCTGAAGGATTTCGACCGGATCGTGGTGCTGGAGGGAGGGCGCATCATCCAGGACGGCTCACCGGACAAGCTCACCCATCTCGATGGCTTCTATCGCGAGTTGATGAAGAAGGAATCGATGTCGATGGCGGCTTTGGCCGCCGCCTGACCGATTAGGCGGGTGGAGACGCGCCGAACCCCTCGATCGCGCGGATGAGGGAAGATGCGCGAAAGGGTTTCTGAAAGAACACCGCCCCTCCTCCATTCGGGGAGGGGTATAGGAGAAACCCACGGCGTCAATCACCGTTAAGTCGGGCAGGTCTCGCGCGCGCGCTCGCTCGTGTTCCGCTACTCGACGACGAGCTTGTAGCTTTGCCCCGCACGGATAACGGCGCCCCGCTCCAGCTCGTTGAGGACGAGGAACCGGTCCAGGGGACGATCTGGCACCACCATCCTCCGGGCCATCTCGTCGACCGTGTCGGCCGGTCCGGCGACCACGACCTGGATGCGCAGCGGGCGCAAAGACTTCACCTCGTCGGGGCCGACGCCGGACAGGCTTTCCGTCCAGCGCCGGAACGCACCGTCGGGGTCAGTGCTGCCCTTGGCGGCCATGATCATGCGGTAGGTCGTCTCTCCGACGCGGACGGCGGCGAGGCGGAAGGTCCAATCCTTGCCACGCGACATCGCGGTCACCGCCGAGTTGCCGGCGATCATGCGGTTCTCCACCGAGGTCGCCTCGATGCTGTCGCTCCATGTGGCCCGCAGCACCTCCTCCAGGCTCTGGCCCACATGGCTCTCGACCTGATCGAACAGCAGCCGGCGGCTCCCCTCCCCCGTGGCACCGAGCACGGCGTTCCGCGTATTCTCGATGGTGAATCCCTCCGGTACCTCGAAGGCGACTCCGAGGCTCGGATGGAGGAAGCGGCGACCCTTGACGATGCCGTCGCCCGGATTGTCGCCATAGGCAATCCCGTCGATGGCGGCGAGGTAGCGGGCGCGTTCATCCACGCCGAGGCCCGGTGCGCCGATGAGACGCGCGGCCCGGGTGACGAGGTTGATCCGTTCGCTGGTGCCCGGATGGGTGGCGAGCATGTCGGGCTCGCCGGCCATGCCGGTTCCGGTCTTCATGTTGGTGGTGCGGTTGAGGGAGTTGAGGAACCGTCCCGCACCGAACGGATCGTAACCCGCCCGCGCGAGGGTCCGAACGCCGATCCCGTCCGCCTCGAGTTCCTGATCTCGGGAGAACCGGGCCAGGGCGAATTTCGACTGGTTCTGGAGCTGCGCGCCGGTGGCCGGATCGTTGAGCACGTCGGCGACCACCCGGCTCACCAATTGGGAGCGCAAAGCTAGTTCGGTGCGCGCCGTGGCATGGCGCAGGGTGACGTGCGCGATCTCATGGGCGAGGACGGCGGCGATCTCCGACGTATCGCTGGCCAGCGCCAGCAAGCCCCTCGTCACGTAGAGGCGGCCATTCGGCAGGGCGAAGGCGTTGATGACCGGTGAATCGAGCAACGTGACCGCGTAGGTCTCTTCGGGCCGGTCGGTGGCCTTCACCAGACGGTCGGTCACTTCGGTCAACAGGCGCAAAGCCGCCGGCGAGCGGTATTCTCCTCCGAACGAAGCCACGAGCTTGGCATGGTCGGCATCGGACGCGGTCCGCTCCCGGCCCGTGGTCCGGGGCGCTTCGACGGGCACCTTGATCGCCGCCGGCTGCAGGACCATACCGCTCTGGTCAGAGCTGCAGCCGGTCAGGATGAGCGTCGAAACGAGTAGCCCGGTTCGGGCCGCTCCATATCCGCGATGTCGTGTTTGCCCCCCGCCCATGCCGTTCAGCGCCGAAGCGTCCGCTCCTCATCCAGAACTTCGATCATGTCCGCGCTCGCGATGTCGAGGGTGGGGCCGCGCCACGCTTCGACGATTCCACGAACCCGGACGAGGCGTCCCCGCAGCGCGGCCGCACTCAGACCACGTTCGCGCAACCGCCGCCAAGTGCGCTTCGACACGGTGACCGTCAAGCCATCCTCACCTCGTCTGGCGAAGTCGAGATAGGTCCGCGCCGGACGCTCGCCGACATTTACGATCCGGCCCTGCGCCACGATGAAATGCCCCGTCATCTCCCGCAACGCTGCACCGTCCCGGCCCTCACGAACACCCGCCCGCCACAACCCGCGCGCCGCCGAACGCGCTCCGGATTCCAGGGTGAGAAGCGCCGGGCGGCAGAGCGTATCGCGCTCCCCCGCATCCGCATAAGCGAGTCCCGCTTCGATCAAGCCGCCGGCCAGATCGACGGCTTCGTCGGAGACGGCCGCATCCACATGTACGCGGCTCCAACGGTCGATCTCGCCGCGCGGCACGAGCGTCAGAGCACGGTCCCGATGGTTGAGCATCCAGGCACGCGCCGCTCCATCGTCCTCCATCGGCCAGCGAATCCCGTCGAGGACGGCACGGCCACCCGATGCCAGGACCATCTCGCCGCGCTCCCCGAGCCCGGCAAGCGTCTCATGTCGCGTCGGCCCGCTCCTGCATTCGGGCGCCACGGAGCGTGCCGCCTCGGCCCGGGCCGCCCCGGCGAGAACAAGCGCCACGCTCGCCACCCTCAGGATGCGTCCGATACGCCGCCCGATCATCACGCGCTGCATCCTCGCCCGCTCGGTTCCGCACCGAAGCAACCAGACACCATTGTGGGGCGTCGCAGCGCAGCAAAACAAGGAAGCGAGGGGGACGCCGGGTCGTTTGCCCCATTCTGCGGCCGCTAAGCCACACCGGTGGACCAGCTCGAACTTCCTTGCGGAGACGGTGTGGCCACGCAGCGGGGACATCCCTTGATTCCCGTCCCTGCGGCTCCCAATTGACGGAAATCGGCTGCGGGCCCCTCTGGCGGATGCGCGTTCATGCCTTCCGTGATGTCGGAGCCGATGCTTTCCTGCGTTTCGCAAAGCATCGACGGTCCCCAATGGTCGACTTCCTCTTCATCGAATGGCTCGGCAAGCCTGTCTGGATGTGGCTCGGCTTCCATGCCCTGGTCGCGGGCCTTCTCGCCTTCGATCTCGGCCTGTTGCATCGGGACAAGGACCACGAGATCGGCGTGAAGGAGAGCCTTCTCCTGACGGCGTTCTATTTTAGCCTCGGCCTCGCCTTCGGCGGCTGGATCTGGTGGTATTTCGGCGCTCAGCCGGCCCAGGAATATGTCGCCGGCCTCGTGGTGGAGAAGTCGCTGTCCATGGACAACGTCTTCGTTATCGCCGTCATTCTCACCTCCCTCGGGATTCCCCGCGCGGCCCAGCACAGGGTTCTCGTCTGGGGCATCCTCGCTGCAGTTCTCCTGCGCGGCCTGATGATCGGGCTCGGCGCAGCCCTCGTGCACCAGGCCGCCTGGGTGTTGTCGATCTTCGCCGCCTTCCTGATCTTTGCCGGCCTGAAGATGCTGTTTGGCAAGGAAGAAGAGGCCGGAGACATCCAGGACAACGCCATGGTGCGAATGCTGCGCAAGGTGATGCGCATCACGCCGGAGATTCACGGCCAACGCTTCGTCGTCCGCAAGCCGGATCCCCAGACCGGCAAGACGGTGCTGTGGTTCACCCCGCTCACCCTCGGCCTGATCCTGGTGAATGGCGCGGACGTGATCTTCGCCGTCGACAGCGTCCCGGCGATCTTCGCGATCACCACCGACACCTTCGTCGTCTACACCTCGAACATTTTTGCGATCCTCGGCCTGCGCGCGTTGTATTTCGCCCTTGCCGCCATGGTCGACCGTTTCGCCTACCTGAAGACGGCGCTCGCTTTCATTCTCATCTTCATCGGTACCAAGATCGTGGTCGCTGACACGTTCGATCTCGTCCACGTACCGCCATGGGTCTCGTTGGCGGTGACGCTGGCGTTGCTCGTCGGAGGCGTCGCCTACAGCCTGTGGCGCACGCGGGATGGTGCCAATCACGAGAGCACGGACGGTGTGTCGCAACGCGCCTGAGCGGATGGAGCCCGCCCTCCAGGTTCCGGAACCAGCTCCGCAACTCCGCGTGACGGCAACGCTCAGCGTGACGGCAGCCCGGCCAGGAGATCCCGCAACGTCGTGATCGTGGACGCATCGGCGACGCCGTCCACGCGCTCTTGCCTGAACCTGCGCTGGAAGGCGGTGACCACGGCCTTCGTGCGCGGATCGAAGGTTCCGGTCACCGGAACGTCGTAGCCATAGAGCGCGAACATCGCCTGAAGCGCCTCGATCGGCTGGCCGGCATCGCCCTCGGCGAAGAAGCGCCCATCGCGAATGGGTGCCGCCGGGACGTGATGTCCGACCCCGGCTGCCGCCAGGCGATCCCAGGGGAAATGCTCCCCGGGGTCCTCCTTGCGGTCCGGCGCCACGTCGGAATGCGCCAGCACCTGCCACGGTGCGATGCCCCAGCGGGCGATGATGTCCCGCGATAGTGCGATTACCGCGTCGATCTGTACGAACGGGTAGGGCGGCAGGCCGCCGACATGACCGCCATTGACGATCTCGACCCCGATGGAGCGCGAATTGATGTCTCGCTCCATGCCAGATGCCGTGCGACCCCATGCGCCGGCCCCGGCATGCCAGGCGCGGCGCGATTCCGGCACCATCTGGATCACCCGTCCGTCCTCCAGCACGACGTAATGCGCCGAGACCTCGGAGATCGGGTTCGCGAGACGCAGCAGGGCGGCGGCTGCATTCTCCATTCCGGTGTAATGTAGGAGCAGCATGGTCGGCGGACCGCCCCTGCGCTCACCGTGGTTGGGCGACGGCATCACGCTCGTCGCCACGGGACTTTCTGGCGTGGGCTTCATGCGGCACCTCTCCCACTGCGCGTCAGCGCAGCCGTCGCTCTGCGGCGATCCGGTCATAGGCGGCGTTGATCGCAGCGAGCCGCGCGGTGGCGATCGTCACCGCCTCGGGTGGAACACCGCGGGCGATCGCCCGGTCGGGGTGGTTCTCTATCACCAGGGCCCGATGCTGGGCTTTCACCTCCGCATCGGTCGCCCCGTGGTCGAGATCGAGGACGAGGTAGGGATCGTCGGCGAGACGCACGTGGCGAGCGGCGATGCGCCGGAAGGCGACGTCGTCGAACCCGAAGGTTTCGGCGACGGCACGCAGGTAACGTTCTTCCGCCTCGTGGATCGCCCCATCGGCCTTGGCGATGTGAAACAAGCCGTCGAGCACGTCTTCCAGCAGAGCCGGTTCATCGCGAAACGCCGTCGACATCTGTCTCGCATAGGCCTCGAACCCTGCCGAGGTGCCTTTGGCAAGGTCGAACAAGCGTTGGACTCCGGGCTTCTCCCGTTCGCTCACCTGGACCACTTTGGCGAAGGCTTCGATCTCGGAGGGCGTCACCACCCCGTCGGATTTCGCCATCTTGGCCGCGAGCGCCACGAGGCCGGTGGTGAAGACCACGTCCTTCGGTGTCGCGCCGAACAGTGCCCCCTCCCGATCCACAAGGAAGTGACCGGCGACTCCGCCCACCAACCCGCCGATCGGCCCGCCGATGGCGAGGCCGATCCCCGCGCCCCCGAGCTTGCCCCAGATGCCGACGCTCACGCCGGGCCACCCTCGAAAGCAGAAGGAGCAAATCGGCAAAGGGGATTGAAAAGGTCTTGAGGCAGCATCGGCATCGCAGGGTATCATGGACCGGCCATCCGCCGGGTCAGCCCCGCATACGGCAATTTCCGCCTGTTCGTCTTGTCTCTGACACATGAAAAAGGGCCGAGGCATGCGCCCCGGCCCTCCACTCCTCCCAGACGGGAGAGCGATGTCAGCGGCAGTACACGTCGCCGTAAGCGTCACGGTAGGTGCCATAGGGGCAGCGCGGAGCCGTGCCGGCACCGATGATTGCGCCGCTGGCTCCACCGATGGCCGCACCAGCCAGAGCACCGCCTGCACGACCGGTGGCAGCGCCACCGATGGCCGCACCGGCCAGAGCGCCGAGGCCGGCGCCACCGAGAGCACGATCCTGCGGCGTATTGCAGGCGCCGAGGGAGAGGGCGAGAGCCCCGGCGAGGGTAGCGGCAATGAGCTTCTTCATGGTCCCGAGACTCCCTTGTGCGTTTTGTGGCCCGGCTTATCGCCGTGGTGACCTTGCGCAACGTAGCTTAGCCATTCCGTTCGTGGAATGCACAGGGTGATGAATCGGTTCCAGCTACGCTTTCCGTTCCGGCGAAAAACCCTCTACTGGTGCACGCCAGACACCTCGGGTGCCCCAGCCGGACGCCCGGACGAAACCCAGGACCGTTTCGAGGAAGCTATGCTGCGTGCCACCGCCATCGTCCGTAAAGCCGCAATCCGCCCGGATTCCGTGGCGGATACCGTGACTCTCGACCATGCGGGACGCCAGGGTGCGGCCGCGATCCTCACAGGCGCGGGGGGGGTGGGCTTCACTCTGGCACTTGCGAAACCTGCCTCCATCGAGGACGGCGATGCGTTTCGTCTTGAGGACGGGCGCCTGGTGACGGTTCGCGCGGCGGCGGAATCCCTGCTCGAAGTGCGGGCAGAGAATCCGGCTCGCCTGTTGCGGCTGGCCTGGCAGCTCGGCGGCAACCATGTGCCGGCGGAGATCGGTGCCGACGTCCTGTATGTACCCGCGACTTCGGCCAATGCCGAGCTGATCCGTGGGCAGGGCTGCGCCGCGACCCCGATTTCGCGGGCCTTCAAGCCCGAACGCGAGGCCCACGACCACAGCCAGTGCGGTCATGACCATGGCCACGATCATGCGCATGACCACAATCACGATCATTCGCATGCGCACGATCACGGGCATGCACACGACCATGCGGATCACGGCCATGCTCATGTGCATGGACCCGATTGCAAGCACGATCACTGATGCGGGCAAGGGAGGCGGACACCGCCTAATCGAAACCGAACGGCTTATTCATACGGACACCATGACGCCCAGCGATATCCGTTTCTCGGTCGCACCGATGATGGATGGGACAAATTGGAGCTCTCCGCAGAGGAGAAAGTGGGGGGCTCACTACGTCATGCTGTAAAAAATGCTGTAGCTTAGGCAGGCAGTGGCGTGTCTGGAGCATACGGGTAGCGTTTTTACCGCGTCGTTTGAGCGTTAGCCGAGCAGCGGGAGAGGGAGGGGCCGAAAGCTGCGTGCCTACCAACCCTTGATCAGGAACGTGTCCTCCGGCGTTGGCCCGTCAACCTGTTGACTGCCGACTCTGCGGCAACACCAATGACAGCACCGGCTAGCACGTCCGCGGGGAAATGCGCCCCACGCAAAACTTGAGCTGCTACGACGCCAGCCGCGGCGACATATGCAGCACTCCTCACATCCGGATAGGAGCGAACGGCGGCGCAGGCGACGGCAGCACTCAGTGCGGAGTGACCGGAGGGGAAGGATTGCCACGGCCCATTGCTGGTTCCTGGCCACCCTCGCGCGTAGACCCCCTCGTCCATTAGGACGTTTGGACGTGTCCGATGCACCGTACGCTTCAAGCTCGTTTTCACGACGCTCGCCACAATACCAGCTTGGAGCATGTGTCGGCCTGCCTCAGCGAGGCGGCGGTCCCGCTTCACTATCCCCAAAGCCAGAGTGCCAGCAGACAGAGCTAGCAGTGACTTCCAACTTCCAATTTCGCTAGCTAGCCCTAAAGCGCGAACGGCAGGATGATCCTTGGCGCCGGCGAGCTTCAGCCCGTACGTCACGTCTGCAGCCTCGAATCGACTGGCGGCAGTGGCAGGCTGTGAGTGCGGCATTCGAAATGGAGGTTGCGCAAGCATGGCCGTAAACGCACGCCCTTACAAATCGTTCGCGTCTACGCTGAAGGGCAAAGGCGCTTAGACTTTAACTGGGACGTGATCCCCCTCCGAAGGCATTGCTCGACGACCGAAGTACGGAAGAGAGAGGGGACGCGTGGCATGCGGTTTAGGGATGCTGGACCCGATCCTGGACTCGGTGTTGCAATCGCCATCGCGATGGCGGTGACCATCGCTCTCGGGTTCATATTTCGGCTTATCGGGTGATGCCGTTGAGCCGCTGCCTGTGACGCTCCGGGCATAGCGCGCCTGCCTCACCTCCCCTATCCCGTCTGGCCCATCACAGCCGCCGGACCTCATGTCAGCCTCGCCAGCCTTCAAGATCGAACCCGGCAGCCCGCAGGCGTGGCGCGAGGCCTTCCTCGGCATGAAGCCGAGCGTGGTCCCGTGCCCCGGCTTGACGCCCGCCGGCTGGCAGGCCGTTCACGCAGCGTCCCTGGACTTCCTCGACAAGCACGCCGACGAGGCCGGCCGGCTCGGCTGGACGACGCTGCAGCTTTTCGGCGTCCATCCTGACCTCGGCGTGATCCGCTCCGACTTCTGCGGGGCCATGGTGCTGAGCGGCGATCTGGTATCGAAGGTCGAAACGGACTTCATCCGGTTCGAGCGGACACGGTACTTTCGAGACGTGCCGGGCCGGCCAAAGGGGGCCGTACCGATCTGGGCGGTGAAGCGCTAGGCGGCCTGGAGGCGTGCCCTATCTCGTCGCGATCACCGCTGGCGAGATAAGCATGAGCATTGAACGCGCCGAGGGCTACCACGAGGCTTTGTCGAACGTCAGGAGTACGATCCAGAGGCGGGTGAATCAGCCCGAGGTGTCGAATGACGGAAAGCTCGAACTCCTCGACCTGCTGTCGATGCTCAACGACATGCTCAACTCCGGGCGGCGCGACGACGACGCCGACCGATCACCGCCGGTGCCGCTGAGTGGAAGCTTTTGAGGACGGCCCGCCCTGACGGGATCTGACAACCGATGAGTACGGCCCTCGCAGCTTCTCTGACAGCAGGGCGGAACCGCGTGGGCCGCTTCATCCGAATGCCTGCGCGGACTCCTCCAGCGACAGCACGACGGCGAGTTCCGGCTAAGGCTGATCCTGTGCGAGGCAGTGGATTTCCGTAACCATCCCAGCCGCGATCCGAATTGGAAGGGCGACTATGACTGGGGACCAGACCTCGCCCTATGCTGCGCCGAGATCTGGATCGAGCGGAAGAACGGCCGGCGGAAGAGGGTCGACACCATGAGCAGGCGACCCAGGCCTTGGTGACCCGCGCCCCTACTTGTTAGCCTTCTTACGCCCGTGGGACTGCCGACAGCTGGGGGCGATGCCACGTCAGTCAGTGTGCCCAGAATGCACCAATTACCACCCTGCGTCATAGTGCGCCGCAAAACCAACATATGATAGTTGTACTAATCTTGGGTTTTCGATCAAACTCGCGTGATCTCACAAATTCGTGAAAACGCGGGGCTGACAGGATGGGCGCGGGTCTTTCTGAGAAGGAGCCGGACGAGGTGCCCGTTGCACAGGGCGCCGGCCCAAGCCACCGGCCTAGCCCTGAGGTGCGCAAGGTAATGCGGCAGGCACAGGCTCTCGCTGCGCAGGGCCGGTGGCGTAAGATCATTCAGATCGCAGAGGTTAGCGATTTCGCAGAGCGACCTGAAATCCTTGAGTTTCGGCTGCGCGCCGCCATCGAGCTTGACGACAGAGAAGAGATAAAGAGGTGCCAGCCTCTGGTCATCGCTGTGGAAAGCGAGGCCTATCGCGTCAAGCTGGCTTCGACTTTGGTCAACGCCCATCTGCCGAACGAAGCAGCGGCGATCATAGGCTCGCTACCGGCTGACTTCAGGTCGTCTCAGGCCACGAATGTCGTCCGCCGCATCCGAGCGACAACCAAGGATGCGAAAGCCCTCAAGCAGGTCCGGCACCTCGTCGCTCCGCGCCCCAAGAAGAAGATGGGCGCCGACGAGGTGATCCGGCACCCCGGCGACGTCGACGACTTCACCATCCCGACCTCTCAGATGAAGACCGTGGCGCTCGAAGGCGTTGGCCCCTCCTTTGAGGCTTACATCCATGATCTGTGGCGGCTGTTCGAGAAGCGGATGGAGCGGAAGCCCTATCCGTTCGTGCGAGAGTTCACGGATGTCTTCGTCAACCAGGAGGGGCGGATCTGGACGCTCGATGGGACGGACCTTCGCGCATCCAGTGCCGCGAAGGAAGCACTCGTCGATCCCGAAACGGTGCCCAACATAGACGAAGCCTACCTGTGCATCGGTGGGAGCAAGGGCTATTACGACTGGATCGCCGACCGGGTGGCGAAGCTGAGTTGGTGCTTGGCGCCGGAGACGCCGGACTGTCCGATACTCGTCAGGAAGGAGCAGCGCGGCCTTGCTCTGGATGCGCTTGGCACCCTGGGCGTTCCGGCGGACCGGATCGTCGCCCTTGAGAGCGTCGTGTTCTGCCGGAAGCTGTACCTCGGAACCTCGTCCACTCAAGCCATGCCCCGAAAGGCGGCGTATCACCATACCTACGGGCGGCTGATCGAAGAGGCGGTGAAGCGTAACGATGGATCGACGCCGCGTCGCTTCTATGTCTCACGGCGCGATACGCCTCGACGGGCCATGCTGAACGAGGTCGAGTTCGAGCAGGTGATGGCCACCAACGGCATCGTGCCCGTAGTCCTGAGCAAACTGAGCCTGATCGATAAGGTCAACCTCTTCCACCATGCCGACGTCGTCGTCAGCGCTCACGGCGCTGGGCTGTCGCATCTCGTGTTCGGCAAGCCCGGACTGCATGTCATCGAGATGATGCCGGCGGCGATGAGCCAAGTGACCCAGATGAACATCAGGACATGCTTCTCGATGATATCGAGGGCATTTGGGCTCGACCACACGATGATCCTCTACCCGGCTAACCCAACTGTCTCCGATTGGACCGCCGACAACTCGCTCATCAAAAGCGTTCTCGACCATGCTGGCTCCTATGATGGGGCCGTGGCTCGCGCCGCCGAGTAGGCCCGACAAACGAAAAACCCGCCCAGGCGTAAGCCGGGCGGGTTGATAGCGTTAGAGGACGCCTAGGCGGATGCAGTTGGCTCAGTATCCGTAATGGCGAGCGCGACGGTGGTTTTGATCCTGGCGGCGCAGGTGTGCGCCATAGCGGCGATCGTTGAGCATCTGCCGACGAATGTGCTTCCGATAATTATGCTGGCGGGAATGGCCATAGCCGGACCGGTAGCCGTACTGGACCGTTTCCGCCGCTGCGGGCTGCTCCAACGAGGTGGAGTTAACGCCTAAGGGCGCGGCCTGAACGGCTGAAGTCAGGCCGGCGCATACGAGCGCAGCGGAGAGTGCGATGGAGCGCAGGTCTTTCATCGGGTATCCTTCCTCGTGAGTAGGACGGATGCATGTAGGCCGCTGAAGCTTGGCTTCAACGAAAAGCCCGCCGCGGCGTGAGCCGGGCGGGCGAGTGAACCCGGGCAAGAGGCTTGAGGCCATCTAGCATTCGATGCATTGTCACATTGCGGGAACCCGATGGCGTCGCGTTTCAGCAGCCCTTTTGGGCGTTTCCTCCCTAGACTCGGGTCGCTCTTTGGGGCGGCCCTTCTTTTTGGGAGCCCCTCCCTAACAGCATACCCCCTATGCGAAAAGCGGAATTCAGTACTTAGGTATTTGGGCCCCAAGCAGCATACGAAAATCCCGCACCAGCTTTTGCCGGGCGGGGTCCAAAGGCTCAGGTCATCAGATGCCAAAGCGTAGCGCTGTGATCAGCGATCTCGCAACCCCCATTTGGGGTATGGCGAACGAAAAACCCGCCGCGGCGTGAGCCGGGCGGGGCTTAGATGGGCAAGCTGCAGAGGATACCAGAGATCGAAATGTCTATCGCCCGCCTGTTCCGCCACCTGCGCTTCCATTCGGAAACGCCTGCTCGGGACGACTAGCGTTTCCGCCGGCTGCAGAATTTGTGGTTACCGTGTCTGCGCCGGTCGCTCCATAAGATATGACCTTGTCGCGGCTGTTGCCAGTGGTGTTCGGTTGGTTCTGAATGACGACGCCGCTCTCGCCGTTACGTGGGAACACCCCCTGCGCCATAGCCGGGAGGATCATCAACATTGCGAGTGCTGAAGCGCTCGCGAGGATTGGTAGGCGCATCATGGCACGTCCTTAATCTCTGGGGAGACGTGTCAATCCGTTCCGCCTATGTCTGTTCCCGCGGCGAAAAAACCCCGCTCCGGCTTGAGCGAGCGGGGTTAAATCACGCTTTTAGAACACCCAGCTTGCGCGGCGTGCGCTGGGCTTTCAGCTCCGCCAATTGGGGTAGTGTGAGCGTCGCGCCCATTTCTTGGGCACTCCGTGGCTTGCTGTCGTGCAATCGCAGAGGCCGAATATCGTGAACCCTATCGCGCGCCACTAAGACCCTAATACACCTTCCATTACTGCTTTGATTTTACCTCATCACTTATTTCAGCGATTGCTCGGTCACTATGTGTTTTCAGGATGTCTTTGACATCTAATGGAGTTGCTGCCCACGCAACTGCAGCAAGAAAAATAATGGCTGCTACCCCGTAGGCGAATGATTGCATAATACCTAGCCAGCCTAGCAGCAAAGGTACCATCGCGATAAGTGCGGCGATCGATACTGATTTGGTAAGGTACAAGAGGGAAACGAAACATATCGCGGCCAGAGCAATTGGTTTCGCAAATCTAGCGATATTTTGCTCCATAACGTTTATCTCTTCATTGGTGGGGTCACGCTTGTCCCGCGATCCACCGCGCTGCAGCAAGGAACTTGGCTGTAACCTCTACGTACTTTCCCGCAGTTGCAACCCCCTGATTGTTGCTATTTTGCATCTCCCGCTTTGTCCTGGTGGTCGGGTTTGCTCGTTTCCGGCTCGCTTTAGGAAGGTGCCCCCTCGACCTTGAACTGGATCACGGTCTCATTCCGCTTCAGCGGCCAGACATACAAATGGACGAGGTTCCAGGAATAGACCGGCACCGCGCGGTGGCCGGCATCCCAAAGCCGCAAAAGAAAACCCGCCGCAGCGTGAGCCGGGCGGGCAAGTCGTTCAGAAGAGCATATGGGAGGACAGCTCTTTTTTACGGGTGCATATGGCATGCCAGGTCAGGCTTGCGCGTCGCGTCCGTGCGTTCGGTTCTCAATGGCCAGCTCTCGCTCGATGGCCGGTTACGCTGGTCCTTTCGGGGAAAGGGCTTCCAGCTCGGGGAACGGCTCATACGTTCCTTCACAAATCGACCCTAGATTTGCTTGTGTTCCCATGCGCATAATTATTCTATCTTCAACTTCTATTATGCCTGCCGACAAGTCGGCTGTAGTTTGGCCCATTATACCCAGCGAAGAGAAGGTCACCTTTGCACAAATTCGATTTACATTTAAATCAGTACGCGCTGGAACAACGACCGTTGCATTGCTATAATGTCGCGGGTTGTTGAGCAATGTTCTTACTCCAAAAGCGGTATTTTCTCCAATAAGACGAGCAAACATGAGTTTAAGTTTTTGCTTACGCACATCCTGTTGCGCGGCTGTAAGTTGGGGAAGTGGTTTCGATTGACAGCTTGCAAGGGCGCAAGTTGCTAACACAACAAGCATCAACTTGGTGGCGGCCACGACACTTCTCCTAACTTTAAGCTAGGATACCATTACCTTGAGTTGCCAGGAATTTGGTTGCAATTGCATCACACTCCTAGATCCGCTTGAACAGTTTGCTGCCAGTAAGGATTAAAATGGCACCCCCTCGACCTTGAACCGGACGACCGTCTCGTCCCGTGTCAACGGCCAGACATACTGATGGACGAGGTTGCAGGCGTAGACTGGCACGGCGCGGTAGCTGGCGTCACCGGCCTCGAAGTAGCTCGGCACATCCTCAACGAAGGTGATGACGTGCTTGCCTAACCCCCGCGGCGGGCGCTCATAGTCCACATCGGCCAGCCACTTCCGGTGCGTGTGAGCGTCGTAGAGGACGCGGTCGACGTGGCCACGGCAGTCCCGCAGGTATCTCACGGTCTGCCGGATAATGAGCTTGCCGCCGGGCTTCACGACGGGCGTCAGCACCTCTGTGCGGCTTACCTCAACCGGGATGTGGCGATCGGCGAGCCAGTAGCAGAGGAAGCTCGCCGGGATGACGATTGCCGCGCAGATGATCCCGAGGCAGATGTAGCCGAAGATGCGCAGGCCCATTAGCCACCTCTGATCGTTTTGAAGAGATCGAACCCACCCTTCGTCAGCGCGATCACGCCGCCGACAAAAGCAGCCGTCGTTCCGCAGACCCACATGAGCACCTTAGCGGCGGTGCGGGATGACGAGACGAACTCGACGACGCCGTCCATGCTCGCCAGCTCTTTCGGGCTCTTGCCGGACACCCAGGCGACCGTCTCAGGCCGGAGAGCAATCAGCGTCTCAAGCCTCGAGACGTCCTCTGCGCTGAGCGAGGCGAACCACACTACGAGATGTGGGTGCGGAGTGAAGGATACGGCCTCGACCTTGCGCGGTGTCCTGTAGCCGCCCGACGGGACGAACGGCCCCAACTCGCACTCCGCTTCAGGGTCCGGGTACATCGCCCGGACCCCGCGTTTTGGCTGTTCCCGATACTGGCCCTGGATGTCGCGCCATTCGTCAGCCGTGAATCGTCTCTCTTCGGGAGCCATTGCATCTCACTGCTGCCGGGAACCACCGGGGCGCGCCGTCTACTTCTTCGGCAGGTTCGAGAGGACCGGGGCGAGTGTGTTCGCCTCGTCCGCTTCGTCCACGAGGTTGAGCTTGCGGAAGACGATTTTGGCGAGCCCTTGAGGTCCGCCGGCTGCCTCCATGGCCTTCGCCGGAGCGTTATTGATGCCGTACTGGATCGCCTTGGCGATGACGGCCGAGCCGACCGGGATGGACAGCTTGCCTTCCTTCACAGCCCCAGGGACGGCGTTCACCGCGTACTCGGTCACGGCGTTCGCCATCTGCTCCACGCGTTTCTGCGTGAGGAACAGCGCGGCCCAGGGATAGACCTTTGTCACCGCTTGGATGAGGAAGCCGCCGAGGACGGGCACGATGACGGCAGTGAAGAGGTTGGCGGCGGCGAGGAGCCATTCGCCATACGGGAGGATGACGGCGGTCGTCGGTACGGTGGCGACGACTTCAGCGGCGTGGGCGATGGAGACGGCACAGGCGAACGCCAGCGCCGCGAGGAAGAAGCGGGTCATTTTCGTTCTCATGATGTTGGGGTTGCGCGGCAACCGGCCGGCTCGGTAATTTCGCTCGGATGCCCTGGGCAGAACTGGCGCAGGAGACCAGCGGTGAACCAAGGAGACGACCTTCAGGATTTGAAAGTCACGATCTTCGAGATCCCAAGCCCATCAGGAGGCATTTCAACCGCTACAGTTTGGCCGGCTCCAAAAGGCGGATGGAACTACGCGGTTTGCGAGGGTGATCGCGTGGTTCGGCAGGGGTGGAATGAAGTCTGGGGCGAAGCTGAGCAGTGTTGCTGGCAGATTGCTTCGGAAAACTAATCACACCCAAGGCAACGTCAGCGACGCGTCAGGCGGTCGAACAGCCAGCGCCCAAGCCGCGCCCATGGCGACGGGTTCTCGGGATAGCGAACCGGCGGAAGAAGCTGTGCGATCGCGGTAGGCTCGGGCGCAGGCTTTGGTTCTGGAGCCGAGATGACGACCGGCGGCACGTCCAGCGGGACCAGCGTGGAGAGCGGCGCACTGACGGGCTTCGCATCGGTGCTCCGGGCCTTCGGCGCAGCCTTGGTGTAGGGCGTCAGGAACTGGTCCCGCTCGGCGGTGCGCCGGGAGATCAGCTCCTTGTTCTTCGTCCACGACATGATCGCAGTGGCGCAGCCCTTCCGGTCACCCGCGTTGAGCAGGCGCAGGAAGGTCGATCCCTTGAAGCCGCCGACGCCAATATTAAAGGCGATAGAGATCAGCGCGTCCCGCTCGTGGTCCGCGACTGGAACACTGATGCAGGACAGGATCGGCAGGGCGTGCGAGGCCAGATCCTCAAGGAAGAACGCATCGGCCTGGGCCTGCGTGATGACCTGCCCGAGCTTCACACCCTTGATGTGGCCGTAGCCGATCGTCGGCACACCGACGCTGTCGAGGTAGGCTTTCAGCCGCACACCTTCCCGCGATTTAAGCGCGGCAAGGCCAAGCGGCGTCATGATGGCGGACGCAGCCATGTTGGTTCTCCGAGATGGTGGGGGTTGCGCGGCGTGGTCCTTGCTCCACCTCGCCGCTTGCGAATGGCGAGAGGCCAAGGTCATGGAGCGAAGGACAGTCGAGGCGGCATTCACCATCGGCGTGATGGCGGGGGCGCTTGTATCGATGGCCGTGAGGTACGGTCCGGGCTTCGCGTTCTGAGCGGGGATCGGCACGGCGACCGGCCGGCTCGGGAGGGCGAAGTTGAAAGACGCCCTAGATGCAGGTGATAGACGACCGCCTGAAGCTGTGGCTAAATCGTCGGGCTACCCGCTCGACACCGATCCAACACGAGCGGGCAGCGGCGGGTCGGGCGTTCGCGCCGGACGTCTGGCTCGCTTTCGCGCGGGTTTCCCTGCCGCCGGCTTTAGGGGCCGACTGGGGTGCGTGTTTCAGCTTCTCGGCAGCGGCTTCGGGATGTTCGAGTACCAGTAGGTCCGACCCCACACCTCGACCGTGAAGGTGCTATCCGCCGGGCCGACCGTCCCCATGGGGCGATAGTGGAAAAAGACCGGCTGGGTCATCTTCTTGAGCCCGGCCTGGTCCACGATCTGGAAAGGGTCCGTCAGGCCCGCGAGGCTGAACTCAGGCGCAAGTAGGGTGGCGTCGTTCCAATCGGTGACGCCGCCCACTGTCACCACAGGAGCCTCGTAGACGCGGCCGAGCATCCCGGCCGGCATCGGCTTGGTGGCGTTGCGGACGATGATTGCCGTGACAATGACATCGCTGACACCGCCAAGAATTTCGAACCTCGTCGGCCCGGTCTGCGATGCGGTGACGACCGCGCTGCCCAGCATGTGAACACCGGGCTCGGTGGTGATGACCCACGGCTGTTGCTTGCCAGAGGGCGGCGTCAGCGACCGCAGGGCGCCTTCGAGCTGGATATCCTGCGGGGTAGCACCGTGCTTGTCGCCGAACAGAAGGCCGTAGCCAATGTCATCGACCGGGTAGCCGGCACCGCCGCCCGCACCGGTGGAGGTCGCAGCCGTCTGGTAGCGGTTTTGAACGACGGGAGAACTGCTGGCCATGTCGGCTCCTACTTGAGCGTGAGGATCGCGCCCTTGGCCAGCAGCGCAGGCCGGACGTGGGTGTTGTAGTCGAGCTCGCCCTGGCGGCGGCCGAGGCCCATGGCGGTTGC
>NZ_VMOA01000040.1 GCF_020662345.1 Methylobacterium sp. W2 | reverse complement strand
GCTCCTCCCCGCCCCCATCTCGGGCTTGCCCGATAGGGGCACCGGAGATGCGGGTCTCGGGCGAGCCCGAGACCCGGAGGGGGAGGAGGATGGTCCGCATCCCGCCGGTCAGGCGGGCATCGTCGGCAGGACCAGCGTCTGCGCATTGGCGGCGCGCGGGGCCTTGGGGCCTTCCAGCCAGTTGAACCGGTCGGTGCTGAGCAAGATGAAGTGGATCAGCAGCGCCAGGATGAACAGGAAGGTGAAGAGCGCCACCAGCGTGCGGCGCGGATCGAAGAGAAGCCAGACCTTGTGCATGGGTGCGTTCCTCCTCAGGAGATCAGCGAGACGAGGCCGTGCGCGGCGCTCGTGACGGTGTCGAGGGCGGCGTAGCCCTTCGGGCCGGGCAGCCACGGGCGCCACATCCAGACGAGGATATGGGCGACCACGGCGATGGCCGTGAAGATGATGAAGCTCGTCAGGAAGATCGCGTGGAACTCCTTGGCTTCCGGTTCCGTCAGCCCGGACAGGCTGCTGGCTTTCTCGATTCCGCTGGACATGGTGTGAGCCTCCGCTTTCGTCTGGCCGTGCGTGGTCCACGCGCGGCGGGTGAGGTCGCGGGGGCCGGCAACGGCGCTCGCGACGGTCGTTCCCCCCTCGTCGGACGGGAGGTCGTTCGGGTTCCGGATCGGGCGGGCATCGGCCCGGGGCGATCCGGCTCCGGAAAACGTCAGCCCATGAAGACGAAGGGGATCGCCGACACGGCCATGGCCTTGGCCTCGCCGAAGACCGAGCGCCGGGCGATGAGGCCGTGGCCCACCGGAGCCCGGGCCGGGACGAGGCGCTGGAGCGCGGCCGCCGCGAGGAAGAACGGATAGGTCGCCACCAGGAGGAGGCGGAAGTGCAGCTCGTGCCGCTGCAGGCGCGACGGGGCGGGACGCGACAGAGCCTGGCGGGGGGACATGGTCCGGGGGGACATGGTCATTGACTGCATGGCGGAAATCTCCTGTCCGCAATCCGCGGCGGTCGGCCTCGCGAGGAGGCCGGTTCTCGACGGAAACGGCGCCGCGCCGCTCCAGCCGGAAAGAGGGTGCGGGGCGGGGGCGCTCATGCCGCCGCTCCGAGGGTCAGGTCCGCATGGGCGCGCTCGACCTCGGCCGGGCCGACCCGCTCCTGCCCGGCATTCCGGGTTGCCCGTTCGGCCGCGTCGCGCAGGCGCTTGGCCACCGAGATCCGCACCAGCACCGGATGGGCCTCGACGAGGTCGTCGAGGAGGGTGCGGGCGGCCTCGTCCCAGGGCAGTTCGCGATGGATCCGTGCCGGCGTCGCCTCGACCCGGTCCATGTCGCGGGCGAGCGGCAGGATGTGGAAGAGCATGTCGAACAGGGCGTTGCAGACCTCCTGGATGAGGTAGGTCGCGCCCGAGAAGCCCATGAACGGCGTGCCGGTATGGCGCCGGATGATGGCGCCCGGAAACGAGGCCGGCACGAACACCGCCCGCGCTCCGCATTCGGCCGCGTACATGCGCTCGTTGAACGAGCCGAACAGGACGAGGGGCGGGTTGGCCTTGATCGCGTCCCGCACCGCCGCGTTGTCGGTCTTGGCGCCGGGCCGGCGCGAGATCGCGAAGGTGCAGGGCAGGCCCATCTCGTCTTCGAGGAAGCGGCGGACTCCCTTTGCGTAGGTGTCCGAGGCGACGATGCCGAAGCTCGCGGTGCCGAAGAAGTCCTGGGTCACCGAGCGCCACAGGTCCCAGATCGGCTTGATCGTGGTGTGGCGCTCGCGCTCGATGAAGGGCTCCGGATCGAGGCCGAGGATCTCGCCGAGCTTGCGCAGGAACTTGGTGGTGGCGTGCAGGCCGATCGGCGCCTGCAGGTAGGGCCGCTCGAGGGCTTCGCAGAGGAGGCGGCCGAACTCGCGGTAGAGGCAGATATTGGCATCCGCGTTCACGAGTTTGGCCACGTCGGCGAGATGCGAGCCGAGCGGAAAGGCGAGATTCACCTCGGCGCCGATCCCCTCCACGAGGCGGCGGATCTCGGCGAGGTCCGAGGGCATGTTGAAGGTGCCGTAGGCCGGGCCGATGATGTTGACGCGGGGACGCTCGCCGTCCTTGCGGGGCGGCCGGGCCGGGATGCCCTTCTTGGCGAATTTCCGGGCGCCGTATTCCTGCCAGAGCCAGGACATCGCCCGGTCGGCGGTCTGCCACTGGTCCTCGTCGATGGTGCGCGGCAGGAAGCGCTGGAGGTTGGTGCCCTCCGGGGTCACGCCGCCGCCGATCATCTCGGCGATGGAGCCGGTGACGACCACGCTCGGCATGCCCGGATCGAGGGTGGCATGGGCCCGCTTCATCGCGGCCTCGGTGCCGTGGCGGCCGAGCTCTTCCTCGGCGAGGCCGGTGACCACGATGGGCAATTCGTGCGGCGGCAGCGCGTCGGTGTAGTGGAGCACCGAGGTGACCGGCAGGTTCTCGCAGCCCACGGGGCCGTCGATGACGACCTGCAAACCCTTGATGGCGGTGAAGACGTAGACGGCGCCCCAGTAGCCGCCGGCCCGGTCGTGATCGAGGACGAGCATCAGGCCATCTCCCCGATCGGGTTGTGGGAGGGCTTTCCGCGCGTCGCCGAGGCGACGTTCTGGCGGACCTTCGGCACCTCTTCCCAGATGCCGGCGGCATGGCCTTCGCCGACCCCGTGGAAGAAGTTCCGCATGGCGTCGAACCGGTGCTGGTTGCCGAGGGCCGTGTTGATCACCTTGGCGAGCGACCCGGCTCCGGCGACGCCCATCAGCGGGCGGGCCGAGATCAGGTTGGTGAAGTAGAGGGCGGGGATCGCCCGCTCTTTGGCCGCCTGCACCACCGGCGTGGTGCCGATGGCGAGATCCGGGCGGAACTCGCGCATGGCGGAGAGGTCGTCTTCCAGGGAAGCGCGGAAGCGGACCATGACGCCGCGTGATTCCAGCCAGTCGCGGTCGGCCTCCGAATAGGGCGTGCGCGGGCAGGCGGTGCCGACGTAGCGAAGGTCGGCGCCGCTCTCCACGAGGAGCCGGCCCACGAGGAGTTCCGACCCCTCGTAGCCCGAGAGGGTGATCCGGCCCGTGATCGGTGTGGCGGCGAGCGCGCCCCGGATCATCGGCAGGAGCCGGTTCTTGGCGGCCTCCACCGTGGCGCGGGGCACGGCGCAGGCCTCGCCGATCCGGTCGAGCCAGTCGGCGGTGCCGTCATGGCCCACGGGGGCGGAGCCGACGATGGGGCGGCCGGCGAGTTCGAATTCGCGGATCGAGGCGGTGTAGAACGGATGGATCGCCGCCACGGCCGCGCAGTCGAGGGCCGCGTAGAGTTCGCGCCATTCGCGGGTCGGCACCACCGGGCCGGCGCTGAGGCCGAGGGGCTCGAGCAGGCCGCCCATCACCACCGGGTCGGCCGGGAACATCTCGCCGAGCAGCGTCACGCTGGGGCGCTCGGAGCGGCCGAGGCGCGGGGCCTGGACCGGACCCTGCTCGGCCTCGGACCGGGCGAATTTCAGCATGGCCCCGGCAAGCACGTCCTTGGCTTCCGCATGGGTCGGCACGCCGAAGCCGGGCACGTCGATACCGATGATGCGGACCCCGTCGATCTCCTTCGGGAGAAGACGCAGCGGCACGCCGGAGGCGGTGGGAACGCAGAGGTTGATGACGACGACCGCGTCGTAATCGGCGGGCTTGGCCACGTCGAACACCGCCTCGCGGATGTCCTCGAACAGCTTGCCGGTGACGAGGGTCTCGGAATTGAAGGGGACGTAGCCGACGCTGCGCTTGGCCCCGTAGAAATGCGAGGTGAAGGTGAGCCCGTAGACGCAGCAGGCCGAGCCCGACAGGATCGTCGCCGTGCGCCGCATGCGCAGGCCGACGCGCAAGCTGCCGAAGGCCGGGCACATGCTCTGGGGCTGGTCGTGCGGCCCTTGGGGGTAGTCCTGTCTGAGCTGCTCCAGCGTCTCCGACATCCCGGCGGCTTCGGCGGCCGCCCGCATCGCGTCCTTGCCGGAATGGCAGCCGAGCCCGTCGGACTGGGTGGCGGCGAGGTTCACCGCCTCCGCGGGCAATGCGGCGGGAGCCAGGGTCGAGGCGGGGCGGTCATTGCTGGCGCGAAGATCCTGGCGAGCGCGCAGATCCGCGATGTCGAGGGAGACGGCCATGCGCGTCAGACCTCGTCGTAGACGACTTCGAGGGACGGCTTCACGACCAGGGCCGTGCCGCACATATCCTCGAAGGTGGCGGGGACCAGGGTGACGCCGCGGCCGACGGCCTCGCCCTTGAACAGGCCGAGGAGGCCGTCCTGGGAGAGCGGCGTCGGGTGGTTGGCCGCCGCGTCGTGGACGTTCTGGGCCAGATCCGCGAAGAGCGAGCCCCATTGGCTCTCGGGCCGGCCGATGATCTCGTAATTCGCGCTCTTCTTGCGGATGTCGTCATCGGCCGGGATCGAGGCCAGGACCGGGATGCCCACGGCGGCGGCGAAGGCCTGGGCCTCGCCGGTGCCGTCGTCCTTGTTGATGACGAGGCCGCCGACACCGACATTGCCGCCGAGCTTGCGGAAGTATTCCACCGCCGAGCAGACGTTGTTGGCCACATACAACGATTGAAGATCGTTCGAGCCGACGACGATGACCTTCTGGCACATGTCACGGGCGATCGGCAGGCCGAAGCCGCCGCAGACCACGTCGCCGAGGAAGTCGAGCAGGACGTAGTCGAAGCCCCATTCGTGGAAGCCGAGTTTTTCGAGCAGTTCGAAACCGTGGATGATGCCGCGCCCGCCGCAGCCGCGCCCGACTTCCGGCCCGCCGAGCTCCATGGCGTAGACGCCGTCGCGCTTGAAGCAGACATCGCCGATGGCGACCTGCTCGCCGGCGAGTTTTTTCTTGGTGGAGGTCTCGATGATGGTCGGGCAGGCGCGGCCGCCGAACAGGAGCGAGGTGGTGTCGCTCTTCGGGTCGCAGCCGATGAGCAGGACCTTCTTGCCCTGCTGGGCCATCATGTAGCTGAGATTGGCCAGGGTGAACGACTTGCCGATGCCGCCCTTGCCGTAGATCGCGATGATCTGCGTCTCCTTGGTGGCGGAGACGGGGGCCGCATCGGGCTCGATGGCGGCTTCGGCGCGCAGGAGTGCGGCTCCGTTCAGCTGCATGTTCATGAAGCGGCTCTCCAATCGAGGATCATCTTCAGGCATTCGGGCTCGCCGAACGCCGTGCGATAGGCGGACGGCGCGTGCGCCGCCGGTTCACGATGGGTGATCAGGCCGTCGAGGGAGAGGCGTCCCCCCTCGATCAGGGTCAGGACCGCGGCGAGATCCTCCGGCCGCCACTGGGCGGCGACGCGGATGCGGGCCTCGCGCAGGAAGGCCGGCGGGAAGGCGAAGGAGAGCGGCGCCTCGTAGAAACCGGCGAGCACGATCTCGCCGCCGGGCCTGAGCCGGCCGATCAGCGTGTCGAGGATCGCGGCGTCGCCGCTGACATCGGTGATGGCGCCGTAATCGCGGGTCTCGTCCGCATCCGGATGCAGGACCTCGTAGCCATGTGCGCCCGTGGCCCGGATCGCGTTCGTCTCCCACACCACAGGCTCGCCGCCGGCGATCCGTGTGAGGCGGGCGAGAAGTCGTCCGAGCACCCCGTGGCCGACGATGAGCGAGCGGCCTTCGGGACGCGCGTTGAGCGCATGATAGGCGGTGGACGCCAGGGCGATGAGGATGCCGTGTTCGCGCAAATCCGCATCGATGGGAACGAGGCGCGCGCCTTCGCTTACCAGGCGTGAGGCCGCGCCGCCGAACAGGCCGCGCACCGGGCCGAAGCAGCGTGCGCCGGGGACGAAGACCCGCTGCCCGACGGCGAGGCCGGAGGCGGGGCCGGCTTCCACCACCTCGCCCACCGATTCGTAGCCGGGGACCAGGGGATAGCCCATGCCCGGGAAGGGCGGCATCCGGCCCGTCCAGAGCAGGCGCTCGGTGCCGGTGCTGATGCCGCTCCACAGGGTCTCGACCACCGCGTCGGCCGCGCCCGGAGCGTCGAGGGCGAGCTCGGCGAGCGACAGCTGTTCGGGGCGTTCGAAGAGGACGGCGAGCGCGTGCATTGTGGTCGACCCTCCCCTGTCCCGTGACCCGACCCGATGGCGGCGGGTTCGGCGCGTGTTCGATGTGTCATCCTAGATTGACACTTTTATTCGTCAAGCCTTACTTACGCTGCAGCGTGTCAATTCGTCGGCACACCAGCAGCCGGGTCAGCAGCGGGCGCCGGGTCGGGATCTCGCGGCAGTCGCGGAAGCCCGCCTCCTGGAGGAGCGCGGTGAGTTCGGCCGGGCGGCGGCAGCGGCCGCTTCCCATCGCCAGCAGGTAGAAGCCGAAATACGCGTCGGTGACCGGCTCGGCCCCCGCCGTTCCCGCCATCGGCTCGGCCAGCAGAAGGGTGCCGCCATCGCCGAGCGCGTCGTGGGCGGCGCGCAGGATGAGGCGGACGGTGTCGTCGTCATGGTCGTGGACGACCCGGACCAGGGAGAGGACGTCGGCGCCCGTCGGCAGGGGCGCGGTGCGGAAGTTGCCGCCGCAGGCGTCCGCGCGGTGGGACAGGCCCTCGGCCGCGAAACGCTCCGTGGCGCGGGCGGCCACCGCCGGCAGGTCGAACAGCCGGACGGCGAGACCGGGCGTCGCCCGCATGACCGCGCGCAGGAAGGCCCCCTCGCCCCCGCCCACATCCATGAGGAGGCGGTGCCGGTGCATCGGATAGGCGTCGAGGATGTCCTCGGCGATGAGGGATTGGGAGGCGGCCATCAGGGCCGAGTAATCCGCCACCGCCTCGGCCGGGATCGCCGCGTCGCCGGCCGGTCCGGCATAGGGCCAGTAGGCGGCGAGCCGGCTCGAGCCGCCCTCCCCGCGTAGGAGCGCCACCGGGTCGCGCAGATCCTCGTAGAGGAGCGCATGGTGCTCGATCATCGCGGCGACGGACGGATTGCCGATCAGCGCCGCGCCGAGATCGGCCAGGGCGAAGCGCCCGTCGGGCAGGCGCCGCAGAAGGTTCAGCGAGGCGGCCGCCTCCAGCAGGCGCAGGGCCCGCTCCGGCCTCAGGCAGGTCCGCGCGGCCAGGGCCTCGAGCCCGAGCGGGCCGGGGGCGAGGATCGCGAACAGGTCGAGCCTGATGCAGGCGAACAGGGTCTGCGAATAGACGAAGCCGGCGCAGAGATCGAACAGCGCGCGGGTGTTCCGTCGCGCGATCCCCCGCGTCAGGGGAAATGCGGCGGCCCAGCGCTGGAAGGCCGGATTGGCGATGGTGCGGTTGCGAAAGCCGAGCCAGCGCTCGCGCCAGAAGAGGGCGCGCTTCCCTCCCCCGTCGCTCCTGAATTCACCCATCTGCTCGACGGCTGTTCGGTTTATCCGAGAGGGTTCGACATGAGGCGCGACGAGCTCCCTCTCCTTCCAGGAGAGGGGACCCGCGCTGCCCGCGAGATGTGGGGCTATCGTAGCCGCAGGGTGGAGGGGACAACGCCCTCCCCTCACACCAATTCCCGTGCGAGGCTCGCCGGCAGGAACAGGCGCGTCTGCGCCTCGATCTCGGCGCGGAGCTCGTCGGCGCCGGGGCAGGCCGGGATCACCTCCACGGCCTCGCGCACGAGATGCTTGAGCCGGGAGAGCGCCCCGGCCATGCCGAGCAGGGCGGCGGCGTTGGGCCGGCCCAACGTGGCGTCGCGGCCCACCGGCTTGCCGACCTCCTCCTGGCGGCAGGCGACGTCGCGCAGGTCGTCGGCGACCTGATAGGCCTCGCCGAGGCATTCCCCGAGGAGCCGCCACGGCAGGGCCTGGGCGCCCGCCGCCGCCGCCCCGGTGACGGTGGCCGCGGCGAACAGGGCGCCGGTCTTGGCCTGCTGATACTCGGTGAGCCCGACATGGCGCTCCGATTCCCAGGCCTGCCCGGCGGCGATGCCGTTGGGCGAGCCGGCCGCGCGGGCGACGAGCCCGACCAGGGCGGCGAGCCGGCCCGGCGAGCGCGCCGCGCCCCGCGCCAGGGTCTCGAAGGCCGAGACGATGAGCGCGTCCCCGGTGAGCACCGCCAGGGGTTCGCCGAACGCGGCATGGACCGAGGGTTTCTGCCGCCGCATCGGCGCGTCGTCGAAACAGGGCAGGTCGTCATGGACCAGGGAGGCGCAGTGCAGAAGTTCGATCGCCGCCGCCGCCGCGTCGGAGGCCGCCGGGTCGTCGTCGCCGCAGGCCCTCGCCACCGAAAGGCACAGGCGCGGCCGGATGCGGTGGCCGCCGGGAAAGACCGCGTAGCGGATGGCTTCCGCCAGGAGCGGCGGCGCGCCGGGCGCCTCCGCATGGGCGACGGCAGCGTCGAGAGCCTGCTCGATCCGGCGGTTGGCATCCATGGCGCCACTCCCTCGTGTCTTTTGATATTGCCATTGCAAAGTGTCAGATAATATTGACACTCGTCAAGGCAGAAACAGGTGACACAGTGGCGGCGCAGCGGATTGCGGTGATCGGGGCGGGGATCGGCGGGCTGGTGGCGGCCCTGCGCCTCGCCCATGCGGGGCTCGACGTCACCGTGCTCGAGCGGGCCTCGACGCCCGGCGGCAAGATGCGCAGCGTTCCGGCGGACGGGGCGCGGGTGGAGGCCGGCCCCACCGTCTTCACCATGCGCTGGGTCTTCGAGGAGATCTTTTCGGAATGCGGTGCCGACCTGTCGGACCGCGTGGCGCTGAAGCCGGCCTCCATCCTCGCCCGCCATGCCTGGGGGGCGGACCAGCGCCTCGACCTGTTCGCCGATCCCGAGGCCTCGGCGGCGGCGATCCGCGCCTTTGCCGGGCCCCGCGAGGAGGACGGCTATCGCCGCTTCCGCGCCCGCGCGGCGGAGGTCTACGGCACCCTGGAAGGGCCGTTCATCCGGGGCGAGCGGCCGAGCCCCATCGATCTCGGCCGCCGCGTCGGCCTGTCGGGCCTCGGCGGGCTGCTGCGCATCCAGCCCTTCACCACCCTGTGGGGGGCGCTCGGCGAGTACTTTCACGATCCCCGCCTGCGCCAGCTGTTCGGGCGCTACGCCACCTATTGCGGCTCCTCGCCCTTCGAGGCCCCGGCGACGCTGATGCTGGTGGCGCATGTGGAGAGCCAGGGTGTCTGGCACGTGGAGGGCGGTCTCAGCCGCCTCGCCGCCATCATCGCCGAGCTGGCGCAGGAGAACGGCGCCCGCATCCGTTACGGGGCGCAGGTGGCCGCCCTCGCGGTGGAGACCGGACGCGGCATCGTCGGCGTCGACCTCGCCGATGGCGAGCGGATCGCGGCCGATCTCGTGGTGGCCAATGCCGATGCGGCGGCTTTGGGCGCAGGCCTGTTCGGATCGCGCGCGGCGCGGGCCGTGGAGGCGGTGCCGCCGAATGCCAGCTCCCTCTCGGCGGTGACGCTCTGCGCCAGAGCCCGCACCTCGGGCTTCCCACTGGTGCGGCACAACGTGTTCTTCTCTCGCGATTACGGGAACGAATTCGCCGCGCTCCGCGCCGGCCGGCTGCCGGACGACCCCACGGTCTATGTCTGCGCGCAGGACCGCGCCGACGACGATTCGGACCTCGCTGCGCCGGAGCGCCTGCTCTGCCTCGTCAACGCCCCGGCCCTCGGCCTCGAACGCCCCCTCGCCCCCACGGAGATCGCCACATGCGAGACCAACCTGCGTCGCAAGCTGACGGAATGCGGGCTGACGATCGAGGCGACGCTGGGCACGGTGACCACCGATCCGGCGGGGTTCGAGCGGCTGTTTCCGGCGACGGGGGGCGCCCTCTACGGCCGGGCCTCGCACGGCTGGATGGCCTCGTTCAAGCGGCCGGGCGCCAGGACGGCGCTGCCGGGGCTCTATCTGGCGGGGGGCAGCGTCCATCCGGGGCCGGGGGTGCCGATGGCGGCGCAATCGGGGCGGATCGCGGCGGACAGCCTGCTGGCCGATCTCGCCGCGAAGGGCCGCGCTTCGACACGCCGGTGGGAAAAGACGGTTACGTCTGGTGGTATGTCGACGCCCTGAGCGAGGACGGACGCCAGGGGCTCACCATCATCGCCTTCATCGGCAGCGTGTTCTCGCCCTATTACGCCCTGGACCTCAGCCGCGACCCGTTCAACCACTGCGCCATGAACGTCGTGCTCTACGGCGAGCGCGCCAACCGCTTCTGCATGACCGAGCGCGGCCGGGACTCCCTCAGGCGGGACGCGTCGCAGATCCGGATCGGACCGAGCGGCCTCGCCTGGGACGGCACCACCCTCACCATCACCCTCGACGAGGTGACGGCGCCGATCCCCTCGCGGGTGCGCGGCACGATCCGCCTGCGCCCCAACGGCTTCACGCGCGAGACCTTCACCCTCGACGCGACAAGCCAGCACCGCTGGTGGCCGATGGCGCCCTCCTCCCCCGTGGAGGTGACCCTCGACGCCCCGAGCCTGTCCTGGCGCGGCACCGCCTATTTCGACACCAACCACGGCGACACCGCCCTCGGCCGGAGCTTTAGCGACTGGACCTGGTGCCGGGCCGACCTCAAGCACGGATCGGCGATCCTCTACGACGTGCGCCGCCGCGACGGCAGCCTCCAGAACCTGTCCCTGCGCTTTGCCGCCGACGGCACCCGCCGCGACCTCCGCCCGCCGCTCCCCGCCGCTTTGCCGCCGACGCGGTTCTGGCGCATGCCCCGCGCCACCCGCAGCGACGACGGAGCCTCCAGCGTCGTCCGCACCTTCGAGGACACGCCGTTCTATGCCCGCTCGCTCCTCGCCTCGACCCTCGACGGCGAGCCCGTGCGCCCGGTGCACGAGAGCCTGTCCCTCACCCGCTTCGCCAACCCGCTGGTGCAGTTCATGCTGCCGTTCCGGATGCCGCGGCGGGTGGGGTGATGGGGGGCGGTGCACTTCGATGGCCTGACACCCATCGGTCGCGTCCAATTACCGAGCTTAGCAACTGTCCGCTCACGCCCGTCCTTTGACGCCAACAGCGACCCCGAAAAGGATGGTGAGCGCCGAGAGGACGAGCAGCGGGTCCAGCCCTTCACCGAGGATCACCGCCGAGAGACCGATCCCCAGCACGGGAGTGGCGAGGACGCCGAGTGAGGCGGTGGTCGCCGGTACGCGGCGGTTCAACACCGTCATCGCCCAGAAGCCCAGCGCGGTGCCGATCACGCCATTGTAGACGAGCGCCACCAAAGCGGGTGTGCCCACTCGGATTGGCGGCGCCCCCTCCACGAGGAGGGCCAGAACCAGGAGGACGATGGTTGCAAGCAGGCACTGCCAGGGCATGAGCTGGAGCGGCGTTGCCGTCCAGGAATGGGCGCGCGTGTAGACGATGCTGACCGACCAGCAGAGGGCTGCCAGGATCACCAACCCATTGCCGACGAGCGCGGTCTTATTGCTCCCGTCCAGGCTGCCCGGCCTGAAAAGCAGCAGCAGGCCGGCCATGCCGATCGCGATGCCGATGGCCTGTCGTGCGGACACGCGCTCACCGAGGAAGAGGAAAGCGGCGGGCGCTACCCAGAGGGGGGTGGTGTAACCCAGCACGATGGCGCGGCTGGCCGGAACGAAGATTAAACCTGCCGTCATGAGGGCGGCAAAGGCGACCATGTGGAAGAGGGCGATCACGAGGACGACCGGTATGTCGGCACGCGGCGGTAGGGCGAGTTGTCGGGTCGCGAACAACGCCGGGAACAGAACCAATGCAGCCAGGGCGGTACGGATGGCGACCGCCCAGAGTGGCGTGACCTCCTGCACGGCCAGTTTCATGACGACCCAGTTGAGGCTCCAAGCCACGACCACGAAAGCAAAGAGACCGATGGTGGACAGGGCCGATGCGGAAGCGGGGCGCTCGGCGAGGAGGCCGGTTGGCGATGCTGTCATGACAACGACCTTGGTAGAATGACCTGTCTACATTGGTCGATGTGGGACGACCTGTCTACAAGATAACAACCATGCGCATTCCACGACCTTCCTCGTCTTCGCTCCCCTCCGCCCGCGACCGAATCCTGAACAAGGCACAGGCCTTGTTCTATCAAAACGGTGTCCGCGGCACTGGCGTCGACCGCATCATCGCCGAGGCGAGCGTGACGAAGGTGACCTTCTATCGGCACTTCCCGTCGAAGGACGACCTGGTCCTCGCCTATCTGGAGCATCGGCACGCGGCCTGGACGGCATGGTTCCGGGAGGCCTTGGTCGCTGCACGAGCGGACCAGAGCGAAGACGAGCGTCAAAACGCTCCCTTGGCACCCCTGCTCGACGCGGCGCGGGCTTGGTTCGCCACAGCCGACTTTCGAGGCTGCGCCTTCGCCAACACCGTCGCGGAGGCCGGACAAAGCGTGCCCGGAATCACCGGCATCGCGACTCGGCACAAGCAGGAGGTGCGCGATGCCATCGCGGCGCTCCTGCCGGCGACCGACGCCCGCGCCGAAACCGCCTGGGCAGCCACCCTCGCCCTCGACGGAGCGGCGGTGAACGCTCAGCTCAGTCCGCCTGCCGCTGAAGCCGCTCTTGCCGGATTGCGCGTCATTCTCGACGCCCTCGAACGAGAGAGGGCCGTCATTCCTTCACGCCGGTAACGTCGGATCGTTCGGTTTTTCCCATCGCGGACGTTCGCGTCGGATCTCGGGTCTGAGATGTCCTCTACCGGCTCACCCCTCCCCCATCGAACCGCACCCGCGCCGCCTCGATCTCCGCATGGCTCCGCTCCGCCCAGCGGATGAGCACCGCCAGGGGTTCCATCAGCGTGCCGCCGAGCTCCGTCAGGCGATACTCCACGCTGGGCGGCTTGGTCGGGTAGACCGTGCGGGCGATGTAGCCGTCGCGTTCGAGGTCGCGCAGGGTCTGGGTCAGCATGCGTTTCGAGAGGTCGGGGATCAGGCGGAGGATCGCGCTGAACCGGTGCGGGCCGCCGGCGAGCGCGGTGAGGATCAGGATCGACCATTTGTCGCCGGTCCGGTCCAGCACGTTGCGGACGGGACAGCGGCCGGCCTCGAACGACTGGGTTTGCCAGCCCGCGAAGGTCCGCGCCAATTCGGCCTGAGCCGGTGCGGGGGCGGTTCCCTCGGCGTCACCTTGTCCCAAAATCCTGCCTCCTTCACAGCCGATGCGGTCTCACTTAGTTCCCTTGTATCGAAACTGAACCACAGGGAAGCCCGCCATGTCCGATTCTGCTCATCCGACGATCTTCGTCACCGGGGCCTCCGGTCACTTGGGGCGCCTCGTCATCGCGGCTTTGCTGGAACGGGTGCCGGCCGGCGCCGTCGTCGCCGGTGTGCGATCCCTGGAGAGCGAGGCCGCCGAGAGCCTTCGAGACCGGGGCGTCGCAATGCGGGTGGCCGATTACGCGCGGCCCGAGACCCTGGCCGAGGCCTTCCGGGGCATCGACCGCCTGCTGCTGATCTCCTCGAGCGAAGTCGGCCAGCGCGTTGCCCAGCACCGGAACGTCATCGCGGCGGCGACAGCGGCCGGGGTGGGGCGGCTCGTCTATACCAGCCTCCTGCATGCCGACACCTCGCCGATCAGCCTCGCCGAGGAGCACCGCGCCACCGAGGCGGCCATCGCGGGCTCAAACCTGCCGGCGACGATCCTGAGGAACGGCTGGTACACCGAGAACTACACCGCCTCGATTCCCGGCGCCCTGGCCGGCGGCGCGTTCCTCGGCAGCGCCGGGGCGGGCCGGATCGCCTTGGCCGCGCGGGCCGATTACGCCGCCGCCGCCGCCCTCGTGCTCTCCGGCGACGGCCATGAGGGGCGGACCTACGAACTGGCGGGCGACGAGGCCTACACTCTCGCCGACTTCGCCGCCGAACTCTCCCGGCAGACCGGCCGGGATATCCCCTACAGGGACCTGCCGCAGGCGGAGTACGCGGCCCTGCTCAAGGGATTCGGCCTGCCGGAGGCCCTCTCCGAGGGGCTCGCCGCATGGGACGTGGACGCCGCGCACGGCGCCCTGTTCGACGAGGGCCGCCAGCTCTCGACGCTCATCGGCCGCCCGACGACGCCGCTCTCGGCCAGCATCGCCGCCGCGCTCGGGTGAGGCTGGCGTATCGGGTCAGAGCAGCTGCGGATGATCCGCGCAGTCTCGGGCAAGCGCGGGTCCCCTCTCCTGCAAGGAGAGGGACAGGGTGAGGTGTGCGACTTCTTCGGAGAGTCCACACACCTCACCCCCACCCTCTCCTTCCAGGAGAGGGAGCCTGTCGCGTCTCATGTCGAACTCTTTTGGGTAGAGGGACGGCCTTCACCCGGTGGGATCGTCCGGCGGGCGGCGGGCGGCATCGTTCCGGTCCTTAGCGATGCTGCGCCGGACGACGATCAGCTGCCAGAGGGCGAGCCCCAGCGCCAGGGCGAAGACGAGGCCGATGTCGAAGGCGGCAAAGAGCCGGTCGCTCACGAGGGGGCCGGCGCGCGGCCGAGCGCTTCGCGCTCGCGCAGGGTCTCCACCAGGTCGAGCACCTGCGCCACCTGCGCCGGCACGTTCCACCAGGGCGGGGTCCGGGGGGCCCTCGACGGCCGGGCGGCCACCGCCTCGATCAGGAACAGGATCTCCGGCAGGGGTTTTTCGCGCAGGGCCGCCGTGTTGTCCGTCGAGACCAGCGCGCGGGCGAGGAGCGCGAGCTTCCGGCGCCCGTCCACGCGGGCGCGGCGCGAGACCGAATCGTAGCCGGCCCGCTCCACCGCGCGGCCGATCTCGGCATAGATCAGCCGCGCCGCGCGGATCGCCGGGCGGCAGGCGGGGGGCAGTCCGGCGATGCCGGATTCCGAGCGCGCATAGAGGAGGTCCGCCGCCGCCAGCAGGCGCGCCACGACGCCGCCGAGGGCGGGGGTGAAGGTGGGCGCGCGCAGGAACCCGTCCGGGTCGATCCCGGCCTCCCTCAGCCAGGCGCGCGGCAGGTAGAGCCGACCGGCCCGCGCATCCTCGCCGACATCGCGGGCGATGTTGGTGAACTGCATGGCGATGCCGAGGTCGCAGGCGCGGGCGAGCACGTCGGGATCGCGCACGCCCATGACCAGGGTCATCATCGCCCCCACCGAGGCGGCGACCCGCGCCGCGTAGGCGGTGAGGTCGGCAAGCGTCTCGTAGCGCTGCCCGGCCGCGTCCCAGGCGAGGCCCTCGATCAAAGCCGCGGGCAGCGCCTGGGGGATGGCGTGATCGGCGACGATGTCGGCGAGCGCCCGGTCCGCTGGGGCGTCGCAGGGCTGTCCGTCATAGGCGCGGGCGAGGCGCAGCCGCAGCCGCGCCACGGCGGGCCGGCGCCCGCTCTCGGCGACGTCGTCCACCGCGTCGTCGGAGAGGCGGCAGAAGGCGTAGAGCCCGTAGGCCGGCCGGCGGATGGAGGGCGGCAGCAGGGCGGAGGCGGCAAAGAAGCTGCGCGACCCGGTGCGGATCGCCGCCCGGCAGGCGGCGTGGTCGGCCGCATCCGCATGGGGGATCGCCCAGAGGGGCGGCCGGGCAAGTTCCAACCGAGAAAGTTCAAGCGAAGACGCGCGCATCCGGCACCACGGTATCGAGAATTCGGGCGGAGGAGAGGACGCCGGGCAGGCCGGCGCCGGGATGGGTGCCGGCCCCCACGAGGAAGAGCCGCGCCACGTCCTCGGAGGCGTTGTGCGGCCGGAACCAGGCCGATTGCGTCAGCACCGGTTCGAGGCCGAAGCCCGAGCCGCGAAAGCTCAGGAAATCGGCCGCGAAATCCCCCGGATGCGTCACCTTCGAGGTGACGATGCTCTCCGACAGGCCCGGCATCACGGTGGCCTCGAGATGCTGCGCGATGGCGCGGCGATAGGGCTCCGCCTCCGCCGTCCAATCCTGGCCGCCGGCGAGGTTGGGCACCGGGGAGAGCACGTAGAACGCATCGCAGCCCGGCGGCGCCAGCAGCGGATCGGTGGCGGTGGGGCGATGCAGGTAGAGGCTGAAATCCTTCGACAGCACCTTGCGCCGGAAGATGTCGTCGATGAGCCCGCGATAGCGCGGCCCCATCAGGATGGTGTGGTGGGCGATGTCCGGAAAGGTCCGGTTCGTGCCGAAATACCAGACGAACAGGCCCATGGAGGAATGCGACCGGTCGAGGCGGCGGTCGGTCCAGCGCCGCCGCACCCCGTCGGGCAGGAGGGTGCGGTGGGTGAAGGCGGAATCGGCGTTGGAGACGACGATGTCGGCGGCGATGCGCTCGCCCGAGGCGAGGGCGACGCCGGTGGCGGCCCCGTCCTCCACGAGGATGCGCGAGACCTCCGCGCCGCAGCGGAGCGACCCGCCCTGCCCCCGGATCAGCCCGGCGAGCCCGTCCACCAGGCGGCCGGTGCCGCCGAGCGCGAAATGCACGCCCCAGCGCCGTTCGAGATGGGCGATGAGGCAGTAGATCGCGCTCGCCCGGAACGGGCTGCCGCCGATGAGGAGCGGATGGAAGCTGAAGATCGTCCGCAGGCGCTCGTCGCGGATATGGCTCGCCACCACGTCGTAGACGCTGCGATGCCCGCCGAGACGCACCAGATCGGGCATGATCCGCAGCATGTCGGCCACCGAGCCGAAGGGCACGTGGCCGAGCCGCTCGAACCCGACCTCGCAGATCGCCCGCGAGCGCTCCATGAAGCGCTCGTAGCCGGCGACATCCCCGGGCGAGAACCGCGCCACCTCGTCGCGCATGGCGGCGAGATCGCCGCTGTAATCGAAGGTCGCGCCGTCCTCGAAGCGGATGCGGTAGAACGGCAGCATCGGCGCGAGCACGACGTCGTCCTCCATGCGCCGCCCGCACAGGGTCCAGAGTTCCTCGAACAGGAACGGCGCGGTGACGATGGTCGGCCCGGCATCGAAGGTGAAGCCATCCTGCCGATGCACCCGCGCCCGCCCGCCGGGCTGGTCGAGCCGCTCCAGCACCGTGACCCGGTAGCCCCGCGCCCCGAGCCGGATCGCGGCGGCCAGCCCCCCGAAGCCACTGCCGATCACCACCGCATGGGGGCGACTGGCCGGCCGGGACGAGGAGGTCGGCACATCGCTGAGTGTCAACATAGGGTGACACTATCAGGGGAAATTAGGGAGGCAAGCGCTGATTTGCGGGTGGCGATGCGAGCCAGGTTTCAGGCGCTTCCAAGGTTAGAGCTTCGCTCGCGACAACTAACCGGTTTCCGTTTGAATCGGATATACACGCCGCAAACACCGCCCAATAGCGAGCCAAATGTGAGTTCCGGCTAAGGGCACATACTGACCCTTCTGGGAACTTCGGAACGTCGGCTTGTTGGCGGTTCAACCAGCCTGTTGTCGGGCTGCTCCTTGGCTTCGGTACGGGACGGGCTCGCCGCCCATCCGAGCGCGACCATTACAGCCGCAACCGTCGACGACCCTACCTCAAAGCTGACGTACTCATGCTCTGCCGGCGCCGGTAAGGCTGGTTTGCACAGTCATTTGGCTTCGCCGGCATCCGCTGCCGCGACGGGCGGCTGAAGCGCCTTCGCCAACGCCGACTTCGTCGTGCCCCCGGATTTCGCGGCCTGAACTGCGAGCTTGTCCGCCCTGTCGTTGAAAGGGTCGCCGCCACTATGGCCCTTCACCCAAACAACCCGAAGCTTGATGTTTGCGCTGACTGCGGCGAACTCATCCCAAAGATCACGGTTCGCTGCGACGATAGCACCCCGGTTCACCGTATTCGTGATATATTGCGAGTCGGTGCGGATGATGACGGACGAGCCGCCCCCGGCGTATTTTAGCGCCTCTATCACCGCGCGCAGTTCCATTCTGTTGTTTGTTTCGCCCGCCATGTAGCCGGATCGCTCGACATCGGGCGAATGAACGACGAACGCCCAGCCCCCCGCGCCTTGATCTTTCCCCTTCCGGCGGCCCTGTCCCTGGATCGCGCCATCCGTCGATATCGTGAGCGCCTTGGCGCCCATTCTCGTTCGAGGAAGAGCTGCAAGTTTCACGGGAAGGTCGTCGAGAGATTTCTCTCTTACGTCTTCCAGAAGACAAATCCCGCCGAGCCGGCGCTTCGTCTTCCAATCGGTTCCTCGGAGCTGCCTAGCAAACCATTCCCGGAAATCAACGAGCCTGCTCTCGATTGCTAGATCAAGATCAATCGTTGTTTGCTTTGCAGTACTATACGAGAAGGCCTCACCCCATCCACGTATAACGCGATCAATAGTCGCCTGTGTTTGAACGTATTTCTTTCTTGCAGCAAAGCTATGTCCCTGTCTTTTTACTTCAATAATATCATCTCGCCCTGATCTGAGGTGGTCTGCGACAACACTTTCTAGCTTCTGCCTTGCCTTGGCAGACGGTTGCAATAGAGCCGGGAATATGTCGTATCCCAGGAATACGAACCCCTTATCGACATGGCCGTACGCCGCCTTATCCCTCGGTGTTTTTCCATTAAAGGGATCGTGACTTTTCAAGTTTAGACGTTCAAGCGCCCTCCTGGCACTATCGTAAGACTTCGCCGCCTGACTGTTGGAGTCGGCTAGCAATACAAAATCATCGATGAAGCGAATGCAGCGTATGCCTCTTGTGTTGAATTCTTGATCAAAATCGTTCAGCAGAATATTGCCAAATAGCGGTGAGAGCGGCGAACCTTGCGCCACTCCCTCATTATCCGTTGGAAAGACGCGTCGATCCTCGCCAAGTGTAGCCTCATTCGAGAGAACGACTGCGGTTGCTTCAGTAAGGACCCGAATGAATTCCGGTTCTTCTATATCGGCAGCAATTCTCTCGATAACTTGACTGCGCGGGATGTGATCGAAGAAACCTGAGATGTCTGATCGAACGAAGTGCCTCTTACCTTCCAAGATCGCATCACGGATCAACTTTAGGCCGTGCGGAACACTGCGTTCGGGGACTCCGCCTACGCTCGTAGGCTCGTTGATCACTCGCTGTACGAGGGGCGATTTTCCTTGAAGGTGATTGAGCAACGCGCGTTCGACGACACGATTTTCCACGGAGGCCATGACGATGCCTCGGTGTCCGCCGCTCGATTTTTTGACAAGAACACCCTTTTGAGGCGTGAACTGAAATTTTCCTTGCCGAATTAACTTCTGGATCTGTCTTAGCTTTTGGTCGGCATTCTGCCCGAAACTATCGATTGCTGCTCGCGTCTCTTCTGCAGACGACAGGCGCCCATTCGACCGAATTTTATGCCATGCCGCCTGCAGATTTTTCAGAGTAGTTGTTTCGTCGAGATGCTTTCCCAAGATGAATAAGCTCTGTCTTGGTGGACGACTTCGGTTGCCTTCGCCCTACCTCTGTAGGCTCGACGCTCAACAGGACCTCGGCCTGCAATCCGAAGACCGCCGACCTCGGCACCCCATAGGCTGCTCCTGGCTTTGACCCCAAGCGCAAGCCCGGCTGACAACATCACTCCGGCGCTCAATGTGAACCCGGCGACCGCCACCAACCAAAACGCTGCCGACGCACGTGCCACGGCTAAGTTTCGCCGGCCAGATCGGCTGGCATGTTTTTGCATGCGGGCATCGTCGTCACATCCTTCTCCTAGTGGAGCTTAGCCTTTTTGGCCGGGATGCAAGCGGTTCGGCCGCACACCTCCCGGACGGAGCCGTAAATAGTCCTTTGTGACCACCCGAAACTTCATCTCGATATCGAGATCAAGGGCTATGGTCGTTACAGAGGTAAAGCCCGTCCGACGCTCAACAGGACCTCGGCCTGCAATCCGAAGACCGCCGACCTCGGCACCCCATAGGCTGCTCCTGGCTTTGACCCCAAGCGCAAGCCCGGCTGACAACATCACTCCGGCGCTCAATGTGAACCCGGCGACCGCCACCAACCAAAACGCTAATTCAAACTATGCCGTGGCTCGTTGAATACAAGCGGTTCGCGCGGTGATATCGCCGTAAAAAGTTACGCAGACGGTTCGCCAAGATGCGAAGGGGAGGAGACGATTCCCCATTGAAGTGGTCCGCTTGGAAAACCGTCGTGGCGGAATTCACAAACGAGTCCGGCTTTCACGTTCGATGGAATGGCATAAGAGGTCGCCTCTTTAGAAGCGGGAGCATAGGCCATCCACCACCTCGACCGATGCCTCCGACCGGGGGAGCCGCTTCGTAGTGCGGCCGACCAAGCAGCTATGCCCGTCACATCGCTTTGCTGCAGCTAATAAATCTGCTCGTATGGCTGTGCTAGGGAGATAGCAGAATGCCCGCTCCTGGGACTGAAGCCAACTTCCACTCACGGCGCAGTGCCGCTAGGCCTCGTTGGCAGAATGAGACTCCACGGCCCCCTCATCACTGCAACACAATAGCCCCGACCGCCTCCCCCACCGCCAAATCCATCGCCGCAAAAATCACCTCCGAAACCTTCTTCGGCGCCTCCTCATGCGCGAGGTGGCCGAGGCCGCGCAGCAGCTCGACGCGGGCGTGGGTCAGGCGTTGGCGCAGGGCGAAGGCGGTGTCGGGGGAGATGGCCTTGTCCTCGCTGCCGACCACGAGGAGCGTCGGGGTGGCGAGGCGGTCGATGGCGCGGTCGAGGGTGGCGAGGTCCCAGTTCGCCATCATGCCGAGCGCCCCGGCCACATGGCCGGGTGTGCGGAACAGGCGTCGGTAGAGATCGAGCCCCTGCGGGTCGAGGCGGGAGCCGGTGCCGCGGATCAGGCGCTCCACCGCCGGGCGGTCGGCTGTCCAGGCGAAGAGTTTTGGGGTCACCGGGTTGAGGAAGAGCAGCCGCGCCATGCTCGGGAACAGCACCGAGGCGAGGCCGGGAAACGGGGTGAGCGCGCCGTTGAGCGCCACCAGGAGGTCCGGGGCGATCCGCCCGTCGAGGCAGAGCCGGACCAGGAGCGCCGCCCCCGCCGAATGGCCGACGACCAGGGTGGGGCGGAGGGCGAGGCTGTCGAGGAGGTCGCCCACGGCGCTCGCCATCCCCGGCAGGGAGAGTTTCGCGGCGGGGAGCGGGTCGGTGAAGCCGTGGCCCGGCAGGTCCGGGGCGACGATTCGGAACCGCGTCGCCAGGAGCGGCATCAGCCCGCGCCAGGAATGGGTGGCGGCCCCCGTGCCGTGGAGGAGCAGCACGGTCGGGGCCCCTTCCTCCCCCATCTCCTGGATGTGCCAATTGAGGCCGGAGGCCGTGACGAAGCGGCTCGCCTCCCGGTGCGGCCAGTCGGCGCCCTCGCGCTCCCAGCGGGGTCGTTCGGCGGGCGCGCGCATGCTGGAACCCCTATTCCGTCGCCGACCGGATCGCGGCGCTCATCACCCCGGCATCGGCATGGGGCAGGGGCAGATAGCGCGCCCCCATGGCGTCGGCGAGGCGGCGCGCCGAATCCTGCGGCCGCTGGGCCGTGTCGATGAGGATGGCGCGGAAGTCCGCCTCGCGGAAAAGGCGCGCGGCTTTCAGCGAATCCTCAGCCGCGCGCTCCCGCCCGGCGATCCCCGACCGGGCGACGTTGGCCCGTCCATCGGTGAGCATCACCACCACCGGCGTCCCGCCGCCGCGCCTGACCCCGAGGGCCACCGCTCCGGCGGCGTCGATGCCGGCGGCGAGCGGCGTCCCGCCGCCTCCGGGCAGGGCGGCGAGGCCGCGCCGCGACCGCACCAGGGAGCGCGTCGGCGCGAGGACCAGCTCCGCGCCGGCACCCCGAAAGGCGACGAGGGCGACCTTGTCCCGCCTCGTATAGGCCTCGGCCAGAAGCAGTTCGACGGCGCCCTTGGCCTCGGCCAGCCGCTCCAGGGCGGAGGAGCCGGAGGCGTCCACGGTGAAGATCGTCGTGGTCTCGGTCCGCTGCCGGAACCGGGTGATGCGGATGTCGTCGGGGCGGATCATGAGACAGGTGCCGCCCCCCTCCGCCCGCCGGCGGATGCCCTGCCAGGGGGCTGCGGCGCGCAAGGTCGCGATGAGATCGAGCCGGCCCCGGCGGGGATCGCCCGGCCGCGCGCCCATGGGCCGGCCGGAGCGGGGGGAGACGGCCTTCGCCCCGGCCTTGCCGGCCCTCGGCACCCGCAGGCGCGGGCCGTCCCGCATCAGCATCGCCAGGAGCCCGGCGGGAATCGCGGCGCGGGCGGCCTCGACGATGCGGTCGTCGGGGGTGGACGCGGTGCTCTCCTCGGGATCGGAGCCGGGGGCCGCCCCGTCCGGGGGCGGCGGCGTCTCCGGCGCGCCCTCCGCCCGCTCCCGCTCCTCTTCCTCGGGGGCGGGCTCGCGTTCCGGGAGGCGGGTGGCGCGGTGGCCGAGGACGAGGCGCGCGGCCTCCCGCGCATCCGCCTCGGCGATCTCGGCGCGGCCGTCGAGGCGGGCGAGGAGGCGGGCGACCCGAAGGGCGAGGAGCGGCGCGCGCAGCGAGGCGATGCCGAGCCGGGCCGCGACCTCGCTGAGGTCCGCGACGGGATCGTGGCCGCTCCGCGCACCGCCATCGGACGGCGTTTCGGATTCCGGCGAAAGGCCGTCCGATGGCGGTCGAAGCACCGGTCGCGTGGCGCTCGGCGGCACGCTCGTGAGGTCGAGATGGAAGGCCAGCCGATCGGCGAGCGCGGCCGGCGCGGCCTCGTCCTCGCCGATCCCCTCGTCGAGGAGAATCAGCCCGAACCGGGCCGGCCGGGTCTCCGCCAGCCCGTCCCGCTCCACCCTCAGCCGCCCGGTATCGAGGGCGGCGGCGAGATGTCCGGCGGTGCCCTGCCCCATCCGCTCGGCCATCGCGGCGACGAGAAGACCGCCATCGGCCTCGGCCAGCAGCCCGGCCTGGGCCACCGGCCGCCCGGCGGAAAGCGTCGCCGCGAGGTCGAGCCCGCCGACGAGCCGGTCCTCGGCGATGCCCGCCGGCATCCGCCGTAACGGCTTGCCGGAGCTGAGGTTTTCGCGAACGGCATCGAGCCAGCGGTCGCGCACCGGGCCGGCCCCGGCACGCACCACCACGCCGCCGCAGCCGTGCGGGTCGGCGGCGATGAGCCGGGCGATGCGCAGGGCGTCGGTCCAGGTCGCCGGAGCCTCGCTCACGAGCCCAGGACCTCGGCCACGGCCCGCGCGACCCGGGCGGTGGAGCCGGATTCGTCGAGCGGGTTGCGGCGCAGGCGGTGGCGCAGGGCACTCGGCGCGACCTGGCGGAGATGGTCGATCCCCACGGTGTCGGCCCCCTCATAGGCGGCCAGCGCCCGGGCGGTGCGCATCAGGGTCAGCTCGCCGCGCAGGCCGTCGGTGCCCAGAGCGAGGCAGAGCCGGGCCGCGGCCTCCAGGGTCGCATCGGGCATGTCGAGCCCGGGAAGCCGCGCCCTGGCGGCGGTGAGGCGCTTCTGCAGTGCCCGGTCGGCCTTGGCATAGCGGGCGCAGAACCCCGCGGGGTCGCGCTCGTAGGCGTCGCGCCGGCGCACCACGTCGATGCGGGTGGGGAGATCCGTGGGCGTGGTCACCTCCACGGCGAGGCCGAACCGGTCGAGGAGCTGGGGCCGCAGCTCCCCCTCCTCCGGGTTGCCGCTGCCCACCAGCACGAACTTCGCCGGGTGCCGGATGCTCAACCCCTCGCGCTCCACGGTGTTGATCCCGGAGGCCGCCACATCGAGGAGGAGATCGACGAGGTGGTCGTCGAGGAGGTTGACCTCGTCGATATAGAGGAAGCCGCGATTGGCGCGGGCCAGAAGGCCGGGCTCGAACGCCTTCTCGCCCCGCGTCAGGGCGCGTTCGAGGTCGAGGGCGCCCACCACCCGGTCCTCGGTGGCGCCCAGCGGCAGGTCCACCACCGGCACCGGCGCGAGATGACTCTTTCGCGATGATGCATGAGTGGCGCAATGCGGGCATTCGCCGGCGGGCTTGGCGGGGTCGCAGGAATAGGGGCAGCCGATCACCGCCTTCATCGGCGGCAGCAGGGCGGCGAGGCCCCGGATCGCGGTGGACTTGCCGGTGCCCCGGTCACCGAAGACGAGGACGCCGCCCACGGACGGGTCCACCGCGGCGATCATCAGGGCGCGGCGCATCTCGTCCTGGCCGACGATGGCGGAGAACGGGAAGGTGATGGGCGGGGATGTGATGGACGGTTCGGGGTCGCTTCGGGGTTTCCGGAGGATTGCTTGGCTCGCGTCGGGCTCCGGCGCCTCGGGGCGAGAGCGAGGATGGGAGGCTGATCCGGGAAACACCGTTCGGGTCGTTCCATTCAGGACCATAGGCCGTCTCCCGGTGTCTCGACATGGTGTGCGCCTCTCCCTCCCCCGCGAAGGGAGGAGGGTTCTTGCCTTCACTCCGCCGCCGCCTGCTCCACGCCCATCCGCGTCCAGATCGCGGCGAGCGCCCCGACCAGATGCTCGACATCGGCGTCCGAATGCAGCGGCGACGGGGTGATGCGCAGGCGCTCGGTCCCGCGCGGCACGGTGGGGTAGTTGATCGGCTGGACGTAGATGCCGAACTCGTCGAGGAGCGTGTCGCTGATCGCCTTGCACAGGACCGGGTCGCCGACCATCACCGGCACGATGTGGCTGTCGTTGGGGAGATAGGGGATGCCGGCGGCGTCGAGCCGGGCGCGGACCTGGGCGACGCGCTCCTGATGGCGCGCGCGCTCGGTGCCGCTGGCCTTCAGGTGCTTGATGCTCGCCGCGGCCCCCGCCGCTACGGCGGGCGGCAGCGAGGTGGTGAAGATGAAGCCGGAGGCGAAGCTGCGGACGAAATCGCAGAGCTTGGCCGAGCCGGTGATGTAGCCGCCATGCACCGCGAAGGCCTTGCCGAGCGTGCCCTCGATGACGTCGAGGCGGTGGGCGAGGCCCTCGCGCTCGGAGATGCCGCCGCCGCGCGGGCCGTAGAGGCCGACCGCGTGGACTTCATCCAGATAGGTGAGCGCGCCATGCGCTTCGGCGACGTCGCAGATCTCCGCGATGGGGGCGATGTCGCCGTCCATGGAATAGACCGACTCGAAGGCTACGAGCTTTGGCCGCGACGGGTCGATCATCCTGAGCTTGCGGTCGAGGTCTTCCGGGTCGTTGTGGCGGAAGATGTGGCGCTCGGCGCGGGACGCCTTGATGCCCTCGATCATCGAGGCGTGGTTCTCGGCATCGGACAGCACGACGCAGCCCGGCAGCTTGCCGGCCAGTGTGCCCAGAGCCGCCAAGTTCGAGACGTAGCCGGAGGTGAAGAGCAGGGCCGCCTCCTTGCGGTGGAGGTCGGCCAGCTCCTGCTCCAGCAGCACGTGATAATGGTTGGTGCCGGAAATGTTGCGGGTGCCGCCGGCCCCGGCGCCGCAGCGGTCAAGGGCCTCGTGCATGGCCTCGAGCACGACCGGGTTCTGGCCCATTCCGAGATAGTCGTTGGAGCACCAGACGGTCACCGGGCGCTGCCCACCCGGGCTGTGGTGGGTGGCGTGGGGAAAGCAGCCGTTCTGGCGCTCGAGATCGGTGAAGACACGGTAGCGGCCCTCGCGGTGCAGACCGGACAAGGCATCGCCGAAGAAGTCTTCATAGTTCATGGCCGTCCCCTTCCCTATGGATCGCGATGTTTCGCGTTGGCTATTCGTGATTCGTCTCACCGGAGCGTCAGAGAGCGTTCCCTCCCCCCTCCGCGGGGGAGGGTGGCCCTCGCGTGAGCGAGGGTCGGGAGAGGGGAACCGGCTCTCCGGAAAAGCCTGTGCCGACCCCTCTCCCGCCTGCACTGCCAGCACTCTCCCCCGCATAGGCGGGAGGATTCTGGGTGCGGGCAGCCTTCGGCAGGCTCCAGGCCCACAGGGCCGCCGAAGGCAGCGGCAGCATCAGAAAGCCGTGTTCGAGGGTCGCCAGCGCCATCAGCGTGGTGACGATGGTGAAGCCGGCGACCTCGTGGGCACCGATTCCCTCCCCCATCGCGGCCCGCGCGAGCAGGATCGTCACCAGGGCGGCGATGCCCACCGAGAACGGGAACAGCGCGTTCATGCGCCGGTTCCTGAGGAAGCAGGCGAGGTAGCCGAGGCGCTCGGGCAGGAACTCGGCGTTGAGGTTGCGAACGCCGAGGAACATGTTGAGCCGCGCCGAGAGGTTCATTCCCCAGAGGATCAGGTAGGTCCACAGGGCGAACTTGTTGGGCTCTCCCCAGGTCAGGGCGAGGATCGCGGCCATCCCGGCGACGATCGCCGCCTCGTGCCACAGGCTCGTGGCCGCCGCCGCCCGGAACAGGGCGAACCCCCTTGTCGCCGGCGGGCATCCGGTTTTGCGCGGCCCCGCGACGTAGCCCATGTAATAGCTCATCTCCTGCCAGCCCCAGACGAGGAGTGAAGCCGTGAACGCCGTGTAGGCGCCCGTCTCGCTGGTGTCCCCGGCGCTGGCGCCGATGGCGTAGAGCGCGGCCATCAGCACCAGGGTGCCGGCCGCCATGCTCCAGGGATGGGTGTGGCGGGGGCGGTGATCGAGCAGGATGATGAGCCCGGTGGAGAACCACCAGATCAGCACCGCGTAGAGCGCAGGAACGGCGTGGGCGGCCATCCTCCCGCGTCCTACCAGACCGGCTCGAGGCGGATCTCGGCGGGCATCGGGTTGTCGATGGTGGGTAGCGCGTAGAGCCGGGCGAAGTTCACCGCCGAGGCCGCGATCCAGGCCCCCTGTTTCAGCCTCCCCACGATCCCGCCCTGCGCCTTGGCGTCGGCGAGCTTGTTGGAGCAGACGAGGAGCCGGTCGAGGGCCGCCTTGAACTTCGGATTGTCGAGATCGAGGGTGAGCGGGAAGGTCTGTTTCGAAATGTCGGAGGTGATCCGGAACACCTTGAAATCGTAATCGGTCGGATCGACCCCGAGCGCCTTGTGGAAATGCGGCCGGCAATGGTCGCGCACATACATGGTGGCGAAGACGGCAAGTAGGAAGAACTTGATCCAGTAGCGGTTGATGCCCGTGGTCAGCTTGGGGTTGGCCCGCATCAGCAGAGCGAAGGCCTCGCCGTGGCGGAACTCGTCGTTGCACCACTTCTCGAACCACTTGAAGATCGGGTGGAACCGCCTTTCCGGGTTGCGCTCCAGCTCCCTGAAGATCGTGATGTAGCGGGCGTAGCCGATCTTCTCGGAGAGATAGGTGGCGTAGAAGATGAACTTCGGCCGGAAGAAGGTGTATTTCTTGGACTTGGTCAGGAACCCTAAGTCGACGCCGATGCCGAAATCCTTGAGCACGTCGTTGATGAAGCCGGCGTGCCGCGCCTCGTCGCGGCTCATGAAGCCGAACAGCTCGCGGATATCGGGGTTCTTGGCCCGCTTCCTCATCTCCGCATAGAGCACGCAGCCGGAGAACTCGGCGGTGATCGACGAGACGAGGAAATCCATGAACTCCTTGCGCAGGTCCGGATCGAGGCCGGACATGTCGAGGTCGAACTCCTCGTTGCGGGTGAAGTGGCGCTTGTTCGGGTCGGCGCGCAGTTCCGCGATCAGGACGTCCCATTGTTGGCGCACGGGCTCGACATCGGTGCGGTCGAGTTCCTCGAAATCCGTAGTGTAGAAGCGGGGCGAGAGGAAGGTCGTCTCCTGGGCGGCCTTGGTGCCCTCGTTCATGGGCAGCTTCGGCGTGATGCCCTTCGGGGCCTGGTGCTGGATCGAGACGTTCACAGGCGCCTCCTCTCTGAGAAGCTGACTTCGTAGAGTTCGGTGAGCTCGAAATGGCCGGCGAACTTGGTCCAGAGCCGCTCCAGGATGCCGGCACGGGTGACCGTGGCGGTGCGGCGGACCACGAGGCGCTCGCCATAGGGAACGGAGGTCGGCGCGTCGTGGACCTGGACCTCGTCGCCCGGCTCGATCTCGAACGCGGCGTCCAGGGTCACGTGGGCGTGGAGCGTCTCGGGGGTCTGCTCGATCTCGACGGTGCAGGGCACCTCGACGGTGCGACGTCCGAACGACGCGATCATCGGGCGGCTCCGCTGTCGGCGAGCCTGGTCTCGGGGAGGAGCCTCGTGAAGGCGACGAAGTTCGACGGGCCGAAGGCGCCGAGATTGACGGCGCGGCCGGTCGACGGGTCGGAGAGTTCGAGGCCGCCGTCGCTCAAGCGCGTCAGGCGGAAGGGCTGTTCCCGGCCGAGGCCGGCGCGCAGGCGGGCCTGGCCGAAGCCGCGCAGGGTGGCGCGGACGAAATTGTCCTGGCCGGGTTCGATCGTGGCGATGACGTCTTGGGAGCGCGCATCCCGGATGACGATGGCGCCGTCGGCGCGGTCCTCCGGGTTCAGATCGAAGGAGCGGACGATCCGGGCCGGCGGCATCTGCGAGAGGCCGATCCCCTCGCTGCGGCCGACCCCCACCACGACGGTCACGAACCCCATGAGCCCGAGCGCCCCGATGACCAGCGGTCGCGGAATCCGGGCGGCATCAGCCTTCGCCGTCATCGCGTCTCCTCCCTGATTTCAACTCGCGTTGGCGAGGCGCGGCGGGCGGACGGGCCGCTGCCGCGCGACCACCATAGGAGTCGCAGTTTCCTCCGTTGTGTCAAGTGCACTTGACAGTGCGCGGGCAAGGATTTCGGCGGCGCGCTTCGCATCCGGCACCGATCGCATCATCGGCTCGGGGTTTGTGACGGCCCAGGGACGGGCATGCGGCCAGAGATGGAGGTAGGCCACGCGGTTGCCCCGGCGCAGCCGTAAAGGCAGGTCACCACTCCCGTCCGTAAAGACCTTGCACCCCGCGCCCTCGATCAGGCCGAACGGCAGGTTGAGGGTCATCGGCAGGGCGATGCCGAGGCGCATCACCACCCGGCGGTTGGTGATGGTGTAGGTGGTCGAGCGCGCCGAGAGCCAGCCGAGGAGGCCGAGGAGCGCGACCGCGCCGGCGCCGACGAGGAGGGTCGGTCCGGCGAGAAGCACGGCCTGTCCGAAGGCGCCCTCGCCGAGGGGCGGGATCGCCGCCCAGAGGGCCAGCCCGACGAACCAGAGGCCGACGAGGCGGGCATGCAGCGCCCGCGCGGCGATACCGAAGGCGCAGGGACGGCCTTGCCAGAGGATGTGCTCTCCGGGTGGCAGCGGCGCGGGCAGGCCCGGCGGCGCGTCGAAGGCGTTGGCGGGAACGCCGAGGGGGGATTTCGCGGCGCGGCTCACAGGAACGGCTCCTGGCGCTCGGCCGTGGCGTAGAGGGTGCCGGCGCCGAAGAAGGCCATGATCCGCTCCTCCTCGTAGAGGGTCACCGAATCCGGGTCCTTCTGGCCGGGGATGTCGGCGAACTGGTGGGCGAGCAGGGCCTCGGTCTTCACCGTACGCGAGAACCGCCCGGTCCTGCAGAAGGTGTTGGGCATCAGCACCCGGCGCCCGCCGGAGCCGAGCTCGACCTCGATGTAGCGGACCATGGATTCGCCGCGGTCGATCCAGAGGTCGGTGACGGTGCCGGCCACCTGCCGGTCGGCGCCGAACACGGTCATGCCGATCGGGTTCGGGCCGTCCTCGTGGACCACGAAATGCTCGGCGACCCGAAGCGGAACGATCCGTTTCTCGTCGTCCCAGGTGCGGTCGTGGTGATCATCGCGATCGGCATAGGAGCCGGGGCCGATCTGGTCGTGAAGGCCGTCGCCGTCCGGCTCGAGCGGCGAGCCGGGCCAGACCTCGCGCTTGTGGCCCTTGTAGTTCCAGGCCGGCTGCATGTCGGTCTGGGGGGCGGTCTTCACCAGGCCGTTGGAGAGCAGGAACTGCTTCGGGCTCGGGATCAGGATCGGGTCGGGGCGCTTGAGGCGGCCGGCCGCCTCGCTTTCCAGGGGATAGCCTTCGCGCCGATCCTCCTGGCGCAGGTAGAAGACGAGGCCGGCGAAGAAGATCCAGAACGCGTAGAGCACGACCTGGGCGACATCGACATAGCCCGTGATTTCACCTCTTGGCATGATCAGGCTCCTTGACCGGGAACGGAGGACGGCAGGAGGGCGCGCGCCTCCCTGCCGCTTGTGGCGGTGTGACGACCGGTGGTGTCTCGGACCAGCGGTCCGATGGCGACAAGGGTCGCGAAGAGGAGTGCGATCTCGATGTGGTAGACGATGAGGTAGCCCACCGACGGGTCGCTCATGGCCTCGCCCAGCGCCCCGGACGCCGAGAGGCTGGAGCCCACGTCCCGCAGGATGCCGCTCGCCGCGATGGCGATGCCGGCCGCACTGGCCTGGACTGCGCCCCAGGCGCCGAGGGCCAGGCCGGTATCCTCCGGCCCCGCCTTCGCCATGGAGGCGGTGAGCGTGCCGTGGGCGAACAACCCGCCGCCGAGGCCGATCAGAGTGACGCCGGTGGTGAAGAGCTGGGCCGAGGCCAGCGGGGCCGCGAAGATCACCGCCGAGAAGGCCAGGATGCCGACCCCGCTGCCGGCGGCCGCCACCCGGAACGGGTCGCCGCCCCGGTTGAGCCCGCGCGCGGCCAGCAGCAGGCCGACCCCGCCGCCGGCCGCGAGCATGGCGGTGAGCGCCGTAGTGGCCGCCACCGGCAGGTGCAGGATCTGGCCGCCATAGGGTTCGAGCAGGATGTCCTGCATCGAGAAGGCCGCTGTGCCGAGGCCGGTGGCGATGAGGCGCCGGCGGGCGAGGCCGCTGCCGGCATAGGCGGCCCAGGATTGCGAGAAGCTCGGGCGCGGCAGGTCCGTCGCCGTGCGTCCGGGCTGACGCGCCTCCTGCTTCCACAGGGCGATGCCGTTGAGCACGATGGTCACGACGGCCGCGCCCTGGATCACCTGGATCAGCCGCAGGGCCGAGAAATTCGCGAGAGCCAAGCCGAAGGCGATGGCGCTGACCATCATGCCGGCGAGCAGCATGGCGCAGAGGAGCGCTACCACCCTCGGCCGGGCATGGGCGGGGGCGAGATCGGTGGCGAGCGCGAGACCGACGGTCTGGGTGGTGTGGAGGCCGGCCCCGACCATGACGAAGGCGAGCGCCGCCGCCACATGGCCGGGCCAGACCGGGCCGGTGGTGTCGCCCGACAGGATCAGCAGCGCGAACGGCATGATGGCGAGCCCGCCGAACTGCAGCAGGGTGCCGAACCAGATGTAGGGGACACGGCGCCAGCCGAGCACCGAGCGGTGCCTGTCCGAGCGGAATCCCACCAGCGCCCGCAGGGGGGCGAAGACCAGGGGCAGCGACAGCATCACCGCCACGATCCAGGCCGGGACTTCGAGCTCGACGATCATCACCCGGTTGAGGGTGCCGATGAGGAGTACGGCGGCCATGCCCACCGTCACCTGGAACAGCGACAGCCGCAGAAGCCGACCCAGCGGCAGTTCCGGCGTCGCCGCATCGGCGAAGGGCAGGAACGGCATCAGGCCGGGGCCGAGGCGCGTGAGCAGGCGGGCGGTGAGGTCGGCGGGTTTCATGACATGATTCCCCCCTCCCCTGCAGTCCGGGGAGGGCTATTCCGCGCCAATTCGACCGCGTTGGAGAGATAGAACCCGCTGTTGACCCGCTGCGTCCGGCCCACCGCGAAGCCGGCGAGCGCGGCCTTCCTGCCGATCCGGCGGCGCAGGCCGCCTTCGGTGATCGGCACGATGGCGGGCGCCCGGTCGCCGCGCGGGAAGAGCCGGCCGGCGGCATGCATCAGCGTGAGGAGCGCCGTGCGCGGGGCCACGGTGAAGACCAGCGATCCGTCGGTGCGAAGGCCCAGTTCGGCGAGCGCCCGGACGATGTCGCCGGCGCCGTAATGGATTAGCGAATCCATCGCCACCACATGGTCGAAGCGCCCGAGCCGGGGGTCGAGCATGTCGCCGACGCGGAAGTCGATATGGTGACCGCCGAGGAGTTCGGCGCTGCGCTCACGGGCCAGACCCACCAGCGTCGGCGAGACGTCGATGGCGACCACCTCCGCGCCCCGCCGGGCGGCCTCGACGCTGAGGGTTCCCGTCCCGCAGCCGGCATCGAGGACGCGCCGGCCGGTCAGGTCGTCGGGGAGCCAGGAGAGCAGGTTCGCTCGCATGGCGTCCCGCCCCGCCCGCACGGTGGCGCGGATCTTCGAGACCGGGGCGTCCGTGGTGAGACGGGCCCAGGCCTCCACCGCCGTGCGGTCGAAATAGGTGGTCAGTTGCGAGCGGCGCGCCGCGTAGCTGGTGCTCGTCATGGCGCCCACCCTCAATCGAAGCCCAGGAACTCGAACAGGTCGCGGTCCTTCATCGGCATCGCCGAGAGCGGCTTGCCGCCGGCCCAGAGATGGGCGGCGAGCCGCATGTACTCGTCGGTCACCGCGATGAGCTCCGGCGTCGGCTCCATCTCGAACAGGGTCGATTTCTTCAGGCGCGAGCGCCGGACCACGTCGAGGTCGGGGAAATGCGCGATGCGCTCCAGGCCGACCGCGGCGTTGAAGCGGTCGATCTCGTCGGTCTTGGCCGAGCGGTTGGCGATGACACCGCCGAGGCGCACCGGATAGTTCTTCGACTTCGAATGGATCGCGGCGACGATCCGGTTCATGGCGAAGATCGAATCGAAGTCGTTGGCGGTGACGATGAGAGCCTGGTCGGCATGCTGCAGCGGCGAGGCGAAGCCGCCGCAGACCACGTCGCCAAGGACGTCGAAGATCACCACGTCGGTGTCTTCGAGGAGATGATGCTCTTTCAAAAGCTTCACCGTCTGGCCGACCACGTAGCCGCCGCAGCCGGTGCCGGCCGGCGGGCCGCCGGCCTCGACGCACATCACGCCGTTATAGCCCTCGGCCACGAAGTCCTCGATCCGCAATTCCTCGGAATGGAACTGCACGGCCTCCAGGGCATCGATCACCGTGGGGGCGAGGCGCTTGGTCAGGGTGAAGGTCGAATCGTGCTTCGGGTCGCAGCCGATCTGGAGCACGCGTTTCCCGAGCTTCGAGAAGGCCACCGACAGGTTCGACGAGGTGGTCGACTTGCCGATGCCGCCCTTGCCGTAGACGGCGAAGACCTTCGCCGTGCCGATCTTCAGCGCCGGATCGAGTTCGACCTGGAGGCTGCCTTCCTCGCGGCGCGTGGCCACGGGATTACGGATGGCGATGTTCATGCGGCGACCCCTGCGGTGATGCCTTCGAGACGGTCTTCGAGCTCCTCCTCGGCACGGTCGAGCGCGTCGCGCGTGGCCGCGTCGGGAGTCCAGAAGCCGCGCTGGTGCGCCTCGATCAGACGGTGGGCGACCTTGGCCGACGCGGTCGGGTTCAGGGCCGCCAGACGCTCGCGCATCGCCGGATCGAGGAGGTAGGTTTCGGTGATGCGCTGGTAGATCCAGGGCGCGACGGCGTTGGAGGTGGCCGACCAGCCCATGGTGTTGGTGAGATGCGCCTCGATCTGGCGCACGCCCTCGTAGCCGTGGCCGAGCATGCCCTCGGTCCATTTCGGGTTGAGCATCCGGGTCCGGGTCTCCAGCGAGACCTGCTCGGAGAGGGAGCGCACGACGCCCTCCCCCCGTGTCTGGTCGCTGATGAAGATCGGCACGGCCTCGCCCTTGGCGCGGGCCACCGCCCGGCCCATCCCGCCGAGACCGTCGAAGTAATGGTCGACGGAGGTCACCCCGACCTCCACCGAATCGAGGTTCTGGTAGGCGAGATCGACCTTGGCGAGCACGCTGCCCATCAGGGCGCGCTGGGCGGTGGGCCGGCCGTTGCGGCCATAGGCGAAGGACTTGCGCCGCGAGAAGGTCTCGCTGATCTCGTCCTCGTCCTCCCAGCGGCCGGATTCGACGAGGTTGTTGACGTTGGCGCCGTAGGTGCCCTCGGCGTTGGAGAACACCCGCAGGGCGGCCGTCTCCATGTCGATGCCGTGCTCGTCCATGTGGGCGAGGGCATGCTTGCGCACGAAGTTCCGCTCCGACGGCTCGTCGGCAGTGGCCGCGAGATAGCAGGCTTCCGCCAGGAGCTTGGTCTGGAGCGGGAGCAGATCGCGAAAAATGCCCGACAGGGTCACCACCACGTCGATGCGCGGGCGGCCGAGCTCGTCGAGGGGGATCAGCGTCGCGCCGCAGAGGCGGCCATAGCCGTCGAAGCGCGGGCTCGCACCGATCAGGGCCAGGGCCTGGGCGATGGGGCCGCCCTCGCTCTTCAGGTTGTCGGTGCCCCACAGGACCAGGGCGATGCTCTCCGGCAGGGGGGCGCCCTCGTCGCGGTAGCGGGCGAGGATGCGGGCGACCTGCCGCGTACCGTCGGCCACCGCGAAGGCGGAGGGCAGGCGGTAGGGGTCGAAGCCGTGGATGTTGCGTCCCGTGGGCAGCACGGAGGGGTTGCGCAGGAGGTCGCCGCCGGCGACCGGGGCGATGAAGCGGCCGTCGAGCGCCCGCAGCAGGGCGGGAAGCTCGTGGTCTTGCGCCAGCAGGGCGTCGGTCTCGCGCAGGGCGGCGAAGGCGGCGCGGTGCTCGTCGTCGAGGGGCAGGCCCGCTTCGGCCAGCGCCCGGTCGAGGGGGGCCCCCGCCACCAGGGCCTCGATGCCGGCGCGGTCGGGCTTCACGCCGCTCGACGCGTCAGCCAGGGCGAGCAGGAGGTCGATCCGCTCCAAAGGCGGCGTCCCCTCCCCGACCACGTGCATCCCGTGCGGGATCAGGGTGTGCTCGAGTTCGCTGAGGGCGAGGCCCAGCGCCAGGACCCTGCCGGACATGTCCCCGAACCAGGCCGGCTCGGCCAATGTCAGGTCGAGGGCGGAGCCCTGCGCCTGGATCATCTGGCCGAGGTCGCGACGCTCGGCTTCCGCCTCGGGCTCCAGGCCGCGCCAGCGCTCGATGGAGGCCTTGAGGTCGATCAGGCCCCGGTAGAGCCCGGCCTGGGTGAGGCTCGGGGTCAGGTAGCTCACCATGGTGGCGGCCGAGCGGCGCTTGGCAATCATACCCTCGGACGGGTTGTTGGCGGCGTAGAGGTAGACGTTGGGCAGCGGCCCGATCAGACGCTCGGGCCAGCAGGAATCCGACAGGCCGGTCTGCTTGCCGGGCATGAATTCGAGCGCCCCGTGGGTGCCGAAATGCAGCACGGCGTCGGCGCGGAAATCCTCGCGCAGGTAGCGGTAGAAGGCGGAGAAGGCGTGGGTCGGGGCAAAGCCGCGCTCGAACAGCAGCCGCATCGGGTCGCCCTCGTAGCCGAAGCCCGGCTGGACTCCGACGAAGACGTTGCCGAATTGCGCCCCGAGCACGAAGATCTGCGAGCCGTTGCTGTTCTGGCGTCCCGGAGCCGGGCCCCATTGCGCCTCGATCTCGGAGAGATGCCGCTCGCGCCGGACATGGTCGTCGGCCGGGATGCGGTGATGGACGTTGGCGCTGGTGCCATAGCGGGCGGCATTGCCGGCCAGCACCGCGTTGCGCAGGTCGTCGACGCTGCCCGGCACGGCGACGTCGTAGCCGTCGGCCTTCAGGCCCTTCAGCGTGTTGTGAAGGGAGTGGTAGACCGAGAGGAAGGCGGCGGTGCCGATGCTCCCGGCATTGGGCGGGAAGCCGAACAGGACGATGGCCACCTTGCGCGCGGCCCTGTCCTTGCGGCGCAGGGAGACGAGGCGTTCCACGCGGGTGGCGAGCATGTCGGCCCGCTCCGGGTGGACGCTCATGTCGCGGGCATTGGCGCCGGGCGAGCGGCTGGAACGGCCGCCGAACACCATCGGCGCGGTGGCGCCGTCGAGTTCGGGGATCGCCACCATCATCGTGGCCTCCACGGGGGAGAGGCCGCGGTCGGAGGCCTCCCATTGCTCCACGGTCTGGAATTCGAGGGCGTGGGCAGCGAGGTAGGGCACGTCGAGGTCGCGCAGGGTCTCCTCGGCGGCGGCCGCGTCGTTGTAGGCGGGGCCGCCCACCAGGGAGAACCCGGTGAGCGAGACGAGGGCGTCGATGGCGGGCCGGCCGTTGCTCCGGAAGAAGGCCTCCACCGCCGGGCGGTTGTCGAGGCCGCTGGCGAAGGCCGGCACGACGCTGAGCCCGCGCGCTTCGTGGGCGGCGATGACGCCATCGTAATGGGCGGTGTTCCCGGCGAGCACGTAGGAGCGCATCACCAGCAGGCCGACGCGGCCCTTCACCCCTGCGGACGGGACCGGCAGCAGCGAGGGATCCTCGCCGATCCGGCCCTTCATGCGCGGATGGTAGAGACCGGTCTCGGGGTAGCTCAGGGGCGCCGGAGCGGCGGCGATCCGGCGCCAGCTCTCGCGCGGCCCGGCGGCGTAGCGGCCGACGAGGAAGCGCACGAGATTGGCGATGTTCTCGTCCGAGCCCGAGAGCCAGTATTGCAGGGTGAGGAAATAGGCCCTGACATCCTGGGCCGAGCCGGGGATGAAGCGCAGGATCTTGGGCAGCCGGCGAATCATCGCCATCTGGCGGGCGCCGTTGCCCTGGGCGCCGGTCTTGCCGCGCAGCTTCTTCAGGAATTCGAGGGCACCGCTTTTGGTGCCGTCCATGTCGAAGCGGTTGAGGCGGGTGGTCTTGACGATCTCGCTGGCCGACAGGCAGCCGATCATCGCGTCGCAATGCGGGCGGCGGGCGAGCAGTGCCGGATGGATGGCGCGGACGTGTTCATCCATGAACAGCATGGTGGAGACCACGATGTCGGCGCGGGCGATGTCGGTCTTGCAGGCGGCCAGCGCCCCCGGGTCGGTGTCCCATTCGGCCGCCGCGTGGAAGCAGAGCGTGAGCCCCGGCATCTCGTCGCGCAGCCGGTGGCGGGCGCGCTCCAGGGCGCTCGCCATGTGATTGTCCATCGTCACGACGACGAGGCTGAGGGCGGGACGCTCAGCGTCCGAAATGCGCTTTGGCATCGTACAGCGTCTCGACGGTGATGAGGGGGAGCGCCCGCTCGCGGGCGAAGCGTTCGGTGTTGGCGCGGGCTTTGCCCCGCACGAAGAACGGGATCTTCCTGAGTTCCTTCTCGGCGTCGGGAGCCCACGTGCTGTGTAGGGCACCGGAACTCCCTCCCTCCTCTGCGGGGGCTCCGGGATTCACACATCCGCTCGACGGCCGTTCCTCTATCCGAGAGGGCTCGATAGGAGGCGCGCCGGTCTCCCTCTCCTGGAAGGAGAGGGCTGGGGTGAGGTGTGGTCCATCTCCGGAGAGGTCACACACCTCACCCTGTCCCTCTCCTGCCAGGAGAGGGGACCCGTGCGGCCCGCGAGATGCGTGGGTATCGTAGCCCGCAGAGGGGGGAGGGACAGGCGAGTGGCCGGGGCCGAGATGGGAGGGTGCGGCGTCGGCGTGGAACTCGGAATCCTCGCGGAACATGCCGAGCAGATGTTCCTCCAACCCCATCATCAGGGGATGGACCCAGGTGTCGAACAGGACGTTGGCGCCCTCGAATCCCATCTGCGGCGAGTGGCGGGCGGGGAAATCCTGGACGTGGATCGGGGCCGAGATCACCGCGCAGGGCAGGCCCAGACGCTTGGCGATGTGGCGCTCCATCTGCGTGCCCAGCACCAGTTCGGCGGCGCTGGCCTGGATCGCCGCCTCTACCTCGAGGTAATCGTCGGTGATCGTCGCCTCGATGCCGTGGAGCGCCGCCTCGGCCCGGATCTCGCGGGCGAATTCGCGGGCATAGCTGCCGAGACCCACCACCTTGAAGCCGAGTTCGGTGGCGGCGATCCGGGCGGCGGCGAGGGCATGGGTGGCATCGCCGAAGATGAAGACGCGCTTGCCCGTGAGATAGGTCGAATCGACCGAGCGCGAGTACCAGGGCAGCCGCGAGGGCGCGCCGGACAGGACCGGGGACGGATCGACACCGGCGATCGTCGCCACCTCCTCCACGAAGCGGATCGAGGCGGCGACGCCGATCGGCACGGTCTCGACCATCGGCTGGCCGAAGGTCTTTTGGAGGTGCTGCCCGGCGGCGCGGGCGATCTCGGGATAGAGCACGACGTTGAAATCGGCAGCACCCAGCCGGCCGAGATCGGAGGGCGAAGCGCCCAGGGGCGCCACCACGTTCACGTCGATGCCGAGGGCGTCGAGAAGCTTCCGGATCTCGACGAGATCGTCGCGATGGCGGAAGCCGAGAGCGGTCGGGCCGAGAATGTTGCAGAGCGGACGCCGGGTCTCGCGCGGCGCGGCGGGTTTCACCGGGACGGCCAGCGTCCGCACCAGCCGATAAAACGTTTCCGAGGCGCCCCAGTTCTCTTTCTTCTGGTAGGCGGGCAGGTCCAGCGGGATCACCGGGATCGGTAGGGCCAGGGCCTTGGCGAGACCGCCCGGATCGTCCTGGATCAACTCCGCCGTGCAGGAGGCGCCGACGATCATCGCCTCGGGGCGGAAGCGCTCGTAGGCGGCGGCGACCGCGTCCTTGAAGATCGCGGCGGTGTCGGAGCCGAGGTCGCGCGCCTGGAAGGTGGTGTAGGTCACCGGCGGACGGGCATCGCGCCGCTCGATCATGGTGAACAGCAAATCGGCATAGGTGTCGCCCTGGGGGGCGTGCAGCACGTAGTGCAGGCCGCGCATGGCGGTGGCGACGCGCATGGCGCCGATATGGGGCGGTCCCTCGTAGGTCCAGACGGTGAGCTGCATCGGGCTACACCTCCAGCCGGGTACGGCGGACGAGGGGGCGCGCGAACAGCTCGGCCAAGTCGCCGGCCTGGTCGTAGCCCTGGATCGGGGTGAACAGCAGCTCGATCGACCACTTGGTCGCGAGCCCTTCCGCCTCCAGCGGGTTGGCGAGGCCGAGGCCGCAGACGGTGAGGTCGGGACGGGCCTGCCGGCAGCGGTCCATCTGGTCGTCGAGGCTCTGCCCCTCCACGATCCGGGTGCCGCGCGGCAGCAGGGCCATCTCGCGGTCGAGATGCCCGCGATGGAGGTAGGGGGTGCCGACCTCCACCAGTTCGGCGCCCATCTCCCGCGAGAGGAAACGCGCCAGGGGGATTTCCAGCTGCGAATCGGGAAAGAAGAAGATCCGGCGCTGCCTCAGCATCGCCCGGTAGGGGGCGAGCGCCTGCTCGGCCCGGCGCAGCCCCGGCGCAGTGGCGGCCGCGAACCGTCCGGCCGCCACGCCGAACGCATCCGCCGCGGCCTTGAGCCATCCGGTGGTGCCTTCGGCGCCCAGCGGAAACGGAGCGGCGAGCCGCGTGGCGCCCCGCTCCTCCAGTGCCCGCGCCGTGTCGGCGAGGAAGGGCTGGGCCAGGAGGTAGCGGGTGTTTTCCCCCACCGGCGGCATCGCGCCGGCCCGGCGCGCGGGCAGGAAGCGTACGGGCCCGATTCCCATTTCCGAGAAGATCCGGGCGAACTGGTCCTCGACCACGTCGGCGAGGGCGCCGACCACGAGGAGCGTGGGCTCGGCATTGGCCGCCTCGGCCGGCATTTCGGGCACGAGGGAGGCGAGGCAGGCATCCTCCCCTTGCGTGAAGGTGGTCTCGATGCCGCTGCCGGAATAGCTCAGCACCCGCACGTCGGGCGCGAGGCTGCGCGACAGCCTCTGGGCGGCGCGCGACAGGTCGAGCTTGATCACTTCCGAGGGGCACGACCCCACCAGGAACAGCAGCTTGATCTCGGGCCGGCGCGCCACGAGGCGGCTCACCACCGCGTCGAGTTCGTCGTTCATGTCGGCGAGACCGGCGAGATCGCGCTCGTCCATGATGGCGGTGGCAAAGCGCGGCTCGGCGAAGATCATCACCCCGGCGGCCGACTGGATGAGATGCGCGCAGGTGCGCGACCCCACCACGAGGAAGAAGGCGTCCTGGATCTTGCGGTGAAGCCAGACGATGCCGGTGAGCCCACAGAACACCGCCCGCTGACCGCGTTCCTGCCGGATCTCGAGGCCGTGTTCGCTCTCGAACGCGGTGAGGGGAGCGTGGGCATTCATCGCGCGCCCTCCGTGGAGAGGACGGCGCGGGGCGACGCCTGCAGCCGGGCGGCGCGCAGTTTGAGCAGGAATTGCGCGGCGTTGACGGCGTAGGAGGCATAGGCCGCCAGCGCCAGGAGCATCAGCCCCGTCGTGTCGAGGGCGCCCGTGGCGAGCGCCACGAGATAGGCGGTGTGGAGGGCCAGCACGAGCATGCTGACCATGTCCTCCCAGTAGAAGGAGGGCGCGAACAGGTAGCGTCCGAAGACGTCCTTCTCCCAGATCGAGCCGGTGACCATGATCGCGTAGAGGACGAGGGTCTTGACCACGATGGAGACGTTGGCGGCCGACGCCCCCTCCCCCGTCGCCAAGGTGCGCAGGACGAGGCCGAGGCTGACGAGGAAGACCAGGAACTGCAGCGGCGCGAGGATGCCCTGGACCAGGGTCCAGGCGGAGGCGTCGCGCCGGGCGCGCTCGGCCGGCGAATAGAGAGGTCGTCTCGGCTGGCCTCCTCTTGCAGGCATCGGCTCCATCCCGTCTCGACCCGGCCCCGCATGGTCGGAGGCCCGTTGAGAGGGAGGTTAGGAACCCGTCGGAAGAGTGTCAAGCTAGCTTTACGTCGTTTTCATTTTACAGATTTGATGCATAATAATGTGAGAGGGAGGATTGCCAAATCCATGGTAAGCGGTATCGTCGCCGTCAAGGCCCGCTTGTAATCATTTTCTCATTGCAAGCAGCGTCAAAGGCATTCGCAAGTCGATGATGCGAAGTTCGACACTCAAGATCGAGCTGGATCAAGAAGCCGTCAGCAACATTGGGAGGTTCCAATGGATGACGTCAGTTCGCTTCGGGCGGCCTCGATGTTTGAGAGGTCGTCCAGCGAAGTCCATCCGCGACGTAATAATGCATTATATCCTGATCGGGGCCCGGCCTGGGACCGCGACCTCGCCAGCGTGGTCGAAGCCGAGATCATCCCGCGGTTGATGCTGGCCCATCGGGCCGACCCGCGCTCGGAGCGTCCCGGCATCCTGCCGACGCCGGACCAGATCGCCGAATTCGCCGCCCTGGTGCTCGCGCCCGATTGCGATGATGTCGAGAGCCGGATCGTCGTCCTCATCGAGGACGGCCTCGCCCTCGACAGCCTGCTCCTCGACCTCCTCGCCCCCACGGCACGCCATCTCGGCCACCTGTGGGAGGAGGATCTCTGCGATTTCGCGGAGCTCACCATCGCCATGGGGCGCCTCCAACGCATCATGCACGATCTGACCGCCCGGTTCCGCTCGGAGCCGGCACCGGACCCGCACGGGCGCAGCATCTTCCTGATGGCCTGCCCGGGCGAGACGCACAGCTTCGGCCTTTCCCTCATCGAGCGCTTCTTCCGCGATGCCGGATGGGACGTCACGAGCGCGGCGCACGAGCTCCATCCCGACCCGATCCGGACCGCCCGCACGGGCTGGTTCGACGTGATCGGGGTGTCGCTCGGGTCCGAAACCCTGCTTCCGGCCCTCGCGCGCATGGTGACGGAGCTTCGGCGCGCCTCGCGCAATCCGTCGGTCCGTGTCATGGTCGGTGGGCCGATCTTCACCGAAAACCCCGACCATTCGGTTCTCGTCGGCGCAGATGCGACGGCGAGCGATGCCCGTGTCGCCATTTCCATCGCCGAGAGCTTGCTTGATCCGCGGGCCAGACCCTGCTGAAAGACCGGCTCGACGTCGTCACATCGTGGTGATCCTTGACCAGTCTGGCACTCCCTGCAGCGGCGGAAACGTTCGCAGCGCTTCGCAAAACCCTCGGTCCCCTCGATGCGGAGGCGGCCGGGCTCCTCGTCGCCGCGGCGACGGACCTCGCGTTGATCATCGACGCGGAAGGGGTGATCCGCGACGCGGCCTTCGGCAATGCCGACTTCACCGACGAGGGCTGCGAGACCTGGCTCGGCCAGCTCTGGGTGGACACGGTCACCGTCGAGAGCCGGCCCAAGATCGCCGCGCTCCTGCGTGACGCGGCCCCCGGCGCGGTGACGCGCTGGCGCCAGGTGAACCATCCCTCCGCCACCGGCATCGACCTGCCGGTGCGCTATTCGGCCATGCGCCTCGAGACCGGCGGCCCGGTGATCGTCATCGGCCGCAACCTGCGCGCCATGGCGGCGCTGCAGCGCAAGCTGGCGGAAACCCAGCAGGCGCTGGAGCGCGACTACCTGCGCCTGCGCGGCGCCGAGACCCGCTACCGCCTGCTGTTCCAACTCGCCGGCGAGCCGGTCCTGGTGGTGGATGCCGCCACGCGCCGGGTCACCGAGGTGAACCCGGCCGCCGCCCGACTCATCGGCCGCTCGGAGAAGCGCATCATCGGCCAGGACGTGGTGGACCTGTTCGATGCGGGCAGCACCCGCGAGCTCGAATCGCTGTTCGCCGGTCTGCGCGTGACCGGACAGGCGGGCGACCTTGTCGCCCGGCTCGGCAACGGGCGCGGCGAGACCCGCGTCGCCGCCTCGCTGTTCCGGCAGGAGAACGCCACCAGCGCCCTCCTGCGGCTGTCGGCGGAGCCGTCCGACGCGGCTCCCCCGAGCCGGACCGGGGCCTCGGCCCTCGACGTGATCCAGAGCCTACCCGAGGGTTTCGTCGTCACCGATCCGCAGCGGCGCATCCTCGCGGCCAACGCCGCCTTCCTCGATCTGGTGCAGCTTGCCACCGAGGAGCAGGTGCGCGGCGAACCCCTCGACCGCTGGCTCGGCCGCGATGAGACCGAGGCCGCCGCCCTGTTCTCGACCCTCGGCCACCACGGCTCCGTGCGCCACTACGCCACGAGCCTGCGCGGCGAGTACGGGGTGGTGGAAGAGGTCGAGGTCGCCGCCGTCTCGGTCCCCGGCGGCGGTCAGCCCTGTCTCGGCTTCACCATCCGCTCGACCCCCCGCCGCACCGCCGCCGCCCCCGGCGGGCGGGAGCTGCCGCGGTCCGTCGAGCAGATGACCGAGCTGGTCGGGCGGGTCTCGATGAAGAACCTGGTGCGCGAATCGACCGACCTGATCGAGCGCCTCTGTATCGAGGCCGCCCTGCGCATCACCCGCGACAACCGCGCCTCGGCCGCCGAGATGCTGGGCCTCAGCCGCCAGGGGCTCTACGCCAAACTGCGCCGCTACGGGATCGGCGACCTCGACGGGCCGGATGTGGCCGACGACGAATGAGCCTCGGCGACGGGCGGTCTGCGTCCGACTGTCGCCCTTATTTGTCGGTCGACGTGTAAATCAAACTTGACACACCGCGACGTCGGAACCTAGCTTCGACGTCATGGCAACGTCGGTCTCCCCCGCTTCTTCCGCCATCCGCGGACTGCCCGCTCCCAGCGCCCTGCTGGAGCTGTTGAAGCCGATCACCTGGTTCGCGCCGATGTGGGCCTTCGCCTGCGGGGTGGTCTCCTCCGGGGTTCCGGCGAGCGGGCACTGGCCGGTCATCGTCGCCGGGATCGTGCTCGCCGGCCCCCTGGTCTGCGCCACCTCACAGGCGGCCAACGACTGGTACGACCGCCATGTCGACGCGATCAACGAACCGAACCGGCCGATCCCGTCCGGCCGCATGCCCGGCCGCTGGGGCCTCTACGTGGCGCTGGCCTGGACCACCCTCTCCCTCTCCGTCGCGGCCGCTCTGGGGGTCTGGATCCTCTATGCCGCCCTGTTCGGACTGATTCTCGCCTGGATCTACAGCGCGCCGCCCTTGAGGCTGAAGCAGAACGGGTGGTGGGGCAACGCCGCGGTGGGGCTCTGCTACGAGGGCCTGCCCTGGTTCACCGGTGCCGCCGTGATGGCCGGGGCCCTGCCCGACCACCGCATCCTCACCGTCGCCCTCCTCTATTCCGTGGGCGCCCACGGCATCATGACCCTCAACGATTTCAAGTCGGTGGAAGGGGATGCGCGCATGAATCTCCGCTCGCTGCCGGTCCAGCTCGGGACCGACCGGGCCGCCCGCCTCGCCTGCCTCGTCATGGCCCTGCCCCAGCTGGTGGTGATCGCCCTCCTCTATGCCTGGGACCGGTCCGGGCATGCGGTTTTCGTCGCAGGCCTGCTCGCCGCGCAACTCGTCCTGATGTCCCGCCTGTTGAAGAATCCCCGCGAAAAAGCGGCGTGGTACAATGGCACCGGCACCACCCTCTACGTGCTCGGCATGCTGGTGGCGGCCTTCGCCCTCAGGGCCCTCGTCCAGCAGGGAGCCGCGTGATGGCGCCGACCATGGGCTGGCTCGCCATAATCCGCCTCGGTCTCGTCCAGACCGCGCTTGGCGCCGTGGTCGTCCTCATGACCTCGACCCTCAACCGGGTCATGGTGGTGGAACTCGCTTTGCCGGCGATGATTCCCGGCGCCCTCGTGACCCTCCATTACGCCGTGCAGGTTCTGCGCCCGCGCTGGGGCTACGGTTCGGATATGGGCGGGCGGCGCACGCCCTGGATCGTCGGCGGTATGGCCGCGCTGTGCCTCGGCGGCTTCGGCGCGGCGGCGGCGACCGCCCTGATGGAAACCCATCTTGCCTCCGGTATCGCTCTGGCGATCCTGTCCTTCCTCACCGTGGGCATGGGGGCGGGTGCCGCGGGCACCTCCCTCCTCGTGCTCCTGGCGGGCGGCGTCGAGGCGCGCCGCCGGGGGGCTGCGGCCACCATCGTCTGGGTGATGATGATCGCGGGCTTCGCCATCACCGCCCCGATCGCCGGACATTTCCTCGATCCGTTCTCCGGCGCCCGGCTCGTGGCCGTGTCGGGGACGGTCTCGCTCCTCGCCTTCCTCCTAGCCTTGCTCGCGGTCAGTGGCATCGAGCCGGTGCGGGCGCCGTCTAGCCATGCGGAGAGGGCCCCGAAGCGGCCGTTCCGCGAGGTGCTGGCACGGGTCTGGTCCGAGCCGGCCTCGCGCCGCTTCACCGTCTTCATCTTCGTGGCGATGCTGGCCTACAGCGCGCAGGAACTCATCCTCGAACCCTTCGCCGGCCTCGTCTTCGCGATGACGCCCGGCGTCACCACCAAGCTCTCGGGCCTGCAGCATGGCGGCGTGCTCGCCGGCATGCTCACCGTGGCCGGCCTGACCATGGGGATCGGCGGCTCCTATCTCGGCTCGCTGAAGCTGTGGACTGCCACCGGCTGCGCCGGTTCGGCCCTGGCGCTGGCGGGGATCGCCGGTGGCGGCCTCATCGGGCCGGACTTCCCCCTGCGCGTCGCGGTCTTCGCCCTCGGCCTGTTCAACGGCATGTTTGCCGTGGCCGCCATCGGCTCGATGATGGGCCTGGCGGGGGCCGGCGGCGAGGCCGAGCGCGGCACCCGGATGGGGGTCTGGGGCGCGGCCCAGGGCGTCGCCTTCGGGGCCGGCGGCTTCCTCGGGACCATGGCGGTGGACCTCGCCCGCCTCGTCAGCCCCGAGCCGGTCCATGCTTATGCCGCCGTGTTCCTGGCCGAGGCCGCCCTGTTCCTGGTGGGAGCCCTCCTGGCTCTCAGGATCGAGCACGCGAGCGCCACGCTGCTGCGCCGTGCCGCCCGCCCGCGACGGCCCGTACTTCAACCCCGCTATCGCTGAGGTGAGACCCATGCCGGAGCCGGAGACCTTCGACGTCGTGGTGGTGGGGGGCGGCCCGGCCGGGGCCACCGCCGCCACAGATCTCGCCCGGATGGGGCGCCGCGTCCTGCTCCTCGACAAGCCGGGCCGGATCAAGCCCTGCGGCGGTGCGATTCCCCCGCGCCTGATCCGTGACTTCGCGATTCCCGATCATCTGCTCGTTGCCCGCGTGCGCTCGGCGCGGATGATCTCCCCCAAGGACAAGCGGGTGGACATGCCCATCGGCGACGGTTTCGTCGGCATGGTCGACCGCGAGCATTTCGACCCCTGGCTGCGCGACCGCGCGGCCCTGGCTGGCGCCGACCACCGGGCCGGCAGCTTCACCCGCATCGTCCGCGACGACGACGGCGGGGCGGTGGTGCATTACCGCTCCGGCGACGCGGAGCACCGGGTCCGCACCCGCCTCGTCATCGGCGCGGACGGGGCGAGTTCGGTGGTCGGGCGGGCCGAGATTCCCGGCCACGCGGCCATGAAACAGGTCTTCGCCTATCACGAGATCGTCCGGCGCCCGGCGGATGGAAGCGGCGACGTCGAGGGGACGCGCTGCGACGTCTACTACCAGGGCAAGCTCTCGCCGGATTTCTACGCCTGGGTCTTTCCCCATGGCGACACGATCAGCATCGGCACCGGCAGCGCCCGCAAGGGCTTCTCCCTGCGCGGGGCGATCCGCTCTTTACGCGCCTCTACCGGCCTCGATGCCGGGGAAACAATACGCCGCGAAGGCGCGCCGCTGCCGCTGAAACCGCTCAAGCGCTGGGACAATGGCCGCGACGTGCTGCTCACCGGGGACGCCGCCGGCATCGTCGCCCCGGCCTCGGGCGAGGGCATCTACTACGCCATGCTCGGCGGCCGGCTCGCGGCGGAGGCGGCCGACACCTTCCTCGCCACCGGCAAGGCCGCCTCCCTGGCCCTGGCCCGGCGTCGTTTCCTGCGCCTGCACGGCCGCGTCTTCCTGATTTTGCAGATGATGCAATGGGTCTGGTACCGCAACGATTCCCTGCGCGAGCGCTTCGTCTCGATCTGCAAGGACAAGGACGTCCAGCAGCTCACCTGGGATTCCTACATGAACAAGGAACTGGTGCGGGCAAAGCCCGCCGCCCATGTGAGGATCTTCTTCAAGGATCTGGCGCACCTGTTCCGCTGGGTCTCCCCGTGATCGGCGGGTTCGAGACTGGCCCGGTCGTGGTCGCGGCGGCCGCCGCCCTCGTCACCGCCCTGGCCGGCGGGCTCCTGACGACCACCGGCCCCTGGTATCAATCCCTGCGGCGTCCGTCCTGGAAGCCGCCGGACTGGGCCTTCGGTCCGGTCTGGACCACGATCTTCACCCTCACGGCGATCTCCGCCGTGATCGCCTGGCACGCGGAGGCCGGAACCTCGGCCCGCGCCGCGTTGCTCGCCGCCTACGGCGTCAACCTCGTCCTCAACATCGCCTGGAGCGGCATCTTCTTCCGCCTGCGCCGGCCGGACTGGGCCTATCTCGAGGTGATCGCCCTGTGGCTCTCCATCGTGGCGCTGATCGCGGTGACGGCCCAGGTCTCGGGGATCGCGGCCCTCCTGCTCGCCCCCTACCTCGCCTGGGTCAGCGTCGCGACCTTGCTGAACCGGGCGATCGTGCGACTGAACGGGCCGTTCGGTGAGGCCCGCCCCGCTCGTACGATCGGAAGCCGGGTATGATTCCGGATGCGGCGACCCTGGCGGCTCTGTTCGCCTCCGGGCGGATCATCGACGTGATCCTCGGTCTGGTGGCCCTGGAGGCCGCCGCCCTCGTGGCATGGCGTCTTCATGGGGGGGATCGCCCGCTCCTTGCGCCCCTTTTCTGCAATCTCGCCTCGGGCGCGGCGCTGATGCTGGCGATCCGGGCCGCGCTGATCGGGTCGGATTGGACGGTGGTGGCGCTCTGCCTGTTCGCCTCGCTGATGGCGCATCTAGGGGAGGTCGCGTTGCGCATGTTCGGGGGGTCGCGTGGCGCATCCGATCCGGCCATGCCCGACCGTCGCCAACCGGGCAGAACGGTCACGAAGCGTGCCTGAACGACAGCTGTCCCATCCTGGACTTCACGAGTGGAGAACCGGCTTCATGCGTCGCATATCTGCCCTCCTGCTCGGTTCGGCCGGTCTCATCGCCGCCGCGACCGGTGTTTCTTCCCAAGCTTCAGCCCAAGATGCGGAACAGATCAAGCGGGGCGAATACTTGGCGACGGCGGGCGATTGCGTCGCCTGCCATTCCGCGCCGGGCGGCAAGCCCTTTGCCGGGAACTACGTCCTCAACACGCCGATCGGGAAGATCCGCACGCCGAACCTCACACCGGACGACGAGACCGGGCTCGGTAAATGGACCGCCGACGACTTCTACCGCGCCCTGCACGAAGGCATCGACAACGAGGGCAGCTACCTCTATCCGGCCTTCCCCTTCGCCTGGTACACCAAAGTCACGCGTGACGATTCCGATGCGATCTTTGCTTACCTGCGCTCCCTCGAGCCGGTGAAGGAGCCGCGCAAACCTTCTGAGATCCCGTTCCCGTTCAATATTCGCACCGCACTCATCACCTGGCGTACCGCCTTCTTCACCGCGGGCGAATTCAAGCCGGATCCGAATGCCAGCGCTGAGGTCAATCGCGGCGGCTACCTCGTAGAGGGGCTCGGCCATTGCGGCATGTGCCACAACGCCAACAAGATCGTCGGAAACAGCGGATTGGCCGGAAAACTCGGCGGCGGCGTCATCGACGGCTGGTACGCCCCCAACATCACCCCCGACGACCACACCGGAATCGGCTCCTGGACCGACGATCAAGTGGTCAAATACCTCAAAACCGGCGCCGCTCCGGGCAACCAGCCGGGCGTCGCCGCCGGGCCGATGCGCCAGACCATCGAGGAATCCCTCTCCAAGCTAACCGATGCCGACCTGAAGGCGATGGTCGCCTATCTGCGCACGCAGAAAGCGAAAGAAAGCTATAAGGTCAAGGATCTTCGGGCGTTTAACCAGGCCGATGCGCCGGGTGCCGCGACCTATCTGAGCTACTGCTCCTCCTGCCACAAGCCGGACGGCAAGGGCGTCGAAGGGGCGATTCCGGCCCTCGCCGGCAACACCTCCGTCCAGGCGGAGGGTCCGGAGACGGTGATCCGCGTGATTCTCGGCGGGCTCGCCGCCCAGAACGGCTATGCGCCGATGCCGGCGGTGGGGGCGGGCATGACCGATCAGGAGGTCGCCGACGTGACCGATTACATCCGCAACGCCTGGGGCAACAACGCCCCCGTCATCGCCCAGCGCGGCCTCGTCGGCACCGCCCGCGCCGCCACGCAGACCATGCTGGCGGGAACCGCATCCTGCGCCGTCATCGCTCAACCGGATGTGGCCAAAGCCATCGCCGACGCAGGCGCCGCAACGAGCCTGAAGGGGCTGGCGCAGGAGAACTTTATCCCGGTTGTCGTTGCTCTCCTTCCCAAGGTAAAGGCCGCGGCCGGAGGCGCCAAGGACGACGATATCGTAAACGGATTGACCACGGCGTTCTGCCAAGCCGCCCGCGACGACCCGGCCTACGGCAAGCCCGGCTGGCACACGGTGATCGGGAGCTTCTCCAGCATCGTCTACAGCCAGATTAGGAACCCCGAAAAGCGGGCCGCCCTGCCGGCCCCCGCCGGTGCCGCACCGACGCCGTGATCAATACGGGACAACGTTGCCCGCATCGGCGTAGATGGAGACTGCAGGCCTACCGTCAATGATTTTTGCTGGTACATTCGCCGAAGTCACCGCGAATAATAATTCAAATATCGGTATTTAAAGATCAAATATAGATCGATGGCTTTGTTATTCGCAGGCTTTTTTGTCGAACGACGGGCTATACGAATGTGACCTTTGAGTGACAGCGCCGCTACGATTGAGGTACGGAGGGAATGGGATCCGGTGCTGGTGCGTCGATGAAGGAGAGCTCGCTCGAATGCGGCGCTTTCCCTATCACGCTCCCGGAAGAGGTACTGGATGATTCACGGTTTCCGCCACGCAACCTCCACGCTCGGTCTCACCCTTTGCGTCGGCCTTGGCCTAACGACTGTCGCTTCCGGGCCAGCCCAGGCCGGTTCGGCGGCGCAACCCGGACAGACGGTCGGCCTTCCGGTCGGCGCGCAGCTTCCCGTCGGCCTCTACTTCGTCAACACGTCGAGCTTCGGCGTCCGCGACACCCGGCCGCTCGATTCCGAATCGAACATCAACCTACCCACTTTCCTTTGGGCGACACCGTGGAACCTGCTGGGCGCACGGCTCAACTTCGCGGCGATCCAGCCGGTCGTGGCCTCGAGCCCGCGTGGCACGCCCTACCAGAGCGGCATTGGCCAGCCTCTGCTCGCTGCCCAGCTCGCCTGGAATCTCGGCAACGATCTAGGGGTGAGCTATCTCTTCGGTGGATACCTGCCGATCGAGACGGGCTTCCTAACCCAGAACGCGTCGCTGAGCCACCGTTTCGCCGCGACGTATAGCGGCAACGGCTTCAACCTGACTGCGAACCTGCTCTACGGGATCTTCGTCGATCCGGTGACCGCGCAGGGCGTAGTCTATCCCGACTATCTCAACCTCGATCTCACCGCGACGAAGAAGTTCGGCAAATGGGAGGTCGGTCCGGTGGCGTTCGCCTCCACCGATCTGCCCACGCGTTTCCCCGGGTATCGCCGCCAGGGTCAAATCGCGGTGGGCGGCCTCGTCGGCTACAATTTCGGGCCGGTGAACGTCCAGGCCTACGTCACCCGGGACGTGGCCGAGCGCAATTACGGTGGCCGCGAGACCCGCGGCTGGCTGCGGCTGATCGTGCCGATCTACAAGGAGAGCACCAATTCCGCGGCGCCCTCAATCCCGCTGAGCGGGCGGCAATCCCTGCGGTAGGGCATTGTCACGGGGCGGCGACGGGGGCGAAGCGCGCCATTCGTCTCCCCGCTCCGCAGCCAGTCAGTGCTCCTTCGAGACAGGTCCGGGATTTACCGTAAACCGCCCATTAATCCGACTCGTCGAAACCTAGCGATCGTGGGGCTGCAGCGGCGTTCGCTGATCCCCACGCATGGTTTCAAGGGTAACGGTGTATGCGTAGCGTTCACACGGCGATCGACAACGTGGTTCCCTTCCGGCGTCCCGGCAGGCCCCAGCCCCAGGCTCCGGTCGTTTCGCCCTCCCTCGCCGCGAGGCGGGTGGACCAGCGCGCGCTCATGGATGCGGTCTATGCCAGCGGGACGCTTGCGGTTGCGGCCGGCGACCGCGAGACCAAGCTGATCGCTGCCCGTCTGCAGGTCTACGGCTTTCTCACTGTGGAAGAACTGGGAGAGGACGGCGCATTGCGGCGCCTGCGTCCGTCCGAGGCCATCCGCGCTCAGGTCGATCGCCCATGGCGCCTGTCGAAAGCCGCCTACGGCTCAGGCCTGTCCGTCCCAGTCCCAGCCGCCGACGATTTCTTGTTCGATTCTTCCGCCGGCGCCTCGGCCTAATTTCTCCCACGAAACCGGGGTTGTCACGGCCCGTCGAGGCAGGCTCGTCGGCGCGTCCCGCTGGAGTGGATTGACGACCGGGTCATTGAGCACAGTCACGTTCCATGACCCGACAAAGTATCCCCCCAATCAGCGATGATCCGCTCGTCAACCTGCCGACCCTGGCAACTTGATCCTTCCGGCTCACGCCGGTCATCGAGGTGACTCTCAGGGAGCTATCCCACGTCAAGGGACACGACCTTCCCCTGCGTCGCGGCTGGCAACAAGATCATCCCAAACGACGTTGCCATCGCCGAAGCTTGATTCGTTCAGAATGTACTATTCACGTTCGACGCGTGAGTCTGGCATGCCACAATGAACGGTGTCCGGTGGTCTCCGGAACGCCTCATCTTCATGAACAACGTCACCCGGCAGTCTCGCGTTGAGGCGGATTTTTCGTTTGACCGCCACGAAGGCTTTAATTCTGCCGAAGCATCGAGCCTAGAGGCTGTTATGAACCGTTTGCCAGTTGAGCGGCCTGTTTGAGCATGAGGCAGACGAAGGCGACGATGTGGAGATCGGCGAGTGTGCTGGGATAGCGCTCGTAATCCTTGGCGAGGCGGCGGAAG
>NZ_VMOA01000003.1 GCF_020662345.1 Methylobacterium sp. W2 | reverse complement strand
TCCCCGTCGCGCGCGATCTTCCCCGAGCCCCGCGCCACGCTGATCCCAGCCGGCCGGCACACGCCGATGTCGCTGGTGGAGAACGAGGATTACGAGCATCCCTCGCTGGAGCTCCTGGCCGAGCCGCCGCTCACCGGCACCGAGGAGGTCGATGCCGACGTGCTCGAGCAGAACGCGCTCAATCTCCAGCAGACGGTGCAGGATTTCGGTGTGCGCGGCGACATCCTCGCCGTGCGTCCCGGCCCGGTGGTCACCCTCTACGAGCTGGAGCCGGCGCCGGGCACCAAGTCGAGCCGCGTCATCGGCCTGTCGGACGACATCGCCCGCTCCATGTCGGCGGTCTCGGCCCGCGTCGCCGTCGTTCCCGGCCGCAACGTCATCGGCATCGAACTGCCCAACGAGACCCGCGAGACCGTCTATCTGCGCGAGCTCCTCGCCTCGGCCGATTTCTGCATCAGCAAGCACAAGCTCGCCTTGTGCCTGGGGAAAAACATCGGTGGCGAGCCGATCATCGCCGATCTCGCCAAGATGCCCCACCTGCTGGTGGCCGGCACCACCGGCTCGGGCAAGTCGGTGGCGATCAACACGATGATCCTGTCGCTGCTCTACCGGATGAAGCCGGAAGAGTGCCGCCTGATCATGGTGGACCCGAAGATGCTGGAACTTTCCGTCTATGACGGCATCCCGCACCTGCTCTCCCCCGTCGTCACCGACCCGAAGAAGGCGGTCATCGCCCTCAAATGGGCCGTGCGCGAGATGGAGGAGCGCTACAAGAAGATGTCCAAGATCGCGGTCCGCAACATCGACGGCTACAATGCCCGGATGGCGGAAGCGCGGGCCAAGGGCGAGATCATCACCCGCGAGATCCATACCGGCTTCAACCGCGAGACCGGCCAGGCCGTGTTCGAGACGGAGGAGATGGACCTCTCGGCCCTGCCCTACATCGTGATCGTGGTCGACGAGATGGCCGACCTGATGATGGTGGCGGGCAAGGACATCGAAGGCGCGATCCAGCGCTTGGCTCAGATGGCGCGCGCGGCGGGCATCCACCTGATCATGGCGACGCAGCGCCCGTCGGTCGACGTCATCACCGGCACGATCAAGGCGAACTTCCCGACCCGGATCTCCTTCCAGGTGACGTCGAAGATCGACAGCCGCACGATTCTCGGCGAGATGGGCGCCGAGCAGCTGCTCGGCCAGGGCGACATGCTGTTCATGGCCGGCGGCGGCCGGACCACCCGCGTCCACGGCCCGTTCTGCTCGGATTCGGAAGTCGAGAGCGTGGTCGCCCATCTCAAGCGCCAGGGCCGGCCGTCCTACCTCGAAGCCGTCACCGTCGACGAGAACCCGCCCGAGGAGAAGCCGGCCAAGGCCTCCAAGGCCGAGAAGGCGGCGGCCGCCGAAGCCGAGGAGATCGACGCGCCGATCTTCGATGCCGGGGCCTATGCCGGCGGCGGGATCGATGCGGGGGCCGATCTCTACGACCAGGCGGTGCAGGTGGTGATGCGGGACCGCAAGGCCTCCACCAGCTACATCCAGCGCCGCCTGCAGATCGGCTACAACCGCGCCGCCTCGATCATGGAGCGGATGGAGGTCGAGGGCATCGTCGGCCAGGCCAACCACGCCGGCAAGCGCGAGATCCTGATGGAGACCGCGCCCTCCTCGATGGGGTCGATCGTCATGGCCTCGCCGATGATGGACTACGACGACGAGTGAACTCCTCCTCCCTCCCCCTTGTGGGGAGGGACCGAGGGTGGGGGTGGCTCCGGACGAGGCGAGCCGTCTCCGGCCCCCTCACCTCCACCGCATCGACGTCCCATATTCGCCACAGGCTCGGGTTCTAAGCCGGAACCCTACCCGACTTCGGAGAACGCCCCAGGATGACCGGCCGACGCCACCTTCTCGCCGCCGGCTCGCTCCTCGTGCTGGCGGCCGGCCTCCACCCCGCGCCGGCCTCGGCGCAGGTCTCGTCCTTCCTCGACGGCCTGTTCGGGCGCAAGGAACAGCCCGCGCCGGCCCCTGCCCCGGAGCCGGAAGCGCCCCCGGCCGCCCCCGCCGCGCCGAAGAAGCCGGCGGCCCAGGCGCCCAAACCCGCCAAGGCGGCGTCGGATAAGCCCGCTCCCGGCGCGAAGCCCGCCGCGAAGGCGACGCCCTCGGACACGCCCGCCAAGGTGGCCGCCGTCGGCGCCCCCACCGCCGCGTCGTCCATGCTGGAGGCCGAGCCCGCCGCGGTGCTCGCCCAGGCCAACGCCTATTTCAACGGCATGACCACGCTCAGCGGCAACTTCGTCCAGATCGCCGGCGACGGGCGCCGCATCGGCGGCAAGCTGACCCTGGCCAAGCCCGGCCGTCTGCGCTTCGACTACGACCAGCCCTCCCCCATGGAGGTGGTCGCCGACGGGACCTCGGTGGCGGTGAAGGACCGCAAGCTGAAGACCCAGGACCTCTACTTCATCTCGCAGACGCCGCTGAAATTCCTGCTGCGCGAAAAGATCGATCTCGCCCGCGACCTCACCGTGTCGGACGTCTCCAACGATCCGGGCGGCATCCGCATCTCGCTCGAGGACCGGGCGACGCTGGGCGGCACCTCGAAGATCCAGCTGTTCTTCGACGCCGAGATGAAGACCCTCAGCCAGTGGCGGATCACCGATCCGCAGGGCTACCAGACCACGGTGCAGCTCTCGAACCTGCAGAAGGGCAAGGCCGTCGACGGCAGCCAGTTCTTCATCAATTACGGGCGCAGCGAAGACAAGGCGATGGAAAAGGTGATCAAGGCCCAGTGAGGGCCGCGCTCCCTCCCCCGCAGAGGGGGGAGGGTTTTTTCGTTCAGGACGCCTGGAGCTCCTTTGCTGTTCCGCTCCGCCAGCGGTTCAGTTCGGCGTCGATCGCGTCCTGCGTGCCCCGCATGAATTCGCCCCCGCTCAATCCCGGCTTCAGGGTCGCGAGGTAGCTCACCACCACGGTTCCGGGGATGTGGCGCGAGCCGCCATGGGGCCAGTACAGGCCGGAATTCACCGCCACGGGCAGGACCGGCAGGCCGAGCTTGGCGTAGAGCAGTTCGACCCCGCGCTTGAACTGCACCGGCGCGTCGATGGTGCTGCGGGTGCCCTCCGGGAACATCAGGATCGAGCGCCCCTCCGCGATGGCCATCCGGCTCTCGTCGATCATGGTGCGCAGGGCCTGGGTGCCGTTGGCCCGGTCGATGATGATCATCGGCGAGCGGCGCAGGAACCAGCCGACGATGGGGATCGCCACGAGTTCGCGCTTGGCGACGATGGCGACGTTCGGGATCAGAATGAGGAAGGCCAGGGTCTCCCAGGCCGATTGGTGGTTGGCCACGATGAGGCACGGCTCGGCCGGGATGCGGGCGCGCCCCTCCTCCACATAGGTCAGGCCGACGATGTGGTGCAGGCCGAACAGGATGCCGCGCGACCAGAGCCGCGTCGCCGCCCGGATCGGCTTCGTCGGGCAGCCGAGGACCGCGAGCACGACGAGGGGAAGCGCGAAACAGGCGGTCCAGGCGGCCCAGTAGAGGTTGAAGAGCGCAGAGCGGGTGCGCGACACGACGGGCGATCCTTCCTGAAACGGCGACGGCGCGTCCTTCTCGCTGATGGAACGCGGCATTTGTGCGGCGACGGGCGGGCCGATCCGGTCTATCGAGGCGGCCGATCCCCTCCCTTATCACATCTGTGAGCTAGACCCGTTGCGCCTCTCCGTCACCACCTGGAACATCAATTCGGTGCGGTTGCGCATCGATCTCGTGCTTCGGTTCCTCGCCGAGGTGAAGCCCGACGTGCTCTGCCTGCAGGAGACCAAGTGCCCGGACGATGCCTTTCCGCTCAAGGCCCTGCGCGGGTCCGGCTACGAGCACGTCGTCTTCGCCGGCCAGAAGGGCTATAACGGCGTGGCCATCCTGTCGCGCTTTCCCCTGCTCACCCGTGACGTCATGGCGTTCTGCGGGAAGCCGGATGCCCGCCACATCTCGGCGGTGCTCGGGCCGGAGGCGGGCGCGGCTGCGGGCCTCGTGATCCACAATTTCTACGTTCCGGCCGGCGGCGACATTCCGGATGTCGGGCTCAATCCGAAATTCGCCCACAAGCTCGACTTCCTGCAGGATCTGCGCGCCTGGGGCGGTCGGCGCATGGCCGGCCCGGCGATCCTGGTGGGCGACCTCAATGTGGCGCCGCTCGAACACGACGTCTGGTCGCACAAGCAGCTGCTCTCCGTGGTCAGCCATACCCCGGTGGAGACCGAGGCGCTCGAACTCCTGCGCGGGGAGGCCGGCTGGATCGATGCCGCCCGCGTGCTCACCCCGGAGCCGGAGAAGATCTACACCTGGTGGAGCTACCGCTCGCCGGACTGGTCCGCCGCCAACAAGGGGCGGCGCCTCGACCATGCCTGGATCTCGCCGGACCTCATCGGCACCGCGCGCTCCGTGGACGTGTTCCGCGAGGCGCGGGGCTGGGAGCGGCCCTCGGACCATGTGCCGGTGACGCTGACCCTCGACCTCTGACGGGCCGCCGCGTCCCAATCGTGGAGCCGGCCGAGGAACGCAACGCCCTGCCGATCATTGCTCTTCGGACAGGCGGCCCCGGATGGGCGCCGCATTTTCCCACCGCTCCGGAGTGTCCTCGCATGCGCAAGCTGATCCTCGCCTTCCTGCTCCCCAAGGTCGTGTCCTATCTCCGCCGCCGCTATGCCGGCCGCTCGGGTCGCCCGACCGCCTGAAGCTCGTCCCCCGCCCGTCCCCGAACCGTCGGAGGACGGGCGGCACCCGTCGCTCTTGCTGCGTTGCGAAAGGCTCCGCGCGCTGCTAAGCTTCACGCTGCATCGAGAGTCGCGGCGACGCCCGACGCCAACCTGCTGATCCGAGCAAGGTGGAGCCCTCATCGTTGAGAGGGGATGTGGCCGAACCGGCAACGAAACGGGTCTTGCCACGCGTCGCTTCGGCTCCCATGCGGGACCGACGGAAGGCGAAGCGACGATGAATCCCGAACCCCAGCAATTTGCCAGCGACAATTACGCCGGCATCTGTCCCGAGGCCTGGGCCGCCACCGAGGCGGCCAATGGCGGCTCGGTACCCGCCTATGGCGAGGATGCCTGGACGAAACGGGCGGCGGACGCGTTCCGCGAGCTGTTCGACAAGCCGGATGCGGACGTGTTCTTCGCCTTCAACGGCACCGCCGCGAACTCCCTGGCGCTGGCCTCCCTGTGCCAGTCCTACCACAGCGTCATCTGCTCGGCCTCGGCGCATGTGGAGACTGACGAGTGCGGCGCGCCGGAATTCTTTTCCAACGGCTCGAAACTGCTCGTGGCGGCGAGCGCAGACGGAAAGCTCACGCCCGCCCTCATCCGGGGGCTCGCGACGGGGCGCTCCGACATTCATTTTCCCAAATGTCGCGTCGTGACGATCACCCAGCCCACGGAGACGGGGCAGCTCTACACCCTCCAAGAAATTGCCGAGATCTCGGCCACCTGCCGCGAGCTGTCCCTGCGCCTCCACATGGACGGCGCGCGCTTCGCCAATGCCTGCGCCAGCCTCGGCTGCGAGCCGGCCGAGATGACCTGGAAGGTGGGGGTCGACCTGCTCTGCTTCGGCGGCACCAAGAACGGTATGGCCGCGGGCGAGGCGATCCTGTTCTTCGATCCCGCCCTCGCGGAGGATTTCGGCTATCGCTGCAAGCAGGCGGGGCAGCTCGCCTCGAAGATGCGCTTCCTCACCGCACCCTGGGTCGGAATGCTGGAGGGCGGCGCCTGGCTCCGCAACGCGGCCCACGCCAATGCCTGCGCTCAACGTCTCGCCGGGGCGGTGGCGGAGTGCCCGGGCTTTGCCGCCATGTTCCCGGTGGAGGCCAATGCCGTGTTCCTGAAGGCCTCGCCTGAGCGGCTGGACGCTTTGCGGGACAGGGGCTGGCGTTTCTACACCTTCATCGGCGGGGGGGCCCGGTTCATGTTCGCCTGGGATTCCGAGCTTGAGCGGGTCGACGCGCTGGTGCGGGACATCCGCGCGGTGAGCGCGGCTGTCCCGGATCGACTGTCCGCCTGCGGCTGACACCGCCCGCCGATCGGGCTTCGCTCAGGCTTCTGGAACGTCGCAGAGTTCCGGACGCAGAACCGCCGACCACCTTTTTCGAGATCGGTTCAGTCGGCTTTCTTCGTGTCGGGCATTCCCGCCACGAACTCCTTCACGGCGCCATCGTACTGTTGCTTGACGAAGTTCTTCGTTTCGACGGGAACGACGGCCCAGATCACGGCGGCGACGAAGATCAATGCCGCGACTATGTAGGAGAAGCCTTCGAAGACGCCGAGCCACCCGAGCAGCAGGGGGATGAGGCTGAGTGCTAAGGAGACAAAAGGCGAGCCGAACAAGTAATAGCTCGACACGAAAGTAATAACCGCAAATGCTATCGGTCTTCCGACCTTGATGATAATCCGCTCCATTCCACCCCCAGTAGTTTTCGCAAAGCCGATTGCGCTTCTTAATCGAGAGCGGAGCATTTATCACATTTGTGTTTGAATGCAAAAGGTGGAAGCTGGAATTGGCCACGGTGTGACTTTCACAGCGAAATGAAGGCCGGATCCTCGACAGACAATACGATAAATCAACACGTTAGAGCCGGAATCGCCCGAGGCCGCCAAGCGCCGTGCCGGCCCCTCCGCCAGGGCGGAGGCAAGGCCCGGCACCCGCCCGGGTGGGCGCCGGGACGGGGGTGGCACGAAGCCCGGATTCGTGTATGTGTCCCCTGGCCTCGACCCGGAAACGGGCACGGGGCTAAAGCTGCTTGTGAACGCGACCGTGCTGGACGACATCCCGGCACAGGCCCCGTCCCAGGCTGAGGCGGCCTCTCCCGAGGAGGGTCGTCTCGACCCGAAAACCCGTATCGAAAGGGAATGCGATGTCGATTTCGGCCGAGCGCAAGACTGCGCTCATCAAGGAATACGCGACCGGCGGCAAGGACACCGGTTCTCCGGAGGTCCAGGTGGCGATCCTCACCGAGCGGATCACCAACCTCACCGGCCACTTCAAGACCCACGGCAAGGACAACCATTCCCGCCGCGGCCTCCTGAAGATGGTCTCGCAGCGCCGCTCGCTGCTCGACTACGTCAAGCGCAAGGACGAGGCCCGCTACCGCAGCCTCATCGAGCGTCTCGGCATCCGCCGCTAAGACGGCGTTCACGCGGTTCCGGGCCCGGCCCGGGGCCGCGTTCTGACAGGTCGGGGTGCCGGAATGGGTCCGGCCACCCGAAAACCGGGCGACTTGGAGGCGCGGAAGCGCCGGGGACAGGATCGCGCGGCGCTTTGGCCCCACCAGCCGAGCGTCGCGCCATCTTGCCCCTGGCGGCGCCGGGTTCGCCCGACCGCAGGAAGGCAAGACAATATGTTCGACGTACAACGTGAAGAGCTGATCTGGGGCGACCGCAAGCTCGTCCTCGAAACGGGCAAGGTCGCCCGCCAGGCCGACGGCGCCGTGATGGCGACGTATGGCGAGACCTCGGTGCTGGCCACCGTCGTCTCGGGCAAGGAGCCCAAGGCCGGAATCGACTTCCTGCCCCTCACCGTGAACTACCAGGAGCGCGCCTACGCCGCCGGCCGCATCCCCGGCGGATACTTCAAGCGCGAAGGCCGTCCGTCCGAGAAGGAGACCCTGGTCTCCCGCCTCATCGACCGTCCGATCCGTCCCCTCTTCGTCGAGGGCTGGCGCAACGACACCCAGGTCGTCGTCACCGTCCTGACCCACGATCTCGAGAACGATCCCGACATCCTCGCCATGGTCGCGGCCTCCGCCGCCCTGACCCTGTCGGGCGTGCCCTTCACCGGCCCGATCGGTGCGGCCCGCGTCGGCTACGTCAACGGCCAGTACATCCTGAACCCGCCGGTTCCCGAGCTCGAGAACTCGACCCTCGATCTCGTCGTCGCCGGCACGCAGGACGCCGTGCTGATGGTGGAATCCGAGGCCAAGGAGCTCGACGAGGACGTCATGCTCGGCGCCGTGATGTTCGGCCACAAGCATTTCCAGCCGGTCATCGAGGCGATCATCCGCCTCGCCGAGAAGGCCGCCAAGGAGCCCCGCAACTTCTCCGCCCCCGAGAACGGCGACGTGGAGCAGGCCGTGCTGGACGTGTGCGAAGCGGAGCTCCGCGACGCCTACAAGAACACGATCAAGCAGGAGCGCTACGCCGCCGTCGACGCCGTGAAGGCGAAGGTGATCGCGGCTCTCTGTCCGGCCGAGGGCGAGCAGAAGTTCAGCCCTGAGAAGGTCAAGGCCGCGTTCAAGGAAGCGCAGTCGAAGGTCGTGCGCTGGAACATCCTCGACACGGGCTCCCGCATCGACGGACGCGACGTCCGCACCGTGCGCCCGATCGTGTCCCAAGTCGGCGTGCTGCCCCGCGCCCACGGCTCCTCGCTGTTCACCCGCGGCGAGACCCAGGCCCTCGTGGTCGCCACCCTCGGCACCGGCGAGGACGAGCAGTTCATCGACGCGCTGGAAGGCACCTACAAGGAGACCTTCCTGCTGCACTACAACTTCCCTCCCTATTCGGTGGGCGAGACCGGCCGCATGGGCTCCCCGGGCCGTCGCGAAATCGGCCACGGCAAGCTCGCCTGGCGCGCCGTGCACCCGGTCCTGCCGCCGGCCCACGAGTTCCCGTACACGATCCGCGTCGTGTCCGAGATCACCGAGTCCAACGGCTCGTCCTCCATGGCCTCCGTCTGCGGCGCCTCGCTGTCGCTGATGGATGCCGGCGTGCCGCTCCGCCGTCCGGTGGCCGGCATCGCTATGGGCCTCATCCTCGAGGGTGAGCGCTACGCCGTGCTGTCCGACATCCTCGGCGACGAGGATCACCTCGGCGACATGGACTTCAAGGTGGCGGGCACGGAAGCCGGCATCACCTCGCTGCAGATGGACATCAAGATCGCCGGCATCACGGAAGAGATCATGAAGGTCGCCCTGCATCAGGCGCAGGAAGGCCGCGTCCACATCCTCGGCGAGATGGCGAAAGCCCTCACCGACGCCCGTCCCGAGCTCGGCGAATACGCGCCCCGCATCGAGACCATGCAGATCCCCACCGACAAGATCCGGGAAGTGATCGGCACCGGCGGCAAGGTGATCCGCGAGATCGTCGAGAAGACCGGCGCCAAGATCAACATCGACGACACCGGCACGGTGAAGATCGCCTCCAGCGACGGCAAGGCCATCAAGGCCGCCTATAACTGGATCCGGTCGATCGTGGCGGAAGCCGAAGTCGGCATGATCTACGACGGCACCGTCGTGAAGTGCATGGAGTTCGGCGCCTTCGTGAACTTCTTCGGCGCCAAGGACGGTCTCGTCCACATCTCGGAACTCGCCGCCCAGCGCGTCGCCAAGGTGACGGACGTCGTCAAGGACGGCCAGAAGGTCAAGGTGAAGTTCCTCGGCGCCGACGATCGCGGCAAGATCCGCCTCTCCATGAAGGTCGTCGACCAGGAGACCGGCGAAGACCTCACCGAGAAGCTCAAGGCCGAGCGCAACGCCGAGCAGGACCGCGCCCGCGGACCCCGCCAGGACGCGTAAGCCGTCTCAGCCTTCGGGTTGATCGAGGATGAAGAGCGCGGTCCCGAGAGGGGCCGCGCTTTTTCTATTCGGCGTCGGGATGCCTCGGGCAGCGCGGACCGAGCCCCGCCGGCCATGCGGGGGCATGAGGGTCACGCGTCGTCGCGCAGGGCTTCCAGCAGGGGGCGGAGCTTGTGCTTGCGCCGGTGGGTGGCGATCAGGTCCTCGATGCGGGCGATCCAGTCGTCGATCCGCCCCGCCGCGTCGTAGGCCCGGGCGGCGCGTGCGAGGAAGGCCGCGGCGATCTCGTAGCGGCCCGCCGGACCCTGATCGATGATCGCGACGGCCTTGCGCTCGGCGGTGCGGATCACCCAATCGGGATGGCGCCCATGCGCCGCCTCCAGCAGGCGCAAGGTCACCGGCTCGGGCGTGCCGTCGCCCGTCGCCTCGCCGGTGGCGGTGACCGCCTCGTCGATCAGGCCCTCGTCGAGGAGGATCTCGATCCGGTCGGAGGCGCGGTCGGCCGCGATCAGCACGGCGAGAAGATCCGATTTCAACCGGTCCCAGCCCTCCCCCGCCACGGCGCGCGCCGCCGCGTAATCCTCGCGCGACAGCGAGTGGCGGAAGGCCGCGCGGGCGGCTCGGACGGCCAGCTCCGGGTGCTCTGCCTCGGCGGCGGCCTCGCGCAGCCACTGCGCCAGGGGGAGGACCGAGGCGCCGGGACGCCATGGTTCGTTGTCCAGGTCGTCGGCATCGTCCCCCGCGAGGCCGAGCCCGGCCTCGGCGACGTGGAACGCCTCCCCGGACCGGCGCGCCTCCATCAGCGCCCGCGCGAGGTCGAGGGCCTCGTCCGGCAGGGTGAAGCAGGCGCGGCCATGCGCCACCGCCTCCGTGATCCGGCCGAGCCGCACGAGCATGGTGGCGATGCGCGCCTCGGCGCCGACGGCCCGCGCGAGGTTGAGATAGGCGTCGCTGTGGCCCCGGGCGTCGAGCACCCGCAGGCGGATCGCGGTGAGTTCGAGCTCGGTGAGGTCCTCGTCGTCCGGCGGCCACGGCCCGCTCCCGCCCTTCAGGATGGCGTTGAGCGCGGGGTCGTCCCAGCCCTGCTCGAGGGCGCGGACCGCTATGCCGAAGCCGTCCTCGACGCCGTAATCCGAGAGCTCCGCGTCCCAGCCCTCGAGCGTGTCCACCAGCGCCTCCCGTTCGCCGCCGTCCAGATCGGAGAGCAGCGCGGCCTCGGCCATCATCCGCCCGAGATCGTGGAACAGGAGGTCGTACTCCTCGTCGGTCTCGTCGCCGCCGTCGAGCCAGCCCTCGATCATCGGGCCGGCCACGGCCTCCAGGATGCGCAGGGCGCTGCGGCCGTTGCCGGCCTCCATGTGCGGCACGGCCTTGTCCGCGAGGTGGTGCAGGGACTCGGCATTGCCGCTGGGGCGATAGCCGTCCCAGAAGTCGCGGTTACGGGTGGGGCCGGAGAGCACGGCGCGGGCCCGCGCGGTGACGGCGGTGATGTCCACCGGCGCGCCGCCGGGGCGCAGGGCGGTGGCGAGGTCGGCCTCGATCCAGCCGGTCAGCTCGGGATCCTCCTCCGCCCGCCGCAGGATCAGGTCGCGCAGGGCCTCGGCGCTCAAGGGGCTCAGGAGGGCGTCCAGCGTCGGCCGGGCGGCGGCGGAGCCGGGATCGTCGGCGAGGGTGAGCAGGGTCGCCACCACATGCGTGCAGGCGCCGCCCCATTCGTAGGGGCAGGTGCAGGAGAAGGCCGTGGTCTTGCCCCGCCTGAGGTGGATGCTCACCCGGTAGGGGTCGGTCTCGCTGCCCGCCACGGCGGCGGTGAGGGCGTCGCCGCGCCTCACGAGATCGAAGACCGCGCCCCGGCGCCGGTACTCCTCGCCGCGCGTGAACACCTCCGGGCCGGCGAGGCGGTGGACCTCGCTCATGGGGATCGGTTTGCCCGTTGAAGTACCCATCTGGCCTCCTTTCTCTCGGAACACCCATCCTCACACCGCGTTCGCCCCGCGACGCAACACGAGGAGTAGACTCCACCATGGCAGATCCGATGATTCCGAGCATCTTCGAGGGCGAAGCGAACCTGTCCACCACCGAGCGGGCGGTGTCCGTGGTGCTCGGCCTCGGCATCGCGGCCGCCGCCGCCCAGCCGCGCCCGAACAAGTGGCTGAGCCTCGCCGCCCTCGTCGTCGGCGCCGGCCTCGCCATCCGGGGCGCCACCGGCCATTGCCCGGTCAAGTCGGCCGGCTACATCTCCTGAACCCAAATCTCTTGAACCCAAGACACGCAAAAGGGGCGCTCCGATGGGGCGCCCCTTTTTTCATGTTCAATGAAACGCGAAAGGCGCGGACCTGAGGCCCGCACTGTCGCGGCCGTTCAGAGGGTGGTGGTGCGGCGGTTGGCGATGAAGCCGTAGATGGCGAGCACCACGATGGCGCCGACCACCGCGCCGATGAAGCCCGCGCCCTGGTTCGGGCCGTACCAGCCGAGCGCCTGGCCGAGGAAGGTGGCGACGAAGGCGCCGACGATGCCGAGGATCGTGGTGAGGATGAAGCCCGCGGGCTCCTTGTCGCCCGGCATGATGAACTTGGCGACGACACCGGCGAGGAAGCCGATGATGATGGTCCAGATGATACCCATGAGATGATCCCCGATACGCGGCGGCCGGGATTGTCCCCGCCGGACTTGGCCGTATTGGTCAAGCAACGCCGCATCGCGGGATGGGTTGCGCCCGGCGTGGCGAGAATGTCTCATTCCGCGAAGGGGCGCGTCCCCCTGCCCCTTTACGGGCGGCCCTCCCGCACGGCACAACGCGGGGCACCCTCCCCCATTGTCGAGTGTCCCCGCATGTCCACGATCACCCGTTTCGAATCCGGCGCCCGCATGAGCCAGGCCGTCACCTATGGCGACATGGTCTACCTCGCGGGTCAGGTGGCCGGCACGGTGGTGGGGGCCGGCGTCACGGCGCAGACGCAGGAGATCCTCGCCGAGATCGACCGGCTGCTCGCCCAGGCCGGCAGCGACAAGAGCCGGATCCTCTCGACCACGATCTATCTCGCCGACATCGCCACCTTCGCCGAGATGAACGCCGCCTGGGATTCCTGGGTCTCGAAGGACAACCCGCCCGCCCGCGCCACGGTGGAGGCCAAGCTCGCCGCCCCCGAATACCTCGTGGAGATCGTCGTCGTCGCGGTGAAGCGTCCCGCCTGAGGCCCGGACAAGCGAGGAGCCAGCCGATGCGCCGGATCGTTTTCGTCATCCTTCTGATCGCGCTGGCGCTCAGCCTCGCCGGGTCGCTGTTCCTGGCCTTCGCCTTCCTCAATTCGGCGCAGGTTCAGGAGCAGAAGGGCCAGGAGCCCAAGGGACCCGAGCGCGTGGTCAACATCTACAACTGGTCGGACTATATCGACCCCAAGATGCTGGACGCCTTCACCAGGGAGACCGGCATCAAGGTCGTGTACGACACCTACGACAACAACGAGATCCTGGAGACGAAGCTGCTCGCCGGCCAGTCCGGCTACGATCTCGTGGTGCCCACCGGCCCGTTCCTGCAGCGGCTGATCAAGGCGGGCGTGTTCCGCCCCCTCGACAAGGCCAAGATCCCCAACCTCAAACACGCCTGGCCCGAGATCGCCCAGCGCCTCGCGGTCTACGATCCCGGCAACGCCTATGCCGTCGATTACATGTGGGGCACCACCGGCATCGGCGTGAATCTCGGCCCCGTGCGCGAGCGCCTCGGCCCGAACCAGGCCCTCAACACCTGGACCCTGGTGCTCAACCCCGCGCTGATGGCCAAGCTGAAGGATTGCGGGGTGATGATGCTCGACAGCCCCGAGGACCTGATCCCCAGCATGCTGCCGGCCTACGGCCTCAAGCCCGACACCAAGCGCTGGGACGACATCTCCCAGGTCACCGACGCCCTGTTCAAGGTGCGCGGCTCGGTGCGGAAATTCCACTCGTCGGAATACATCAACGGGCTCGCCAACGGCGATCTCTGCCTCGCGGTGGGCTATTCCGGCGACGTGATGCAGGCGAAGAAACGCGCCGAGGAATCGAAGAACGGCGTCGAGATCGCCTATTTCATCCCGAAGGAAGGCGCGCTGATGTGGTTCGACGCGCTGGCCATCCCCAAGGACGCCCCCCACCCGGAGGAGGCCCACCGGTTCATCGACTACCTGATGCGCCCCGAGGTCGCCGCCGCCAACACCAATTTCGTCTCCTACGCCAACGGCAACCTCGCCGCGAAACCGCTGGTGAAGCCGGAGATTCTGTCGAATGCCGGCATCTACCCGGACGACGCGACGATGCAGCGGCTCTTCACCAACCAGGCCTGGGATGACCGGACGCAGCGGTTCGTGACGCGGAATTGGACGCGGGTGCGGACGGGGCGGTGATATCTGAGTTGTGACGTTGCTGTCCCTCTAAGACGAGTCCGTCTATTGCTTTGCTGTTACAGTTTGAAAACTGTAACAAAATGAAAAAGCACTAGATTTTAACTGCCAAGACAATATCTCAAAGCTCTATAATTGGGCATGTAGACATCCGGTCATTCCACGTTCCTCGCAACTCATAGTCGCGCGGGGTGCGTGGGGTCTGCCAGTCGTAGTCTTGCAATATTCCACCATGAATGGAATAGAACGGACGACACAGTATGTGCCATTCTAGTCCTGGCTTTGCCGCACTACAGGCAGCAAGAGCTCGCAATCGCGGCGTATAAACTGGGTCTTCCTGGCAGGATAATGGAAGCCGTGGATCAAACCATCGCTTTGTCTCTGCGCTGCTATAAGAAGTCATTAGGATTGTTGATCCTGCTGCTAACATGCAAAGTCGAAATCCGATCGTCATTCATGTCTTCCGCAGCCGAAGGCACACGAGACTTCAAGTTTATACGATTGTAATGTTTAATGTCAATATCATCGAAATTTAACGCGTAAACTTTCAAATATTATTTTAGATTTTTAATTTGGGGTTTCATGAATGAGGTTCGACTTGAAGCAGTTGTGATCGGCAGATCAAGATTTGCAGATCACCTTGTAAAGGGCGAAGCCACGGAGGGTCTTAACGCTGCGCTCCTCGTCGTTCGAGCTTTCACGAATTGATTCGAGATTTCTTGACAAAATTCCTATTTCATGCCTATATCCCCACACCTGCCGCCCAGCGAAGGGGGCCTGTCCGGTGACCGACCGGGTGGGCCGAAAGGGGCGGCGGGGCGGTGCCTGCGTCGGTGGTGTCGGTCACCATCGCCCCGGGCGGCGGCTCGATAGTCTGGGGGCTCGGATGGGGGCGCGGTAGGTCGGGAGTTAAATGCCCCGGCACTGACCCCGTTCTGGGCTGCCATGACGAGGTTTGCGGCCCCTCCAATACGAGAGGGCGTGCGGGGCAAAGTCCGTTCGAACAGCCGGGCTGGGATGCAACACGACCACCTCAGGCGCGACGCAACGCGAGGACCGCTGGAGACACCGCGACGACAAAACAGGCCCCGGCGGGAACGCCGGAGCCTGACGGGACGCCGGGGGACCGGCAAACAATTCTAGCGCTCAATGGGTTCCGCGGCGTCCCGCGTCCCCTGTTTGGGACTTCTCTTAGGCCATTCCCCCCGGCGCTTGTCCGCGCGCGGGGGTGAAGGTGTGTGGATCCCCTCGCCCCGCTCGCGGGGAGAGGGACGCGACGACCTCGTCGTCGGCGCGTCGAGGCGGCAGCCGAGGGTGAGGGGGCGATGACGGACGAGTCTCTTTCGAAATCGCCCCCTCACCCTCGCTTCGGCTTCGCCTCTCGCTCATCGCGGACACGACGAGGTGTCCGCGATCCTCTCCCCGCTCGCGGGGAGAGGGGGCTCTCCCCTACGATCAATCCTTCAGGTCGGCCGGCACCTTGCCGCCGTTCTCCTCGAGCTTCTTGATGACCTGCTTGTGCAGCCAGACGTTCATCGTGGCCGAGTCTTCCTTGTCGCCGGTGTAGTGCAGCTCGTCGGCGAGCGACTTGCGGGCGCTGAGGCTCGAATCGATGTCGAGGAGCTTCATCAGGTCGACGATGGAGGTGCGCCAGTTGAGGGTCTGCGAGTTCTTGGAGGCCAGGCCGTTCAGCACGGCTTCCACGTCCACGGGCTCGCCGGGCTTCGCCGCTGCGGCGCCGGTCGTGTCGGTCGTGGCCGTGCCGGCCGGTGCGTCGGCGGGGGCGGCCTCCGCGCTGGTGCTTCCGCCACCGAACGGGTGCAGGATCTTGCTGACGATGCTGCCGAGAAAGCTCATGGCGTTGTGTCCTTGTCGTTGGCCGGCCGCGACGAGATGCGGCCGGTCTCCTGCTCTCAACGGAATCGGGCCGAGCCCGTTCCGGTCCCACGCCGGGGAATAAAGACCGCGCGGCCAAGCGTGAGCGGGGAACGCCCTCCCCGATTGAGGGGCCGGGGCCGTTCTTTCGCTCACGGGTGTTTGAAGAATGCGCCGCCTGTGGCATGGCCGGGCTCAAGGCTCCTCGGCGGGCCACCCTTCGCTCCGGAATCCGGATCTCCCGATGCGCTCTCCCCTCCCCGTCCTCGCGACGCTCCTGACGGCCTTCGTCGGGCTCGTCCTCGCCGCCCCCGCCCAGGCGCAGACCGCGCCGACGCCGATGCGAATCGGCGTCATCCCGGTCATCGGCGCCGCGCCGATCTTCGTGGCCAACGGCGAAGGCTGGCTCAAGGAGGCGGGCCTCGCCCCCACCTTCACCACCTTCGAATCCGGCCCGAACATGATTCAGGCGCTGGCATCCGGCACCATCGACGTCTACGTCGCCGGCGTCGCGCCCCTCGCCGTGGCGCGGACCAAGAACATCGACGTCCGCGTGGTCGCCTCCACGGCGGTGGAGGAGATGGTGTTCGTGGCCGGGCCGAAGCTCGCCCCCTTCCTCGCCAGCGGCGCGAGCAAGGCCGAGGCCTTCGCGCAGTTCAAGGCCAAGGAAGGCCGCCCCGCCCGCCTCGCCACCCAGCCCCTCGGCTCGGTGCCCAACACCACCCTGCAGCATTGGCTGTGGCAGGTGGCCAAGGCCGACAAGGCCAATGCCGAGGTGGTGTCCATGGGCATCGACGCGACGCAGCAGGCGATCCTCGCCGGCGCCGTCGACGGGGCCTCGATCCGCGAGCCGGCCCTCACCATCGTCCAGGGCCGCAACCCCGAGATCAAGCTGATCGCCAACGGAGCCGAGATGTTCCCCGACCAGCCGGGCACGGTGGTGGGCGTCTACGGCGCCTATGCCGACCGGAACCCCGGCGCCGTGGAATCCCTGGTGCGCTCCCTCATCCGCGCCGACACCCTGTTGAAATCCGACTCGGCCAAGGCCGCGCCGCACGTGCTCGCCGCCCTCGGCAAGGGCATCGTCGATCTCGCCACCATCCAGAAGGCCCTCACCTCCCCGGCGGCGAAGTTCACCGTCGATCCGCGCGCCATCGTGGTCGCCACCAAGGCGATGCAGGCCTATCAGGTCTCCATCGGCGCCCTGGAGAAGGACGTGCCCCTCGATGGGCTGTTCGACTCGCGCTACTACGAGAAGGCCATCGCGCCCTGACCGCGCGTACCGACCGGATGAGTTCCCTTCGCGCACCCGCCCTCGCGGCTTTCGGGCTCATCGCCTTCCTCCTGTTCTGGGAGGCGATGCCCCGGCTCGGGCTGATCAACCCGGCCTTCCTGCCGCCGCCGAGCACGATCCCCGCCGCCTTCCTCAACGAGATCCGCCTCGGGGTCTGGGGCGAAGCGGTGTGGTCGAGCCTCAGCCACTACCTCGTCGGCCTCGTGGTCGGCGCCGGGGCCGGTATTGCGCTCGGCATCGTCGTGGGGATGTTCCGCGGCTTCGAGGCGCTCACCGCCTGGATCGTGCGCCTGCTGCGCCCGATCCCCGGCCTCGCCTGGGTGCCCTTCGCCATCATCTGGTTCGGGGTCCAGCCCTCGGCCGCCGTGTTCATCATCGCCATCGGCGTGTTCTGGATCGTGTTCTTCGCTACGCAAGGGGCCGTGCGCGGGGTCGACCGCGACCTGATCGAGGTCGCCCAGGCCTTCGGCTTCCGCTCCGCCTGGTCGCGCCTCACCAAGATCCTGCTGCCGGCCGCGACTCCTGGCATCCTCGTCGGCCTGCGCACGGCGCTGGGCCAGGCCTGGATGGCGGTGGTCGCCGCCGAGATCTTCGGCGTGCCCGGCGTCGGCGCCCGCATGATGCAGGCCTCCAGCCTCCTCTCCACCGACATCGTGGTCGTCTACATGCTCACCATGGCCGGGCTCTACGGCCTGTTCGATACCGGCTTCGTCGCCCTCCAGGGCTGGCTCCTGCGGTGGCGCGCCTGATGGACCCGATCATCGACATACGCGGCCTCAGCCTCGCCTACGAGCGCGACGGCATCCGCAACGTCATCCTGTCGGACCTCGACCTCGCCATCGCGCGCGGGGAGTTCGTGGTCATCGTCGGCGAATCCGGCGTCGGCAAATCCACGGTCCTGCGGGTGCTGATCGGCCTCGCCGAGCCCAGCGGCGGGACGGTGCGCCTCGCCACGCGCGAGGGCTGCCGCACGCCGATGGCGCTGGTGTTCCAGGACGCCCGCCTGCTCCCATGGCGCCGGGTGATCGCCAACGTCGCCTTCGGTCTCGAGGGCAGCGGCCTGTCGAAGGCTCAGCGCCTGGCCAAGGCGCAGGAGATGCTCATCCTCGTGGGCCTCGGCGACCTCGGCCAGCGCTGGCCGCACCAGCTCTCCGGCGGACAGCGCCAGCGCGTCGCCATCGCGCGCGCGCTGGCCGTCGACCCGGACGTGCTCCTCATGGACGAACCGTTCTCGGCGCTGGACAGCTTCACCCGCGAGGGCCTGCAGGACGAGCTGCAGCGCATCCAGGCGACGACGGGCAAGACCATTCTGTTCGTCACCCACGATATCGACGAGGCGGTGACCCTCGCCGACCGCGTCGTGGTGCTCGCGGGCAGTCCCGGACGGGTCGCCGCCGATATGACGATTGACGTTCCCCGCCCCCGCCTGCGCAGGGATACGGCTCTTACCGATGCGGCCCGGATGCTGCGGGCCGAATTGTCGGGGCGGTCGGCGGAATTGTGACCCTCCGCGCAGGCGAGGTGTCGTTGGGGCGTTCTCCCAGGGAAGCGCCATTGCATCCCGCCGATAAAGACTGCATCGCTCCCCACCCGAGACCGCCTGGGCGGTCGATCGGCAGAGAGACCCCGCCATGACGCCTGACGAGATTGCAGACCTCAACCGCGCCCGCGCCAGCCTCTCGCGGCAGCGCAGCGCCCTCGCCAAGCGGATCGGTTCGAGCGAACTCGCCGCCGCCTCCGCGGCGGAGGATTTCATGCGTATCCTGCTGGCGATCGAGGCGGTCGACCGGGCGCTGACCAATGCCGGACAGCCCTACATGCCGCCGATCTCCAACGCGGACGCCTGAGCCATGGCCGACACGAAGGACGCCAACGGCACGAAGCTGGCGGACGGAGATTCCGTGACCCTGGTCAAGGACCTCAAGGTGAAGGGAACCTCGACCACCTTGAAGCGGGGAACGCTGATCAAGAACATCCGCATCACGGATGATCCCGACGAGATCGAGTGCAATGCCGACAAGGTGAAGGGGCTCGTCCTGAAGACCCAGTTCCTCAAGAAGGCCTGAGATTAGTCGCCGGAGACGGCGCTCGGCGCACGGATCGGCGAGCGGCTCAGGCTGCGGATGGCACGGGAGGGGCGGCCGGACTTCTCGGCGATGGCGCGGTCCTGCTCCTCGATGAGGAGCCGGGCCGGCTCGTCGCCATCGAGGCCTCCGAGGATCTCCATGGGAACCCGCCGGTTCGAGGCGCGGGACTCGTCCTCGTAGAGGACATCGAACAGGACGGAGCCACGCTCCTGCGGTTTCGACTTGGTGCGCTTGGCCATGACGGATGCTCGGAGGATAAAACCTGGGAAGGTGCCCGGTCGACGGCTCTCAAGGCATGGTGCTTAGCGATCGACCCCGTGGTCCCGCCTGCATCCTGCCTTCTTCGCCGTCGCCGACCGATCGGAAGGGTCGCGACCGGGCTCCGGCGCTACATGGTCCCGTCCCGGCATTAAGGCAACCCGTATCCCCTCCGGCACGGTGCGGCGCGAGGCAGCCTGCCGCATGGGCCGACCTGATGGACCGACCTGTGGCATGATGCGTGCGGACCGCCCGCGGGGACCCGCCCGTCGGGCCAGGGCCCGGCGAGCGAGGAGCCGATTGCGCGATGACCGATCCGACACCGCTGACACGCTTCTCCGTCGCCCCTTTGAGCCGGATGACCCGCCAGCTTGCCAGTGTCGCAGGCGGACGGGCCGAGCCCGATCTGGTCATCACCGGCGTGCGGATTCTGTCCACCTATTCCGAACGGATGCGGCCCGCCAGCGAGGTCTGGATCACCGGCGGGCGCATCGCTGCCGTGAAGCCGGCAGGAACCTACAGGGGCGGCGCTTCACGCTATGACGCCGAGGGCGGCATTCTGGCTCCTGGCTTGGTCGATCCGCATCTGCACATCGAGAGCAGCATGGTGACGGCCTGCGCCTATGCCGAAGCGGCGCTCCTGAACGGCACCACGACGATCGTCTGCGACAGCCACGAGATCGGCAACGTCCTCGACGCGGACGGGATCGCCTGGATGCTGGAGGATGCCCGCGCGGCGCCGCTCAACATCTACCTTACGGTTCCAAGCACGGTCCCAGCGACCTCCCCGGAGCTGGAGTCTGCTGGAGGCGATCTTACGGCGGATAAGATCGGCGCTCTGTTCGATGCCTGGCCGGAGGCGATTGGTCTCGGCGAGAAGATGGATTTCGTTGCCGTGGCCGAGGGCGACGAGCGGGCTCACGCCATCATTGCGGCGGCACTGCAGCGTGGGCGGCCGGTCTCCGGCCATATCTACGGGCTCGGCTTCGTCAGTGCCTATGCGGCGAGCGGCGTCACCGACACCCACGAGGCCATCGACCGGGATATCGCCGACGATCTCCTGGAGGCTGGCCTGTGGATCTACCTGCGTGGCGGCCCGCCGACCACGCCCTGGCATAGCCTGCCCAAGGCCATCGGCACGATCATCGAGCTCGGGGCCGCCGCCAAGCGGGTCTGCGTCTGTACCGACGACCGGGACGCGCAGGACCTTCTTGCCTACGGCCTCGACTGGGTGGTGCGAGAGGCCATCCGCATGGGAATCCCGCCTGAACAGGCATGGTCGATGGGCTCACTTCATCCAGCCACCCGCTATGGCCTCGACGGCGAGATCGGCGGTTTCGGTGGGGGACGCCGGGCCGATCTCGTGCTCCTCGACGACGATTTCATTCCGCAGACCACTTGGTTCGGCGGTCGCTGCGTGGTCGAGAACCGCAGGATCACGCCCCTCCTCGATGCGGCGCTCTCGCGCCCCTACCGATACCCTGCACCGGCCTATGCGACGATGCATCTGCCGCAGCCCCTGTCAGCCCTCGTTCCGGTGCTTCCCGAAGGCCGCTGTGTGGTCAACGCCATCCGCACCACGCTTCCCGGCATCGAGCTGACCCATGAGCGGTACAGCCTGACGCCTGGTGCGGATTGGGCGACGACATTGCGGGACAACGACCTGTGCTTCGTCACCGTCATCGAGCGCCATGGCGGAGCCGGGAACGTCGCGCACGGATTGCTGCGCGCCTTCGGGCTGAAACATGGCGCGGTCGCGAGCAGTGTGGGCCACGATTCGCACAACGTGATCGTCGCGGGGCTGAATGAGGAGGACATGCGCGTCGCGCTCGATGCGCTGTCGGCGATTCAAGGTGGCGTCTGTGTTGTCGAGGATGGTCAAGTCACTGCCATGGTTCCGCTGCCGGTGGCGGGGCTTCTCTCGGACAAACGCATCGGCATCGTCGCCGAGGAAGTCCGCCTGCTGAAGAAGGCCTGGGAGCGGGCCGGATGCACAATCCCCTATATGGGGTTCAACCTGATCCCCCTGTCGGTCATTCCCGAAATCCGGATCACGGATAAAGGCCTCGTGCTGGTGCCCGCCATGCGGATCGTGCCGCTCTTCGAACCCACAGAGACGTGAGACTCCCGATCAGGAACCGAGACACTGCCGACAGCGTTGCTAGGTCAGGTCTCAACAGCCTTTCTTTCCCATGTCGGCTTTCACAAGTCGTGTTATTACCGAATCGGCCAGCTGAATTGTCCGTTGAGGCGATTGGCTGGCCGTTTTGCGTTGTCTTCTCTGGGCTCACGGCCTGTTACCGGAAGAGAACGCTCTTTTTTGGAGTGAGTTGATGCGGAATCTTCTGACGCTTGTCGTCCTCGGCTTCGTCGGCTTCGTCCTCGTGGCGATGTTCGTCGCACCAACCCAGCCGGATCTGAAGGCTTGGTACCTCAAGAACGCCTGCGAACATCTCGATAAGGTGTCTGCGAAAATCTGCGATCCCATGCGTCAGAACGGCGGACAAGCCCTTTGACGGGATCGCTGTCCGGGGCTTTAACGTGGCGATGAAGGGTTGGCTTTTCGTTAATCTGCGAGGGCAACGACATTAAAGCGGGGTGTCCTGACGCTCGTCGTACTCCGAATGCTGTGAGCGACGGGCAACGCGGTTGATAGGCTGTATTTGGCCGGTAACAGGAATGTACCGGGCACACCTCGTCGCGATGCCGATCCCGCCCGATAACTGGCGTGACCTAGCCCAGCCGCGTTAGAGAGACTGGATTTGCTATCATCCGGATACGGGTCCTGACTCCCGACAACTCCCGTATGAATGCTGAAGCCGCTCAAGCCTGCATATGAAAACAGCCCGGCTCCATATAATGGCGCCGGGCTGTCTAAGTCCGTTCAGTCAATTGCCGATGACGACGGAATGCTCAGTAGCCGTAGCGCCAAGCGCGGCGGCGCGCATCCCAACGACGCTCGCGGCGGATTTCCTGCCGAATAGCCTTGCGACGCAGATAACGGGCACTGTGACCGTAGCCGTAGCCATAGCCATACTGGACATGTTCCACTGCGCTCGACGGAGCGATATCCACCTTGCCGAGCGACATGGGTGCGGCCTGGGATGCTGAGGCGAAGCCTGCGCAGGCTACGAATGCCGTGAGAGCGGCAATCCGGAATGATTTCATCGCGTCGTATTCCTTCGGTCTGGATTCAGCGGATCGGGGCCGGGACCGGCATAAAGAGCAAAAATCGTTACCGAAACCCTAATATGTGCCCGTGGCCCTTAGACCAGATAGAGCGTCGCCGACGCGCGGAATACCTTTGGGCAATGGGCCTCGTTCACGATCCGGAGAGCCTCATCGACCGTAATCTGGCGGTTAAGGGCGAGCTCCTCAAGGGTCATCCATGTCGATGTCATATGTCTTATCCCTTGCTGTCGCTCTCCCAACATGCAGAGGGGCGCATTGGTTCATCGACAAAGCCCACGGCGGCCATTGGACGAGCAGTTTTGCCTGAAGATGACGTGTCATGCTTGTCCGTTGGAAGACGCGATGCGCAGCGCAAAAACGACGAAGGCCACCCGAAGGTGGCCTGTCGCTAAGCATTAGTTTGGTTGGATAAATTGGAGCGGGCGAAGGGATTCGAACCCTCGACCCCAACCTTGGCAAGGTTGTGCTCTACCCCTGAGCTACACCCGCTCACTATGCCGTGCCGCTGGAGAAGAAGACCCGCCGGCGGCCCCGGACGGCGTCTCTAAACAACATTCCTGCGGGCGTGGCAAGGGCTGTTTTGCGGTTCTTTTGCCGGCGGGCAACTTTCTCGCGTCCTCACCACGTGGCCGCCGGGGGGCGCCCATGGACGATCTCGTTGAGCCGCTCGCGGGTGGCCCGCGTAGTCTCCTCAGGTAGGGCATCAAGCGCGAAGAAGTCGCTCTCCGCGATCTCCCGGTCGGGTGCCTTCGGTCCGAGAAGCGTGAAAGCGGGGGCGGCGTAGACGGCGATGTGGTCGCGGCCTGCGGCAGCAGTGCTGCGGAAAAAGCCATGCAGGCGCAGCGTGTCCGCTGCCTCGACCACGACCTCGGCCTCTTCCCGGAACTCGCGAACCATGGCATCGACGGCGTTCTCGCCGATCTCGACGCCACCGCCGGGCAAGTGCCATCCCCGCACATAGGTGTGGCGCACGAGACAGACGCGTCCCCGTGCATCGAGGGCGACCCCACGCACGCCGAGGGTCATCCCGCGGGTGGCGAGGGCGCCGAGCTGAAACAGCCGCTGGATCAGCGGCCGGTCGAAGAGGCTTCCGATCATACGACGTTGAGCCGGATGGCGCCGAAGCCCTCGATGGCCGCCTCCATCACCTGTCCCCGCTCGACCGCGCCGACGCCCGAAGGGGTGCCGGTGAAGATGAGGTCGCCGGGATGGAGCTCGAAATAGGTAGACAGGAGGGCGATCTGGTCGGAGATCGACCAGATCATCTCCGACAGGTCGCCGGTCTGGCGGGGACTATCGTCTACCGAGAGTGCAATGGCGCCGCGCATCGGATGGCCCCAACCTTCGACCCGGCGGAGTGGTCCGATGGGGGCCGAAGCATCCGCCGACTTGGCGAGGTCCCACGGGCGAGCGAGGCGCTTGGCTTCGTCCTGAACATCGCGCCGGGTCATGTCGAGACCAACGGCATAGCCGTAGACGTGATTGAGCGCCTCGGCTGCAAGGATGTCCCGCCCGCCACGCCCGAGGGCCGCGACGAGTTCCACCTCGAAATGGTAATTGGCGGTGCGCGGCGGATAGGGATGATCCACTACCTCCGCGCCCGGGACGATCTGGAGCGCGTCCGCCGGTTTCATGAAGAAGAACGGCGGCTCGTGGTCGGGATCCTTCCCCATTTCACGGGCATGAGCTGCATAGTTGCGTCCCACGCAATAGACGCGGCGCACGGGGAAGAAGTCCTCGCTGCCCACGATGGGTAGGACGATGCGGGGCGGGTTCGGGATCACGGACTGCATCGGTCGGGCAACTCCTCTCGGTTTGAGCAGATCGGTTGCGGGGTAGCTCCGCTCCCTGCAAAGACGGGTCGCGATCTTTATCATAGGAAGCGGGCCAGCCGCCGCCATCGTGTCGGTCCGGCCACAACCACTCCGCCGTTAACCCTTTCATCTCGCGCTTCGAGCTACCCGTGACCGCTTCCACCGATCTCCTCTCTCGTCTCGCCGGACGCTTGGGGGAGAAGCATGTCCTCACGGCGCCCGCGGACATTGCGCCTCATCTCGTGGAATGGCGCGGCCTCTTCCAGGGCCGCGCGCTCGCCGTCGTCCGTCCGGCCGATACCTCCGAGGTCGCTTTCGTCGTTACAGTCTGCGCCGAAGCTGGAATCGCCATCGTCGCCCAGGGCGGTAATACCGGATTGGTGGGGGGCGGAGTGCCACACGGCGGGATCGTCCTGTCCCTCGGCCGCCTCTCGCGCATCCGCGCCATCGATCCCCTAAGCGCCAGCATCACCGTCGAGGCTGGCGCCCTGCTTGCCGAGGTTCAGGCGGCGGCCGATGAGCAGGGGATGCTGTTCCCCCTGTCGCTGCCCTCTGAGGGCTCGTGCACGATCGGCGGCAATCTCGCGACCAATGCCGGCGGGACCGGCGTCCTCGCCTATGGCAACATGCGTGACCTCGTGCTCGGGCTCGAAGTGGTGCTGGCCGACGGCCGGGTCTGGAACGGGCTAAGCGCGCTGCGCAAGGACAATGCGGGCTACGACCTGAAACATCTGTTCGTCGGATCGGAAGGGACGCTCGGAATCATTACGGCAGCGGTGCTGAAGCTCTATCCCAAGCCCTCGTCGCGGGCGGTCGGCTTTGCCGGCCTGTCGTCCCCGCAGGCCGCTCTGGCCTTGTTCGACGCGTTGAAGCGGACGGCTGGACAGGACCTCACGGCATTCGAGTACATTCCGCGCTTCGGCCTCGACATCGTGTTGAAACACAGACCCGCATGTCAGCGCCCCCTCCCCGGCGACCACGCGGCCTACGCGCTCGTCGAGATGTCCACGACGCGCACCGGGGCAGAGGCCCTGGACGGTCTTGAGGCGGCGCTTGCCGCTGCCATCGAGGATGGCCTCGTGGAGGATGCCGTCATCGGATTGAGCGAGACGCAGAACGCGAGCTTGTGGGCGCTCCGCGAAAACCTGTCCGACGTTCAGTCGCTCGAAGGCGCCTCGATCAAGCACGACGTCTCAGTGCCGCTCTCGCGCCTTGCAGATTTCCTGGATACGGCGATCGCGGCATGCGAGGCCGAGATGCCGGGCCTGCGCGTTTGCGCGTTCGGGCATTTCGGCGACGGCAACATCCACTTCAACCTCAGCCAGCCTCTCGGCATGGACAAGCCCGCCTTCCTCGGGGATTGGGCGCGATTCAACAGGATCGTTCACGATATCGTGCATCGCATGGGCGGGTCCATCGCCGCTGAGCACGGAATCGGCCTGATCAAGCGAGACGAACTCGGTCGTTACGGCGATCCGGTCGGCCTGGACCTTATGCGCAGGCTCAAGCTCGCGCTCGATCCCCTCGATCTGCTGAACCCCGGGAAGGTCATTGCTCTGTCGGCAAACCCACCTCCGGCGCTTCCACCTGCTTAAAAGCAGAAACCGTCTGACTTCGCCCCAAGGACGCCGTGGGCGCTTACCGCGTTGTTCACATGCCCCATTGTGCGTCGCACAAGAAAGGGTCACAATCCGTCTCGCGATGCGCCATAAATCGGCTTCGAATCCCGGTCTAAAGCGCTATTACGATGAGATTGCTCCATGGGTGCGCTGCAGCGTCTTACGGGGGCGTTAACGGTCCTGCCCTCTTCATGAGAGGCGGATCGCACCCTCGATGACGGACTGCCCAGCCGGGTGACACCAAGCACCGGCTGCGCCCATGGATTACAGGGACCGAAGGAGACCAGACGATGCCGACGTCGCAGGCGAGAGTTCCCACTGCCGAGGCAAGCCGCTACCTGAAGCAGCTCTGCCGCCATTGGAGCCACAAATTCCCCGTGGAAGCCACGGAAGCGGCTGGTACGGTGCCGTTCGGCGAGGACCGGGTCTGCACGTTCCAGGCAGAGGCCGATGCTTTGCTGATGCGTGTCGCGACTCCCGATCCGGCCGGTCTGACCCGCCTCGAAAACGTGGTGGCCGACCATCTCATGCGTTTCGCCTTCCGCGAAAATCTCGGCGAAATCACCTGGTCGCGCGCGGCCTGACCGCCTCCTGCGAGCCCCGCGCTTGAATCGCCGGAACGAATGCCGATCTTGCTGAGCGCCGTCTGTGCAGTTTATGCGGGGTGGAGCTGAGGAGACAGGGCGATGACGACGAGCACTGGGACTGACACGATCGCCCTCTCCTTTGACGAGCGGATCAGCCGCCTTGCCGAGGTGGCGGTCCGCATTGGGCTCGGGCTCAAGCACGGCCAGGAATTGGTGATGACGGCGCCGCTCGAAGCTGCGCCCCTCGCCCGTGCGATCACCACCGAGGCCTACAAGGCCGGTGCGTCCCTGGTGACGACCTTCTATTCTGACGATGCCGCGACCCTGGCGCGCTTCGCCCATGCGCCCGACGACGCGTTCGATACGGCTACGGGTTGGCTCTATAGCGGCATGGCCGAGGCGTTCCGCAATGGAGCTGCAAGGCTCGCGATCGCCGGAGACGATCCGTCCTTGCTGGCTGGGCAGGATACGCAAAAGGTCGCTCGCGCCAATCGCTCACGCTCGAAGGCCTATGTGCCGGCCCTCGAACTCATCGCGAACTTTGCCACCAACTGGACGATCGTCTCGGCGGCGACCCGCCCGTGGGCAAGGACCGTCTTCCCAGATTGCCCCGAGGACGAAGCCCTGGCACGCCTGTGGGACGCGATTTTCGCCGCGTCGCGCGTCGACGGGGCCGATCCGGTGAGCCAGTGGAAGGCGCATAACGATGCTCTCCACGCCCGCACCAAAATCCTCAATGAGCATCGCTTCGCGGCCCTGCGGTTTCAGGGGCCGGATACCGACCTCACCGTCGGCCTCGCCGACGATCACGAATGGTGCGGTGGTGCCTCCGTCTCGCGCAGCGGCATCCTGTGCAACGCCAACATCCCCACCGAGGAAGTGTTTACCACGCCGCACAAGTCGCGGGTGGACGGCTACGTGGCCAGCACCAAGCCCCTGTCCTACCAAGGCACGCTGATCGATGGCATTCGGGTCCGGTTCGAGGAAGGGCGCATCGTCGAGGCGACGGCTCGCACAGGGAGTGACGTCCTCGCGCGCGTGCTTGATACGGACGAGGGCTCGCGCTGCCTCGGCGAGGTGGCCCTGGTGCCGGCCTCGTCCGCCATCTCGGCTTCCGGGCTCCTGTTCTACAACACTCTCTACGACGAGAACGCCGCGAGCCACATTGCCCTGGGCCAAGCCTACAGCAAATGCTTCCGCAACGGTGGTGAAGGCTTCAGCGAGGACGACCTCGCAGCACGTGGCGCAAACCGCAGCCTGATCCACATAGACTGGATGATCGGCTCGGCCGAGATCGATGTCGATGGCCTCACCGCCGAGGGTCGCGCTGTGCCGGTGATGCGTGCGGGGGAATGGGTCGGCTGAGGCATCTAAAAGGGGTCGAGCGGTCTCAGCTTAGAAGCCCGGCCCCTTCGTAGCGCCGAGAATGCGGGCGGGATGGGCCAGCGTCCCGCTCTGGAGAACGACCACGTAGCCATCGGCATTACCCGAGCGAGCGAGATTGCGCGGGAGTTCGAAATGTGCGGCCTGGCCCATCCAGGCTCCGACCTTGTGCATCCCGCGCACCACGTTGACGTAATCCACCACCTGCCCCTTGTTTTCGCCGTGCGCAACCGCAGTCCTGTGCCTGCGCAGGATTGGCAGCAGCCAGACCTCGCCGGTCCCGCGTCCGGTGCCGATATCGATGGCGATACGGTCCCCCTGGTCCGTTACCTTCACCGGCACAGTGAGAACTCCCGCCTGCCGTGCCGCGCGAAGGCTGCGGTCGAGGAATGCCTTATCCGACCGGACCGGGGACGGCTCGCCGTTAATGATGGCCTGGGGCGTGAAAAGCTGGCGCTCGCCATGGCTGAGAGCATAGGCGCGCTGTCGCTCGGTGAAGGCGGGAATCGCGAACTCGTCCTTCCAGCCGAGATAGTCCCAGTAGGTCACAGGCAGTGTCAGGGCGATGACATCGGGCTGCTGAGCGTAGTCCCCCATCATCCGCGAGGCCTGCTGGCAGGCGCTGCAACCTTGGCTGGTGAAGAGCTCGATCACCGCGCGGGGCGGCTCGGCGCGTGCCGAACCTGCCATATGCGAGAGCAAAGGTGTCAGCGCGAGAAGGTTCAGCGCGGAACGGCGCAGGCGTGCAACGGATCGGCCCATATGCCTATGTGACAGCGCCTTCGCCCGTAACGGAAGTCACGTTGCCTCGATGGTCCCTGGATGGATCTGGCTGTTTCGCCAGGGCCCCCTTGGGTTTTGGCAGCATGTTCGGCCGCCAGCGCCTGTGCATCCACAGCCATTGGCCGGGATTGTCCCGGACCCACTCCTCCACCACGCGGGTCATCGCCTGCATCGCGCCCTGCACGTCGATCTCGCCTTTGGCATCGCGGGGCAGGTCGAGGGGTGGGGTGAGCTCGAGATGGAAGTGGGCATTGTCCTTGCGCACCACGCGGACTCCGTGGACGGGGCATTCGTAATGCTTGGCGAGCTTGGCGAGCAGTGGGTTCACGAGAACGGGCCGGCCGAAGAACTCGACCACCACGCCGCGGGTGAAATGCTGATCGATGAGCTGGCCGAGATGGCCGCCGCGCTCCACGACGCCCTGCATGGAGAACACGGCGCCCTGCCCCGCCGCCGCCAGACCGCCCATGGTCTCGCGGCGCACCTCGGCGACGAGGCGGGCCGAGGCGATATCGTTGGGCGGCCGGAAGATTGCCGTAGCCACGAGCCCGTAGCGAGCAGCGCAGATCGCCGGCAATTCCCAATTGGCGAGGTGGGCGGCGAAGATCAGCCCCGGCTTGCCGTCATCGCGCAAGGCCTCGAAATGCTCTGCGCCGGCAACGGACATGCGCTGGCTCGCCGGATCGGCGGGGTCGACATCGAACAGAGTGGCGAGATGGGCGTATTCCGCCCCCGTCCGGCCGAGATTGTCCCAGGCCTCCCTAGCCAGCGCCTTGATCTTGGCCTCATCCTTCTCGGGGTAGGCAGCGCGCAGGTTCGCTAACGCGATGCGGTTTGCCGGCAGGAAAGGTCCTACCCTCCGCGCGATCGCCCCGCCGGTGCGGCTCGCCCGCTCGGTCCCTAGCACGCGCGCCAGCCAGAACAGGCAGCGGACCAACGGAATCATGGCGATTCCCGCCATCCGAGGCAGGTGGCGGTTCAGGACGAGGGCAAGACGCAGCACGAGACTATCCGGAAGTGGCTATCGTGCTCGTGTAGAACATTTTCCGGGTGAGGGGCAGCCTGAGGTGGAGGCGAGCCCTGCTTGCCGCAACGATAGGTCAGTCGATCGCCACCAGGATCTTCCCGAACACCTTGCGCGATTCCAGGCGTTCCAGCCCCCGTGAAAAATCCTCCAATGGGAGAACCGTATCCACCACCGGCGTGATCCCCTCCGCCATCTTCGCGAGGGACTGTCGGATATTGGCCATGGAGCAGCCGAATGAGCCGGTGATGCGGTATTGCTGCTGGAACAACTGCATGAGGTTCATGGTGGTGGAGACGCCGGAGGTGGATCCGCATGTGACGAGGCGACCGCCTCGCTTGAGGCACAAAAGCGAGCCGTTCCAAGTGTCGGGACCGACATGCTCGAAGACCACATCGACGCCCTTCCGCTTGGTCAGCCGGCGGACCTCGCCCTCGAAGCGCTCGTCACGGTAGTTGATGACGTGATCGGCGCCGAGGGCTTTCGCCATCTCGCCCTTCCTGTCGTCGCCCACTGTCGTGAACACAGTGCAGCCGATAGCCTTGGCCATCTTGATCGCGGCCGTGCCGATGCCCGAGCCGCCAGCATGGACGAGAATGCTCTCGCCGGGTTCCAGCCTGGCATTGTCGAACAGCATGTGCTGAACGGTGCCGAAGGCGATCGGCGCACAGGCCGCGTCGGTGAAGCTTACCCCATCGGGCACCTTCACCACGAGACGGGCCTGTATGGTGACGCGCTCGCGCGCGAACCCGTCGATATGGAAGCCCATGACGCCGGAGACGTCCTCGCACAGGTTGTCGCGACCTTCCCGGCATGCCTTACAGCGGCCGCAAGTCTGTGCGCCGTACATCACCACGCGGTCATTCTCGCGCAGGTCCGTCACGCCCTCGCCGACGCCGACGATCTCGCCCGAGGCTTCGGCTCCCACCGTTAGCGGCATCTTGCGCTTGGCGAAGGCCATGCCGCGAAAGCCCCAGACATCGATGAAGTTCAAGCCCACCGCGCGCACGCGGATCTGAACCTCGCCTGGGCCGGGAGCGGCAGGCGGATCGATCTCGCCGAGGCGCAGGTCGCGGTCGCCGAAGAGTTGGAGGGCTTGCATCGGTCTCGTCTCCGGTCGGGCGTATCGGGCTCGGGATGTCCTTCCCGCGACCTCGTCCTCAGGCCCCCGCGACAGCGGGCTTCGAAGGGGGGCTACGGCCCGTGCACCATCTGGAGCCCTCTCGTCGAGGTCTCCGCGTTGCTCCGGCACCTCGGGTTGAGGGGATCGGAATGGATAGGGGCGCCTTATCGACTGAAAGTCGCTTCGGCTCAATCCGGTGCGAGGTAGCGTCGCCGCGCCCAGCCGAGGATCGGGCCGGCTTTGACCCGGCACCATGTGAGGCCGCTCGGCGTCTCGTTGGTGCAGCCGAAGCCGCGCAGGCGCGCGCCTTCCGGCGCCTGGCCGAGCACGGGGGCCGAGGCGTCCGGGGTCTCGCGGATGCTCAGCGCGTCACCGCGCGGCAGGCCGTCGACGCGAAAGGCGCCGGTTTCGGCAAGCGCAGGAGCCACTGTCAGAAGCAGCGCGGGGATGAGACGGAAGCACAATGGATCGTCCGCCTCAGGTCCGGTGAACGCCCATCATCGCCGTCAGCCCGCCATCGACGGGCAGGACCGCGCCGGTGATGTAGGCCGCGCCGTCTCCCATGAGGAAGGCCACCAGCGCCGCCACTTCCTCGGGCTTGGCGAAGCGTCCGGAGGGAATCTGCTTCTCCATGCCGGCACGGTGCGCGGCGTAGGGGGCCATCATCTCGGTGTCGATGAACCCCGGCGCGATGACGTTGACCGTCACCCCACGCTTGGCCGATTCGATCGCCAGCGTCCGGCAATAGGAGATCAGCGCACCCTTCGTTGCCGCATAGGCGGCATTGCCCGGATTGGCCTGAAGGGCCGCCACCGACCCGATGGCGACGATGCGTCCGGAACGTCCGCGGATCATGCTGCGCACAAGCGCCTTCGCGATGCGGGTCAGCGACCAGAAGTTCACCTGCATCGCCGCCTCGGCCTTGTCCTGTGCCATCATCGCCGCCAGCACGTCGTAGGATTGGCCGGCATTGTGGACGAGGCCGTAGTACGCCTCCCCCTCGTGGGCCTCGCAGAAAGCCTCCAGGGCATCGCAGTCGGCGAGGTCGAGGGGATAGGCCGTGATCGCCTGTTTGGGGTGGGCCTGAGTGAGTTCGGCGACGAGGCGTTCCGCCGCTTCGCCCGATGAGCGATAGGTGAAGGCAACGTCGTAGCCGGCAGATACCAGCGCTCGTACGATGGCCGATCCGAGGCCGGAGGCGCCGCCCGTGACAAGGACGCGGCGGGACACTTCACTGGTCATGAGGGCTCGTCCCCGAGGACGAGGCAGGTGTTCTGCCCGCCGAAACCGAAGGAATTCGACAGGATGCGGCTGACGCGGGCATCGCGGGCCGTGGTTACCACGTCGAGGGAAAGGGCCGGGTCCGGCATCACGTAGTTGATGGTCGGCGGGATGCGGCCATGGGCGATAGTGAGAAGCGAGATTACTGCCTCGATGGCCCCCGCGGCAGTCAGCGTGTGGCCGATCATCGACTTGTTCGACGAGATCGGCAGGGTACGGATGCGGTCACCGAATACGGCGGCGCAGCCCAACGCCTCCATCTTGTCGTTTTCCGGCGTCGACGTGCCGTGGGCATTGATCGTGTCGATGGAATCCGGCTCGGTGCCGGCATCGACCAGGGCCGCGCGGATGGCGGCGATGCCGGGCGCACCGTCCGGGCTGGACCGGGTGCGATGGAAGCCGTCGCCCTTCTCGCCGCAGCCCAAGACGTAGCCGAGGATCGTCGCGCCCCGCGCCCGTGCGGATTCGGCATTCTCCAGGACCAGGGCGGCGGCCCCCTCCCCCATGACGAAACCGTCGCGATTCTTGGAGAAGGGCTTCGAGGCCCCCTCCGGTGGATCGTTCTGGGTCGAGAGAGCGGAGAGCAGCGAGAAACGTATCAGCGATTCCGGGTTCACCGAACCGTCGGTGCCGATGCACAGGGCTGCCTGCATCTCGCCCCGCCGGATCGCCTCGACGCCGAGCTGGATCGCGGTGGCGCCGGAGGAGCAGGCGGTAGACAGCGAGATCGGCGATCCCTTGGTGCCGAACCGGTCGGCGATGTTGTCGGCCACGGTCGCGAAGATGAAGAGGTCGTGCCAGGCGTCGAACGCCCGGCTCGACGCGGCGCGCTGGAGATCAGAATAGGTGATGTCGCCGTTCTGGCCGGAAGCCTGAGCCATGGCTTGGCGCTGTGGCCATTCCATCTCCACCGGCGGTACGGCGATGAACAGCGCACCGGGAAAATCCCCCTTCGTACCGATGCCAGATTGGGTGATCGCCTCCTCGGCCGCCTCCTCGGCGAAGCGCTGCGACAGTGCGGGCGCCACGAGCGGGTCGGTGTCGAGAAAATCCACCGTGCCGGCGATGCACGTGCGCAGACCCTCCGTGTGGAAGCGCGCGATGGTGTGGATGCCGGACCGGCCGGCGGTGAGCGCGGCCCAATTGTCGGCCTGCCCCTGTCCGAGGGACGTGACGATGCCGAGGCCCGTCACGGCGACCAGCGGTCGGCCATGGCTGTCCCGGCATCTTTGTGAATCGCGGGGAGAGGAATTCGTCATCGCGCCGTCTTGCTATCGTTTCGATCGAACGGCCTTGAAGGTGCCCCGCCCCGGACATCAGAGCCGATCGATTACGGTTGCGCCCGTCTTAGATGATTTTCGTTTGACTGACAGCCGCGTCGCGGCCGGTCACGACAGCGCGCTCAGCCGGACAACGCCCTCGCCGCGGCGATGTCCGACCGTGGTAACCGCGATCTCCCGCGCCCTACCCTCCGAAATGAGGGCGGCGCCGAGCGCGGCCCCGAACGGGGCGGTGACTTCGAGGGAATGGCCGCTCAGGTCGCCCAACACCGTGATGGGCACGCCGGGTGCGAGTTCGGCCAGGGCTGCGCCCTCCTCCGCGGTGATGGAGCGGACACCGGTGGCGCCCGAGATCACGGCGTCCGGTTTGGCGCCAGCCGTGTCCCACAAGGTGGACAGGCTGCGCCCCACGCTGCCGGGCTCGCGCCGGGGACGGTCGCTCTGCACCGGAAGCAGACGGGCGAAGATCTTCGCACCACGCGCAGCTGCGCTCTCGGCCGCTTCCAGCATGAGGAAGGCGGCGGCACTTCCCAGGATGAAGCCGGCCTCGCCTTCGTCCCCGCGCTCGAACACTGGGCGGAAATCGCCCTTGCGCAGGTATCCGCCCATCTCGTGGACGACCAGAACGTCTGGGCGTTCTGCGCTGTAGGAGCCGCCCACCAGCATCGTGTCGATCTGGCCCGAAGCGATGCGGCTCTGAGCGTTACGCAAGGCGTCGACGCCCGAGGCCTCCTCGCCCATGAACGTGCGCGAGGCGCCTGTAACGCCGTGGACGATGGCGATATTCCCGGCGAGCAGGTTGGAGAGTTGGGCTAGAAATAGGGTCGGGCGCAGGTCGTTCTGCAGGTGCTCGTTGAGATAGGCGCCCGGATCGGCCGTGTCCCGCAGGCCGGTGAGGATCGCGCCGTCGACGGCCGTATCGCGCTCGCCACCGCCGCAGGCGACGACGAGGTGCATCGCCGACTTGAAGGCCGCGTCCTGTTTCACCCCGGCCGAATCGAGGGCGAGGCCGGCGGCGTAGACGCCGAGACGCTGCCACGCCTCCATCTGCCGCTGGTCGGACTTTTTGGGGATCTGTCCATCGAGAACCAGCGCCGGGGCGGGATGGACCGGATAGGGCGCGAATCGCTCTGTATCCACGGTCTTCGGGCTACCCGCCGCCAAGGCTTCGAGGTGGGCGGCAATCCCCTCGCCGGCACAGGAGACGAGGCCGATGCCGGTGACGACGACGTCGCGCTGGCTCATGCTGGTCTTACTCATGCCGGAACCGCCCCGCCGGGGGGCGCCCCCGATGCTATGGCACGATCCATCAGGCCTATCCGTTGGGCGCGCTCGCGCATGGGCGCGTCGAGCCCTTCCGGGAAGGGCATCGTCCGGAACCGCAACTCCGCGTCGGCCAGCGGCTTGCCCTCGTGGCGGATGGAAGCTTTGGTCACCGCGTAACCGGAACCGTCATGCTCCAGGCTCGCCTGCACGACGAGCGTCGCGCCAGGCCCCACGAAGGAGCGGAACCGTGCCTTGTCCACCGCCATCAGGAACGGCATCTGCACGAAATCGAGATGGGCGAGGAGCAAGTAACCGGACGCCTGCGCCATGGTCTCGGTGAGGAGCACCCCGGGCACCAGGGGATGGCCGGGAAAGTGTCCCTCGAAGACCGGGCTTTCCATCGGCACATGGGCCAGGGCCTCGATCCGGCCGGCGGCCTTGTCGAGACTCGTCACCGTGTCGATCATCTCGAAATATTCGAGGCGCATGGCGTCAAAGGCTCCGCTGGGGACTAGAGGCTCCGCTGGACTCTCAAGGGCTCGGCTCCGCCGGGCTCGCCCTTCAGGCCTTGGCGGCCTTCTCGGCCACCAGCGCGTCGATCCGGGCGCAGAGGTTCTTCAGCACGAAATACTCCTCGGCCGGCACCTTGCCCTCGTTGACCTCCTGGGTCCAACGCTCAAGCGGCAGCTTGATGCCGAAGGCCTTATCCACCGCGAAGGCGATGTCGAGGAAGGCCAGCGAATCGATGCCAAGATCCTCGATGGCGTGGCTCTCGGGCGAGATGGTGTCGCGCGGGATGTCAGCGGTGTCGGCGATGATGTCCGCGACGCGGTCGAACGTAGCGGTGGTCGGCTGGTCAGACATGCGTTCTCGCCGTTTTCTTCTCTATGGCGCGCCCTGGCGGGTCCGATGTCGGATCCTGTTACGGGCGCGGCCGGTCCGAGGCTGGCGCGTGAACCCGGCGCCCCCCGGGTCGCGCAGCATGCCCCCGAAGCGGCGTCGCGCCGCTTCCGATCGAAGGCGGTCCCTTACACGAGGGGGTGATGCCGGGCAACCTTGGCAGAAGCTCCGCTCGGGCTCGCGCCTTCGTGCGGTCACGGGCCGCACCGGACCATACCGCCCGTCGCTGCCTTGACCTACATGCGGACGCGCGCCCGTTCGGCGAAGGGCTGTCCTCGCTCCCGGCCCGAATTCATCGAGCGTGAGCGTGCCACAGGGCGGCAGAGGTGACGAGAATGGAACGACCTACTTCTGTCGATGCGGTGGAGCCGCCGACGGATCATCGCAGCCGTGCCCAAGGAGGCGCGCGCATCGCCCTGGTCCTGGCGCTGTCCGCCCTCGGCCTGTGGGTGCTCCACCCGTTCCTGCCGGCGCTGGCCTGGGCCGTGATCCTCGCCATCGCGCTCTGGCCGCTCTACGCGAAGGCCGAGCGGCGCTGGCCGCCCGGGGGGCATAACATCCTGCTGCCGAGCCTGTTCACCCTGGCGGTGGCGCTGGTCTTCCTGGCGCCCCTGGTGGTCCTTGGGGTGCAGGCGGCGCGGGAGGCGCATGACGCCATGGACTGGGTGAAGGCGGTGGAGCAAAGCGGGATTCCGGCCCCGGAATTCCTGTCCCACCTGCCCTACGGGGCGGCCAGGGCCGGTGCCTGGTGGAACGAGAACCTCAGTCATCCGTCCGCCGGTTCCGAGATTTTGCACAAGCTCGACAACTCGACGACGATCGGCCTGACCAAGAGTCTCGGGGCGCAGGTGGTCCGGCGGGTGGTGCTGTTCGGCTTCACCCTGCTGACGCTGTTCTTCCTGTTTCGCGACGGGCGAATTGTCATCGCTCAGTCGCTGACGGCGAGCGCCCGCCTGTTCGGCCCGCGCGGCGAACGGGTGGCGCGCCAGATGGTCGCCTCCGTCCACGGCACCGTCGACGGGCTCGTCCTGGTCGGTCTCGGCGAAGGCGTACTCCTTGGAATCGTTTACTATTTTGCGGGCGTGCCGCATCCGGTCCTGCTCGGCGCGCTGACGGCGGTGGCGGCGATGATCCCGTTCGGGGCGCCGCTGGTCTTCGGCATCGCCGCGCTGATCCTGCTCGCCGGCGGTGCGGTGGTCCCGGCGGCGGTGGTCGTGGTGGCAGGCTTCGTCGTCACCTTCGTCGCCGACCATTTCGTCCGGCCGGTGCTGATCGGCGGAACCACGCGGCTGCCCTTCCTCTGGGTGCTGCTGGGCATCCTCGGCGGGGTCGAGACGTTCGGCCTGCTCGGCCTTTTTCTCGGTCCGGCGGTGATGGCGGCCCTGGTGCTGCTGTGGCGGGAATTCACCGAAGGGGACGTGCCGCAGGCCGCATCCCGAGGCCTTCGCGAACCGTAATTCGACCCGCCTGCAACCGCCATCGGACGGCCGAAGCAAGCGCCATCGGACGGTGTTTCCGGAATTTACGAAGCCGGCTCGGATTCCGGTGGGATTGCCGGGTCGAAAGGCCCTCCCCTGACCGGGAAGGGCCTTCCTCGCATCGTGGCCTCAGGCTGCCAGCGAGCGCAGGACGTAGGGAAGAATCCCGCCGTTGCGGAAATATTCCAGCTCGTCGAGCGTATCGATCCGGCAGGTGAGCGGCACCTCCGTCTTGGTGCCGTCGGCGGAGGTGATCTCGGCGATCATGGTCTGGCGCGGCTTGATGTCGCCCGAGAGGCCGAGAAGGCTGACGGTCTCGTCGCCCTTGAGGCCGAGCGACGCCCAGGAGGTGTCGCCCTGGAACACCAGCGGCACGATGCCCATGCCCACGAGGTTCGAGCGGTGGATGCGCTCGAAGCTCTCGGCCACCACGGCGCGGACGCCGAGGAGCTTGGTGCCCTTGGCCGCCCAATCGCGCGACGAGCCGGTGCCGTATTCCTTGCCGGCGAAGACCACGAGGGGTGTGCCGGATTCGGCATATTTCTGGGCGGCATCGTAGATGTACATCCGCTCGCCGGAGGGCTGGAACAGGGTCCAGCCGCCCTCGACCACGGTCCCGTTCTCGTCCCGGACCATCTGGTTCTTGATGCGGATGTTGGCGAAGGTGCCGCGCATCATGACCTGATGGTTGCCGCGGCGGGTGCCGTACTGGTTGAAGTCCTGCACCCGAACCTGATGCTCCTGCAGGTAGGCACCGGCCGGCGAGGCCGCCCGGATGTTGCCCGCCGGAGAGATGTGATCGGTGGTGATCGAATCCTGGAACAGGCCGAGGATGCGGGCATCGACGATGTCGGTGATCGGCGTCGGCGTCTTGGTCATGCCCTCGAAATAGGGCGGGTTCTGCACGTAGGTGGAGGTCGAATCCCACTTGAAGGTCTCGGCCTCGTTGACCTCCACGGCCTTCCAGTAATGGTCGCCGCTGAACACGTCGGCGTAGCGCGACTTGAACAGGGTCGAGGTGATGTTGGCCTCGATGAACTCCGCGACTTCCGCCGTCGAGGGCCAGATGTCGGCGAGATAGACCGGCTGGCCGTCGGAGCCGATGCCGAGCGGCTCGGTGGTGATGTCGATCTGCATCGAGCCGGCGAGCGCGTAGGCCACGACCAGCGGCGGCGAGGCGAGGTAGTTGGCGCGCACGTCGGGATTCACGCGGCCCTCGAAGTTGCGGTTGCCCGAGAGCACGGCCGCCGCGACCACGTCGTTGTCGTTGATCGCCTTCGAGATCGGCGCCGGCAGCGGGCCGGAATTGCCGATGCAGGTGGTGCAGCCGAAGCCGACGAGGTTGAAGCCCAGCGCATCGAGGGGAGCCTGCAGCCCGGCACTCTCGAGATATTCGGCGACGACCTGGGAGCCGGGCGCCAGGGAGGTCTTCACCCAGGGCTTGGAACGCAGGCCCTTGGCGACGGCGTTGCGGGCCAGCAGCCCGGCGCCGATCATCACGCTCGGGTTCGAGGTGTTGGTGCAGCTGGTGATCGCCGCGATCACCACGTCACCGTGGCCGATATCGTAATTCGCGCCCTCGACGGGGTAGCGCTTGGCGATGTCGGCGGCCTTCTTGAACTCGGTCTCCATGGACTGGGCGAAGCCCGGCTTGGCGCCGTCCAGCAGCACCCGGTCCTGCGGCCGCTTGGGGCCGGCGAGCGACGGACGCACGTCGCCCATGTCGAGGGCGAGGGAATCGGTGAAGACGGGGTCCGGGGTCTGGGCATCGCGCCACATCCCCTGCGCTTTGGCATAGGCCTCCACCAGGGCGATCCGGTCGTCGGCGCGGCCGGTGACCTTGAGGAAGTCGATGGTCTTCTGGTCGATGGGGAAGAAGCCGCAGGTGGCGCCGTATTCGGGGGCCATGTTCGAGATCGTGGCGCGGTCGGCCACCGCCATGTCGTCGAGGCCGGGGCCGTAGAATTCCACGAACTTGCCGACGACGCCCTTCTTACGCAGCATCTGCGTGACGGTGAGCACGAGGTCGGTGGCGGTGGTGCCCTCGGGCAGCTTGCCCGACAGTTTGAAGCCGACGACTTCCGGGATCAGCATGGAGAGCGGCTGGCCGAGCATGGCCGCCTCGGCCTCGATCCCCCCGACGCCCCAGCCGAGCACGGCGAGGCCGTTGACCATGGTGGTGTGCGAATCGGTGCCGACGAGGCTGTCGGGATAAGCGAGCTCGGTGCCGTCTTCGGTTTTGGTCCACACCGTCTGCGACAGGAACTCGAGGTTGACCTGGTGGCAGATGCCGGTGCCGGGGGGCACGACGGAGAAGTTGTCGAAGGCCGACTGGCCCCATTTCAGGAAGGTGTAGCGCTCGCCGTTGCGCGAATATTCCAGCGCCACGTTGTCGGCCAGGGCCTTCGGGGTGCCGAACTCGTCGACGATGACTGAGTGGTCGATGACGAGATCGACGGGGACCAGCGGATTGATTTTCTGGGGGTCGCCACCGAGCGCCACCATGGCGTCGCGCATGGCGGCGAGATCCACCACCGCCGGCACGCCGGTGAAATCCTGCATCAGCACGCGCGAGGGACGGAACGCGATCTCGGTCTCGACCTTGCCGAGGTTGCCGAGCCACGCCACGGTGGCGGAGATGTCGTCCTTCTTCACCGAGCGGTCGTCCTCGAACCGCAGCAGGTTCTCGAGGATCACCTTCATCGAGAAGGGCAGCGCCGTCGCATCGGCGAGGCCGGCCTGCTCGGCATGGGGGATGGAATAATAGGTATAGGACTTGTCGCCGACGGTGAGGGTCTGGCGGGAGTGAAAGCTGTCGAGTGATGCCACGGCTGGTCTCTTCCTCACGAGCGGTTGTCGAACACGCGCAGGCATGACCTGCGCCACGAAGTCGTGTTCGGCTGGAGCGCTTCTAAAAAAAGCGCGCGCCGCTCCGGGGGTGCCCGGACAGGATGTTGCGCGACGAGCGATTTGGACGCTCGGGACTCGCGCGGCGCAGCCTGTCCTCCGTATAGAACACTTCGAAACTGGCCGCTACGCCCTGCTGTGACACGAGTGCGGGAGTGTCGGGCTTCGCGTGGACGCGGCTCGGTGCGCGAGCTATGCAGACGGCCATGCCGGAGCATTCCATGATCGCCTTTCGCCTGCCCCCGGAGATCGAAGCGCATATGGATGCGCAAGGTCGGCGGACAGGCCAAGGCGCGCGTGAAGACGCCCGCGACGCGATCTTGGATTACCTTGAGGATCGTGCAGACGTTCAAATCGCCGAGCGGCGGCTTGCCGACCTGAAGGCGGGGAAGAGCGACTCCGTTCCCCTCTCGGAACTCCTGGCTCGGTACGCATTGTGATCGCGGCCATCGTGCACGATCCTCTTACCCTTGCGATGCAGGGGTTTGCCCCATCCACGAAACGACCAACGAGTGAGGACTCTCACGTCGGTATGAGGCGCGACATGCGCCCTCTTCTGGCTACGACATTCACCCATCTCGCGGGCCGCTCGGGTCCCCTTTCCTGGAAGGAGGGGGACAGGGTGAGGTGTGTGACCTCTTCGGAGAGGGACCACACCTCATCCCAACCCTCTCCTTCCAGGAGAGGGAGTTCCGCTGCGCCTCATGCGAACCCTCTTGGATCGAGGGGGCGGCTGTCGAGCAGATGTGTGAATCCAGTAGCCTTCCAGGAGAGGAAGCCCGCGCCGCCCCCGCAAGACGTGAAAGCCGTAGATCCCGTGAGCAGTTGGAGGCGTGCCGTCGCCGTCGGCCGGCAGGACGCCCCGTGCGGCTGACCGCCACGAACCTCGCCGCCCGCCGCTCCGGCCGCCGCATCTTCTCGGGTCTGTCCTTCACCCTCGGCCCCGGCGAGGCCTTGATGGTGACGGGGCGCAACGGGGCGGGAAAGTCGACGCTGCTGAGCCTGCTCGCCGGACGGCTGAAACCCGATGCCGGCACGATCGCGGTCGCCGATGTGGGCGAGGCGACGCTGGCCGAATGCCTCCACGTGGTCGGCCATCGCGACGGGCTGAAGAGCCCGCTGACGGCGGAGGAGAATCTCGTCTTCGCCCGCGACCTCCTCGGCGCGCCCACGGCGAGCCCGGCCGAGGCGCTGGAAGAACTCGGCCTCGGGCACGCCCTACGGCTGCCGGTGGCCTATCTCTCCGCCGGCCAGCGCCGGCGCGTGGCCCTGGCCCGGCTCCTCGTCTGCCGCCGGCCCCTCTGGCTCCTCGATGAGCCCACGGCGGCCCTCGACACGGCTTCTCAAGCCGTGCTCGCCGGATTGATGGCCCGGCACCGGGCCGAGGGCGGCCTCATCGTCGCGGCCACCCACCAATCCCTCGGCCTCGACAATGCCCGGGACTTGCGCATCGACGAGGCACTGAAGCCGGTATCTGCCACGGGGGATGCGAACTCGGCCGAGGCGAACTCGGCCGCCTCGGAGGTGTGGTGGTGATCCGCGTGATGCGCGCCCTCATCGCCCGCGACCTGCAGCTCGCCGCCCGCGTCGGCGGCTCGGGCGCCCTGTCGCTGGTCTTCTTCCTGATGATCGTCGCCCTGGTGCCGTTCGCGCTCGGGCCCGACCTCAACCTGCTCTCGCGGATCGGTCCGGCCATCCTCTGGCTCTCGGCGGTCCTCGCCACCCTGATCGGCCTCGACCGCCTGTTCCAGGCCGACGAGGAGGACGGCTCCCTCGACCTGATGACCGGTGCCCCCGCCCCGATGGAGATGGTGGTGCTCGCCAAGGTGGTGGCACATTGGCTCACCACCGGCCTGCCCCTGGCTTTGGCCTCGCCGCTCTTCGGATTGCTGGTGGCGCTGGACGGCACCGCCATGGGCGCCACCGCCCTCACCCTCCTGGTGGGGACGCCGGCCCTCACCTTCATCGGTGCCGTCGGCGCCGCGCTCACCGCCTCGATCCGTCGAGGCGGGCTGATCCTCGCCGTGCTCGTCCTGCCGCTGATGATTCCGACACTGATCTTCGGCGTCTCGGCGACCGATGCGGCCTCCGGCGGTACGGTGCCGTTCACGACGCCGCTCGCGATCCTCGCCGCGCTGAGCTTGATCGCGGCGGTGATCGGGACCTTCGCGGCGGCGGCGGCGCTGCGGTGGTCGGAATGATCAGGGCGTTTCGGCGACGGGAATGACGATCTCGTTGCGTCGCAGGAATGGGATCGCAAAGGGCGGATCGTAGCTCAGCACGCTCGACGGGCCGGTGGGCTCGCGGGCCACCTTCGCCAGGACCTGCCGGAGAACCGCCTCGCGTTTCTCGCGCGCCCTGGCGTCGAGGGTGCCGGAGAAACGGAGCGCGGCGTAGGTCGCGGCGGGCAGCCGGGCGATGCGGACCTTCGGTTCGGTCGGGACCGGAGGACCGGCCTTGGCGACGGCGGCGGGCAGGAAGAAGCGCATGATGCGCTGATCGCCGCCCTGCTCGACCGGCACGGTCATGGCGATGCGGCTTCCCTGTTCCACCGGCACCGTCATCGCGACACGGTCGTCTCCGCCATTGGCGCCGGTGATGTAGCGGAACAGCCGGCGGAACGCCTCAGCATCGCCCGCTCCCGCCATGTCGGTCTCGACCGTGACACGCGGTTCGTAGCGGCGGATCTCGACGTCGCGGGGCAATCGCTCCACCACCTCGTAGCGCGGCTGTTCGTAAGTGGCACGGATGCCGACCACGGACAGGGCCGATTCGGCGAAGGTCAGGGCGTAGTAGAGGGCTTTGTCCAGCATGGCGCGGCGTCAACGCCCCATCGGCAGCCCCGTTTCCAGTCCCGATTCCAGACGCCGCCACTCCGTCGGCGGCAGACCGGCTTAGCCAGGAGAGGCGCGGGTGAAATGGGCGGCGTCGGCACAGGGGAGATCGAGGCCGATGCGGCCGTGCGGGGAAGACGCGAAGAAATGATCGACGCGGCTGGGACTGCGCGTAACGCCCGCATTGATGCTGCACCGCACCTTAGGCTAGTTCCACGAACCATGTGGACACGTCTTGCCCATCCCGGTCACTTCCTGCGCTGGACCGGCCCCGTGATGCCCTGGCTCGCGGGGCTCTCCGCCGTGCTGCTCGCCGTCGGCCTGTACCTGACCTGGTTCGTGGTCCCGCCCGATTATCAGCAGGGCGAGACCGTGCGGATCATGTACATCCACGTGCCGGCGGCCTGGCTCGGGGTGTTCTTCTACGGGTCGATGGCGCTCTCGGCGATCGGCACCCTGGTCTGGCGCCACCCCCTCGCGGATGTGGCGCAGCGCGCCGCCGCGCCGATCGGGGCCGCCTTCACCCTGATCTGCCTCGTCACCGGCTCGCTCTGGGGCAAGCCGATGTGGGGCACCTACTGGGTCTGGGACGCGCGCTTGACCTCGATGCTGATCCTGTTCCTGATCTATTGCGGCATCATCGCCCTGTGGCGCACCATCGAGGATCCGAACCGGGCCGCGCGGGCCATCGCGATCCTGACCCTGGTGGGGGCCGTGAACCTGCCGATCATCAAGTTCTCGGTGAACTGGTGGTCGACGCTGCATCAGCCGGCCTCGATCATGCGCATGGGCGGCTCCAGCATCGATCCCTCGATGCTCTATCCCCTGCTCGAGATGATCCTCGCCTTCACCCTGCTCGGGATCACCCTGCATCTCTATGCCATGCGCACGGAGATCCTGCGGCGCCGGGTCAGGGCGCTCACCATCCGCGAGGCCGAGCGTCTCGATGCCGATCCCCGTCCGGCCCGGCCCCTCGGCCAGGCGATCCGGGGAGTTTGAGCGATGAGTTCCCTTGGGCCGCATGCCGGCTTCATCCTCGGCGCTTACGCCTTCACCGCCCTCGTGATCGGGGCCCTGATCTGGCGCTCGCTCGGCGATCACCGGGCGCAGAAGCGCGCCCTGGCAAGCCTCCAGGGCGATGCGGGAGAACGGGCGTGAGCGCCACGTCCTCGTCGGCCCCGGTGCGCCGGTCGCTCCTCGTCATCGCCCCGTTGGTGATCTTCGCGGCGCTGGCCCTGGTCTTCTTCATCCGCCTGCGATCCGGCGCCGATCCCGCGGCGATCCCCTCGGCGCTGATCGGGCGGCCGGTGCCGGCCTTCGCTCTGGGACCATTGCCCAACCTCGTCGGCGGCGACGGCCAGGCCATTCCCGGCCTGTCGAGCGCCGAGCTCAAGGGCCGGGTGACGGTGGTCAATTTCTGGGCCTCGTGGTGCGCGCCCTGTCAGATCGAGCATCCCCAGCTCATGCGCCTCGCCCGTGAGCCGGGGGTCAACCTCGTCGGGATCGACTACAAGGACGCACCGGAGAACGGCCGCCGCTTCCTGTCGCGCAGCGGCGTTCCGTTCCAGGCGGTGGGCATGGATTCCACCGGCCGCACCGGCATCGATTTCGGCGTCTACGGCGTGCCGGAAACCTTCATCATCGGCCCCGACGGCGTGATCCGCGACAAGCTCGTCGGCATCGTCACGGCGGAGAACTATGCGGCGGTGCTCGACAAGATCCGGGCGGCGGAGCGGACGGCCGCCGCGAAACCCTAGACGTCGGGTTTCGCCTCGGCCTTACGGTCGTAGCGCATGAGGAGCGGGGTCTGCGACAGGGCGAACAGGATGGTCAGGGGCATGATGCCGACCACCTTGAAATTGGCCCAGAACGCGTAAGTCTGCGTCCGCCAGATCACCTCGTTGATCGCGGCCAGCGCCAGGAAGAACAGGCCCCAGCGGAAGGTGAGCTTGCGCCAGCCCTCCTCGGTGAGATCGAAGACCGAATCCAGCACCACCGATAGCAGCGACTTCCCGAACAGCAGCCCGCCGAGGAGGATGGTGCCGAACAGGGCGTTCACGATCGTCGGCTTGATCACGAAGAACGTCTTGTCGTGCAGCGCCAGCGCCATGCCGCCGAAGACGAGGACGACGATGCCGGAGACCAGCGGCATGATCGGCAGCCGCCGCAGCAGCGCGAAGTGGATGGCCAAAGCTACCGCCGTCGCCACCACGAACACCCCGATGGCCAGGAAGGTGCTGCTGTCCTCGCTCAGGCCGAACCGCGTGCCGAAGGAATTGAGCAGGAAGAACAGCACCAGCGGCCCCATTTCCAGGGCGAGCTTCGGCACCGGGTCGAGATGGCGGCGCGGCGGTACGGATTCGACAGGCAGGGTCATGATCTATGAACGGCTCGTGCTTCGACGCGCCGGAACACGACGCGGCGCCGGGTGGGAGGCTGGATGTAGAATAGTCGCCCCGGCTTTCCTAGCTTTGGAGGCTTCTCCGGCCGGCAGACATCGATCCGTTCCTACTCCTCCTCCAACCCCGCGATGGCCCGCGCGAAATCCCGCGCGGCGAAGGGTTCGAGATCCTCGACGCCTTCGCCGACGCCGATGAAGTGCACCGGCAGGCCGAACTTCGCCGCCAGCGCCACGAGGATGCCGCCCCGTGCGGTTCCGTCGAGCTTGGTCATGACGAGGCCGGTGACGTTGGCGGCCTTCGAGAACAGCTCGACCTGGCTCAGGGCGTTCTGGCCCACGGTGGCGTCGAGGACGAGGAGGACGGCATGGGGCGCCTCGGCGTCGATCTTGCGGATGACGCGCAGGATCTTCTCGAGCTCCGCCATCAGCCCCGTCTTGTTCTGGAGCCGGCCGGCGGTGTCGATCAGGAGCACGTCGGTGCCCTCGGTCCTGGCCCGCTGAAAGGCCTCGAAGGCGAGGCCGGCGGCATCCGCCCCTTGGACGCCCGCCACCACCGGAACCCCGGTGCGCGTGCCCCAGACCTTGAGCTGCTCGATGGCCGCGGCGCGGAACGTGTCGCCGGCCGCGAGCATCAGGCTGTGGCCCTCCCCCTTCAGCTTCAGGGCGAGCTTGCCGATGGTAGTGGTCTTGCCCGCGCCGTTGACGCCGATCATCAGGATCACGAACGGCTTCTTCGTCGTGTCGATGGTGAGGGGGATGGCGACGGGGGTCAGCGCCCGCTCCACCTCGGCGGCCAGGATCGCCCGGACCTCGTCGGGGGAGATTCCTTTTTCGTAGCGGCCCTTGCCCACGGCCTCCGAGATCCGCATGGCGGTGTCGATGCCGAAATCGGCCTGGATCAGGGCGTCTTCCAGTTCCTCCAGGGTGTCCGCGTCGAGCTTGCGCTTGGTGAACAGGCCGGTCACCCGCTCGGACAGGGCCGAGGAGGTGCGCTTCATGCCCCCGGTGAGGCGGCTCCACCAGCCGCGCTTTTCGGCAGTCGGCTTCGGCTCCGGCACGGGCTCGGGGACGGGGGCGGGCTTCGGCGCGAAGGCGACCGTCGTGGTGTCGGCCTGCTCCGCGCCGCGCGCGGGATCGTCTCCCGCGGTGCCTGCGGGCGGGCGTTCGTCGGCGCCCTCGATGGGCTGGAGGTCCGCGCCCTCGATCTCGTCGGGCGTCGCGTTCTTATCCGGGTCGGCGGGAGCGGGTTCGCTGGGAGGGAGCGGGATGGCCGAGACGTCGTCGGCGCCCGTGGCGAAATCGGGCTGGCCTTCGGAGGCCGAGGCGGGGGACGCGATGGGAGGCGATGCCGGCGCGATCGGCGTTTCGGGCGTCCGCTCCGGCTTCGGATCAGGCTTGGGATCGGGCGGCTGGACCGGCACCGGCTCGGGCGGCCAGGCCTCCTCCTTCTTTCCGAACATCCGCCGCAGCAACCAGCCCGGCCTCTTGTCTTCGCTCATTCCCACTTGCTCCCCCGACCCCGCATCAGTAGCGCAGGGCGATGCCTTCAGCCGATGTTCCCGTGGATCAGCCCATAACAGACATAGGCGCGCGCCTCCTCTACCGCGATGCCCTTGTCCTCGTCATCGACAAGCCGGCGGGGTTACCCGTCCATCCGGGCCCCAAGGGCGGCGAGACCCTGACCGATCATCTCGATGCCTTGCGCTTCGGCCTGCCGCGTCGTCCCGAGGCCGCCCATCGGCTCGACCGCGACACGTCGGGGTGCCTGGCCCTGGGCCGTCACGCCAAGGCCCTGGCCCGCCTGAACAAGCTGTTCGCCGCGAGCGGTACCGTGGGGAAGACCTACTGGGCCATCGTCGAGGGCGGTCCCGCCGAGGACGAGGGCCGCATCGACCTCCCCCTCGCCCGCCGCTCGGACGACCCGCGCTCGTGGTGGATGAAGGCGGACCCGGCCGGAGACCCGTCGCTGACCACATGGCGCGTCCTTGGCCGTTCGCCGGACCGGAGCCTCGCCTGGCTCGCCCTCAGCCCGATCACCGGCCGCACGCACCAGCTGCGCGTCCATTGCGCGGCCATGGGCTGGCCCATCCTCGGCGATCCGATCTACGGCACCGCGCCGCGTGCGGGTGGGCCGGGGCTGCACCTCCACGCCCGCTCGCTGACCCTGCCGCTCTATCCGAAGAAGCCGCCGATCGTGGTCGAGGCGCCGGCGCCGGGGCATATGCGGGGACGGATGGAGATGTGTGGGTATCGGGGTGGCGTGTGAGACGCGTAGCGTTCCATTTCTCCGGTCTTTTGCAGCAATCTCAACGCTTTTGGGTGAGGTTGCTGCATTAGACCGCGTTTCTCCGATGCGTTTTGACGGCCCAATGCCAAGAGGCGGATGTGAAAGGTCGCTGACGGTGGTGCGCGTTCTCCTCTCCCCGCTTGTGGGGAGAGGATCGCAGGCACCTTGCCGTGCCTGCGATGAGCGGAGCGACGGTGAGGGGGCGCATCCGGAAGAGGCTGTTCCGGACGAGCCCCCTCACCGTCGGCTGCCGCCTCGCCGCGTCGACGACGGGGTCGTCGCGGCCCTCTCCCCGCGTGCGGGGAGAGGGGATGCGCGCCGCTCATCGTTCGGCCTATGCGCCGTCGCGGCCGGATTCCTAGGCCGCGATCAGCACACGGCCGTCATGGCCCGCGATCGTCACGTCGCGCAGCTCGCCCGCCGGCCACTCCGCTCCGAGCCGGACCGGCGTGAACCCTTCGGTGCGCCCCATTCCGCCGCGCTCGGTGAGCACGCGGTGCGTCCGGCCGACCTCTCCCGCGAGGTGTCGCGTCAGCGCCGCCGCGCCCGCCTCACGGAGACGGGCGGCGCGCTCGCGGATCACGTCTCCGGCGACCGGCGGCATGCGCGCGGCCGGCGTGCCGGGGCGGGGCGAATAGGGAAACACGTGGAGATGGGTCAGGCCGCATTCGGCCACGAGATCGAGGGAGCGGGTGAATTGCTCCTCGGTCTCGGTGGGAAAACCGGCGATCAGGTCGGCGCCGAAGACGGCGTCCGGGCGAAGACGCCGCACGGACTCGCAGAACCGGATCGCGTCGTCGCGGCCGTGCCGGCGCTTCATCCGCTTCAGGATCAGGTCGTCGCCGGCCTGGAGCGAGAGGTGGAGATGCGGCATCAGCCGTGGCTCGCCGGCAATCGCCTCCATCAGCGCCGCGTCGGCCTCGATGGAATCGATGGAGGAGAGGCGCAGGCGCGCGAGGTCCGGCACGTGGCGCAGGATGGCCTGGACCAGCCGCCCCAGGCTCGATGGCTCCGAACAATCCCGGCCGTAGGCGGTGAGGTCGACGCCGGTGAGCACGACCTCGCGGCCGCCATGGTCGACGATGCGGCGGACCTGATCGACCGCATCGTCCAGGGCCACCGAACGCGAGTTTCCCCGGCCGAAGGGGATGATGCAGAAGGTGCAGCGATGATCGCAGCCGTTCTGCACCGGGACGAAGGCGCGGGTATGCCCGGCCACCGAGGCGATCCGCGTCGGCGCGGCCTCGCGCACCGCCATGATGTCGTCGATGGCGTCGCGCGCCCTCGGATGCGCGGCGGGCATCCAGGTCTCAGCCCTGGTCTTGGCATCGTTGCCGACGATCCGCGCCACTTCCGGCATCGCCGAATAGGCTCGCGTCTCCACCTGCGCGCCGCAGCCGGTGACGACGATCTCGGCCCCCGGCCGCTCGCGGGCGAGCCGGCGGATCGCCTTGCGGGCCTGCCGCCCGGCCTCCGCCGTGACGGCGCAGGTGTTGATGAGGACGAGGTCGCCGCCGGTCCCCGCCGCCTCGGCATGGCGGCGCATCACTTCGGATTCCACCGTGTTGAGGCGGCAGCCGAAGGTCAGGGTCTCCACCGCCACTCAGTCCACCCGCGCGAAGAGTTCGGCGGGCAGGAACCCCTCCCATTCGAGGGCCACGGGGCCGGTCATCAGCACGTGGTCGTCGGCGCGCCACTCGATAACGAGGTCGCCGCCGGGCAGGCTCACGGTGGCGTGGCGGCCGATCATGCGCAGGCGCGCGGCCGCCACCAGGGTGGCGCAGGCGGCGGTGCCGCAGGCCAGCGTCAGTCCGGCGCCGCGCTCCCAGACCCGGAGCTTGATCGTCTCCGGTCCCGTGACCTGCGCCAGGGAGATGTTGGCGCGCTCGGGAAAGATCGGGTGGTTCTCCAGCATCGGGCCGAAGCGGCCGAGGTCGTAGCCGTCGGGATCGCCATCGATGAAGAACACCGCATGGGGGTTCCCCATATTCACCGCCCCCGGCGAATGCAGGACCGGCGCGTCGATCGGGCCGATCTGGAGTTCGATCCGCCGCGTGTCGGGGAACGGCTCGGCCAGCGGGATCTCGTCCCACTTCAGACGGGGGCGGCCCATATCGACGGTGAAGGAGGCCTGCGCCTCGCGCTTCACGCCGACGAGCCCGGCCTTGGTCTCGAGGGTGAGGCGGCCGCTCTCGGCCGGCCGCGCCATGGCGGGGTCGTCGAGCATGGCGTAGGCGACGCAGCGGGTACCGTTGCCGCAGGCGCCGGATTCCGACCCGTCGGTGTTGTAGATCCGCATGAAGCCGTCCGTGCCGGGCTTGCGCGGATCGTGGATGACCATGAGCTGATCGAAGCCCGAGCGTGGGTGGCCGGCGATGGCGCGGGCCTCTTCCGCGCTCACGACCAGCTCCGTGCCGCGCAGGTCCAGCACCACGATGGCGTTGCCCGCCCCGTGCATCTTCAGGAACCGTCGGTTGGCGAGCCTCGTCATGATCGTCTTTGGTTTCGTGGTCCGAACGGGGCATCCCGCGTGCGCGGCCCCCGCATATAGGACAAAGCGCCGGGCCGCGCACGCGGGGTCCGCTCGGGGGAGCGTTGCACAAGGGACGCGCCCGTCACGTTCCTGCGCGCGATGCAGGTTGGTGCCTCGCAGGCGGGCGGCTTCCTCCCTATTTTAGGGCTTCGCGACTCAGCCGTACGATTCGTCGCGGCGTGCGATCTCCGGAGCGTTGCCTTGACCCGCCATCGTCTATTGCCGCTCGTCAGCCTCGCCGCCGCTTTGGCCGTGTCCTCCGCCCTCGCGCAGGAGCCGTCCTCGCCCGCGACCACCAATCCCCTGCCGACGACGACGGCGCCGGATCCGGCCAAGCCGGCCCCCGACGCACCGTCGCGTCCGGTGCCGACCCAGGCGCTCCCCGCCGCGCCGGCCCTCACGCCGGGACCCTCGCGCCCGACCCTGGTGGAGACCCCCGGCGACGCCAACGACGTGGACGAGGTCTCGCTGCCTCCCAAACCCGCCGCGATCCTGGCGGGGCGGGCGAGCTGGGAGGAGGCGGTGCCGGCGCTGAAGGCCGCCTTCGTGAAGATCGAGGAGGCGCTCGCCAAGGACGGAATCACCCCCGCCGGCCGGCCGCTCGCGGTCTTCGCCAAGACCGACGATGACGGCTTCCAGTTCGAGGCGATGATCCCGATCGCCGCCATGCCGGACCCGAAGCCCGCCGAGACCGGCGGCCTGCGCTTCGGCACGACCCCCAGCGGCAAGGCCCTGCGCTTCCCGCACAAGGGCTCCTACGACGAGATCGACGGCACCTACGAAACCCTCACCGCCTATCTCGACGCCAAGGACGTGGTGGTCCAGGACCGGTTCATCGAGGAATACGTCACCGACCTCAACGACAAGGCGGACGAGAAGCTCGACGTGAACATCTACGCCCTGCCGAAATAGGCGGCAGATCGGTCAAACCTTGCCGCTCAGGCCGTCCGGGGGGCTTCCAGGATCGCGCCGTCCTTCAGGTGGATCACCCGGTCGGCGGCATCGAAATAGCGGTCGTCGTGGCTGATGACGATCAGGGTCCGGCCCTCGCGCTGCAGGGCCGGCAGCAATTCGGTGTAGAACAGGCGCCGGTAGGTCGGATCCTGCTCGGCCGCCCATTCGTCGAGGACGAGGACCGGGCGCCCGTCGAGAGAGGCCTGGATCAGGGCGAGGCGCTTCCTCTGCCCGGCCGAGAGGTCGATTGTGGAGAAGGCCCCGTCCCGGATCGTCACCTTGTGGGCGAGGTCCAGGGTCTCGAGATAGGCGTTCGCCGCCGCCTCCGGATTCGCCCCGACGGGCAGGACGAGATCGTCGAACAGGTAGTAGTCGAAGAACACCGCCGAGAAATGCTGGCGGTAGGCGTCCCGCGTCTCGTCCGTCACCGGTGCGCCGTCGAGGAACAGGGTGCCGGTCTGGGGCGGGTAGAGGCCGAGGATCAGCTTGATGAGGGTGGTCTTGCCCGAGCCGTTCTCGCCGACGATGAACAGGATCTCGCCCCGCCGGACGGTGAGGTCGATGGGACCGAGGGTGAAGCCTGGCTTGCCCTCCGCCGCCGGGAAGGTGTGGCTGACGCCGCGAAGTTCGATGTCCCCGATGGTCCGGGGCAGCTGTGTGTCCTCCGGCGCGAGCAGGTTCGGCTCGGAGACGCTGCGACCGGCCGAGAACTCGGCGATGCGCTGGTAGGCGATCCGGGCCCGGCCGATCTCGGGCAGGACGGCGAGGATGTAGCTGACCGGCAGCTCGATATAGAGCAGCACCAGGACGAAACCGGAGAGGACGGCGTTGTCGATCCCGAGGGTCGCCTTGCAGGTCACGATCGCCGCGATCGTGGCGAACAAAGCCAGCTTCTTCGTCAGATAGGAAAACTCCAGCAGCGTGTCGCTCCGGAACCGGTTGCGGCGGAGCTCCTCGATGGAGGAGGCCAGGGCCCCGTCCCTCATCCGCATCCGGCGCGGCCGGCTGAGCCGCAATTCCCGGCTGCCTTCGGTCAGGCTTTGGAAGTGCTTCTGCATCGTGTCGGCGAGGGCGCGGCGCGTCCGGTAATGCACCATGGCCCGGCGTCGCAGGACGTTCTCCGCGTAGCTGCCGAGGCCGAAGACCAGCAGGGTGATGGCAAAGAGCGGGGCCGACAGGGTGAGCATGTAGACGAGGCATCCCAGGGTCACGCCGCTGTGGATGATCAGCCCGGACAGCATCGAGACCGCCGTCGACAGCGTCGCGGCATCCGTGTTCAGCGAGGCGAGGACCTTGTGGCGGCCGAGTTGCTCGATGCGGTCGATGGGCGCCGTGAGGATCATGTCGGCCAGATCCCGGTTCAGGCCGGCATTGATGCGCCCGCTCGCCAGGGCGCTGCCGAGCCCGGAGAGGAGGGACCCGCCCACGCCGAGGAGGACGAGGCCGAGGAAGACTGGAACGAACGTGTCGGAAAGCCCGCCTTCCGCGTGGATGGCCGTGTTGACCTTGGCCAGGACCGTCGCCGTGGCGAGGCCGCTCAGGGCGCCGATCGCCGAGGAGGCGGCCACGAGCGGCCAGATCGGCCGCAGCAGGCGCATCGCATCCTGGCCCAATCCTCCCAGACGATTGTCCGATCCCGCCATCGATCCCTCCGGCCCGGCCCCGTCGCCGGGCCGCTGGGGAGGCGGATACGTCAAGAACGGGATGGGCCGAAACTCGAAACACGCAGGGCGTGTCTGCGGTCGGGCCGGCTTGTCGTCGCGGTGAGGATGTGGAGAATAGCAACATCCCCACATTGAAAGCATCGCGCCTGGTTCAGAGCAGGCTGAGCTGCGCCGAGACCGTAGGGGCCGTCCCGCGCTCCAGGGCGAGCAGCCACCGTTTCGTGTCGAGGCCGCCGGCAAATCCCGTGAGGCTGCCCGCCGCGCCGATGACGCGATGGCAGGGAACCACGATGGGGAGGGGGTTGGCGCCGTTGGCGGCGCCCACGGCGCGGCTGGCGCTCGGACGGCCGATCCGCCTGGCCAGTTCGCCGTAGCTGATCGTCTCGCCCGGCGGGATGCGGGCGAGTTCCTCCCAGACCGCGAGCTGGAACGGCGTTCCGCGCGGATCGCGTGCGAGGTCGAACCGGGTGAGTCGGCCTTCGAAATAGGCACTCAATTGCCGCCGGGCCTCGGCGAAGGCCGCGTCGTCCCGGTGCCAGTCCGCCCGGGGTGTCACCGCGCCCTTGCCGGCGGGGAAGCCGATGCACCGCAGGCGCTCGTCCGCTCCCGCGAGAAGCAGCGCGCCGATGGGCGTGTCGAGGACCGTGTAGCGGGTGTCGGGCATAGCCTCTTCTCCTCGCCAGACCCTCACGTCCGGTCCCCATGCGGGTGGTCCGCGATGGTTGGAGCAGACGTTGCAGACCACGTCTGCTCCAACCGGATCAAGCGTCCGGCTTGTCCTGGCAGAAGTGGATCCGGTTGTTGAACGGATCGGTGACGGTCATCACGAGGCCATAGGGCTCGTCCTTCAGACCCGGCTTGTTGTGCTTGTAATCCCTGCCCGTCAGTTCCCGCTGAAACGCTTCGACCCCCTGCATCCGCACGAAGGCCGACGAGCCAGGGGTCGCATCCCCATGATGGCCGGAGAGATGCAGGGTCAGCCCGGACCGCGAGACCTGAGCGTAGAGCGGAAAGTTCTCCCCGTAGCGATGCTCCCAATCCAAGTGGAAGCCGAGAAAGTCGAGGTAGAATTCCTTGGCGATCCCCTCATCGAAGATCCGCATGATCGGACAGGTTTGGCTGAAGCGCATACCGTCTCCGACAGGTATGTCGTCTGCGACAGGCGCGCGGTCTTCGGCGGCGAGGACGTTCCAGCTCGCGGCGCCGTGTTGGGCCGCCACGATTTCGAGGGCAGCCCCATGGGTGATGGCGATCTGGCGCTCCTGCAAAGCGGCGCGCAGGGCCTTGGCCATGACTTTGGGCTCAAGATGATGAGAACGCATAGCCTTCCTCGACTTGGGCAAATCGTCGTCAGGGCTCGCGTTGCTGACGCATTCGCCCTCGGGAAGGAGTGCAATGCGGGGGCCGTGGAGCGGCGCTTTCACCATCCCCTCACGGGGGCGAGCAGCAGGCAGCGTCAGCCTGATGGGCACGATAAACCGGCCTGTCGGCGGTGGCAATCACGCCCGATAGGGATGAACCGCCGTGTCCCCGACGGACTGAAGTGCCGAGCCTCGCCCGCTCCCGCCCCGGTCGGGACGGGAGCGACCGAAGCCTCCTACTCCGCCGCCTCGCTATAGGCGTCCACCGGCGGGCAGGAGCAGACGAGGTTGCGGTCGCCGTAGGCGTTGTCGACGCGGTTGATCGGCGGCCAGTACTTGTCCATCCGCAGGCTCCCCGACGGGAAGCACGCCGCCTCGCGGGAATAGGGCCGCTCCCACGGGCCGATCAGGTCCGCCACCGTGTGCGGCGCGTGTTTCAGCGGGTTGTCCACCCGGTCCATCCGCCCCTCCTCGATGGCGCGGATCTCCTCGCGGATCGCCAGCATGGCGTCGCAGAACCGGTCGATCTCGCCCTTGGTCTCGGATTCGGTCGGCTCGATCATCAGGGTGCCGGCCACCGGCCAGGACATGGTCGGCGGGTGGAAGCCGCAATCGATCAAGCGCTTGGCGATGTCCTCGACGCCGATCCCGGCCGATTTCTGGAACGGCCGCACGTCGATGATGCATTCATGCGCCACGCGGCCCTGCGCCCCGGCATAGAGCACCGGATAGGCACCCTTCAGGCGGCTGGCGATGTAATTGGCGTTGAGGATCGCGATGCGGGTGGCCTGGGTGAGGCCGCGCCCGCCCATGAGCAGGCAGTAGCTCCACGAGATCGGCAGGATCGAGGCCGAGCCGTAGGGCGCCGCCGAGACGGCCCCTTCCTCACCGCTGCGCGGGTCGGAGGGCAGGAACGGGATCAGATGCGCCTTGACGCCGATCGGACCCATGCCGGGGCCGCCGCCGCCATGCGGGATGCAGAAGGTCTTGTGCAGGTTGAGGTGGCTGACATCGGCGCCGATGTCGCCGGGGCGGGCGAGGCCCACCATGGCGTTGAGATTGGCCCCGTCGAGATAGACCTGTCCGCCATGGGCATGGACGATGTCGCAGATTTCGCGGACCCGCACCTCGAACACCCCGTGGGTCGACGGATAGGTGATCATGCAGGCCGCGAGGTTTTTCGAATGCAGTTCGGCCTTCCTCGAAAAGTCCTCCACGTCGATGTTGCCGTGCTGGTCGGCGCCGACCACCACGACGCTCATGCCGCACATCTGCGCCGAGGCCGGGTTGGTGCCGTGCGCCGAGGACGGGATCAGGCAGACCTTGCGGTGCCCCTCCCCCCGCGACAGGTGATAGGCGCGGATGGCGAGCAGGCCGGCATATTCCCCCTGCGCGCCGGAATTCGGCTGCATCGAGATCGCGGCGTAGCCGGTGATGGCGCAGAGCTTGTCGGAGAAGTCGCGCAGGAGTTCCCGGTAGCCCTCGGCCTGATCGGCCGGCACGAAGGGGTGGATCTCCGAGAATTCCGGCCAGGAGATCGGCAGCATCTCGGCGGTGGCGTTGAGCTTCATCGTGCACGAGCCGAGCGGGATCATCGCCCGGTCCAGCGCCAGATCGCGGTCCGCGAGGCGGCGCATGTAGCGCGTCATCTCGCTCTCGGCCCGGTTCATGTGGAAGATCGGGTGGGTGAGATAGGCGGAGCTGCGCAGATTCGCCTCCGGCAGGCGCTGCGCCGGCCAGGCCTCGTCGTAGGTGAGATGCTCTCCGCCGAAGGCGCGCCACACCGCCTGGACGATGTCGGGCCGGGTGCGCTCGTCGACGGTGATGCCGATGCGGTCGGCGCCCACCTTCCGCAGGTTGATGCCGTTCTTCACCGCGTTCTGCAGGATCAGCCCCTGGAAGGCGCCGACCTTGACGGTGATCGTGTCGAAGAAGCCTTTCGACTCCACGGCGAATCCGAGGGTTTCAAGGCCTTCGGCGAGGCGCACCGCGTCGCGATGGACCCGCGCGGCGATGGCCTTCAGCCCGCGCGGGCCGTGGAACACCGCGTACATCCCGGCGATGACCGCCAGCAGCACCTGCGCGGTGCAGATGTTCGAGGTCGCCTTCTCGCGGCGGATATGCTGCTCGCGGGTCTGCAGGGCGAGACGATAGGCGCGGTTTCCTCTCGCATCGACGGAGACGCCGACGAGGCGGCCCGGCAGGGTGCGCTTGTGCGCGTCGCGGGTGGAGAGGTAGGCCGCGTGCGGGCCGCCATAGCCCATGGGCACGCCGTAGCGCTGCATCGAGCCGATGGCGATGTCGGCGCCCATCTCGCCCGGCGGCTTCAGCAGGGTCAAAGCCAGGGGGTCGGCGGCCATCACCGCCACGGCTCCGGCCTCGTGCAGGCGGGCGATGACCTCCGAAAAATCGTGGATGGCGCCGCAGGTGCCGGGATACTGGAGAATCGCGCCGAAGACCTGCGCGGGATCGAGGTCGGTGGCGGGATCGCCGACGACGATCTCCCAGCCCAGCGGCGCGGCGCGGGTCTTCAGCACGGCGATGGTCTGGGGCAGGCAGTCACTGTCGACGAAGAAGGCGGACTTGCCGTTGCCGGCGATGCGCGAGGCCATGCCCATGGCCTCCGCCGCCGCCGTGGCCTCGTCGAGGAGCGAGGCATTGGCGATGTCGAGCCCGGTGAGGTCGCAGACCAGGGTCTGGAAGTTCAGCAGCGCCTCGAGCCGGCCCTGGCTGATTTCGGGCTGGTAGGGCGAATAGGCCGTGTACCAGGCCGGGTTCTCGAAGATGTTGCGCTGGATTACCGGCGGCATCGTGGTGCCGTGATAGCCCTGGCCGATGAGCGAGACGAGGAGCCGGTTCTTATCGGCGATGCCGCGCATATGCTCCAGCACCCGGCGCTCGGTAAGGGAGACCCCGAAATCGATGCGCTCCGCCTGGCGGATGTCGGCCGGCAGGGTCTCGTCGACGAGGCCGTGAAGGCTCGGCGCGCCGACCACGGCGAGCATCGCCTCGATCTCCCCGGCGGTCGGGCCGATATGGCGGCGGTTGGCGAAATCGTAGGGATCGTAGCGATCGTTGGGCATGATGGGCCTCGGAGGTGCAATTGACGGCTGTGCGCGTCCCTCTCCCCTCTGCGGGAGAGGGTGGCCCGCGAATGCGGGTCGGGAGAGGGGAGCGCGTTGTCCGGTGAGGTCGCCCCCTCTCCCGCCTGCTCCGCAGGCACCCTCCCCCGCAGAGGGGGGAGGGTGGATTGAGCGCTACTTCGTGAACTCGGCGTAGGCCGCCTCGTCCATCAGCCCGTCCAGGGCCGCGACGTCGTCGAGGCGGAGGCGGTAGAGCCAGCCGCCGCCCTGCGGGTCGGTGCCGACGCTGGCCGGATCGGCGACGGCGGCCTCGTTGACCTCCGTCACCTCGCCCGAGACCGGGGCGAACACGTCGGAGGCGGCCTTCACCGATTCCACCACCGCCGCCGCCTCACCCTTCACCAGCCTGGCGCCGACCTTGGGCAGTTCGACGAAGACGAGGTCTCCGAGCTGCTCCGCCGCGTGGGTGGTGATGCCGATGGTGGCCACATCGCCGTCGATGGCCAGCCACTCGTGCTCGTCCGTGAATTTCAGCATGGTTCGCTCCGTGAAGAGGTGGTGTGAGGGAAGTCGGCCGGAATCCGGGCGTCAGCTGCGCTTGAAGCGCGCCGGCACGAAGGGAAGGGCCACGACCGAGACCGGCAGCCGCCGGCCGCGCACTTCCGCGAAGAGGCGGGTGCCCGGCGCCGCCAGGGCGGCGGGAACGTAGCCCATGGCGATGGGCGCCTTGAGGACGGGGCTGAAGCCGCCGGAGGTGACGCGGCCGATGCTCGCGCCGGCTTCCTCGGCAAAGAGCGCGGCCCCTCCCCGTACCGGGGTCGGGCCTTCGGGCAGCAGCCCGACGCGCCTTACTGCGGGTCCGTCGGCGATCTCGCCGAGGATGCGCGCGGCGCCGGGAAACCCGCCCGCCCGCGCCCCGCTTGTCCGGCGGACCGGCTGGATCGCCCAGGTCAGGCCGGCTTCCACCGGGCTGGTGGCCGGGTCGATATCGGAACCGTGCAGGCACAGGCCGGCTTCCAGGCGCAGGGAATCGCGGGCGCCGAGGCCCACCGGCTCCACGTCCTCGTCCTGCAGCAACGCTTCGGCGACGGCATCCGCCGAATCCTCGGGCAGCGAGATCTCGAACCCGTCCTCGCCGGTATAGCCCGAGCGGCTGACGATGGCGGAAGCCCCGAAGATGTCGACGACCCGAACGTCGAGGAAGCGCATGGCGGCGGTCTCGGGGGCGAGCCGCGCCAGGGCGTTCTCCGCCCGCGGCCCCTGCAGGGCGAGGAGCGCGCGGGGCAGCACCGCGATCTCGCACAGGCCGGTGAGATGGGCGCGGAGATAGGCCTCGTCGGCGAGTTTGTTGGCGGCGTTGACGACGAGGATCAGGCTGTCCTCGAGGCGCGCGACCATGAGGTCGTCGAGGATGCCGCCGGTCTCACCGGTGAGGAAGCCGTAGCGCTGCCGGCCGGGCGCTAGCCCCAGCACGTCGATGGGGAGGAGGGTTTCGAGGGCACGGGCGAGGTCGGCCATGCCGCCCGGACCCGGCCTCAGCCGGATCTGGCCCATATGCGAGACGTCGAACAGCCCCGCCGCCTTGCGGGTATGGAGATGTTCGGCGATCAGGCCGGCCGGATAATGCAGCGGCAGGGCGTAGCCCGCGAAGGGCACCATGCGGGCGCCGTGGCGCAGGTGGAGCACGTGGAGCGGCGTGCTGGAAGCGTCGAGCGGCATCTGGTCATCCCATGACAGAACGCGTCCGGACACTCGATCGAGCGACCCGGCTACCCCCATCTGTCACGGTTACCTGAGAGCTTCTCCCGACCCAGCGAGGGCGGGATTTCTCCTTCGGTGGACGCCCGCGAAGGCGCCTCTCTCCAGATTGTCAAAACGAAGCGGTGATTGTGCCTGAGAGTTTCCGGGGGTGGTTGCTCCGTCGGCGCCATGACAAGTCCAAGTCCTGCAAGTCCAAGACCTATCTGGGCTCTCCCGCATCGTCATTCGCTGACGGGCCGAACCTGTCATGGCGGCAGGCGTGGCGCAAGGCCGCGGGTTTCAAAGGCACGATTCTGTGTCGCACCCGGCAGGGTTCGGGTCCGGCGGAACCGCCGGGACTCGTCGGGGATTCGCCTGTCATGGCCATCGCATCCGGGCACGACCTCGCCGGCCCCCGCCCCCGGCAGACCAGACGCTCCGCTGACCTCGCCGACGCGAGCCTCAGCGACAAGGCGCTGGAGATCCACCGCCGGCTCTGCCCGGTCTATGGCTGCCCGATCCCCTACTTCCACAGCCTCGACCCACTCAGCGAACTCGTCTCCTCGCTGCTCTCCCACCGCACCCGGAACGCCGATTCCGGCCGCGCCTTCAAGGCGCTGCGGGCGCGATACCCGGACTGGGCCGAGGTCGCGGGGGCGCCGGTGGAGGAGATCGAGGCGACGATTTCCGGCGTGACCTGGCCGGAACTGAAGGCGCCCCGCATCCGCGCCATCCTGGCGGCGGTGGCCGAGCGTCACGGCTCCCTCTCCCTCGATTTTCTGAGGGGCATGGAGGTGGAGGCGGCCCGCGCCTGGCTCGAGGCGATTCCCGGAGTGGGGCCGAAGACCAGCGCGGCGGTGCTCTCGTTCAGCCTGCTGCGGATGCCCGCTCTGCCGGTGGACAGCCACCATCATCGGGTGGCCCAGCGCACCGGCCTCATCGGCGCCACGGTCGATGTCGGCCCCTCGCACCCGATTCTGCGGGCCCAGTTGCCGTCGGACTGGAGCGCCCAGGATCTCTACGACAACCACGAGATCCTGATGCTGCACGGGCAGGCCGTGTGCCACCACCGCAATCCGGCTTGCGGGAGGTGCGTGCTGCTGGACATCTGCCCGACCGGGCAGTCGCAGCGGTCTTCCGTGCGTGAACCTTGACCGTCCTTGGTGACCCGTCCAGAACGCGTTCTCGTTTGCGCGTTTGCGTGAATTCAAGCAATCCGCAAACGTTTGCCTGCGCCTGCCGCCTCGCTCCATAGGAACCACGCGCGATGACCGCGTTCACAGAGCTCGTGTTCTCGGGCGTCCAGCCCACGGGCAACCTGCATCTCGGCAATTATCTCGGCGCCATCAAGCGCTTCGTGGAGATGCAGGAGCGCGACGCGCAGTGCCTCTACTGCGTCGTCGACATGCACGCGATCACCCTGTGGCAGGATCCGGCCGCGCTGAAGGGACAGATCCGTGAAGTCACGGCCGCTTTCCTCGCCGCCGGCATCGACCCGAAGCGCAGCATCGTCTTCAACCAGAGCCAGGTCGCGGCCCATGCCGAGCTCGCCTGGATCTTCAACTGCGTCGCCCGCCTCGGCTGGCTCAACCGCATGACCCAGTTCAAGGACAAGGCCGGCAAGGACCGGGAGAACGCCTCGATCGGGCTCTACGCCTATCCGGTGCTGATGGCCGCCGACATCCTGGCCTACCGCGCCACCCACGTTCCGGTGGGCGAGGACCAGAAGCAGCACCTCGAACTCACCCGCGACATCGCTCAGAAGTTCAACAACGATTTTTCCGAGTCGATCTCCGCTCATGGGCACGATTCCGGCGAGGGTTTCTTTCCCCTGACCGAGCCGCTGATCGGCGGGCCGGCCGCCCGCGTCATGAGCCTGCGCGACGGCACCAAGAAGATGTCGAAATCGGATCCGTCCGACAATTCGCGCATCAACCTCACCGACGAGGCGGATGCCATCGCCAACAAGGTACGCAAGGCCAAGACCGATCCGGAGCCCCTGCCCTCCGAGGCGGCGGGCCTCGCCGGCCGGCCCGAGGCCGACAACCTCGTGGGAATCTTCGCGGCGTTGAAGGGGGTGACGCGGGACGAGGTGCTGGCCGATTACGGCGGCGCCCAGTTCTCCGCCTTCAAGGGCGCGCTCGTGGAACTCGCCGTGGAGACCCTGGCGCCGATCGCCTCCGAGATGAAGCGCCTCGTGGCCGACACCGACTACATCGATTCCGTCCTCGCCGACGGCTCCGAGCGGGCCGAGGCCATCGCGGCTCCCACCCTCGACGCGGTCAAGGACATCGTCGGCTTCGTCCGCCGCGGGCCGCGGTTGCGGACGGTATCGTGAGGGACCCCGCGCGCGTCGGCGAGACGCGTGCGGATCGACGATGACTGATAGGACGCCGGGGCGATCATTCGCCGGTCCCCCGCGATAGGGGAAACCCACGATGGCCGATTGGAACCCCGCCCTCTACACCCGCTTCGAGGACGAGCGCACCCGTCCGGCGGCCGAGCTCTTGGCCCGTGTGCCTCTCGAAGCCCCACGCCTTGTCTACGATCTCGGCTGCGGGCCCGGCAATTCCACCGCGCTCATCGCCGCGCGCTTTCCCAAGGCGGAGGTGATCGGCCTCGACACCTCGCCGGCGATGCTGGAGCGTGCGCGCAGTCGCTTGCCCGGCCTTGCCTTCGCGCTGGCCGATGCGGCGACCTGGATCCCCGAGCGGGCGCCTGACCTGATCTACGCCAATGCCGTGCTGCAATGGCTGCCCGACCATCCGGTGCTCCTGCCTCGGCTCCTCGGCCTTCTGGCACCCGGCGGCGTGCTCGCCGTGCAGATGCCCGACAACCTTGCCGAGCCCTCGCACCGCCTGATGCGCGAAGTCGCCGGTGCCGATCCCTGGGCCGGGGCCATCGGCGACCCGGCCGTGGCTGGGCGGCTCGGGCGGATGCTGGATCCGGCCGGCTATTACGACCTGCTGGCGCCGCTCGCCGCCGAGGTGGATGTCTGGCGCACCGCCTACCACCACCCGATGGCGGATGCCGCCGCCATCGTCGAGTGGGTCAGGGCCACCGGGCTCCGGCCCTTCCTCGACCCGCTGGACCCCGAGGACACGGCCGCGTTCCTCGCCGCCTATGCGACGGCGATTGATGCCGCTTATCCGCCCCGTGCCGGGGGGCGACGCCTCCTCGCCTTCCCGCGGGTCTTCATCGTCGCCCGCCGGGTGGACTAAGCAGGTTCGCAAAAGTGGTCGCCGGTTTTGCGTCCTAAACCTGCGATACTTCACGGGCCTAAGCGAGGTGAAGCGTTGGCTTGCCACGCGAACCTGCTTAGTGCACCGCCCCGGATGCGATGGCCGGGACGGTGGTCGGCCGGGCTTCAGCTCTCGCCGCGCGCCACGCGAGCCTCGTATTCCGGCAGGGCGAGCTGGCCTTCCTTCTCGACCCGTGCCTTGTCCTCGTCCGAGATCACGTCGCCGACCATGTCGAGGCGCTTCCACAGGGCGAGCGGCGTCTCCTTGTCGGGGCGCGGCACGTACTTGTTCTGGGACACCTTCTGGTACTTGTGGATGTAGCGCGGGCAGTTGACCCAGGCTTTCGTCACCTCGATCTTCACGAGGTACTTGGCCTCGGTGTATTCGGCCATCAGCGGATCGTCGCGCAGCATCCGGGCGTGGCCCTGGACGCGGACCCGGTGCGGGGTCTCGAAATCGATGAACAGCAGTCCGACCTTGGACTGACCCTCGATGTTGCCCATCGAGTACCACATGCCGTTCCCGTCGAGGCCGGGGAAGACCAGCGTGTTGGCGTCGAGCACCTTCACGAAGCCGGTGCTGCCGCCCTTGTAGGACACGGTGGGCATGCCGTCGGGATCGACCGTGGACAGGAAGAACATGTCGCGGCTGCCGATGAAGGCCGCCTCGTCGGGACCGATCTCGTCATGAACCCAGCCGGTATCGAGACGCTCGGCGAGCTTGACGGTGTTGTACTCTTCCTGAAGCGCGCGATGCTCGTCGTAATAGAGCGAAGCCATGGGTGTCCTCCAACCTTCGGCCGCTCTCAGATGGGCTGCCGTTGCCGGTATGATCGCCGGATTTTCCTGAGAGTACAACAGGGAGGTGCCCGTCTCTCCCCCTTCCATGCCGAACCACCGACTGTCGGGCCGGATCGCTCATGAACACTGATACCATGTGTCGTTGACGTATGGACGGTAATGGCTTAGACGATCGGCATGCCCTCGCCCCTGCATACGGTCGCGGAAACCTCCGAGTTCGTCAGGGATGCGGATGCCGAGCGCATGCCGGCCGCAACTCGGACGGCACTCAAGGACATGCTCGCCGTGAACCCGGAGGCGGGTGATCTCATCGTCGGCTCGGGTGGTATCCGTAAGGTGCGCGTCGCCGGACGGGGCAAGGGCAAGAGCGGCGGCTATCGCGTTCTCGCCGCCTATGTCGGACCCGATGCACCGGTCTACCTCCTGGCGGTTCTGAGCAAGGGAGACCGGGAGAATTTCTCGCCGGCGGAAGTCCAGCAACTGGCCCGGCTGACGGCTTCCATCAAGGCGCATTGGCAGAAGCGCGGACGGTGACGCGCATCCATACGACCATACGACAACCAGGGCATCGCCCTCTCACAGGAGCAAGGTCGACCATGGGCAGGGATATTTTCGAGCGGACCCTCTCCGCTCTGCGGGAAGCCGAGGAACACGCCCAGGGAGGGATGCCGGCCGGTCTCGTCGTTCACGTTCCCGAGACGGTCGATGTCGCTGGGATCCGCAAGCGGACCGGCAAGGCACAGCCGGCCTTCGCCGCGAGCATCGGCGTGCCCGTCGCCACTCTCCGGCAATGGGAGCATCGACGTCGGCAGCCCCAAGGGCCGGCGCGCGTACTCCTGGCCCTCCTCGACAAGAACCCTCGCCTCGTCGAGGAGACGCTCGGTCAGGTGCCATGACGGCAGAAAGATCGCCGCTCTTCCCTACTGGTTCGGGAGACGGCGGCCTTCGTACGATCGAGATGCAGGCAAGGAGAGGCATCTCTCCAGATGTCTCTCCTTGCCTGGTCGCGCACGAAAAAGCCGCCATCGCTCGCACGACGCCGGCTTCATCCGCGATGGGGCAGCCGAGCGAAGCCCGGCCGCCGATCACGAAAAATCAGTTCTTGGACTTGTCCACCAGGGCCTTCTCGGAGATCCACGGCATCATGCCACGGAGCTTGGCGCCGACTTCCTCGATCGGGTGACGGGCGAGCTTGGCGCGGGTGGCCTTGAACGAGGTCTGGCCGACCTTGTTCTCCAGCATCCAGTCGCGGGTGAACTTGCCCGACTGGATGTCGTCCAGCACGCGCTTCATCTCGGCCTTGGTCTCGCTCGTGACGATGCGCGGGCCGGTGACGTATTCACCGTACTCGGCGGTGTTCGAGATCGAGTAGTTCATGTTGGCGATGCCGCCCTCGTAGATGAGGTCGACGATGAGCTTCACCTCGTGGAGACACTCAAAATAGGCCATCTCGGGAGCGTAGCCGCCCTCGACCAGGGTCTCGAAGCCGGCCTTGATCAGCTCGACGAGGCCGCCGCAGAGCACGGCCTGCTCACCGAACAGGTCGGTCTCGCACTCTTCCTTGAAGGTGGTCTCGATGATGCCGGCGCGGCCGCCGCCATTGGCCGAGGCGTAGGACAGGCCGAGGTCGTGGGCGTTGCCGGACGCGTCCTGCGCGATGGCGATCAGGGTCGGCACGCCGCCGCCCTTGAGGTACTCGCCGCGCACGGTGTGGCCGGGGCCCTTGGGGGCGACCATGAGCACGTCGAGATCCTTGCGGGGCTCGATCAGGTTGAAGTGGACGTTGAGGCCGTGGGCGAACAGGAGGGCGGCGCCCTGCTTCATGTTCGGCTCGAGCGACTCCTTGTAGATGTCGCCCTGCAGCTCGTCCGGGGTGAGCATCATAACGACGTCGGCCTGCTTGGCGGCGTCGGCGACGTTCATCACCGTGAAGCCCTCGTGCTCCGCCTTCTTGGCGGTGGCCGAGCCCTCGCGCAGGGCGATGACGATGCCCTTCACGCCGGAATCGCGCAGGTTGAGGGCGTGGGCATGGCCCTGGCTGCCGTAGCCGACGATGACGACCTTCTTGCCCTTGATCAGGTTGAGGTCGGCGTCACGATCGTAATAGACCCGCATGGTTGAATGTCCTCTTTGCGTGGGGTGTCAGGGTCGGGCCTGGCCGTAGAGGGCCAGGAACTGGTCGACGGCGCGGGCCGCGTCGCGTCGGATCTCGGCGGCGTCGAGGTCGAGCGCGTCGCCGAGGAGAAGTCGGATCTGGATGTCGCGCCCGACCAGACCGAAGAAGGTCCGGAAGGCGGTCTCGCTGTCCTCGAAGGCGAGGAGCCCGGCCGTACGGCCCGCCTCCAGCACGGGCTTGACCCGCCCGCCGATGGCGAGGCGCCCGTTGGCCAGCACGATGGCGCCGAGGTTGCCCTTGCGCGAGCCGGCATGCGCGATGGCGATGCGGTTCAGCACCACCGAGGTGCGGCCCGCGATGACGTCGAGCCAGGTCACGGCGAAGTCGAGCAGGCGCTCGCGCAGGGTCGCCGCGTCGAGGGCGCCGACGGCCTCGCGTCCCGCATGGACCCGCGAGGCCTGCCAACGCACCGTGGCGGTGAGGAGACCGTCCCGGTCCCCGAACCATTTGTACAGGGTTTCCTTCGAGCAGCTCGCCCGGCGCGCCACCGCGTCCATGGTGAGCTGGTCGCCCTCCTCGACGAGGAGCGCGAGCACGGCATCGAGCACCGCCTGCTGGCGGGCCGAGGGCGCCTCATGCACCGTCTCGTCGCGTGGGGCCGTCGCGGTCATGCGTCCCAAAAACCAGTACCGTACCGTACGGTACGCGGCCTCGTAGGCCGATTCGGCTCGTCGGACAAGAGGGGGCACCCTGGTCCGAAGCTTATTCGGGCAGGGTCAGTCCCTCGCGGGCGAAGACCGCCCGCACGGCCGGACGCTCTGCCATGGCGCGGGCGTGGCGCGTCCAGGCCGGGAAGCGCTCCGCCATGTCGAAGCCGAGTGCCGGGCCGCGGCCCCAGGTCCAGAACAGCAGTAGGTAGGGATCGGCGACGCTGTAGGCCTCGCCGACGGCCCATCCGCCATTGGACAGCTTGACCTCGGTCATGGTGAAGAGGTCGCCGCAGGTCTCCGCCCCCTTGGCCTGGATGCCTGGATAGGCCGTTTCGTCGCCCGTGTAGCGCTCGGCCCGGCGGATATGCGCGTAGGCGATGTGATGGCCGGTGGAGAGCCAGCCCAGCCATTCGTCGACCCGCGCCTGATCGCGCGGCGCCTCGGGCCAGAGCCGGGCCTGCGGGTGCGTGCGTGCGATGTGGCGCAGGATCGCGGTGTTCTCGGTGAGCACCCACTCGGCCTCGACCAGCGCCGGCACGCGACCGCGCTCGTTGACGGCGAGGTATTCGGCCGCCCGCTGGTCGCCCTTGGCGAGGTCGAGCCGCACGGTCTCGTAGGGCGCGCCCGTCTCCTCGAGGGCGATGTGAGAGGCGAGGGAACAGGCGCCGGGGGCGTAGTAGAGGGTGGTCATGGAGCTGAGCTTTCCTCGGTCGCACTGCCGAATTGCAAGCCGATCAATGCTGCCACCTTCGCGCGGACTTCCGCGAGTATGGGATCGGGGACTGTCCCGAGGGAGCGGAGGATGCGCGCTTTGCGGTCGATCGAGCGGACCTGATCGGAGAGGACTGCCCCGTTGACGCCCAACCCCTCCGGCAAAAAGACTTGCGTCGGCCAGGGATCTCGATTGCGGGTGACCGGGCAGATGATGATCCGCCGGGTCAGTGTGTTCATCTCCAGGGTCGAGATGATGAGGACCAGTCGCTTTCCGCGTTGCTCGGTTCCGAGAACGGGGTCGAGATCGACGAGGATCAGGTCACCCGGCTCATGCGGTCGATCAGTGGGGATCGTCATCGTTGATGATCTCGGAACCGACATCCGGTCCCCAATCGACGGTCGGAGGCTCGAAATCAGGCCCGAGTCTTCTCATCTCCGCAGCCATCTCTGCCATCGTGAAGACGGGGAACCCGTTGACGAAACGGCGGGCGGGCGGAGGCGTGAGGGGAGCAGGCACCGGATCGATGTCCACTTCCTGCCCCTCGACGAGACCGAGCTTCCGCAGGTCCTCTCGGGTCACTGAGAGGACGAAATCCTCCCCACTCCGTTCCAGCCTCGCTCTCATCGCATCATCCCCGGCACATCTCCGGCACTCTACCACCGTCGGCGAAAAAGCTTCACATCGCCTCCGAGCCACGTCCCATGGCCGCGATTCCCGTGCGGGAGATCTCCACGAGGCCGATCACCGTCATCAGGCCGATGAAGCGGTCGATCTCCTCGGTGGTGCCGGTGACCTCGAACACGAAGGAGTTCAGGGTCGCGTCGAGGGTCTTGGCGCCGAAGGCGGCGGCGAGGGTCAGCGATTCGGTGCGGTGCTCGCCGGTACCCGCCACCTTCACCAGGCAGAGCTCACGCTCGAGGGCCTTGCCCTGGAGGGTGAGGTCGACGACCCGGTGGACCGGCACGAGCCGGTCGAGCTGTGCCTTGATCTGCTGGATCACGGCGTCGGTGCCGGTGGTGACGATGGTGATGCGCGAGATGTGGCGCGCCACCTCGGTCTCCGACACCGTCAGGCTCTCGATGTTGTAGCCGCGTCCCGAGAACATCCCGGCGATCCGCGCGAGGACGCCGGGCTCGTTGTCGACGATGACCGCGAGGGTGTGCCGGTTGATGGGCTCGACCCGACCGGCATCGGGGTAGTGCGTGTTCATGGCGTTCATGTCGTCTCTCCTCCGGGCCGGTCAGACCAGCATCTTGCCTTCCTCGGAGATCACGTCGCCGAGGTCCATTCCGGTCTCGCCGAGGTAGTCGGAGAGCAGCATCTCGTTGTGCGCCTTGCCCGACGGAATCATCGGGAAGCAGTTCTCTTTCTTGTCGACGATGCAATCGAAGATGACCGGGCCGTCATGGGCCAGCATCTCGGCGATCGCTCCGTCGAGCTCGCCCGGCTTGTCGCAGCGCATGCCCTTGGCGCCGTAGGCCTCCGCCAGCTTGACGAAGTCCGGCAGGCTTTCCGAGTAGCTCTGCGAATAGCGCGAGCCGTGCAGCAGCTCCTGCCACTGGCGCACCATGCCCATATACTCGTTGTTCAGGATGAAGATCTTGACCGGCAGGCGATACTGCACGGCCGTCGACATCTCCTGGATGTTCATCAGGATCGAGGCCTCGCCGGCGATGTCGATGACGAGACCGTCCGGATTGGCGAGCTGGGTGCCGATGGCCGCGGGCAGGCCGTAGCCCATGGTGCCGAGGCCGCCGGAGGTCATCCAGCGGTTCGGCTCGTCGAACTTGAAGTACTGCGCCGCCCACATCTGGTGCTGGCCGACCTCCGTGGTGACGAAGGTCTTCCGGTCCTTGCAGGCCTCATAGAGCCGCTGCACCGCGTATTGCGGCTTGATGATCGTGCCCGACGGCCAGTAGGCGAGGCAGTCGCGCGCCTTCCAGGTGCGGATCTTGGCCATCCACTCGTCGAACCGGCCCGTGTCGGGGCGCTTGGGCAGGGCCTTCCAGGCCGCGAGCATGTCTTCCAGCACCGAGCCGCAATCGCCGACGATGCCGATATCGACCTTGACCACCTTGTTGATCGAGGAGGCGTCGACGTCGATGTGGATCTTCTTCGAGAACGGCGAGAACGCGTCGAGACGGCCGGTGATGCGGTCGTCGAAGCGCGCGCCGACGCAGATCATCACGTCGCATTCGTGCATGGCGAGGTTGGCCTCGTAGGTCCCGTGCATGCCGAGCATGCCGAGGAACTGCGGGTTGGAGGCCGGGAAGGCGCCGAGACCCATCAGCGTCGAGGTGACCGGGAAGCCGGTGATGTCCGCGAGCTGGCGCAGGAGCGCCGAGGCATGCGGGCCGGAATTGATGACGCCGCCGCCGGTATAGAGGACCGGACGGCGGGCATTCGCCATCAGCTCGACGGCGGACTGGATCGCCTGCGCGTCGCCCTTGAAGGCGGGGCGGTAGGTCTTGTGGCCGTTATGGGTGGGGCGCTCGTAGATCCCGCTCGCGAACTGGATGTCCTTGGGCAGATCGACGACGACGGGACCCGGCCGGCCGTTGGAGGCCACGAAGAAGGCCTCGTGCAGGATGCGCGGCAGGTCGTCGATCGATTTGACCAGGTAATTGTGCTTCGTGCAGTGGCGGGTGATGCCGACCGTGTCGCATTCCTGGAACGCATCGGTGCCGATCAGATGCGTCGGAACCTGGCCGGTGATGCAGACGAGGGGGATCGAATCCAGCATCGCGTCGGTGAGCCCGGTGACGATGTTGGTGGCGCCGGGGCCGGAGGTGACGAGGACGCAGCCGACCTTGCCCGACGAGCGGGCATAGCCCTCGGCCGCATGGACCGCGCCCTGCTCGTGCCGGACGAGGATGTGTTTCAGCTCCTCCTGGTGGAAGAGGGCATCGTAGATCGGCAGCACGGCGCCGCCCGGATACCCGAACAGCGTATCGACACCCTGATCCCGGAACGCCCGGATGACCATTTCGGCCCCGGTCATGACCTCGCCGCTCATCGTCCTGCTCCTCAAAACCTGATTGAACCCAGTGTCAAACGTCTCGTCGCGGCAACAAAAAAGGGCCCCGAAGGACCCTGCATGCGCCACCATCCGGATCACGGCCCCTGTATCAGGGCCGCCCGGTCGGTGGCACTTCCGTTACGATAAGGATGACCCGCATGGGAAAACCGAAACCTCGTCGTTCGTCGATCAGACGAATCGTAAACTCGTGTTGGGTTGTCTAAACAGATCCGAGGGCCCGGTCAACGCCGTTCGAGGCAAGATAATGCCTCGTACGGCCACTGTGACATCGCGCCGGCGATCCGGCGATGATAGTCCACCCGGATCTAAACCCTGAGCGTTTGCTTGCCTACGATGAGCCGACAAGGTGCTGAGGGACCGAGGGTCTGGGGCTCCCGCACGGGACACCGGACCCCTTCGCCATGAACCCCTTCGCCATGAACCCCTTCGACATGAACCTGCTGACCTCTGCCGGCGGGCCGATGCCGCCCTCCATGAGGCCAAGGCCGCCGGCCGGAACCGGACCTGCTGCGCCGCTCCGGAGGATGCGCCGCATCCGCGGGCCGCGCCCTACGGTGTCGAGGGCTGATTCGGCTCGGCAGGAGCGGTGGTGGAGCGAAAACGCCGGTCCCCGAAAACCGAATCCGTTTGCGTGGCTCTCCGGCATCGTCCTATCTGGGGCGAACCTCCCATCATGCCTTCCGGGACCGATGCCCCCGACCGCGACGACGGCCTTCCTGATCCTCGACGTGGCGGGCACCGCCTGCGCCCTGGCCCGGACCTGTGTGAGCGAAGTGCTGCCGCTTCCCCGGCTGCACCGGCAATCCGCCACGGCGGGCATGCTCGCGGGATTCCTCAACCTCGGCGGTGCCGCGGTTCCGGTGATCGACCTCGCGCGGCTCCTCGGGCTGAACGAGACGGCGGCCGATCCCGATGACGTGGATCGCCATCTCGTCCTCGATGCGGCGCGGTCCACCGCCTTCCTGGTCGACCGCGCCGAGGCCCTCGTCGTCGTTCCGGATTCCGAGATTCAGCCGGCAGACGAAAAGCGCAGCCTCAACGGCTGCGTGGTCGCCGGGTTCGAGCGGGGGCGCGGGCGCGTCGACGTGCTGAGCCTGGCCCGCCTCCTCACGCAAGAGGAGCGCATCCGCCTCGATGCCCTCACCCGCGCGGCGGCGGAGCGGTTGTCCGGGCTCGACGCAGCGACGGCTCCGTGAGCGGATCGGCCCCCCGATGATGCGTCCGGCCAAGGCTGGCCCCGAACGCGATCCGACCTTCGCCGCCCTCAAGGCGAAGGTGATCGCCCGGACCGGGCACCATTATTATGCCGACAAGGACGACCTGCTCTTCGACCGGCTGCGCAAGCGCTTCAAGGCGTGCCGGCTCGCCGATTCCGCGGCCTATCTCGCCCATCTCGAGGCCGAGGCCACCGGTCCCGCGGAATGGGCCGCCCTCGAGGCCGAGATCACCATCGGCGAGACCTTCTTCTTCCGCTATGCCGAGCAGTTCGCGGCCCTGCGCGGGACGATCCTGCCCGGTCTGATCGCGGCGCGTGCGGAGACGAAGTCCCTGCGGATCTGGAGCGCCGGATGCTCGACGGGGGCGGAGCCCTATTCCATCGCGATCCTGCTCCACGAACTCCTCGGCGACGACCTGCCCAACTGGCGGATCGCCATCACCGGCACCGACATCAGCCACGAGGCTCTGGCCACGGCCCGCGCGGCGGTGTTCGGGCGCTGGGCCCTGCGCACATTGCCGCCCGAGGAACACGCGCGCTACTTCGTCCTCGGCCCCTCGGTGCCGGGGATCGCCCGCGAAGGCAGTTTCACCCTGCGGCCGGAATTCCGGCGGATGGTCCGGTTCGAGCGCCAGAACCTGATGAGCCTGATCGACGGCTCGGTTCTGCCGCCCGCCGCCGGGTTCGACCTCATCCTCTGCCGCAACGTGCTGATCTACTTCCAGGCCGACGCGGTTATCGGCATCGTGCGCGGGCTCGGCCATCGCCTTGTGCCGGACGGCTGGCTCCTGATCGGCCATGCCGAACCGAACCCGGCCTTCGCGGCCACCCTGCAGCCGGTGAACCTTCCCGGTACGGTGGCCTACCGCCTGCCGACGACCGCGCTTCCCGTCGACCCCCCGCCCCTGCCCGCCACCGTGGCGACCGCCTTCGCGAGGCCGGTTCCCGAGCCTCCGGCGCCCAAGGCCGACCCGACTCCCGTCTTCGCCCCGATCCCGGCTCCCATCGCGGACGCGCCCTCGCCCTCGATCGACGGGGGCGAGCCGGAGGATGTCGAGACGGTACTGGCAGAGATCCGGGCGCTCGCCGATTCCGGGCAGATCGCGGAAGGGTGGCGCAGGGTTCAGGCCGCCCTCCTGGCCACACCCGGCGATGCGCGGCTGCATTATTACGACGGTCTCCTCGCCTACGACCTCGGCCGCGAGGCGGAGGCGGAGCGGGCCCTGCGCGGGGCGCTCTACCTCGACCGCAGCTTCGTGATGGCGCATTACCAGCTCGGCCTGCTGCTCGGCGCCCTCGGACGCGAGGCCGAGGCTCGTCGGGCGTTCGACAACGCCGTCCGCTTCGGCCGCGACCAGCCGCCCGACGCCCTGCTCTGCGAAGGCGACGGGCTGAGCGCCGGACGATTGGTCGAGAGCGTCGAGGCCACCCGCCTGCGCATGAGGACATCCGCATCGTGATCGCACCGGCCGCTGGGGACATGTCCGACGATCCGCGTGTCCGGAGGCTGCTCGACGAGCGCACGGCCGCGCTCGCCCGCCGCGGCATCGACATCGCCCGCCATGCGGTGACCCGCCCGTTCCTGGTCTGCGCCGCCGGGGACGATCGCTACGGCCTGCCCCTGGACTCCGTCGTCCAGGTGGTACCGGCGCGGACCTACACGCCCGTTCCGGGGGCGCCCCCGGAACTCCTCGGCCTCATCGCCCTTTCCGGCCGCGTCGTCAGCGTGCTCAGCCTCGCGGGCGCCCTCTCGCGTCCAGCTTCTTCGCGGACGGATTCTTCGCGGGCCGAGTCTTCTCGGGCCGAGTCTTCGCGGGCCGAGTCTTCGACGGCGACGGGCCACATCCTCGTCCTGCGCGGCGGCATCGCCCCCGTCGCCCTCGCCGTCGACCGGGTTCTCGCCGTCGCGGAGGTGGACGGCGCGCTCACGGCCGAGCCGGTTCCCATGGGCGGCTTGGGTGCGGATGCGGTTTCGGGCTATGCACCGGCTCCCGGCCCGGAGGCCGCCTACCAGGGCGGAGAGGCCGGCTTCGTCGTCATCGATCTGCCGCGTCTCCTGCGGCGATACCTGCCTCAAGGCTGACGGCCAAGGCTCCCCCGCGAGCCTGTGCCGTCGAGCGGTTTCGGAGCGTCGCCCAGCGTGTCGATCTCGATCGGAAAACGGATCCTCTTCGGCTTCGTCGCCATCACCCTGGTGATGGTGGGGCTCGGCGTCTACGCGCTGGGCCAGATCGGAGCCGTCCGCGACAATACCGCGACGATCGTCACGCGCGATCTCACCATCGCGCGCAAGCTCGACGATCTCGGTAACAAGTCGCGCGACCTCGGTAGCCTTCGCCGCAACGGCGTCATCGCGGCCCTGATGCGCAACCGCCCCGATGGCGAGATCGCCGCGATCGTCGATTCGTGGCGCCGCGTGGCGTCCGAGTCGGAAGCGATCCTCGTCGACACCATCCGCACCGCCGACGGCTATGGCGCCACGGCCCCCTCTCCCGAGCGCGCGGCGATCTGGAAGCGGCTCGGCGAGGCCGCCAGCGCCGCCGCCGCGGATTTCCGGAAGCTGCGCACCGCCAGTGAGGTGCAGCTCGCCGCCATCTCGGCCAAGGATGTGGAGGGGGTGGAAGCCCGCAACGACGATCTCAACCGCATCCAGGACGAGTTCCTGCGCGATCTCGACCGCACCCGCGACCTGCTCGACCAGGGGATCGATGCGGGCCAGCGCCGCTCCAACGACATCTATGAGCGTAGCCTCGTCTCCATCGGCCTCATCCTCGCGCTCTGCGTCGTTCTGAGCATCCTGGTCACGGGCCTCATCCGCCGGGGTGTGGTCAAACCCCTCGAAGAGGTCATGGCCTTCGCCGAGCATGTCGGGTCGGGCGACCTGACGCGGACGCTCGCGCGCACCGGCTCCGACGAGATCGGCCGCCTGGCATCGACCCTGAACGCCATGGTCTCCGGTCTCGCCGACCTCGCCCGCACCAACCGGGCGGCCACCTCCGACCTCAATGCCGCCGCCGCCGAGATCCGCGCCTCCGCCCAGGAACAGGCGGCCAGCGTGGAAGAGCAGTTCGCCGCCGTGCAGGAGACCGCCGCCACGGTGGACGAGATCACCCATTCCGGCGCCCAGATCGGCAAGCGGGCGAGCGAGGTGATCGCCACCGCCCAATCCACCGCGCAGATCTCGCGGGCCGGCCTGCGGGCGGTGGCCGATACGGCCAAGGCCATGGACGCCATCCGCGAGCAGGCGGAGGCGGTGGCCGGCAACATCGTCTCGCTCAGCGAGAAGACCCAGGCGATCGGCGAGATCATCACCACCGTCAACGACATCTCGGAACGCACCCATCTGCTGGCGCTCAACGCGGCGATCGAGGCGGCGGCGGCCGGCGAGAGCGGTCGGAGCTTCGCCGTCGTCGCCTCCGAGATGAAGCTGCTCGCCGATCAGGCCAAGGCGGCTACCGCCCAGGTGCGCACCATCCTCTCGGAGATCCAGCGGGGCATCAACACCTCGGTCATGCTCACCGAGGAGGCGGTCAAGCGCACCATGACCGGCAAGGCCCGCTCGGACACGACCCAGCGGACCATCGAGGAGATCACCGCCAAGGTCGAGGAGAGCGTCCAGACCTTCCAGCAGATCGTCGCCTCCACCAATCAGCAGCAGCTCGGCATCGAGCAGGTGATGGGCGCCCTCCAGAACATCCGGCAGGCGAGCCAGCAGACCGCCGCCGGTACCCGCGAGGTCGAGGCGGCCTCCGCCAATCTCACCGAACTCGCCCAGGCGCTCCTGACCCTCGCCGACCGATACCGGCACTGACGGGAGAGACCGGGCGCAACCGACCGATGGATATCCGCCAGCAGCTCCTCGCGGCCTTCGAGGTCGAGCATCGCGAGCATATCGACGCGATCCGCGCCGCCTTGGCCCGTGCGGCCGGGGACGTCCCTCCCGACTGGAACGACGTGTTCCGCCGGGCGCACAGCCTGAAGGGTGCCTCGCGGGCGGTGGACCTGCCCAGGGTCGAGGCCGTGGCGCATCGGCTCGAGACCCTGTTCGAGCGGATCGTCGCCGGCGACGCCGCCCTCGACCGCGAGGCGACGGGAGCCGTCCACCTCGCCCTGGACCGGATCGAGGCCTATGTCGCGGCGCTCAAGGGCGAAGCGGATCCGGCCATGCCGGCCGATGCGCTCGCGTCCCTCGATCGCTGCCTTGCCGGCCCCTCCCCTTCTCCCGCCGAGCCGCCGCCGGTCCGGCCGGATTCGCCAGTGGTCGGTATCCCGGCGCAATCGCCGCCGCAGAAGCCTGTGGCGAGCCCGGTAGAATCCCCCGCCGATACGGGAGCGCTCCTGCGGGTGCCCGCCGACGCGGTGGAGGCGATGACGCGGGCCTCGCATGAGCTGACCAGTGCGCTCGGCGCGGAATCCGTGGTGGCGGAGGGGCTGGCGAGGCTCCAGCGGGATGCCGCCGCCCTCGGTCGCCGGGCCGAGACTCTTCGGGGAGGCGAGGCCCGTAGCGGCCAGGGCCGATCCGAGCCCGGTGCGGATGCGTCCGGTCTCGACGCCTTCGGGGCGGAGTTGCGCGGTTTCGAGACGGCTCTCCTCGCCCTCGCCCGCGATGCCGCGCTGCTCGCCCGGATCCGCACCGGCGCGATCGCCGCGGCGGACGCCGCCTCCGCACGGATCGGACGCGAGGCCGAGCGCTTGGCCCTCGTTCCGGCGGAGACCGTGTTCGGCGCGTTTCCACGGGCGCTCCGCGACATGGCGCGCGAGGCCGGCCGTGAGATCGACGTGGTGACGCGCGGTCTCGACCTCCCCGTCGACCGCGCCATGCTGCAATCGCTGAAGGATCCGGTCCTCCACGCCCTGCGCAACGCCTTGAGCCATGGCGCGGAGCCGCCCGAGCAGCGTGAACGCCGGGGCAAGCCGCCCGAACTCTCGATCACCCTCGACGTCGCCGTGCGCGGCGGCCGCCTCGTCATCGGCATCCATGATGACGGGCGCGGGCCTGACCTGCGCGCCATCGAGGCGACGGCGCGGGCGCGCGGCCTGATCGGTGCCGTCGACGGCGATCCCGATTCCTTCCTCGCCCTGGTGTTCGAACCCGGCTTCTCCACCGCCTCCGCCATCGACACCCTGTCCGGGCGGGGCATCGGCCTGTCCGTCGTCGCCGACACGGTCCGGCGTCTCGGCGGCACCGTCCGGCTCGAACCGCGTGTCCCGGCGGGAACCTCGCTGATCATGCATCTGCCGCTGTCGGCGGCGCGGCGGACCCTGCTGCTGGTGGATGTCGGCGCCTCGATCTTCGCCCTGCCGAGCGCCAGCGTGGAGCGCCTCCTGCGCCTCGACCGGTCGAGCCTCTCCTCGGTCATGGGCCGGACCATGGTGCGTCTGCCGAGGGAGGGCGGCGAGGAGCTCTCCCTGCCCCTGGTGGATCTGGCGAGCCTCATCGGGGTGGCGAGCGTCGACAGCCGCCCGGGCGAGGGCCGTCCGGTGACGGCGGTGCTGATGCGCGCGGGCGGCCGGTCCTGGGCGGTGCGCATCGATGCCTTGCGCGATGTCCGCAATCTTCTCGTCCTGCCGGCACCGCCCATCGGCGCGGATCCGCGCCTGATTTCGGGCACCGTGGTCCTGGGCGGCGATACGCCGGTTCTCGTCCTCGATCCCGACGGCTTGGCCGCCCGGGCGGGCGACGTGGGCCATCCCGGGCCGGAGCCCATCGACGAACCCTCCGGAACAGCTGCGGTCCCGCGACGTTCGACGATCCTGGTGGTCGACGATTCCATCACCACGCGAACCTTGGAGAAGGGCATTTTGGAATCGGCGGGCTACCGCGTCGTCGTCTGCGTCGACGGGCAGGACGCCCTCGACCGCCTCCGGGCTGGCATCGAGCGCGTGGATCTGGTCGTGGCCGATGTGGAGATGCCGCGCCTCGACGGGTTCGGGCTGCTGAAGGCCCTGCGGGCGGACGAGGCCTTTGCCCGCCTTCCCCTGATCCTGATGACCTCGCGGGGGGATGCCGACGATGTCGCACGGGGGCTCGCTCTCGGCGCCGACGCCTATCTGACGAAACAGACGTTCGACCAGCGCCAGCTTCTCGACACGATCGGGCAATTGTTGTGAGTGACGCCGAACAGACACCGATCGAGACCCCTCCGGCGGCTAGGCGGGCTGCACCCGTGCGCGTGATGCTCGTGGAGGATTCCCTCGTGGTCCGCGCGCTCCTGCGCCACATCGTCGGCCGCGACCCGCGCCTCGAAGTGGTGGCCGCCGTCGCGTCCGGCGAGGAGGCCCTCGCGGTGCTGCCCAACGCCCGCCCCGACGTCATCTCGATGGATATCCGCCTTCCCGGCATCGACGGGCTCGAGACGACGCGCCGGATCATGGCCGAGCAGCCGACGCCTATCGTCGTCATCGCCGATTCGGTGGAGGATTCCTCCCTGCGCATCTCCATGAACGCCCTGCGCGCCGGTGCGCTCTCCGTGGTGGAGAAGCCGGTGGCGACCACCCATGCCGGCTACGATGCCGTCTCCGCCGAGATCTGCACGCAGTTGCGGATCATGGCCGAGGTGCCGGTGATCCGGCGCCGGCCGATCGGTTCGGAATGGGCCGGGCGCCGGGGCGCGCCCCTGTCGCCGTCCGACCTCGCCGCGCCCCCGGCCGCGTCGAACGCCGCCAGCGTTCTGGCGATCGCCGCCTCCACCGGCGGGCCGCCGGCCCTCGCCCGCGTCATCGGCGGGTTGCCCGACGGGTTCCCGCTTCCCGTCCTCGTGGTCCAGCATATGGGGCCTGCCTTCATGGAGGGCTTCGCCTCCTGGCTGAACGGCGTCGTCTCCCTGCCGGTCAGGCTCGCCTCCGATGGCGAGCGGGCCGAGGCCGGACATGTCTACGTGGCGCCCGGCGACAGGCACCTCGAATGGGCGCCCGGGGGATTTCTGCGCATCTCCGATGCGGTACCTGTGGGTGGCCAGCGCCCGGCCGCCACCGTCCTGTTCTCCTCGGTGGCTCGCCATGCCGGTGCGCGCGGCATCGGCGTCCTTCTCACCGGCATGGGCGAGGATGGCGCCACGGGCCTCCTCGCCATGCGCCAGGCCGGTGCCCAGACCGTGGCCGAGCACGAGAGCACCGCCATCGTCTTCGGCATGCCGGCCGCTGCGATCCGGCTCTCGGGAGCCTCCGCGATCCTCCCCCTCGACCGGGTCGCCCCCCATCTCGTCCGCCTCGCCCTGCCGGGCCTCGCGGCAGCGGACCCCTTCGCATGAGCGGGATCGGCAGTCCCGACGGCACCCTCCCCCGGCCCCGGATCCTGCTCGTCGAGGATTCGGAGACGCAGGCGCTCGAACTGCGTCTGCTCCTGGAGAGTCACGGTTTCTCGGTGGAACGCTGCCCCACGGCGGAAATGGCCCTCGACCATCTCAACACCCGCCTGCCCGACCTCGTCGTGGCCGATCACCACCTACCGGGCATGAACGGCGACGAATTCACCCGCCAGCTCCGCCTGTCGCTACGTACCCGCGCCCTCCCCCTGCTGATGCTCACCGGCGCCCGCGACGGCGAACGCCAGGGGCTGGAGAGCGGCGCCGACGCCTATGTGGCGAAATCCGCCGACCGGGACATCCTGATCCTGCGCATCCGCGCCCTCCTGCGCGAGCGCCAGGGGGGCGGCGCCCCCGGCGACGGGCCGGGTGTCTCGGCCTTCCGGCGCGGCCGCGTCCTCGTGGTCGACGGCAGCGCCACCTATCGCACCTTCCTCGCCGGCCTTCTCGCCCATGAGGGCCACGAGGTCCGCACCGCCGCCACCTACGACGCCGCCCTCGCCGCCCTCGACGAGGCCGATGCCGCCTTCGATTGCGTCACCATCGATCTCCTCGGCCCCGCCTATGACGGCCTCGCCCTGTGCAGGGCCATCGACCGGCGCCGGGCGGCGGGGATCGAGGCGCGGGAGGCCGGCGCGCCGACCTTCCATCTCGTCGGCATCGCCGGCAGCGCCCCGGCCAAGGACTTCCTGGTGGAAGCCTATGCGGCCGGGGCCGACGACGTGGTCTCGAAGGCCGATGGCGAAGTCCTCGTCGTCCGCGTCAGGGGCCTCGTCCGGCGCAAGCTCCTGGAGGAGGACGACCGCCGCATCGCCGGCGAGTTCGGCGCCCGCGAGCGCGCCCTCGAACGCGCCCGCGCCGAGGCCGAGGCGGCCGAGGCGCGTGCCGCCCTGGCCGGCGCCCTCGAACAGGCCAACCAGGATCTCGCCACCGCCAACCGCAAGCTCACGGATGCCCAGGCCAAGCTGGTCCAGGCCGCCAAGATGGCGTCCCTCGGCGAACTCGTCGCCGGCATCGCCCATGAGATCAACAATCCCCTCGCCTTCATCCTCGCGCATCAGGGCACGGTCGAGCGCCTGCTCGGCGAGATTGCGGCATCCGAGGCGGACCTCGCCTCGCACCGGGCGCTCGCCAAGTGCCGCGACCGCGTCGGCTCCATGCGCATGGGCCTCACCCGCATCCAGGACCTCGTCCTGAACCTGCGCAAGTTCTCGCGCCTCGACGAAGGCGAGCGCACCCTCGTCAACGTCCCCGACTCGATCGAGACGGTGCTCGCCCTGATCCAGCACAAGCTCGGGACGCGGATTACCGTCGAACGCGACTTCTCGGGCCGGCCCGAGATCCACTGCACCCCCGCTCTCCTCAATCAGGTCGTCATGAACATCCTCGGCAACGCCGCCGATGCCATGCCGGAATCCGGCATCATCACCATCGTCACGCAGGAATTGCCCGAGACGGACGTGATCCGGATCAGCGATACCGGTCCCGGTATTCCCGAGACCCTGCGGGAAAAGATCTTCGAGCCGTTCTTCACCACGAAGCCCGTGGGCGCCGGGACGGGCCTTGGGCTCGCGATTGCATACAGCGTGGTACAGGCGCATAGCGGCTCGCTCAGCGTGGAGACGGCCGAAGGGGGAGGAGCCTGTTTCGTGATCGGCATTCCGCGGCAGGCAGCGTAGACATGGTCAAAGGCACGATCCTCGCCGTCGATGACGAGCCGGACATCCTGATCGCCCTCGAAGACCTATTCGAGGACGATTACACGGTCGTCACCACGACGAAGCCGTCCGAGGCGCTCGATATCCTCAGGGCGAGCCCGGACATCGCCGTGATCCTCTCCGATCAGCGGATGCCCGGCATGACCGGCGACGTCATGCTGGCCGAGGCACGGGCATTCCACGACGCGCAGACGATCCTGCTCACCGGCTATGCCGACATGAGCGCCGTCATCGCCGCGCTCAACCGGGGCGGCATTACAGGCTACGTCACGAAGCCGTGGGACCCCGTCCTGCTGCGCTCCACCGTCCGCCAGGCCTTCGAGCGCCACAGCCTCGCCCGCGAGCTCGCCACCGAACGTGCCCTGTTGCTCGGGCTCCTCGACAATGCCGAAGACGCCATCGCGTTCAAGGACAAGGACGGGCGCTTCGTCCGCCTCAACGCGCGCAAGGCCGGGCGGCTCGGCCATACCGTCGCCGAGTGCCTCGGGCGCACCCGGGAGGAGATCGAAGGCAGGCCGAGCGGTGAGAGCACCGCCCGCGAAGCCGACCGCGCCGCGATCGCGAGCGGAAGCATCTCAGAGACGGTGTCCGCCGAGGGACCGGTGGGGGCGGAGCGCTGGAGCCATGTCACCCGCGTGCCGATCCGCGGCGCCGCCGGGGCCATCACCCACCTCGCCACCATCGAGCGCGACGTCACCGAGCAGAAGAACCTCGAGGCGCGCCTGCGTCAGTCGGACAAGATGCAGGCCCTGGGCACCCTCGCCGGCGGGATCGCCCACGACTTCAACAACCTTCTCACCGCGATCCTGGGCAGTCTCGAACTCGTCGGCCCCAAGATCGTCGATCAGCCGCGGGTCCAGCGCCTGGTCACCAACGCGGCGCAGGCCGCGCAACGCGGTGCCTCACTGACGAAGCGCCTCCTCAGTTTCAGCCGGGCGCGTGACCTGCGCCCCCGGTCGGTGGACGTGAATGCCCTCGTCGCCGGGATGGACGTGCTGCTCGGCGGGAGCCTCGGCGGCCTTGTCAGCGTGACCACCGATCTCGACGCCAGCCATCCGGCCGCCCGGGTCGATCCCGACCAGCTCGAACTCGCCATCCTCAACCTGTGCATCAATGCGCGCGACGCCATGCCCGACGGGGGATCAATCGCCATCGCCACCGGCGCGGTGACGGTGACCGACGATCCCGACCTGGCGGCGGGCGACTACGTCACCGTGACGATCACGGATTCGGGCATGGGCATCCCGCCCGAGATCCTGGCGCGGGTCTGCGAGCCGTTCTTCACCACCAAATCGGTGGGCCAGGGCACCGGCCTCGGCCTCGCCATGGTGTTCGGCCTCACCCAGCAATCGCAGGGCAAGCTTCGCATCACGAGCGAAGTGGAGAAGGGCACGAAGGTCGAAGTGTTTCTCCCTCGCGCGGACCTGGCCGAGGAGAGGCTGCCGCTCGCTGCCGTGACGGCGACGCGGGCTGCGAGCCCGGCACGGATCCTCGTGGTCGACGACGATGCCGAGGTCCGGCACGTCACCGCCTCCTTCCTCAACACCTTCGGCTACACCGAGACCGAGGCGGCCGACGGCGCGGCGGCGGTGGCCCTGTTGGAGGGCTCGTCCTTCGACCTCATCGTGGCCGATCTCGCCATGCCGGGAATGACGGGGGTCGAACTCGCCGAGATCGTGCGCCGGCGCTGGTCGACCGTTCCGATCCTCATCGTGACCGGCCATGCCGAGGCGATCCCGATCCCCGAGGACCTGCCGGTTCTGCGCAAGCCTTTCGAATCCGCCGATCTCGCCGCTTTGGTGTCGGGAATGCTCGTTTCCGCGGGGTGAGCCCCGGTGCCTCCGCACGGGATGTTTCGTGGCGGGGGGCGGGCCGATGGTCCGGCTAATGCGGGCAAAAAAAAAGGCGGCCTCGCGGCCGCCTTTTCGTCGTCAGATGGAGGGAGCTGAGGCTTACGCCGCGTCGGAGACCTGCGACGGGCCCGAATCCAAGCCACGGGCATCCACATCGCGATCGACGAACTCGATCACGGCGAGCGGAGCGTTGTCGCCGTAGCGGAAGCCGGCCTTCATGATGCGGCAATAGCCGCCCGGACGAGCGTTGTAGCGCGGGCCGAGGACGGCGAAGAGCTTGCGGACCATGGCCTCGTCGCGGATCTGCGACATGGCGAGGCGGCGCGTATGCAGGCTATCGATCTTGCCGAGCGTGATCAGCTTCTCGATGACCGGACGCAGATCCTTGGCCTTCGGCAGCGTGGTGATGATCTGCTCGTGCTTGATCAGCGCGGCGGACATGTTGGCGAACATCGCCTTGCGGTGTTCGGTGGTGCGGTTGAAGCGACGACCGCGAAATCCATGACGCATTTGGCTGTTCCTTGCTTATCTGGCCGCCGTGCCACGGTACGGCCGAGCGCCCCATGATCGGGGCTGTTCATTCCGCATGACCCCGCGGCGGGATTCTTTGGGAGTTCGCGTCGCGCGAACCCCCGTCGTGACGGCCAAACAAACGGCGTCGCGATGCGCCCGAAAATTCAGCCCGAGGCGGCTTCGCCTCCGCCTCAGTAGTGCTCTTCGAAGCGCTTGGCGAGATCTTCGATGTTCTCCGGCGGCCAGCCGGGGATATCCATGCCGAGGTGGAGACCCATCGCAGCCAGGACTTCCTTGATCTCGTTCAGCGACTTGCGGCCGAAATTCGGGGTGCGCAGCATCTCGCCCTCGGACTTCTGGATGAGGTCGCCGATATAGACGATGTTGTCGTTCTTCAGGCAGTTCGCCGAACGGACCGACAGTTCGAGCTCGTCGACCTTCTTGAGCAGGGCCGGGTTGAAGGGGAGCTGCGGCGCGAGCGGCTGCGCCTCCTCCTTGCGGGGCTCCTCGAAGTTCACGAACACCTGGAGCTGGTCCTGGAGGATGCGCGCGGCATAGGCCAGCGCGTCCTCCGGCGACACGGCGCCGTTGGTTTCGATCGTCATCGTCAGCTTGTCCTTGTCGAGATCCTGGCCCTCGCGGGTGGTCTCGATGCGGTAGGACACCTTGGTGACCGGCGAGAACAGGGCGTCCACCGGGATCAGACCGATGGGCGCATCCTCGGGACGGTTGCGCTCGGCCGGGACGTAGCCCTTGCCGGTGGCGACGGTGAATTCCATCCGGATCTCGGCGCCGTCGTCGAGGGTGCAGATGACGAGTTCGGGATTGAGGATCTGGATATCCCCGACGGCGGCGATGTCGCCGGCGGTGACGGTGCCCGGACCGGTCTTGCGCAGGGTGAGGCGCTTGGGCGCTTCGGTCTGCGACCGGATCGCGATGGTCTTGATGTTGAGGACGATGTCGGTGACATCCTCACGCACGCCGGGAATCGACGAGAATTCGTGCAGCACGCCGTCGATCTGCACGGAGGTCACGGCCGCGCCCTGGAGCGACGACAGGAGAACCCGGCGCAGGGAGTTGCCAAGGGTGGTGCCGAAGCCGCGCTCGAGAGGCTCGGCGACGACGGTGGCGACCCGCTTGGGGTCATGTCCGGTCGAAACCTGGAGCTTGTTCGGCTTGATGAGCTCTTGCCAGTTCTTCTGTATGACCACGGTCCTACCTCTCGCACTTCCGACACGAGCCACTGCAGTGGTCGGTCCTTGAGCCCTTCCCGTGCATCGCCTTGCACGGCTCGGTCTCGAAAATCATGTGCCCGCGACGCAGCGGGCGGTTAGTGGGCCGCGACCCAGAGTTCCGGGACGAAGCTGTAGGCCCCGCCCTCACGCGCCACGTAGCCGAGCGCCGGGAATTCCAGATGGCCCCCGGTCACGAAGGTTCTCTCGCTCGAGACCTCGTCCAGCATCCGCTTGCGCACCGCCCTCGCCTCGTCGGGATCCACGTCGAAGACCATCGTGGCCTCCGGACGTTTGAACTGGATCGCCGGCAGGTGGACGATATCCGCCCACATAAGGAGGGACGCCGAGCCCGAGACGATGCGAAAGCCGGTGTGACCCGGCGTATGCCCCGGCAAGGGAACCGCCGTGATGCCCGGAAGGACCTCAGCATCGGTCATCGTCCGCACGCGGCCGGCATAGGGGGCCACCGCCTTCTGCGCATTCTCGAAATACGGCCGGGCTCCCTCGGGAGCCCGTGAGATCGCTTCGTCCGCCAGCCAGTGCGCGCTCTCGGCCTGATGCAGGACGAGTTCCGCGTTGGGATAGGCCGCCGAACCGTCGTCGTGGATCAAGCCGCCGGCATGATCGGGATGGAGATGCGTGAGCAGCACCGTCTCGATGTCGCTCGGGCTGACCCCAGTGGCAGCGAGAGCGGCCGGAACCCGACCGAGCGTGTCACCGCCGAAACGGCCCATGCCCGAATCGATGAGGATCGGCTTCCGGCCGGGCCCCTCGATCAGGTAGGCGTTGAGCGTGATCCGAGGGGCCTGCGCACGAAAGCCGGCCGCCTGAAGCGAACCGGCCTCGTCCGACCCGATCCCGGTGACGAGATCGAGGGAGCCTTGAAGGTAACCGTCATTCAGAACGGTGACGGTCAGATCGCCAAGGCTCCAGCGTAGAACGCCGGGGAGCGCCTTCACGGCATCGGGCACACGTTTCTCCGCTTTCACACCAAAGGGCCGAGCAACGAACCGGTATCAGACGCGCCGACGCTTGCGCGGACGGCAGCCGTTATGCGGGATCGACGTCACGTCGCGGATGGAGGTCACGGTGAAACCGGCGGCCTGCAGCGCGCGGAGAGCCGATTCACGGCCCGAACCGGGACCGGAGACCTCGACCTCGAGGGTGCGCATGCCGTGCTCGGAGGCCTTGCGGGCCGCGTCCTCGGCCGCGACCTGGGCGGCGTAAGGCGTCGACTTGCGCGAGCCCTTGAAGCCCATGGCGCCGGCGGAAGACCACGAGATGGTGTTGCCCTGCGCGTCGGTGATGGTGATCATCGTGTTGTTGAACGAGGCGTTCACGTGGGCGACGCCCGACACGATGTTCTTGCGTTCGCGGCGGCGAATGCGGGTTGCTTCCTTGGCCATTGTCTCTCGTCTCGTCCTTCAGGCGCGCCCGTCATTCCAGGCGCTCGGGATTCTTTATGCGGTGCTGACGGCGCGGCTGTGGATGACCGTGCCGCCATACAGGTGGCCCGCTCGCGGGCCACCCAACGCGACAGAAAGGAGGCAGAGCGCAGCGCTGCCTCCCAATCTCGAAAAATTACTTCTTCTTGCCGGCGATCGGCTTCGACTTGCCCTTGCGGGTGCGCGCATTGGTATGCGTACGCTGACCGCGGACGGGCAGGTTGCGGCGATGACGCAGGCCGCGGTAGCAGCCGAGGTCCATCAGACGCTTGATGTTCATCGACACTTCACGGCGCAGATCGCCCTCGACGATGTAGTCGCGGTCGATCGTCTCGCGGATCGACAGCACCTCGGCGTCGGTCAGCTGGTTCACGCGGCGCTCGGCGGGGATGCCGACCTTGCCGGTGATCTCTTCGGCCTTCTTCGCGCCGATGCCGTGAATGTACTGGAGCGCGATGACGACGCGCTTGTTGGTCGGGATGTTGACGCCTGCGATACGGGCCAAGGTCTCACTCCATTGGGCGCTCGGACGCAACGGTCCGGCCCTGCTGTGTCACGCGCGTCCGGTGGAGGCCGGCCCCTGCGCGCCGCCCATAACGACAAATCGGCCCGCAGCACCTCTTGAACCGAGGCGCTCCAGACCCATCACGCATGGACGAATAACGGCCTGCTAGCGCGAGCCGACAATATTGTCAACGTCCACCGAGACGATGATTTCAGGACGCGGTGGTGTTGGCCAGGGGCTCGAGCAGAGCCATCACCTCGTTCGTGACCTCGTCCACCGGCTTCATGCCGTCGACGGTCCGAAGCATGCCGAGGCTCGCATAATAGGCCGACAGAGGCGCCGTCTGCGCGCGAAAGGCGGCAAGGCGCGTCTTGAACACTTCGGGCGTATCATCCTTGCGGACGGGTTCCCCGCGTGCGGCGGTCTCGGCGGCGCGCTTGGCGATGCGCCCGACCAGGATCTCCTCGTTCACCGCGAACTCGACGACGGTGTCGAGCGACAGGTTCTTCTCGGCCAGCATCCGGTCCAGGGCCGCGGCCTGCTCCACCGTGCGGGGGAACCCGTCGAGGATGAAGCCGGGGCGGGCATCCGCCTCCTCGATCCGGTCGGCGACGATTCCGACGACGACGGAATCCGGAACCAGACCACCGCTCTCCATGATCGACTTCGCTTCGAGACCGACGGGCGTTCCCGCAGCCACGGCCGCGCGCAGCATGTCGCCGGTGGAGAGTTGCGGAATGCCGAAACGCTCGACGATCCGGGCCGACTGGGTCCCCTTACCGGCGCCAGGTGGTCCGAGCAGAATGATCCGCATAGCGTCGTTGTCCTCGTCCGGTAGCCGCGTCGGGCGTTGTGGTTCAGGCGTTCAGGTCATGGAAAGACGATGCCTCTCGGCATCGTCTTCTGGTCGATCGGCTTCGTCTCGGGCGCCTCAGCGGCGCCGTGTGGCGCCGCGCAGCTTCGCCTTCTTCACGAGGCCCTCATACTGGTGGGCCATCAGATGTCCATGGACCTGGGCCACCGTATCCATCGTCACGGAGACGACGATGAGGAGCGAGGTGCCACCGAATCCGAGGCTTGCCGATGCGTAGGAGGCCAGGATCTCCGGCACAAGGCAGACGAAAGTCAAATACAGGGCGCCGATGAGGGTGATGCGCGTCAGCACCTTGTCGATGAAGGCGGCGGTGCGCTCGCCCGGACGGATGCCGGGGATGAAGCCGCCCTGCTTCTTCAGATTGTCCGCCGTCTCCTGCGGGTTGAAGACCACCGCCGTGTAAAAGAACGCGAAAAAGATGATCAGCGCCGCATAAAGAACCATATAAAGCGGTCGGCCGTGGCCGAGATAGGTCGTGATCGTCGCCAGCACGCCGGTGCCGCCGTTATTGGCCGAGAAGCTCGCCACGGTGGCGGGCAGCAGAAGCAGGGACGACGCGAAGATCGGCGGGATCACGCCGGCGGTGTTCAGCTTCAGCGGCAGGAACGAGGTCTGACCCTCGTACATGCGATTGCCGACCTGGCGCTTGGGGTAGTTGATCAGAAGCCGGCGCTGAGCCCGCTCCATGAACACGATGAAGTAGACGAGGACGATGGCCGCCAGACCGACGCCGAGGATGACGGCGGCGGACAGCGCACCGGTCCGGCTCAGCTCCAGGGCACCGACGATGGCGGTGGGCAGATGGGCGACGATGCCGGCGAAGATGATGAGGGAGGAGCCGTTGCCGATCCCGCGCGACGTGATCTGCTCACCGATCCACATCAGGAACAGGGTTCCGCCCGTGAGCGTGATCACGGTGGACAGGATGAAGAACGGACCCGGATCGATCGCGGCGCTCGAACTCTGGAGGCCGAAGGCGATGCCCCAGCTCTGCACCAGAGCCAGCACCACCGTGAGATAGCGCGTGTATTGGTTGATGACCTTGCGGCCGGACTCACCCTCCTTCTTCAGCGTTTCCAGGCTCGGGATCACCGAGGTGAGAAGCTGAATGATGATGGAGGCCGAGATGTACGGCATGATGTTGAGGGCGAAGATCGCCATGCGCTCGACGGCACCGCCGGAGAACATGTTGAACAGACCGAGGACGCCGCCGGCCTGCTGCTGGAAGTTCCGCGCGAACTGCTCGGGGTCGATGCCGGGGATCGGGATGTAGGTGCCGAGGCGAAACACCACTAGCGCACCCAGCGTGAACCAGATGCGCTTCTTGAGCTCGTCGGCCTTGGCGATGGCCCCGAAATTGAGGTTCGCGGCAAGCTGCTCGGCGGCTGAGGCCATGGCACCCGTTCCTGAAATCGATCCAGATTGGGGGTTGAAGCACCCCCGAACAAACTGAAACGGCGGCCACGCGCAGGTCGCACGGGCCGCCGCTCAGAGCTTCGACTTAAAGTCTGCCCCGACGCTACGCAACAGCGGCGTCGGAAGACTTATTCCGCGGACGGCTTGCCGCGGGTGGAGATGCCGGCACCGTAAGCGACATTGACCGTGCCGCCGATCTTCTCGACAGCTTCGACCGCCGATTTCGACGCGCGGGTGACCTCGAAGGAGAGCTTCGCGGTCAGTTCGCCGACGCCGAGCAGCTTCACGCCGTCACGGGGACGAGCGATGATTCCGGCGGTGACGAGGGATTCCACCGTGACGACCGCCGAAGCGTCGAGACGGCCGGCATCCACAGCCTGCTGGACGCGACCGAGATTCACCTCGTTCAAGTCCGTGGAGTACAGGTTGTTGAAGCCGCGCTTGGGCAGGCGACGGTGAAGCGGCATCTGGCCGCCCTCGAAGCCCTTGATCGAGACGCCGGTACGGGCCTTCTGACCCTTGACGCCGCGACCAGCGGTCTTGCCCTTGCCGGAGCCGATGCCCCGGCCGACGCGCATCCGATTCTTGGTTGCGCCGTCGTTATCGTGGATTTCGTTGAGTTTCATGATGCCCTCCCTCAGGCCGCGTCGTCGAGGACGCGCACGAGGTGGTGCACCTTGCGGATCATTCCGCGCACGGAGGGAGTATCCTCCAGCGTGGCCACCCGGTGCAGCTTGTTGAGCTTAAGGCCGATCAGCGTCGCACGCTGGTCGCCCTCGCGGCGGATCGGCGAGCCGATCTGCTCGACGCGGAGAGTCTTCGTTGCCATTGCACCCTCCCCTTAAGCGACTGCAGCTTCGGACAGGTCGGACGGATCGGCATCGCGACGGCGAGCCTGAAGCGTCGACACCTTGAGACCCCGACGGGCAGCCACGGCGCGCGGGCTGTCCTCGTTCTTCAGCGCCTCGAAGGTGGCGCGGACGAGGTTGTAGGGGTTCGACGAGCCGAGCGACTTGGCCACGACGTCCTGCATGCCCAGCGTCTCGAAGACGGCGCGCATCGGGCCGCCGGCGATGATGCCGGTACCCTGGGGGGCGGCGCGCAGGATGACCTTGCCCGCACCGTGACGTCCGTAGACGTCGTGGTGGAGGGTACGGCCCTCGCGCAGGGCGACACGGACGAGACCGCGCTTGGCGGCTTCCGTGGCCTTGCGGATGGCTTCCGGCACTTCGCGTGCCTTGCCGTGGCCGAATCCGACGCGACCCTTCTGGTCGCCAACGACGACGAGGGCCGCGAAACCGAAGCGACGGCCGCCCTTCACCACCTTGGCGACACGGTTGATGTGGACGAGCTTGTCCACGAATTCGCTGTCGCGCTCCTCGCGCTCATCACGGCGGCCGCGGCCACCGCCTTCCCGTTCACGTGCCATGTTTGAATCCTGTCTCACTGACGCGGGCGGCGGAGCCCGCTCGCTTGATAGCTTGTCCGAGGGACGGCCTGTGCCGCCCCTCCCCGCCTGGTCTTAGAATTCGAGGCCACCCTCACGGGCGGCATCGGCGAGCGCCTTGACGCGCCCATGATAGATGTAGCCCGAGCGGTCGAAGATCACCTTGGTGACTCCGGCAGCCTTGGCGCGCTCGGCGACGAGCTTGCCGACGGCCGCGGCCGCTGCCGTATCGGCACCGGTCTTCAGGCCCGAACGGAGATCCTTGTCGAGGGTCGAGGCGGCGGCGAGGGTCTTGCCCTCGGCGTCGTCGATGACCTGGACGTAGATCTGCTTGGAGGAACGGAACACCGAAAGCCGGGGCCGTCCATTCGCCGCCGCCCGCAGCGCGCGGCGCACACGCGCCTTGCGGCGGTCGAGTGCATCGATTTTGCGTGACATGATGGCCGGCCCTTACTTCTTCTTGCCTTCCTTGCGGAAGATGAACTCACCCGCGTACCGCACGCCCTTGCCCTTGTAGGGCTCGGGACCGCGGTAGTCGCGAATCTCGGCTGCCACCTGTCCCACCACCTGCCGGTCGATGCCGGAGATGACGATCTCGGTGGGCTTGGGCACCGCGATCGTGATCCCGACCGGGATCTCGTACTCGATGTCGTGGCTGTAGCCGAGGGAGAGCTTGAGGGCCTTGCCGGCCATGGCGGCACGATAGCCGACGCCGGTGATCTCGAGCTTCTTCTCGAACCCCTTGGAGACGCCCTCGACGAGGTTCGCCACCTGAGCCCGGGAGGTGCCCCACAGCGAGCGGGCCTCCTTGGTCTGGTTCTTGGGCAGCACCGAGACGGCGCCGTCCTCGAACATCACGTCCACCACATTGGGGACGACGTATTTGAGCTCACCCTTGGAGCCCTTCATCGTTACCGTCTGACCGGTTACCGTGGCCGTCACACCGGACGGGACGGGAACGGGCTTCTTGCCTACGCGAGACATTGCCTTTCCTCCAAGTCCGAGATCAGAACACCTTGCAGAGCACTTCGCCGCCGACGTTGCGCTCACGCGCCTCGTGGTCGGCCATGACGCCCTGCGGGGTGGACACGATGGTGACGCCGAGGCCATCGGCGACGCGGGGAAGTTCGGTCACGGCCGAATAGACGCGGCGGCCGGGCTTCGAAACGCGCTGGATCGAGCGGATGACGGGCTGGCCGTCATAGTACTTGAGCTCGATCGAGAACTCGGTGCGGCCATTGCCGAAATCGGTCGTGGCGTAATCGCGGATGTAGCCCTCGGCCTTGAGGACATCGAGAACGCTCGCCCGGAGACGCGAGCCGGGCGTCTGAACGACGTTGCGGCGGCGCATCTGGCCGTTGCGGATGCGGGTGAGCATATCACCCACGGGATCGTTGACCATGGTGTCTGCTCCTTACCAGCTGGACTTGACCAGACCGGGGATGAGACCCCGATTGCCAAGTTCCCGAAGCGCCACACGCGAGATGCCCATCTTGCGGTAGAAAGCGCGGGGACGTCCCGTGATGCCGCAACGGTTGCGGACCCGGGTCGCCGACGAGTTGCGGGGCAGTTCCGCGAGCTTGAGGCGCGCCTCGAAGCGCTCCTCCATCTCGAGGCCTTCGTTGTTGGCCGTGGCAAGGAGGGCCTTACGCTTGGCGGCGAACCGCTTCACGAGTTCCTTGCGGTGGTTGTTCTTCTCGACTGAGCTTTTCTTTGCCATGTCTCTCTCCAGTGTCCGCGTCTAAGCGCTTTTCAGCCCTTACTGCCGGAACGGGAATCGGAATTGCGACAGGAGCGCGCGCGCCTCGGCATCGGTGCGAGCCGACGTCTGGATCACGATGTCCATGCCCCAGGTGGCATCGGCCTTGTCGTAGGAGATCTCGGGGAACACGAGGTGCTCCTTGAGGCCCAACGCGTAGTTGCCGTTGCCGTCGAACGAACGGGGGTTCAGGCCGCGGAAGTCACGAACGCGCGGGAGCGCGATGGTGATCAGACGGTCCATGAACTCGTACATCCGATGCTTGCGCAGGGTGACCTTGCAGCCGATCGGCATGCCTTCGCGGACCTTGAAGGTCGCGATCGCCTTGCGGGCCTTGGTGATGACCGGCTTCTGGCCGGCGATCAGGGCAAGGTCGCCGGCGGCGACGGAGGCCTTCTTGGAATCGGCGGTGGACTCGCCGACGCCCATGTTGATCACGATCTTCTCGATGACCGGAACCTGCATGGGGTTCTTGTAGCCGAACTCTTCGATCAGCTTCTGGCGAACGACCTCATCGTAATGCTTGCGCAGACGAGGGGTGTACGCGTCGTTGTTCTTCTCAGCCATCGATCAGATCCCCCGAGCGCTTGGCGAACCGGACCTTGCGGCCGTCGTCGAGAATGCGGAAACCAACGCGCGTGGGCTGACCGTCCTTCGGGTCGGCAATCGCAATGTTGGACAGATGAATGGCGGCTTCCTTGGAGATGATGCCGCCTTCCTGGTTCTGCGTCTGCTTCTGGTGCTTCTTGACCAGATTGACCCCACGCACGAGCGCACGGTCTTCCTTCGGCATCACCTGGATGACTTCACCGGACCGACCCTTGTCGCGTCCGGTGAGAATGACGACCTTGTCGCCCTTCTTGACCTTGGCAGCCATCACAGCACCTCCGGAGCGAGCGAGATGATCTTCATGTGGTTCCGGGCGCGCAACTCGCGCGGCACGGGTCCGAAGATACGGGTGCCGATCGGCTCTTTCTGATTGTTGATCAGGACAGCGGCGTTCTTGTCGAACCGGATCACGGATCCGTCGGCGCGCTTCACTTCCTTGGCGGTGCGAACAACGACGGCTTTCATGACGTCGCCCTTCTTCACGCGGCCGCGGGGAATGGCCTCCTTCACCGAGACGACGATGATATCGCCAACTCCGGCATACTTGCGCTTCGACCCGCCGAGAACCTTGATGCACATCACGCGACGCGCACCAGAATTGTCGGCGACGTCCAGATTCGTCTGCATCTGGATCACGAGAGTGACCTTTCCTTGTTTCAGACGGGTTTCCGCACACGGACGGTATTGTCCGGCGGACGACGTCTGATGGGGATCTGATGTCCCCGGCTCATATAGAAGGACCGCGCATTCGGCGTTTCTCAACGCCGGCGCGGTCGCCGCGGTCCAAGAGTGCGAACACCCTTTTGCATGTCGCGAAGGACGGCCTGTTACTATAGAGACCCGCCCCGTGCAAGAGCAAAGACGCGCGGCTGCAATGATGCGATCGACCCGGGCGCCCTGCCGAGAGCAGGAAAACAGGGCGGTTCGCGTCGCCGTCGCGCCCTTTCAGCAAGCGCCGCACGTCGACACACGACGAACGGTCATGTCGGCCGCAAGGCACGACGGTGCTTTTCGTAATATCGACGTCGGATGATTCGTCCGCGGGTGCTGCGGAAGACCAGCCGCATCATGCAGGCGACCCGATACGCGATCCGGTGTCCCCGGTGACCGATGGACGACGCAAAAAAGCGGGCGCAGAAGCTGCGCCCGCTTTAACGACCCTGCATCGGGCTCACGCTTCGGCGGAAGGTGATTCCACGGCGGCTGCGCCACCTTCGATGAGCTTCCAGGTCTTGGTCTTCGAGAACGGACGGCATTCCTCGATCGACACGGTCTGGCCGACCTTGGCGACGTTGGTCTCGTCGTGGGCGTGGTAGTTCTTCGAACGACGGACCGTCTTCTTCATCACCGGATGGGTGAAGCGACGCTCCACCTTCACGACGATGGTCTTCTCGCCCTTGTCGCTGACGACGACGCCCTGCAATACGCGCTTCGGCATGGTGTACTCCTCAAGCCTGCGCGGACTTCAGCGTCTTCTGACGCTGGAGAGTGCGAACGCGGGCGATATCGCGGCGGACCTCACGGACCCGTGCGACGTTCTCGAGCTGGCCGGTGGCGCCCTGGAAGCGCAGGTTAAACTGCTCCTTCTTCAGGTTCAGCAGCTCATCGTTCAGCTGATCGGGCGACAGGGCGGCCAGATCCGACTGTCTCTGTGACGACTTCATGATCCCCTCCCCTTAGTCAGCGATGCGCTGAACGACGCGCGTGCGGATCGGGAGCTTCGCCGCACCGAGGCGCAGGGCCTCCTTGGCGATGTCCTCGGCGACGCCGTCGACTTCGAACATGATACGTCCGGGATGCACGCGGGCAGCCCAGAACTCGGGTGCACCCTTACCGGAGCCCATTCGGACTTCGGTGGGCTTTGCCGTGACCGGAACGTCCGGGAAGATCCGGATCCAAACACGGCCCTGGCGCTTCATTTCACGGGTGATCGCGCGGCGAGCCGCCTCGATCTGCCGTGCGGTGACGCGCTCGGGTTCGATGGCCTTCAGGCCAAAGGTCCCGAAATTCAGGTCGAAGCCGCCCTTGGCCGCACCGTGGATGCGACCCTTGAACTGCTTACGAAACCTGGTCTTCTTGGGTTGCAACATGGCAGCCTCTCAACACCTTCTATGGCTAACGGGCATACGCGATCACGCCTCAGGCGTGGTCGCGCCGGCCGCGTTCGCGGCCACCCTCGCCATCGCGCTCGCGACGTCCGCCCGAACGGCCGCCTTCTTCCTGAGCGCGCTTGTCCTGCGCCATCGGGTCGTGTTCGAGGATTTCGCCCTTGAACACCCACACCTTGATTCCGCACGTCCCGTAGGTCGTGAAGGCGGTCGCCACGCCGTAATCGACATCCGCGCGCAGGGTATGCAGCGGGACGCGACCTTCGCGGTACCATTCCTGGCGAGCGATCTCGGCGCCGCCGAGACGACCCGAACAGTTGATCCGGATGCCTTCGGCACCGAGACGCATGGCCGACTGCACGGCGCGCTTCATGGCACGACGGAAAGCGACACGACGCTCGAGCTGCTGGGCGATCGAATCGGCCACCAGGGTGGCATCGATCTCGGGCTTGCGCACCTCGACGATGTTGATTGTCACGTCGGCCTTGGTAAGGGTGCCGACGAGCTTGCGCAGCTTCTCGATATCCGCGCCCTTCTTGCCGATCACCACGCCCGGACGACCCGAGTGGATGGTGACGCGGCACTTCCGGTGCGGACGCTCGATGACGATCTTCGAGACCGCCGCCTGCTTCAGCTGCTTCATGAGGGCGGCGCGGATGGCCACGTCCTCGTGCATCAGCTTGGCGTATTCACCCTTCTGGGCGAACCAGCGGGAGTCCCAGGTCCGGTTGATACCGAGCCGCAGACCGATCGGATTGACTTTCTGGCCCATCAGGTCCTCCTCACGCCGCTTCGGCGGTCGGGACTTCGCGCACCACGATGGTGAGGTTCGCGAAGGGCTTCAGGATGCGGGCGCCGCGGCCACGCGCACGGGCGTGGAACCGCTTGAGCACGAGCGCCTTGCCGACGAACGCCTCGGAGACGACGAGATCGTCGACATCGAGGTCATGGTTGTTCTCGGCATTGGCGATGGCGCTCTCGAGGCACTTCTTGACCTCGCGGGCGATCCGCTTGCGGGAGAATTCCAGGTCGGCCAAAGCCGACTCGACCTTCTTACCGCGGATGAGTTGCGCAACGAGATTGAGCTTCTGAGGGCTCACGCGCAGCATGCGCGCGACGGCCTTCGCTTCGTTCTCGGGGAGCGCGCGGGGGGTGGCTTGCTTGCCCATCTCAGCGCCTCTTCGCCTTCTTGTCGGCTGCGTGGCCATGGAAGGTACGGGTCGGCGAGAACTCGCCGAACTTATGACCGACCATCTCCTCGGACACGTAGACCGGGATATGCTTCTGTCCGTTGTGCACACCGAAGGTGAGCCCGACGAACTGCGGCAGGATCGTGGAGCGACGGCTCCAGATCTTGATGACTTCGTTGCGGCTGGATCCGCGAGCGGTCTCAGCCTTCTTGAGGAGGTAGCCGTCGATGAACGGCCCCTTCCAGAGCGAGCGTGCCATGAGGGTTACTTCTTGCGGTTGTGACGGCTGGCGAGGATGAAGACGTCGGTCCGCTTGTTGGAGCGGGTCTTCTTCCCCTTGGTGGGCACGCCCCAGGGCGTGACCGGGTTACGGCCGCCCGAGGTACGACCCTCACCGCCGCCGTGCGGGTGATCGACCGGGTTCATGGCAACGCCGCGGACGTGCGGGCGCTTGCCGAGCCAGCGATTGCGACCGGCCTTGCCGAGGGAGATGTTCATGTGGTCCGGGTTCGACACCGCACCGACACTGGCGAAGCACTGGCCGTGGACCAGGCGCTGCTCTCCCGAGTTCAGGCGCAGCGTGACGTAGCCCTGGTCGCGTCCGACGATCTGGGCGTAGTTCCCGGCCGAACGGGCGATCGCGCCGCCCTTGCCGATCTTCAGCTCGACGTTGTGGACGATGGTGCCCACCGGCATGTTGCCGACCGGGCCGGCATTGCCCGGCTTGATGTCGACCTGCTCGGCGGCAATCACCTTGTCGCCCGGCGACAGGCGCTGAGGAGCGATGATGTAGCTCTGCACGCCGTCGGGGAAGGTGATCAGCGCGATGAACGCCGTACGGTTGGGATCGTACTCGATCCGCTCCACCGTCGCGGCGACGCCGAGCTGCTCACGCCGCTTGAAATCGACGTTGCGCAGGGTGCGCTTGTGTCCACCGCCGCGGAAGCGGACGGTGATGCGACCGAGGTTGTTGCGGCCGCCCGAGGACGACTTGCCCTCGGTGAGCTTCTTGACCGGCTTGCCCTTGTAGAGCTCACGGCGGTCGACAAGCACGAGCTGGCGAAGGCTCGGCGTGACCGGTTTGAATGTCTTCAAGGCCATCGGCTTGATCCTAACGCTTTTCGTGTCAGAGCCCGGTCGTGACGTCGATCGTTTCACCCTCGGCGAGGGTCACGATCGCTTTCTTCACGTCCGAACGCTGTCCGCGAAGCCCGCGGAAAATCTTCTTCTTGCCCTTGGTGACGAGCGTGTTCACGCCCGTGACCTTGACGTCGAACAGCTTCTCGACCGCTTCTTTGATCTGCGGCTTGGTAGCCTTCGGGGAGACCCGGAAGACGACCTTGTTCTGCTCGGTGAGGTTCGTCGCCTTCTCGGTGATGACCGGGGAGACGATGATGTCGTAGTGGCGCGGATCGGCACTCATTTGAATCGCGCCTCCAGCGCATCGATCGCTGCGCGCGTCAGCACGAGCTTGTCGCGACGCAGGATGTCGTAGACGTTGATGCCCTGGACCGGCAGGACGTCGATCTGCGGGATGTTGCGGGCGGCGCGACCGAAGTTCACGTCGACCTCGGCGCCGCTGATGATCAGCGCGCTGGACAGGCCCATCTTCTCGAACCGCTCGACCAGGTTCCTGGTCTTGCCGTCGGCGAGCGTCACGTCGTCCACGATGATGAGGGTCTCGGCCTTCACCTTGGCGGACAGGGCGTGGCGGAGAGCCAGAGCGCGGACCTTCTTGGGCAGGTCGTGGGCATGGCTGCGCACGACCGGACCGAAGGCGCGTCCACCGCCGCGGAACTGCGGAGCGGAGGCGGCGCCGTGACGAGCGTTACCGGTGCCCTTCTGCTTGTACAGCTTCTTGCGCGTGCGGTTGACGTCCGAACGGTTCTTCACCGCATGGGTGCCGGCCTGACGCTTGGCAAGCTGCCAGCGCACCATGCGCTGAAGCAGATCGGCGCGGGGCTCGAGACCGAAGATGGTCTCGTCCAGGTCGATGGACCCGGCGCCATCGCCGTCGAGAGTGGTGATATCGAGCTTCATCACGCGTTCTCCTCGGAAGCGGGAGCCTCGGGAGCCGGAGCTTCGGTGGCGGGAGCAGCGGAGGAACCGTTCTCACGGAACTTGCCCGGCTGCGGCACGTCGGCGGGGAGCTTGCGCTTCACCGCGTCGCGGATCTGGATCCAGCCGCCGGCGACACCGGGGACGGCGCCTTCGACGAGGATGAGGCCACGCTCGGGATCCGTACGCACGACGCGCAGGTTCTGGGTCGTGACCCGGTCGACGCCCATGTGACCGGGCATCTTCTTGTTCTTGAAGGTCTTGCCGGGATCCTGGCGGCCACCGGTCGAACCGATCGAACGGTGCGAGATGGATACGCCGTGGGTGGCGCGCAGACCGCCGAAGTTCCAGCGCTTCATACCACCGGCGAAGCCCTTACCCGTGGTCGTGCCCGTCACGTCGACGAACTGACCGGGGATGAAGTGGTCGGCGGTGATCTCGGCACCGACCGGGATCAGCGCGTCCTCGGACACGCGGAACTCGGCAAGCTTCTGCTTCGGCTCGACCTTGGCGACCGCGAACCGGCCGCGCTCGGCAGCCGACACGTTCTTCACCTTGGCCTTGCCGACGCCGACCTGAAGGGCGACGTAGCCGTTCTTCTCGACGGTACGGTGGGCAACCACCTGGCATTGATCGATTTTAAGCACTGTCACGGGGACATGTTCGCCAGCATCCGTAAAGATGCGGGTCATGCCGACCTTCTGTGCAATGACGCCTGAGCGCATAGGTGTCTCCCTCGCGCGATTCTACGGTAAGCTCTAAATCCCCGCGGGACTTAGAGCTTGATCTCCACGTCCACGCCAGCGGCGAGGTCGAGCTTCATCAGCGCGTCCACGGTCTGCGGCGTCGGATCGACGATATCGAGGACGCGCTTGTGAGTGCGCATCTCGAACTGCTCGCGCGACTTCTTGTCGATGTGCGGCGAGCGGTTGACGGTGAACTTCTCGATATGCGTCGGCAGCGGGATCGGACCACGGATGGTCGCGCCGGTGCGCTTGGCCGTCGACACGATCTCGCGGGTCGAGGCATCGAGGATGCGATGATCGAACGCCTTGAGGCGAATGCGGATATTCTGACCGTTCATGACCTGAAACCTTGGCGGGACTTAAGAAGGGGCGGGCGCGAGGACCCGCCCCTCTGTCGATCCCAGCAGACTGAGCGTACCGAACTTAATCGTTGATGGCGGCGACGACGCCGGCGCCGACGGTGCGTCCGCCTTCACGGATGGCGAAGCGGAGCTTCTCTTCCATGGCGACGGGGACGATGAGGGTGACGTCCATGGTGACGCTGTCACCGGGCATCACCATCTCGGTGCCCTCGGGCAGTTCGCAGACGCCGGTGACGTCGGTGGTGCGGAAGTAGAACTGCGGCCGGTAGTTGGTGAAGAACGGGGTGTGGCGGCCGCCCTCCTCCTTGGTGAGGATGTAGGCTTCGGCCTTGAACTTGGTGTGGGGCTTGACCGAGCCGGGCTTGCACACGACCTGGCCGCGCTCGACGTCCTCGCGCTTGGTGCCGCGCAGGAGCACGCCGACATTGTCGCCGGCCTGGCCCTGGTCGAGCAGCTTGCGGAACATCTCGACGCCCGTGACCGTGGTGGTCTGGGTGTCGCGGATGCCGACGATCTCGACGGTCTCGCCGACCTTGACGATGCCGCGCTCGACGCGACCCGTCACCACGGTGCCGCGGCCCGAGATCGAGAACACGTCCTCGATCGGCATCAGGAACGGCTTGTCGATCGGACGCTCCGGCTGCGGGATGTAGGCGTCCACCGAGGCCATCAGGGCCAGCACGGCGTCGTGGCCGACGGCCTTGTCGCCGTTGTCGAGGGCGACCTTGGCCGAGCCCTTGGTGATCGGGATGTCGTCGCCGGGGAAGTCGTACTTGGAGAGGAGCTCGCGCACCTCCATCTCGACGAGCTCGAGGAGCTCCTCGTCGTCGACGAGGTCGACCTTGTTGAGGAACACCACCAGCGCCGGCACGCCGACCTGGCGGGCGAGCAGGATGTGCTCGCGGGTCTGCGGCATCGGGCCGTCGGCGGCCGACACGACCAGGATCGCGCCGTCCATCTGGGCAGCACCGGTGATCATGTTCTTCACGTAATCGGCGTGGCCTGGGCAATCGACGTGGGCGTAGTGCCGGTTGGCGGTCTCGTACTCGACGTGGGCGGTCGAAATCGTGATGCCGCGGGCCTTCTCCTCGGGGGCCTTGTCGATCTGGTCGTAGGCCGTGAACGTCGCCCCGCCCGACTCCGCCAGGACCTTCGTGATCGCCGCCGTCAGCGACGTCTTGCCGTGGTCGACGTGACCGATCGTGCCGATGTTGCAGTGCGGCTTGGTACGAGCAAACTTCTCTTTGGCCATCGTAGCCTCCGTAATCTCAGTGTTTCAGGTGATGCTGCTGCGGTCCGGAAAAGGCGGGAAGCCTTAAGCGTACTTCGCGACGACCTTCTCGGCCTCGCCGCGCGGCACCTCTTCGTAATGGTCGAATTGCATCGTGAAGTTCGCGCGGCCCTGGGAGAAGGAGCGCAGCTGGTTCACGTAGCCGAACATGTTGGCCAGCGGCACCATCGCGTTGATGACGTTCGCATTGCCGCGCATGTCCTGGCCCTGGATCTGGCCACGGCGGGAGTTCAGATCGCCGATCACCGAACCGGTATACTCTTCCGGCGAGACGACTTCGACTTTCATCACCGGCTCGAGGAGGACCGATCCGCCCTTCTGGAGGGCTTCGCGGAGCGCCGCACGGGAGGCGATTTCGAAGGCCAGGGCCGACGAGTCGACATCGTGGTAGGCGCCGTCGATCAGCTCGACCTTGATGTCCACCACCGGGAAGCCGGCAAGGATACCGGCGCCGAGCACCGAGTTGAGGCCCTTCTCGACGCCCGGGATGTATTCCTTGGGCACCGTGCCGCCGATGATCTTCGACGAGAACTCGAAGCCCTTGCCGGGCTCGTTCGGCTCGACGACGAACTTCACCCGGGCGAACTGACCGGTACCACCGGTCTGCTTCTTGTGGGTGTAGTCGATCTCGGTGCGCTTCGTGAGCTTCTCACGATACGCCACCTGCGGCTGGCCGATATTCGCGTCGACCATGTAGGTGCGGCGCAGGATGTCGACCTTGATGTCGAGGTGGAGCTCGCCCATCCCGCGAAGGATGGTCTGGCCCGATTCCTGGTCGGTCGAGACGCGGAAGGACGGATCCTCCGCGGCGAGCTTGGCAAGAGCGATGCCGAGCTTCTCCTGATCGGCCTTCGACTTCGGCTCCACCGCGATCTCGATGACGGGCTCCGGGAACTCCATCTTCTCGAGGATGACGGCGTCCTTCGGATCGCACAGGGTATCGCCCGTGCGGGTATCCTTCAGGCCGGCCAGGGCGACGATGTCGCCGGTGAAGGCTTCCTTGACGTCTTCGCGGTTATTGGCGTGCATGAGGAGCATGCGACCGACACGCTCCTTCTTGTCGCGCGACGAGTTGATGACGTTGGCGCCCGACTCGACCTTGCCTGAATAGACGCGGCAGAACGTGATCGTGCCGACATGGGGGTCGTCCATGATCTTGAACGCGAGCATCGAAAAGGGATCGCTGTCGGACGGATGCCGGACGATCTCTTCCTCGGTCTTAAAGTCGAGGCCCTTGATCTCGCCGCGATCCGCGGGAGACGGCAGGTAATCGACGACGGCGTCGAGCAGGGGCTGAACGCCCTTGTTCTTGAACGCCGAACCGCACAGCACGGGGTGGAAGGCGCGACGCTGGACGGCGGTGCGCACGAGGCGATGCATCGTCTCGGCATCCGGCTCGACACCGTCGAGATAGGCCGACATGGCATCGTCATCCATCTCGACGCAGGCTTCGACGAGCTTGATGCGGTATTCTGCAGCCTGATCAGCGAGGTCGGCCGGGATCTCGGTCTCCGAGAAATCGGCACCCAGCTTCTCGGACGTCCAGACGATGGCCTTCATCTTGATCAGGTCGATGACGCCCTTGAAGGACGTCTCGGCGCCGATCGGCAGCTGAAGGCAAACCGGCTTGCCGGCGACGCGATCGATGATGTCGGCGACGCATTTGAAGAAGTCGGCGCCGATCTTGTCCATCTTGTTGACGAACACGACGCGCGGAACGTCATACTTGTCAGCCTGACGCCAGACGGTCTCGGTCTGGGGCTCGACGCCCTGGTTGCCGTCGAGCACGCAGACCGCGCCATCGAGGACGCGGAGCGAGCGCTCCACTTCGATGGTGAAATCCACGTGGCCGGGGGTGTCGATGATGTTCAGGCGCTTGTCGCGCCAGAAGCAGGTGGTCGCAGCGGAGGTAATCGTGATGCCACGCTCCTGCTCCTGCGTCATCCAATCCATCGTGGCGGCGCCGTCATGGACTTCGCCGATCTTATGGGACTTGCCGGTGTAGTAGAGGATCCGCTCAGTGGTCGTGGTTTTGCCAGCATCAATGTGAGCCATGATGCCGAAATTGCGGTAGTCCTCGATCGCATGCGTGCGGGGCATCGGATTGCTCCTGAAAGGGTCCGGGGCCGCTTACCAGCGGTAGTGCGAGAAGGCACGGTTGGCTTCAGCCATCCGATGCGTGTCTTCCCGCTTCTTGACCGCGTTGCCACGGTTATTCGCGGCATCGAGGAGTTCGGCCGAGAGGCGCTCGACCATGGTGCGGTCGTTGCGGCCACGGGCGGCCTGGATCAGCCAACGTATCGCCAGGGCCTGACGACGCTCGGTGCGGACTTCGACGGGGACCTGGTAGGTCGCGCCGCCAACGCGGCGGGAACGAACTTCGATCGCCGGAGCGACGTTCTCGAGAGCGGCGCGGAACACTTCGATCGGGTTCGCACGGGCACGGTTCTCGACGATGTCGAATGCGCCGTAGACTATACCTTCGGCGATCGACTTCTTGCCCTCGTACATGATCGAATTCATGAACTTGGTCAGCACGATGTCGCCGTACTTGGCGTCCGGGATGATCTCACGCTTTTCGGCAGAATGGCGGCGGGACATCGCTCGCTCCGTCTATAAATCAAGGTCTTGAAACCACCCCGCGCAGGCCACCTGGAACCTCATGGAGGTCGGCGGCATCCTTACGGGGTGCACGAAATTCTTGCTTCGGGCGCCGTTCTTACTTCGGACGCTTGGCGCCGTACTTGGAGCGGCGCTGCTTACGACCCTTGACGCCCTGCGTGTCGAGCACGCCGCGCAGGATGTGGTAGCGAACGCCCGGAAGATCCTTCACGCGGCCGCCGCGGATCATGACCACGGAGTGCTCCTGAAGGTTGTGACCTTCGCCGGGGATGTACCCGATGACTTCGAAGCCGTTGGTCAGACGGACCTTGGCAACCTTACGGAGAGCCGAGTTCGGCTTCTTCGGGGTCGTCGTGTAGACGCGGGTGCAAACGCCACGCTTCTGCGGGCAGGCGTCGAGCGCCGGCACCTTGTTGCGGCTCTTCTGCGCCTTACGCGGCTGTGCGATCAGCTGGTTGATCGTCGGCATACTCTGCCCTCTTCATTCGGACCGCTGAGACGCGATCCCATGTTCGGCTTCACGAGGCAGCCTGTTTCCAAGCTGTCGCGGATCCTCGAAAGAAGATCCGCAAAACGAATATGCGCCATGGATCCGTGAGGACCCGTGGCGCGTGTTCGGCAGAGGATCACGCCTTGCAGCGCGCTCGTACCTACTGATCTGACAAGGATGTCAGTCGATGTGAGTGCCGGAACCGGATGAGCGATTGTCTTTCGGCCCGAGGGTCGCGACTCGCTATGTCCTGCTGTTGTGCCGGAGTGGCGTGCTTCTATGCGGGGAACGGCGGAACGTCAATCCTTGCGGGCAATAATTAAGCTTCTTAATTGGCCGCTTCGTCGCGCGGGTCGGGACCGAAGCGGTTGGGACCGGTTTCTCCTCGTGCGATCAATATCGCGAAGAATGCCCAAAGTGCTGCTACGACGGCAACGACGCCCAGAACCACCGCCAGGGTGGGATCTCGGGGATTCGCCGCCGCCGCGATGACCGCGAGGAGAGACGGCGGGACGGCAATGAAGTTCCACCAGCCGGAATAGCCGACATCGTGGAAGCGTTTGATATTCAACGCAATGCCTGACCACAGGAAGACCAGGGACAGGATCTGCCCGAAGACGGGGATCCATCCGAGCAACAGGCTTGCCACGAGAATCACCAGAAAGCCGTAGAGCCAGTAATCGCTTCGGCCGAGGCGTCCCGTGGGGCTGAAGTAAAACTTGACCCAGTCCCGCTGCGGTTGTTGGACGGTTTGCTGACCGCCGCCTCCAATTGCGTAGACGTCCCGAGCGAGATCGCCCTCCGCCTGGAAATCCACCTCCTGCCCTACGTAGGGATGGCTGGTGCGCATGTCGGTTATGGCGAAGCTATAGCGTCGTCCATCCTCGCCGGAAATGACACCAGGCGCCCCCGCGCCGGCCACGGCCAAAACTTTGCCCTTCATTACGCCCCCCGATGCGGACGCCGCTCCATGTTCGGATGCAACGTAGGCGTGTTGTGTTGCGGGATCGGCGCAGCGCGTCAAGAGCGTGTTGGGCAACCTGCTGAAGACTCATTGCGGGTCGTCAGCAACGAAGAAGGGGCGGCCATCGCTGGCCGCCCCTTCTTGCTATGTCCGTGTCTCCCGGAGGTTACTCTGCGGCAGGCGGCAACTCGCTGAGGGGTTGGGCGCCGCTCTCCGTGGCCTTCTGCTGCAGGATCATGGCGTCGCGACGCCGCGCCACGGCGCGGATATCGGCGGCCATCGATCCCGTGCCCGCCGGGATGAGCGAGCCGACGATGACGTTCTCCTTCAGGCCCTCGAGATGGTCGATCTTGCCGTTGACAGCCGCCTCGGTGAGCACACGGGTGGTTTCCTGGAACGAGGCCGCCGAGATGAACGACTTCGTCTGCAGGGAGGCCTTGGTGATGCCGAGCAGCACGGGCACGCCCACCACGGGCTTCTTGTTCTCGGCGAGCAGCTTCTCGTTGATGTCCGCGAGTTCCGTCCGGTCGATCTGGTCGCCCGTCAGGATCTCCGAATCGCCGCCATCGGTGATCTCCACCTTCTGCAGCATCTGACGGACGATCACCTCGATGTGCTTGTCGTTGATGGACACGCCCTGGAGCCGGTAGACCTCCTGGATCTCGTTGACGAGGTAGGCAGCAAGCTCCTCCACGCCCTTGATCGCCAGGATGTCGTGCGGCGCTGGGTTGCCGTCGACGATGTAGTCGCCGAGCTCCACGACGTCGCCGTCCTGGAGGTGGATGTGCTTGCCCTTCGGGATCAAGTACTCGACCGCATCCGAACCGTCATGCGGCGTCAGCGTCAGGCGACGCTTGTTCTTGTAGTCGCGCCCGAACTGGATCGTGCCCGACTTCTCCGCGATGATCGCCGCGTCCTTGGGACGACGGGCCTCGAACAGCTCAGCCACCCGCGGCAGACCGCCGGTGATGTCGCGGGTCTTGGCCGAGTCGGTGGAGACGCGGGCGAGGATGTCGCCGGCCTTCACCGTGCCGCCCGGATCGTAGCCGATGATGGCGTCGACCGGGAGGAAATAGCGGGCATCCGAGCCGCGCGGCAGCTTCATCGGCTTGCCGTCCTGGTCGAGGACCAGCATGGCCGGCTTGAGGTCGGCCGTGCGCGCCGTACCACGCCAGTCGATGACGACGCGCTTGGCGATGCCGGTCGACTCGTCGGTGGTCTCGGTGATCGACTGGCCGTCGATCAGATCCTCGTAGGCCACGATACCGTCGGTCTCGGTGATGATCGGACGGGTATAGGGGTCCCACTCGGCGATGCGCTGGCCGCGCTTGACCTTGTCGCCCTCGTCCACCCGCAGTCGTGCACCGTATTGCAGGCGGTGGACCGCACGTTCCGCACCGTCGGTTCCGACGATGACCACAGCCACGTTACGACCGGTGGCGATGAGATCGCCGTCGGTGTTGCGGGCGAGGGCTCGGTTGCGGATCTTGATCGTTCCTTCGAAGCTCGACTCGATGAAGGACGAATCCGCGATCTGCGCCGCGCCACCGATGTGGAAGGTACGCATGGTGAGCTGGGTGCCCGGCTCGCCGATGGACTGCGCCGCGATGACGCCGACGGCCTCGCCCATATTGACGGGCGTGCCACGGGCGAGATCGCGCCCGTAGCAGGTGGCACAGACACCGCTCTTGGTGGCGCAGACGAGCACCGAGCGGATCTTCACCTCCTGGATGCCGGCCGCCTGGATGGCGGGCAGGTGCCTTTCCTCGATCGTCTCGTTGGTCTTGACGATGACCGTACCGTCCTGAGCCACGAGATCTTCGGCGGTGGCGCGGCCGAGGATGCGGATCGAGAGCGGAGCCACGACCTGGCCCGCATCAACGATGGCGCGCATCTTGATGCCGTTGGTGGTGCCGCAATCGACCTCACGGATGACCGCGTCCTGCGCCACGTCGACGAGACGACGGGTCAGGTAGCCGGAATTCGCGGTCTTCAAGGCGGTGTCGGCGAGACCCTTACGGGCTCCGTGCGTCGAGTTGAAGTACTCGAGAACGTCCAGGCCTTCCTTGAAGTTCGAGATGATCGGGGTCTCGATGATCTCGCCCGAGGGCTTGGCCATGAGTCCCCGCATCGCGGCGAGCTGCTTCATCTGCGCCGGCGAACCACGGGCACCGGAATGGCTCATCATGTAGATCGAGTTGATCTGCTTGTCGGCGCCGTTCTCGTCCTTCTGCACGGTGGAGATGCGCAGCATCATCTCGGCGGCGAGCTTGTCCGAGCACTTGGCCCAGGCATCCACCACCTTGTTGTACTTCTCACCCTGCGTGATCAGGCCGTCATTGTACTGCTGCTCGTAGTCCTTCACCAGCGCGCGCGTGTCGTCGACGATCGGCCACTTGTTGTCCGGCACGACCATGTCGTCCTTGCCGAACGAGATACCGGCCTTGAACGCATGGTTGAAGCCGAGCGCCATGATGCGGTCACAGAAGATCACCGACTCCTTCTGACCGCAGTGGCGGTAGACGGTGTCGATCATCGCGGAGATCTCCTTCTTCGTCATCAGCTTGTTGACGACGTCGTAGGGGACCTTCTTGTGCAGCGGCAGGGCCGTGGACAGGATCACGCGGCCGGGTGTCGTGTCGTAGGTCTGGGTCAGCGGCTCGCCATCGGGACCGATGCCGTTCCACCGCCAGCGGATCTTCGAATGCAGCTTCACGGTCTTGGCCGCCAGGGCGTGCTCGAGCTCGCCGATGGTGCCGAAGACACCCTGCATCGGGTTCTTCTTGTTGGTCGGATCGAAGGCGCCGATGGCGCCCTCGGCGACGATCGACAGGTAATAGAGGCCGAGCACGATATCCTGCGACGGCACGATGATCGGCTGACCATTGGCCGGGTGCAGGATGTTGTTGGTCGACATCATCAGCACGCGCGCTTCGAGCTGGGCTTCCAGCGAGAGCGGCACGTGGACGGCCATCTGGTCGCCGTCGAAGTCGGCGTTGAAGGCCGCGCAGACCAGCGGGTGAAGCTGGATCGCCTTACCCTCGATCAGCTTGGGCTCGAACGCCTGGATCCCGAGGCGGTGAAGCGTCGGGGCGCGGTTGAGCATCACCGGGTGCTCGCGGATCACCTCGTCGAGGATGTCCCAGACCTCCGGCTTCTCCTTCTCCACGAGCTTCTTGGCCTGCTTGACGGTGGCCGAGAAACCCTTGGCGTCGAGGCGTGCGTAGATGAAGGGCTTGAACAGCTCCAAGGCCATCTTCTTCGGCAGGCCGCACTGGTGCAGCTTCAGCTCCGGGCCCACCACGATGACCGAACGGCCGGAATAATCGACGCGCTTGCCGAGCAGGTTCTGGCGGAAGCGGCCCTGCTTGCCCTTCAGCATGTCGGCGAGGGACTTCAGCGGACGCTTGTTGGCACCCGTGATGACGCGGCCGCGGCGGCCGTTGTCGAACAGCGCGTCCACCGCCTCCTGAAGCATGCGCTTCTCGTTGCGGATGATGATGTCGGGCGCGCGCAGCTCGATCAGCCGCTTCAGGCGGTTGTTGCGGTTGATGACGCGGCGGTAGAGGTCGTTCAGATCGGACGTGGCGAAGCGGCCGCCGTCCAGGGGGACGAGCGGGCGCAGGTCCGGCGGGATCACCGGAACCACGGTGAGGATCATCCATTCGGGCTTGTTGCCCGACATCTGGAAGGCCTCGATGATCTTCAGGCGCTTGAGCAGCTTCTTCGGCTTCAGCTCGGAGGTCGTGGTGGCGATCTCCTCGCGGAGCGAATTCGCGATCCCGTCGAGATCGAGCTCCTGCAGGATGCGCCGGATGGCCTCGGCGCCGATCATGGCGGTGAAGCTGTCCTCGCCATACTCCTCCTGGGCGCGCAGGTACTCTTCCTCGGAGAGGAGCTGACGCTCCTTGAGGGGGGTGAGGCCCGGCTCGATGACGCAGTAGGATTCGAAGTAGAGGATGCGCTCGAGATCCTTGAGCGCCATGTCGAGCAGCAGGCCGATGCGGCTCGGCAGCGACTTCAGGAACCAGATATGGGCGACGGGAGCGGCGAGCTCGATATGGCCCATGCGGTCGCGCCGGACGCGGGCCAGGGTGACCTCGACGCCGCACTTCTCACAGATGACGCCCTTGTACTTCATGCGCTTGTACTTGCCGCACAAGCACTCGTAATCCTTGATCGGCCCAAAGATACGCGCGCAGAACAGGCCGTCGCGCTCGGGCTTGAACGTGCGGTAGTTGATCGTCTCGGGCTTCTTGATCTCGCCGAACGACCACGAGAGGATCTTCTCCGGAGAGGAGATCGAAATTTTGATCTGGTCGAAGCTCTGGGGCTGAGCCTGCTGGTTGAAAAGATTCATGACCTCTTGGTTCATGGATCAACTCCTGCTGACGGGGTGCACCCTCCGCCGAGGGGCTACCGCGTGCTGAAAACGTGAGGTCGGCGCAACGACCGTCCGGGTCACTGCTGGCCGTCGTCCCGGGAGGCGCTTCCCCTCCCCGCTCGGACCGCGCCGGCGAGGTGCCGGCGCGGGAGCGTGTGGTGTGGTCTTACTCGGCCGCCTCGGCGGGCGGATCGAGCTGGTCGTTCGCGAGCTTCTTCGAGGAGGTGAGCTCCACGTTGAGGCCGAGCGAACGCATCTCCTTGACGAGCACGTTGAACGACTCGGGGATGCCGGCCTCGAAGGTGTCGTCGCCGCGAACGATCGCCTCGTAGACCTTGGTGCGGCCAGCGACGTCGTCCGACTTCACCGTCAGCATCTCCTGCAGCGTGTAGGCCGCGCCGTAGGCCTCCAGTGCCCAGACCTCCATCTCGCCGAAGCGCTGGCCGCCGAACTGCGCCTTTCCGCCCAGCGGCTGCTGGGTGACGAGGGAGTACGGACCGATCGACCGTGCGTGGATCTTGTCGTCCACGAGGTGGTGGAGCTTCAGCATGTAGATGTAGCCCATCGTCACCTTGCGGTCGAAAGGCTCGCCCGTACGCCCGTCATAGAGCGTCGACTGCGCCGAGCGGTCGAGCCCGGCCAACTCCAGCATCGTCTCGATGTCGGCTTCCTTGGCACCGTTGAACACCGGAGTGGCCATCGGCACGCCGCGACGGACATTGTTGGCCGCCTCCGCCATGTCATCGTCCGAGAGGCCTTCCAGCTCCGACGGCGAGTAGATCGCCTCCATCTCCGCCTTGAGGGGGGCGATGTCGTTGCTGCGGAGATAGGCGTCCACCGCGAGCCCGACCTTGCGGCCGAGACCGGCGGCGGCCCAACCCAGATGGGTCTCGAGGATCTGACCGACGTTCATGCGCGAGGGCACGCCGAGCGGGTTGAGCACGATGTCGGCATGCGTCCCGTCTTCGAGGAACGGCATGTCTTCGATGGGCACGATCCGCGAAACCACGCCCTTGTTGCCGTGGCGGCCGGCCATCTTGTCGCCCGGCTGGATCTTGCGCTTCACGGCGACGAAGACCTTGACCATCTTCATCACGCCGGGGGGGAGCTCGTCGCCGCGCTGCAGCTTCTCGACCTTGTCGAGGAAGCGCTGCTCGAGGCGCTTCTTCGACTCGTCGTACTGCTTCTGCATCGCTTCCATCTCGGTCATGAGACGGTCCTCGACGACGGCGAACTGCCACCATTGCGAGCGCGGGTACTCGTTCAGGAGCTCACGGCTGAGCGTGGTCTCCTTCTTGAAGCCCTTCGGGCCGGCGATCGGCGACTGGCCGATCAGGACGCCGGCAAGGCGGGCATAGGTGTTGCGGTCGAGGATCGCCTGTTCGTCGTCACGATCCTTGGCGAGACGCTCGATCTCCTCGCGCTCGATGGCCTGGGCACGCTCGTCCTTGTCAACGCCGTGGCGGTTGAACACCCGGACTTCGACGATGGTGCCGGTAACGCCCGGGGGAACCCGGAGCGAGGTGTCGCGGACGTCCGAGGCCTTCTCGCCGAAGATGGCGCGCAGGAGCTTCTCCTCCGGCGTCATCGGGCTCTCGCCCTTCGGGGTGATCTTGCCGCACAGGATGTCACCCGCGTGGACCTCGGCGCCGATATAGACGATGCCGGCCTCGTCGAGGTTCTTCAGCGCCTCTTCCGAGACGTTGGGGATGTCGCGGGTGATTTCCTCCGGACCGAGCTTGGTGTCTCGGGCCATCACCTCGAACTCCTCGATATGGATCGAGGTGAACACGTCATCCTTCACGATCCGCTCGGAGAGCAGGATCGAGTCCTCGAAGTTGTAGCCGTTCCACGGCATGAACGCGACGAGCACGTTCCGGCCGAGGGCCAGCTCGCCGAACTCCGTCGACGGACCGTCGGCGATGATCTCGCCCTTCTTGACCTGCTCGCCCACGCGGACCAGCGGCTTCTGCGTGATGCAGGTCGACTGGTTGGAGCGCTGGAACTTCTGCAGACGGTAGATGTCGACGCCGGGCTTGTTGGCATCGGCCTCTTCGGTGGCGCGGATGACGATACGGGTCGCATCCACCTGGTCGATGATGCCGGAGCGGCGGGCCGCGATGGCGGCACCCGAATCGCGGGCGACCACGGCTTCCATGCCGGTGCCGACGAACGGCGCGTCGGCGCGAACCAGCGGCACCGCCTGGCGCTGCATGTTCGAACCCATCAGCGCGCGGTTCGCGTCGTCGTTCTCGAGGAACGGGATCAGCGCCGCCGCCACCGAGACGAGCTGCTTCGGCGACACGTCCATGAGATCGACGCGGTCCGGGGGCACGACGATGACGTCGCCGGCCCGACGGCAGACCACGAGGTCTTCCGTCAGCTTGAAGCTCTCGTCCATCTGCGCGTTGGCCTGGGCGACGTAGTACTTCGCCTCTTCCATCGCCGAGAGGTAGGAGACCTCCTTCGTCACCACGCCGTCCTTCACGCGACGGAACGGGGTCTCGATGAAGCCGTACTTGTTGACCCGCGCGAAGGTGGCGAGCGAGTTGATCAGGCCGATATTCGGGCCTTCCGGGGTCTCGATCGGGCAGATGCGGCCGTAATGGGTCGGGTGCACATCGCGCACCTCGAAGCCGGCGCGCTCACGGGTGAGACCGCCCGGGCCAAGCGCCGAGAGGCGACGCTTATGCGTCACTTCCGAGAGCGGATTGGTCTGATCCATGAACTGCGACAGCTGCGACGAGCCGAAGAACTCGCGCACCGCGGCCGCGGCCGGCTTCGCGTTGATGAGATCCTGCGGCATGACCGTGTCGATATCGACCGAGGACATGCGCTCCTTGATGGCGCGCTCCATGCGCAGCAGACCCAGGCGGTACTGGTTCTCCATGAGCTCGCCGACCGAACGCACACGGCGGTTGCCGAGGTGATCGATGTCGTCGATCTCGCCCTTGCCGTCACGCAGATCCACCAGCGCCTTGACCACCGCGAGCATGTCCTCGCGGCGCAGGGTGCGCACGGTGTCCTCGGCGTCGAGATCGAGGCGCATGTTCATCTTCACGCGGCCGACGGCCGAGAGATCGTAGCGCTCGGAATCAAAGAACAGCGAGTGGAACATCGCTTCCGCCGTGTCGAGCGTCGGCGGCTCGCCGGGACGCATGACGCGGTAGATGTCGAACAGCGCGCCTTCGCGGGACGAGTTCTTGTCCACGGCGAGGGTGTTGCGGATGTAGGGACCGACATTGACGTGATCGATGTCGAGGACGGGGAGCTCGGACACGCCGACCTCTTCCAGGCTCTTGAGGAGCTTGTCGGAGATCTCGTCGCCGGCCTCGGCCCAGATCTCGCCGGTCTTCGGGTTGACCAGATCCTCGGCGATATACTGCCCGATCAGATCCTCGTCGGTGGCCTTCAGGAACTGCACGCCGCGCTCGCTGATCTGGCGGGCGTTGCGGGCGTTGAGCTTCTTGCCGGCCTCGAGCACGACCTCGCCGGAATCGGCATCGACCAGGTCGACGGACGCCTTGAAGCCTTTCAGACGGTCGGCATCGAACGGAACCCGCCATTCGGCGCCGTCGCGGTCGTAGATGACGCGGTTGTAGAAGGTCGAGAGGATCTCTTCGCCGTCGAGGCCGAGCGCGAACAGCAGCGAGGTCGCCGGCAGCTTGCGCTTCCGGTCGATACGCACGTGCACGATGTCCTTGGCGTCGAACTCGACGTCGAGCCAGGAGCCGCGATACGGAATGATGCGGGCGGCGAACAGGAGCTTGCCCGACGAGTGGGTCTTGCCCTTGTCGTGGTCGAAGAACACGCCCGGCGAACGGTGCATCTGCGAGACGATGACGCGCTCGGTGCCGTTGACGATGAAGGTGCCGTTCTCCGTCATCAGGGGCATGTCGCCCATGTAGACGTCCTGCTCCTTGATGTCCTTGACGGACTTCGCGCCGGTATCCGGGTCGACATCGAACACGATGAGGCGCAGCGTCACCTTGAGGGGAGCCGCGAAGGTGATGCCGCGCTGGCGACACTCGTCGACGTCGTATTTCGGCTGTTCGAACGTGTACTTGACGAATTCGAGGAGCGCGGTCGCCGAGAAGTCGGAGATCGGGAAGACCGATTTGAACACGGTCTGCAGGCCTTCGTCGCCCCGTCCGCCTTCCGGCTCGTCCATCATCAGGAATTGGTCGTAGGATGCCTTCTGAACCTCGATGAGGTTCGGCATCTCGGCGACTTCCTTGATCTTGCCGAAGAATTTGCGAATGCGCTTGCGACCGACCAGCGTGTTGGCCATGGGTGACCTCGCTCCTACGTCCCGCGTACCGGGTGCCCGGGGAAGGCTTTATGCCTCCCGCGACCAGGCGATGAACCCGTCCCGCCGGACCGAGCCCACCCGAAATGAAATGCCGCCGGTCCGTTCCAGGACCGATCGGTCGCCTGAAGCGACCTTAGCCCACGGGTCGGAGACCCGCGGGCGTCGGTGCCGGCCGGCCCCGAGGGGACCGGCCGGAGGTGACGGGCCGGAATGGGCCCATCGGCAACTTACTTGAGCTCGACCTTGGCGCCGGCCTTCTCGAGCTGGGCCTTGAGCTTCTCGGCCTCTTCCTTGTTGACGGACTCCTTGACAGCCTTCGGAGCGCCCTCGACGAGGTCCTTGGCTTCCTTGAGGCCGAGGCCGGTGATCGCGCGGACCTCCTTGATGACCTCGATCTTCTTGTCGCCGGCGGCGGTCAGGAGAACCGTGAACTCGGTCTGCTCCTCGACGACGGCGGCCGGGCCGGCAGCCGGGCCGGCGACGGCGACGGCAGCGGCGGCGGAGACGCCCCACTTCTCTTCGAGGAGCTTGGCGAGGTCGGCGGCTTCGAGAACGGTCAGCGAGGACAGGTCGTCGACGAGCTTGGCAAGATCAGCCATTGTATTCTTCCTTTGGATATCGGTTTGAACGGATGGGTTGGGAAGGACGAGGCGGCGTCAGGCCGCTTCGTCCTGAGCCGCGTCCTTGGTGGCATAGGCTCCGAACACGCGAGCCAGCTTGGCAGCCGGAGCGTTGACGACCTGAGCGATCTTGGTCGCGGGAGCCTGGATGAGGCCCACGATCTTGGCGCGCAGTTCGTCGAGGGACGGGAGCGACGCGAGCGCCTTCACACCGTCCGGGTTCAGAGCAGTCGTTCCCATGGCGCCGCCGAGGATCACGAGCTTGTCGTTACCCTTGGCGAAATCCACCGCAACCTTCGCAGCCGCGACCGGATCGCTCGAATAGGCGAGCAGGGTCGGACCCTTCAGGAGGGGCTTGATGGAGGCGACGTCCGTGCCATCGAGAGCGATGTTGGCGATGCGGTTCTTGGTGACCTTCACGGTGGCACCGGCCAGCTTCATCTGCGCGCGCAGCTTCTGCATCTCGGCGACCGTGAGGCCTTTGTAGTGGGCCACGACGACGACGGACGTGTTCGCAAACACGCCGTTGAGCGTCGAGACGAGATCAGCTTTGGCTGTCCTGTCCACTGGGGCTCTCTCCGGTTGGCGGGTCCCTCTCGAGGAGGGTCCGCCGGTTGCACATGCCGCCCGGAACGGAACTCGGCTCAGCGAGAAGCCGGAACGTCCTGGACGACGCTTCACGGCCCTGTCCCCTGACATCCTCCGGAACGGTGGACGGCACGGGCGAGATGGTTCAAACCGATACCTGACTGCCTCGCGAATCGCGGGGCCGAGAGGGTCTTGAATTCGGTCTTCCCCGTCTGTGCAGGCTGGGGAATTAAGCCGGTCGCCCGGCGCCTGTAGTCTCGGACAGGACATGGCCGGACGAGGCTTGAAGGGGCTGTTCGCCCCTCAAAGCCTTCCGGCCATTATCGTCTGGTCGCCCAGACGAATTCGCATGTCGAATATCGACCGATTGGTCGAATCGTTTCAAAGTGTGAAAAACGTTGAGCCGGGTCTATAGGCCCTAGCAAGCGCCCTGCCAAGTGCCTCATGCGGAAAATCTGCGCCCGGCCGTACGATTTTGGTTGACGCGATTTCCGCCCACTTCGGCAGCGGGCGATGTGCGGCGGGAGTCAAAGACCAACTAGGTCGGCAGGAACTTGCGGGCCGCCTGCCACCAGGGCGTGCGGGCCTCCTCCTGCTTCTGCTCGGCCTTGGCGGCGTAGAACGAAGCGTTGTGTTCGCCGCGAAGCGCCTCGCGGGTGAAGCGGATCAGGTGGTGGGCGACGAAGCCCATGTTGAACACCGCCTCGATCTGCCCGCGCTTCAAGGCATGGCCTGTCGCGCGCCAGAACACGCCCCGGTAATCCGACAGGATCCCCACGCGCAGGGCGATGTTGAAGCCGAGGACGAGGCCGCGGCGCAGGTTCGTCCGGGTCAGCTTGCCCCTGGTGGGCGTCTTGATCCGGTGCGGATAAGTCCGCTCGACCTGATACCGGAAGCGCGCGAACAGGTTCTCCGGCTCGTAGGCATGGGCGATGGCCCGGCGCCAGCTGGCCACCACCTCGTCGTGCGGGCGCTTGAACAGGACGTTGGATTCCAGCGCCGCGTCGTGGGTGAGGCGTCCCTCGCGGGTCAGACGGTCCCAGAGCGGCGTCTTCGGCAGGGCCTGGAGCAGGTTCATCGTCAGCACCGGCACCGCCGACTTGTCGACGAAGTCGATGAGCTTCTGCTCCGATCCGTCCGTTTCGGTGTCGAGACCGAGGATGATGCCGGAGGTCACTTCGAGGCCGAAGCTGTTGAGCGTCTCGATCGCCTCGTACATCGGCACGGCGGCGTTGTGCTTCTTGTCGATGCCCGCCAGCGCGTCCTCTTCCGGCGTCTCGATGCCGACGAACACGGTCATGAAGTTCGCCTGCCGCATCAGCTCGAGGATGTCGGGCTGCTTGGCCATGTTCAGGGTCGCCTCGCAGGCGAACTGAAGTGGATAGTGGTTCTTCTTCTGCCATTCCACGAGGTGGGGCAGCATGTCCTTCGTGGCCTTGCGGTTGCCGATGAAGTTGTCATCGACGAAGTACACGACAGCCGGATGGCCCGGCTGCGAGATGATCGCGTCGAGCTCGCCGAGCATCTGCTCCGGAGTCTTCAGGCGGGGCTGCCGGCCATAGAGCTGCGGGATGTCGCAGAACTCGCAGCGATAGGGGCAGCCGGACGAGAATTGCAGGGAGCCGATGAGGTAGCGCTTGAGGGGAGCGGCCTCGTAGGCAGGCGCCGGGAAGTCGGAGAGCGGCAGCCGCTCCTTGGTCTCAAGGCGAACCTGGCCCGCCGGGATCGACACGTCGCGGTCGAGGATCGACACGAGTTCGTCGGTGGCGTCGCCGATCTCGCCGATATGGAGATAGTCGAATTCCGGGTACTGCTCGGGCGATCCGGACACCGAAGGGCCGCCGAGCGCCGTCACCTTACCGGCCGCATGCGCCCTGGCGTAGATGTCCCGGATCTGGGGGGCCTGGATGTGCATGCCCGACACGAACACCGCATCGGCCCAGGCGAAATCCTCCGGCCCGGCCCGTTTGATGTTCTCGTCGATGAACCGGTATTCCCACTCCTCCGGCATATAGGCCGCGATGAGGAGAAGGCCCTGCGGGGGCATGAAGGCCTTCACCCCGCCCATTAACGGGTAGGCATGGGCGAACGTCCCGAAGGACGGCGTGTATGCGGGAAAGACGCACAGGATGCGTCGATTCGAGGTGACGGAGAGGGTGCATCGCATGGCGGCATACCTAGCACAGACAGTTGCGGAGGCGTCACCCTCGCGTGTTGATTTCTTGACCCTTTCTGGGATGGATCCCGCCTTGCAGCGTAGCCGGGGGCGGTCCTTCGCGCGCGTTTGACGCAGGTGCGAACCCGCGTCTGATCCGCCGATCCGTCGTGCAGGCCCCGCGGATGGTGCGGATCTCACTCCACCACGGAATCGTCTTCGTCGCGAGCGAGGCGCCGCAGGGTCTGGAGCGCGGGTCCCAGCCGCTCGAAGGGCGGTGAGCCAAGCGCGAGGCGCACTCCGTTCTCCGGTGTCACGGACGCGATGGCGAAAGCGCTGGCCGGCGACACCGCCACGCCGTGGCGCGCTGCGGCGCCGGCGTAACGTTCCGCCGTCCAATGGGAGGGGAGCGATAGCCAGACATGGAACGCCCTCGGGTCGCCCCGGACGTCGAGGCCGGTGAGCGCTTCCCTGGCCGCGCTCTGGCGCGCCGCCGCATCCGCCCGCTTCGCCGTGCCGATCCGGCCCGCCGTTCCGTCGTTCATGAGATGAAGCGCGATGGCCAGGGGGAGCCCGCTCGCGGTCCAGGCTCCCGTGCGGATCGAGCCCGCGAGCCGCTGGTTGAGATGGGGCGGCCCGACGAGGAAACCGAGGCCCAGGCCCGGAGCAAGCCGCTTCGACAGGCTGTCGATGACGATCACCCTGTCGGGTGCCAGAGCGGCCAGGGGCTCCTCGTCGCAGAGAAAACTATACACGGCGTCCTCGATGCAGACGAGGTCGAGCCTGCCGAGCAGCGATGCGACCGCGCGCCGGCGGTCCGCGCCCATGGTTTGGCCGAGGGGGCTTTGCAGGACGGGCTGGAGGTAGAGGGCGCGGAGGGGGGCTTCGCGATGAGACCGCTCGATGGCGTCCGGGATCACGCCCTCCGCATCCATCGCGAGGGGAACGAGTTCAACGCCGAGCCGCGCCGCCATGCTCTTGACGATGGGATAGGTCATGGCCTCGACGCCGATCCGATCGCCGGGCTGGGCCAAGGCCGCGATCGCCGCGGCGATGCCCTGTCGTCCCGCCCCGGTGAACAGGACAGTCTCGGGGTCGGCCGACCACCCTCCCCGCGCGAAGAAGGCGGCCGCCCTGGCCCGGGCCGGCTCCGTCGCGCCCGGCCGGACCGGGGAGAACGTGGCTTGAAGCTTCGCCGGATCCAGCAAGGCGCCGAGGCTGGCACTCAGCTCCGCCGCTTGATGGGGCAGGATCGAGAAGACGTGTTCGAGATTGACCAGTCCCGTCTCGGCGTCCGGTGATCCTGCGGCAGCGGAGGCCGAGGCGCGGATGAAGGTGCCGCGTCCGACCTCTCCGGTAATGAGTCCCCGCCGCGTCAGCTCCGCATAGACACGGCTCGCGGTGGAGACGGCGATCCCGCGTTCGAAGGCGAATTGCCGTTGCGTCGGCATCCGGCTCCCCGCTGCCAGGCGTCCCTGCGCGATATCCGCAGCGATCCCCTCCGAAATCATCCGATAATCTGCCACGCGCGCATTGCTCCGAGGACAATGATTTAATTGATTCGATTCAATTTCGGATCAATAGGAGCAGGTGACCCGATGGAGGTGACCCGACAATGCCGATATCCGACAATTTATCCACCCGTTCGCGGCCTCTTGCGAGGGCGTTCGAGCCTGCCTGCCACCCTAAGCAGTCCTTTCTCGCGAGAGCAATTGCCCTCCTGTCGATCTGGCGCAGCAGGGCGTCCGGGCGGCGTACAATCCGCGAATTGACCTCGGAGCAAATGAAGGCGCTCGATCTCGATCCGGTCGCCCTGCGTGACGAGGCCGCCAAACCATTCTGGCGTGCGTGAACGCAGACGAGAATGCCCGGGCTGACGGCCGGGTCGTCTCCGACAGGACCTCGAAGGGGGGTGGTCCAGAATCCGATCTGTGACGCCTGACCGTCCCGTTGCCTTGCCTGCCTCGCAGTGCCCGGATCTCCGAACTCTCGTCACGGTTCGCGGACGATCGAAGGCTCAAGATAATCCCTGTCTTTTCGTGCGGGCAGCGGCGGCTATATTCTCCTGATGCGTCGATATTTGAAATAACATTGTATTGATATCGGGTTCGAAGACAAACACCATTGTGCGGTCAAATTTCGGACCATGGCCTGCAGATCTGCAACCACACCCGCGATGCGACGACTCTTCCTCGCCGGAGCACGCCCGTGTCCTTCAAATCCCTTCTTGCCGCTCGTCTTGCTCTGGCCGCGCTGGCCTTGCCGATGATCGGGCCTGTGGCGGCCCATGCCACCGAGCAGAAACAGAGCCAGACCAGCCCCCTCGTCTCCACCGAATGGCTCGAGGCCAACCTCGCCGCGCCGAAGCTCAGGATCGTCGAAGTCAGCGTCGAGCCGGGCGTCTACGAGCGCGGCCATGTGCCGGGCGCACAGAACGTCCTCTGGCACACGGATCTCGTGGAGACCGTGAGCCGCGACATCGCGGGGCCGGAGAAGTTCGCGGCGCTCATCCGGCGTCTCGGCATCGATCGCGACACCACCGTGATCCTATACGGCGACAACAACAACTGGTTCGCCGCCTGGGGCGCCTGGGTCTTCGCCCAGTACGGGCTTGTCGACAACGTGAAGCTCCTCGACGGTGGCCGCAAGAAATGGGAGGCCGAGAAGCGGCAGCTCGACACCCGCAGCCCCGACGTGGCTGCTTCGACCTTCCCGGTCACGCCGGTCTCCAACGGCCAGCGTGCCCGCCTTGCTGACGTGCTCGCCGTGGCGCGCAAGGAGCGGAACGAGACGATCCTCGACATCCGCTCGCCTGACGAGTTTTCCGGCAAGCTCATCGCGCCGGCGGGCGTGCAGGAACTCGCGATCCGGGCGGGCCATATCCCCGGTTCCGTGAACGTGCCCTGGGCCAAGGCCGTGAATCCGGACGGCACACTGAAATCCGTCGCGGAACTGAAGAAGCTCTATGCGGATGTCGGAATCGACGGCTCGAAGCCGATCATCACCTCCTGCCGCATCGGTGAGCGCTCCAGCCATTCCTGGTTCGTCCTCAGCCGGGTGCTCGGCTACCCCGTGCGGAACTACGACGGTTCCTGGACGGAATACGGCAACGCCGTCGGCGTCCCCGTGGTCAACCTCGCCGGGACGGTGTGGTCGGGCAAGTGACGGCCCCATCGCTCTCCGAACGCAGCACGCCCGGTCTTTCGACCGGGCGTTTTCCCGTGACGCTGCGGGTCGCATCGGCGGCCCTGATCGGGACTGCCTTGCTGGTCGCGGCCTTACAACTGTCGGGCGATCCCGGCGGCAGCCGGCTCGCGCTGTCCCTGACATTCGGAGCCCTGTTCGGCTTCGTGCTGCAACGCTCGCGCTTCTGCTTCTTCTGCCTGTGGCGCGATCTCATCGATCGGCATGACCCGCGCGGCGCCCTCGGTATCCTCGCCGCCTTGGCCGCGGGAGCGGTCGGCTACAGCGTGGTGCTGGGGGCGTGGCTGCCGGATCCGAGCGGCGTGCGGTTGCCCCCGGACGCGCATATCGGCCCGGTCGGGCCGGTCCTGGCCCTCGCCGGCGCCGCCTTCGGGGCGGGCATGGCCATCTCGGGTTCCTGTATCGGCGCCCATCTCTACCGCCTCGGCGAGGGCTCGCCCACGGCACCCTTCGCCCTGGCGGGAACGGCTCTGGGCTTCGGTCTCGGCTTCCTGACCTGGAACACGCTCTACCTCGCCAGCATTTCGGAGGCGCCCGTCATCTGGCTGCCCCGCCATCTCGGCTATGCCGGCAGCCTCCTCCTCACCCTCGCGGTCCTGGCGGCCCTGGCGGTGCCTCTGCTGCGATGGCTGCCTCCCGCCGAAGGACCGTCACCGGGGGGCGTCGAACCGCTTCGAGCGGTGTTCGTGCGGCGTTGGCCGACCTGGCTCGGCGGGCTTGCCGTCGGGGCGCTGGGTACGCTGGCCTATCTGCGGGTGGGCCCCCTCGGTGTCACGGCGGAGATCGGCGGACGCGCCAGGCAGGCCGCTGCCGGGCTCGGTCTCCTGCCGGCACGGCTCGAAGGCCTCGACGGGTTTCGCGGCTGCGCCACCGCCATCCGCGATGCGGTCCTGACCCCGAACGGCCTGTTCATCGCCGGTCTCGTCGCGGCGTCGCTGGCCGCCGCCCTGGCGGCGGGCGAGTTCCGCCCTGCCCTGCCCAGGCGCGGCCAGATCGGGCGTGGCCTCGTCGGCGGAATCCTGCTCGGCTGGGGCGCCATGACCGGTCTCGGCTGCAGCGTCGGCACGCTGCTCTCCGGGATCATGGCCGGTGCCGCATCGGGCTGGCTCTTCGGTGTGGCGATGGTCGCGGGGCTCACCGCGACGCTGCTCGCGGGCCGGCGCCTGGCGCTCCTGCCTTAGACGGACACAGCGCCCGGCCAAAAGAAAACGCCCGGCCTTGAGAGCCGGGCGTTGTCATATCTTTCTGGGAGAAGCGCCGATCAGGCGGTGAGCACGGTCGAGGGCTCGACTCGCACACCCGGGCCCATCGACGACGTCACGGCGACGCGCTGGATGTAGGTGCCCTTGGCGCCGGCGGGCTTGGCCTTGGCCACCGCATCGGCGAACGCCTTGATGTTCTCGACCAGCTTGGCTTCGTCGAACGAGACCTTGCCGATGCCGGCATGGACGATACCCGCCTTCTCGACGCGGAACTCCACCGAACCGCCCTTGGCGCCGGCGACCGCGGACTTCACGTCCATGGTGACGGTGCCGACCTTCGGGTTCGGCATCAGGCCGCGGGGGCCGAGCACCTTGCCGAGACGCCCGACCAGGGGCATCAGGTCCGGGGTCGCGATGCAGCGGTCGAACTCGATCTTGCCGCTCTGGACGATCTCGAGCAGGTCCTCGGCACCGACGATGTCGGCTCCGGCGGCCCGGGCCTCGTCGGCCTTGGCGCCGCGGGCGAACACCGCCACCCGCACCGTCCGGCCGGAGCCGTTGGGCAGGTTGCAGACGCCGCGGACCATCTGGTCGGCGTGGCGCGGATCGACGCCGAGATTCATCGAGACCTCGACGGTCTCGTCGAACTTGGCGCTGGCCTTCTGCTTCACCAGGGCGATCGCCTCGTCGATGGTGTAGAGCTTGAGCGCGTCGATGCCCTCGCGGGCGGCGCGGATGCGCTTGCCTTCGTGTGCCATTGTGCCCTCCCCTTAAGCGACGACGTCGAGGCCCATGGCCCGCGCGGAGCCACGGATCATGGCGACGGCGGCGTCAACCGAGTCGCAGTTCAGGTCGGGCATCTTCTTCTCGGCGATCTCGCGAAGCTGAGCTTCGGTGACCTTGCCCACCGTCGGGCCCTTGCCCGGGGTCTTGGAGCCGGAAGCCGGCTTCTTGCCGATCTTCAGGCCGGCGGCCTTCTTCAGGAAGAAGGTGACCGGCGGCTGCTTCATCTCGAAGGTGAAGGAGCGGTCCTGGTACGCCGTGATGACGACCGGGATCGGGGTGCCCTTCTCGATCTGAGAGGTCTTCGCGTTGAAGGCCTTGCAGAATTCCATGATGTTGAGGCCACGCTGACCGAGCGCGGGGCCGATGGGCGGCGACGGGTTCGCGGCGCCGGCCGGAACCTGAAGCTTCACGTAGCCCGTGATCTTCTTTGCCATAGGGACTGCTCCCAAATGTAGGCTCGCCGCCCGGCTGCCTGGAGCACGGACGGGGCGAGCGGTTGCAGGTCGCGGTGCGGTCCGTGGATCCCGGCGGCAAACCGGGCGGACCTCCCGCGTGTGACGCCGTCTGGGGACTGTACCCGACGGCCATTTTCACGCTCGGCTTGGCGCCAAGCGGAAACGTTGAAGATCAGTCAGTCGTGACCGACCTCGAACCTCAAAAAATCAGATCTTTTCGACCTGGGCGTATTCGAGTTCCACCGGGGTGGCGCGACCGAAGATCGACACGGCGACCTTGAGGCGCGAACGGCTCTCGTCGATTTCCTCGACGGTGCCGTTGAAGGAGGCGAAGGGACCGTCGGCGACGCGGACGGTCTCGCCGATCTCGAAGGAGATCGAGGGCTTGGGACGATCGACGCCCTCGGCGACCTGACCCTTGATGCGCTCGGCTTCGGAATCGGGGATCGGCACCGGCTTCGACTTGTCGGCGCCGAGGAAGCCGGTGACCTTCGGGGTGTTCTTGATGAGGTGATAGACCTCGTCGGTCAGATCGCACTTCACCAGGACGTAGCCGGGGAAGAACTTGCGCTCGGCATCGACCTTGCGGCCGCGGCGGACCTCGACGACCTTCTCGGTCGGGACCATGACCTCGTCGAACAGCTCCATCAGCCCGCGCTGCGCCGCCTGATCCTTGATGGACTGCGCGACCTTGTTCTCGAAATTCGAGTAGGCGTGGACGATGTACCAGCGTTTCGACACGGTTCTCACCAAATCCTGACGTCGGTCTGCCCGGTCGCGACGACGCGCCCAGGGAGACTCAGTTGTTCTAGGCGCCGACCCCGAGGATCAGGGTCACGATGTAGCGCAGGGCCTGGTCCACGACCGTGAAGAAGATGCTCGCCGCCACGACCATGATGAACACCATGATCGTCGTGACGGTGGTCTCCTTGCGGCTCGGCCACGTGACCTTGCGGCCCTCGTCGCGCACCTGGGACAGGAACTCGGCCGGGCCGACGCGCTTGGGCGCGGGCCGCACGGGCGGGGTCGCCCGGGGCGGCGTCGGCGTGGCGGAGCCGCGCTGCGGGGTGCGCGCCAGGTCCGCCTTCTTCGTTGCTTCGTTCGATGCCATTGATGCCAACAACAGGGAAAATCGGCCCTGACCGGAAAGCGGGCCGGTGCGGAGGCTCTGGTCGAAGCCCGCACCGAACACAGTTACCGATCTCGGAGTGCGAACGCTCTAGCGCAAGTCCTGGGTCTTGTCGACCGTCGCGGACATGTCGACAGAAAGCGGGAGACACGCTCCGGTCCGACATTCCCGACGGGAGGCCGATCCGGCGTTGCGCTTAAGGAAAACACTGGCAGGAGTGGAGGGACTCGAACCCGCAACCTCCGGTTTTGGAGACCGGCGCTCTGACCAGTTGAGCTACACTCCTACGCGGGACGCTCAATGCCCGATCATCATCCTGGATGCAAGGCCCCATGCGGCGTCGCCCAGGAAATTGCGCCGGCGCAGCGTCACTCTTCCTCCGGGCGATCGAGATCCCGATCGCATCTGGGACTAGCCGGAGCACGTAACTCAGGAATGTGCTGGTTTCGGCACTCATGGTTCAGGTTTCCCGGCAGGCTCCCGCTTCACGTCGCGGATGATCCGGAAACGAGAATGGGCCGGCGTTGAGCCGGCCCATTCGAGAGGGATGCCATCGTGAATTCCCGGTAGTCGCCCGGCGATGCCGGTCTCGGCTTCGGCCGGGCGATCCGCGTTCTCAGTCGTTGATGGCGGCGACGACGCCGGCGCCGACGGTGCGTCCGCCTTCACGGATGGCGAAGCGGAGCTTCTCTTCCATGGCGACGGGGACGATGAGGGTGACGTCCATGGTGACGCTGTCACCGGGCATCACCATCTCGGTGCCCTCGGGCAGTTCGCAGACGCCGGTGACGTCGGTGGTGCGGAAGTAGAACTGCGGCCGGTAGTTGGTGAAGAACGGGGTGTGGCGGCCGCCCTCCTCCTTGGTGAGGATGTAGGCTTCGGCCTTGAACTTGGTGTGGGGCTTGACCGAGCCGGGCTTGCACACGACCTGGCCGCGCTCGACGTCCTCGCGCTTGGTGCCGCGCAGGAGCACGCCGACATTGTCGCCGGCCTGGCCCTGGTCGAGCAGCTTGCGGAACATCTCGACGCCCGTGACCGTGGTGGTCTGGGTGTCGCGGATGCCGACGATCTCGACGGTCTCGCCGACCTTGACGATGCCGCGCTCGACGCGACCCGTCACCACGGTGCCGCGGCCCGAGATCGAGAACACGTCCTCGATCGGCATCAGGAACGGCTTGTCGATCGGACGCTCCGGCTGCGGGATGTAGGCGTCCACCGAGGCCATCAGGGCCAGCACGGCGTCGTGGCCGACGGCCTTGTCGCCGTTGTCGAGGGCGACCTTGGCCGAGCCCTTGGTGATCGGGATGTCGTCGCCGGGGAAGTCGTACTTGGAGAGGAGCTCGCGCACCTCCATCTCGACGAGCTCGAGGAGCTCCTCGTCGTCGACGAGGTCGACCTTGTTGAGGAACACCACCAGCGCCGGCACGCCGACCTGGCGGGCGAGCAGGATGTGCTCGCGGGTCTGCGGCATCGGGCCGTCGGCGGCCGACACGACCAGGATCGCGCCGTCCATCTGGGCAGCACCGGTGATCATGTTCTTCACGTAATCGGCGTGGCCTGGGCAATCGACGTGGGCGTAGTGCCGGTTGGCGGTCTCGTACTCGACGTGGGCGGTCGAAATCGTGATGCCGCGGGCCTTCTCCTCGGGGGCCTTGTCGATCTGGTCGTAGGCCGTGAACGTCGCCCCGCCCGACTCCGCCAGGACCTTCGTGATCGCCGCCGTCAGCGACGTCTTGCCGTGGTCGACGTGACCGATCGTGCCGATGTTGCAGTGCGGCTTGGTACGAGCAAACTTCTCTTTGGCCATCGTCACATTCCTAAAACAAAGTCACATGAGCGGTCGCCCAGGGCGGCGCTCGAACTGTCGAGCCGGGCGAAAGACGCCGCCCGGATAGAGGCTTGGCGTCAGATGATCAAGGGATGATGGCCGCGCAGGTCGAATCGAGCCTGCGGCGTGGTCGTCTGGCCGAGGTCCGGCTCCGGCCTTCGATGCGCGGTCAAACCGTTCCGCGAGCCAGGAACTGCGCGCCGAGCGGCAGCCGGCCGATCCGCGCCTCGACATTCCGGACCCATCCCCGCCGGAACGGGAAGGCCAGGAAGTGTCGGCTGCGGATTTCCCGCAACCCGTGTTCCGCCAGCAGCGTGCGGGTCTCGCGGGCGCCGAGCAGCACGGCGTCGTGATCGAAGGGGCAGCGTGACACCGCGAGCCGCGTCAGCGGGTTCCACGGGTTGTGCTCGATGATCGTCACGAGGCCGCCCGGGCGGGTCACGCGCCGCATCTCCGCAAGGAGGCCGGAACGCTCGGCAATCGGAACGTGATGGAAGACGCAGACGGCCAGCGTCGCGTCGAATGCCCGATCGTCGAATGGAAAGGGGCCGCCTTGCTGAAGGCGGTATCGGTTGCCCGGGTTCTCGCTTTCCGCACGGGCCACGGATTCGGGCGAGGGATCGGTGCCGGCCATCTCCGAGACGATGCCCGCGAGGCGGCGATGGAGCAGGCCAACGCCGCATCCGACATCGAGGAGTGACGGGCGGGAGGCACCGAAATGCCGGCCGAACACATCCGCGAGCAGATCGGCCTTCGCGTCGAGGAAGAATCCGTGTTCGAGCCCGGAAAAGGCGATCGAATCCTGGACGACCGCATCGTAGCTGGTGCGGTACGCGTCGAAGGCGCTGGTCATGCCGCGATCCTCGATTGGGCGGCCTGCCCATCCTCGGGGAACCCCACTGCCCGGCCGACCACGTAGAGGGGACGCTTCTTCACCTCGGTATGGATGCGTCCGACATAGAGGCCGACGATGCCGGTCATCAGCAGGTTCATGCCGGCGAGGAACGAGACGAGGACGACGATGGAGGCCCAGCCGCTGACCAGGGCCGGGTCGTAGAGGGCGCGCACGGCGATGTAGAATCCGTAGGCCAGCGCGAAGAGGGACACCCCCGTGCCGGCCCAGAGGGCGAAGCGGAGGGGGATGTCGGAGAAGCCGACGATGCCGTCGAAGGCGAGCCGCAGCATCTTCGACCAGCCGTATTTGGTCTGGCCCAGGGTCCGCGAGAGACGGTGGAACGGCACGGCGGTCTGGCGGAAGCCCATCCAGCTGAACATGCCGCGCACGAAACGGTCGCGCTCGGGCATGGCCAGGAAGGCGTCGAGGGCCTTGCGGTCGACGAGGCGGAAATCGCCCACATCGGCCGGGATGTCGATGGCGGTGAGCGCCCGGATGAGGCGGTAGAACAGGCCGGCGGTCCAGCGCTTGAAGCGGCTCTCGCCCTCCCGGCTCAGGCGCTTCGCGTAGACGATCTCGTAGCCCTCGCGCCATTTGGCGGCGAGGTCGAGGACGACCTCCGGCGGGTCCTGCAGGTCGGCATCCATCACCACGACCGCGGCGCCCGCGGCGCGCTCCATCCCGGCGGTGATGGCCACCTGATGGCCAAAATTCCGCGACAGGGCGAGATAGCGATAGCGCGGATCGTCCTTGGCGCGGCCGGCGGCGACGATGCCCGTCATGTCGGTGCTGCCGTCATCGACGATGATCACCTCCGCCGGCCCGTCGAGCTTTCCGAGAAGCTGATCGAGACGGTGCAGCAGCACCGGCAGCACGGCTTCCTCGTTGAAGACGGGAACGACGAGGCTGTAGGTCGGCGTGCCGATCTGCGCCGAGGGAGATGTCACGGTCATGCGTGTCGCCGGCGGACGGAAGGTCCGGTCGGCGCAAGCCTAACGCGGCATGATTAAGGCCATTCTAACCGGCCGATACGGGACGCCGCCTGGTCGCCTACGGATCGGCATCCGCCGCCCTGGCGGCGGAGCGTCGGCCGATCGTGCCTTCGAGGAAGCGGCCGCCGAGGAGCCCGTTGAGGCCGACCACGATGAGGACGGCCACGAGATGCACGGCGAGATCCGTCGCGGTGGCGTCGTGAGGATGGAACGGCACCAGGAGCGCCGCTGCCGCCGCCGCGACGGCGAGACCTCCCAAGGCCGCCGTGAGGCTCGGGTTCAGCGGGCAGGCCCGGCGCAGCATCATGACCAGCAGGACCGAGAGCGGCAACGAGACGGCCATGAGGAAGACGAAGCAGCCGCGCATCTCCCCGGTTTCGGCGAGGTTGGACGCCGGAGCGAGCCGGGCCCGCAGGCAACCGAGCCCGCTGACGCCGAGCCACAGGACGAGGGGCGGGATCGGGAGGAGAGCCCAGGCCCGGCTGCGGCCCGGCACGCTGCTCTGGAAGGCCGCGAAGGCCGCAGCCCCGCTCGTCAGCATCGCGCCGAGCGCGGCATAACGAAGATCGGGAACACCGAGACGCGCTTGCAAGGCAGCGGCATCCGACAGCGGCAGGAGAAGAGCGCCCAGGCCGAGCACGGCAGAGACCCAGGCGAAGGCCCGCCATCCCGGCCCGGGCAGCCGGCGGATCGGCGCGAGCGACCGGGTCAGCTCCTCGACGAGACGTTCGTGGCTGGCGGGATCAGACATCCGAACCCTCCTTGCTGGATGAGAGAGAGGCACGCAGGGCCTTGAGTGCGCGGTGGAAATTGACTTTCAGCGCGATCTTGGTCCGCCCGGTGAGGAGGGAGGCCTCGTCGAGGGAGAGCTCGCGCAGGGCGATGTGCTCGATCGCCTCGCGCTGCCCCGGGGGAAGATGGGCGACGGCCTGGACCACTGCCCGGCGACGGTCGCGGTCATCGAGATCGTGCCCCGGCAGGGGCGCATCGTCGGCGCGCGCCTCGTAGGCGATCGGATCATGGACCTCGCGCGGCCGGCGGCTGCCTTGGCGTAGGACGTCGATGGCGCGCCGATGGGTGATGGCGCGGAGCCAGGGGAGAAAAGGCCGGGCGGGGTCGTAGCTGGCCCGCGCCCGGTGGATCGTCAGCAGAGTGTCCTGAACCACGTCGTCGATGGTCGTGCCCTGGACACCCTTGGACCTCGCCATCGCGGAAATAATGGGTACGCAGTCGCGCAGGAGTGCACGGTAGGATGCGGCATCGCCGTTCTGAGCCGCCTGCATCGAAGCCGACAGCGACTCCTCGCCGGACGATGCCATCGATCGTGCGGGCATGGTCGCGATGCTTCCGGAATTCGCGGGCCGAGCCTGGCGCAGGCGGCCCGAATGCGCCGCCTGCGCCAGGCTCACGGATGAGACCCTAATTCGTCGCCGGGGCCTTGGCCACACCGTCCCTCACCCTCGGATTTGTGCCCGTGCCATCGGCCGCGAGGGACGACGGAGACGGTGTGGGCGAGACTGCTCATGGGACGCGGTCCTTCCTCGCGGCACCGGGTTCACGGTGGCCATGAGAAGGATTTCGGTGATTGCCCGCCCTTGGTTACGCGTCACGGACCGGAATCCGATCATTTGACCGACGCACCTTGAAAATTCGAAGCGAGCGATGGCTTTGTCCGGTCGAGGAAACACGATGGGATGATCGGTACTTTGGCACGAAGATAAGGGCGTTGGTTTTTATAAGAGTAGACACGCCTCCGGCGCACGAAGGGTAGCCCTTGCACGGGTACTTCCATGTCCCGGCCGATGGCGATTCTGTGGATCACTCAGATATACCAGGCACTTCCCAAGCGAACCTGGAACTGACCGGCCATGCATCGGTTGAAGGCTGGGCCGTGGCCCGGTGTATGATGCGATTGGAGCCACAGTGACATTCGGCGTCGACAGGTACGAACTCCGGCAGATCATCGCCGGCCTCAGCGAGGGCGTGATCCTGGTCGAGCCGGACCAGACCATCGCCTATGCCAACGAGGCGGCCCTGGCGATGCATGGCGTGGAGTCGGTGAGCGAGCTCGGAGAGACCGTCGACGCCTATCGCGAGCGCTTCTCCCTGCGCTACCGGAACAACCGCACGCCCAATCAGTATCCGATCGAGCGCGTCGTCTCCGGTGAGACGTTCCACGACGTGGTCGTGGAGGTGAGGCGCACCGACAAGCCGGACGCCACCTTCGTCCATTCCCTGCGCAGCCTCGTGGCCACCGATCGCGACGGCAATCCCAGTTGCCTGGCGCTGATCCTCAAGGACGTCTCCGATCAATTCGAGGCCGAGGACCGCTTTGAGAAGACGTTCAACGCGAATCCGGCCCCAGCGGTGATCTGCCGGCTCGCGGACCTGCGACACGTCAAGGTGAATCTCGGCTTCCTCGAGATGACGGGTTACACCCGCGATGCCGTCATCGGCCGCAGCGTCTACGAAGTCGATGTGCTGGCGGGTGCCCGGAGCCGGGATCTGGCCATCTCGCGCCTGAACGAGGGCGGCACCATCCCGCAGATGGAGGCCTGTCTCGACCTGCCCGATGGCGGCACGCGGCACGTCATCGTCGCCGGCCAGCCGATGGAGCTCGGTGAGGAGCCGTGCATGCTCTTCACCTTCGCCGATCTCGAATTGCGCCGGAAGGCCGAGATGGCCTTGCGTCAGAGCGAGGAGCGCTTCGCCAAGGCCTTCCGCCTCACCCCCGTGCCGACGGTGCTCGCACGGGCGGATACCTTCGCCATTACCGGGGTGAACGAGGCCTTCACCCGGGTCTTCGGCCATTCCGCCGAGACGGTTGCCGGGCGCTCACCGGCGGAACTCGGGCTCTGGGTCCACGATGCGGCCCGCGAGAGGTTCGAGAGTGCCGTGGCCATGACCGGATACGTCCTCGGGCTCGAAGTCTGCCTGCAGCACGAGGATGGGGCCAGCCTCGATTGTCTCGTCTCCGCCGAACGGGTCGAGATCGGCGACGACATCTACGCGCTCCTCGTCCTGCAGGACATCACCGAGCGCAAGCGTGGCGAGCGCGACCTGTTCGAGGCCATCGAGACCGTCATGGCCGATACCTCCTGGTTCAGCCGGGGGCTCATCGACAAGCTCGCCAACCTGCGTCGGCCGGGCGGCGAGCACCAGGGCGCCGCGGCCCCGAACATGACGGTCCGTGAACGGCAGATCCTCGATCTCATCTGCTCGGGGCTCGGTGACGATGCCATCGCCAAGCGCCTGACCCTGTCGCGCAACACGGTCCGAAATCATGCCGCTGCCCTCTACCGCAAACTGGGCGTGCACAAGCGTTCCGAGGCCATCGTCTGGGGGCGTGACAACGGGTTTCCCGCGGGCTCGGCCGGTTAAATAAAATCGCTCTACCAGTACGGATGCATCATTGATCGGCCGTCGGCACGCGCCACCTGGGATGCTGAGCCGTACGAGATGCGGGTCCGGCCAACCAGGTATTCGGATCGATCCATAAGCGAATCCAAGTCCGCGATCACGGCTGAAACGCTCAAGGGCTCGGTGAAGGAAGCCATCGGCAAGCTGATCGGTGATCAGAATGTGGTGGACGAAGGAAGAGCTCAGCAGAAATTACCGAAGTCCGAAGTGAAACCAAAAGACGTTTTCGAGACGTAGGGTGTGCTTGACGACGCCGGACATCGTCCCGTCGAGATTTAAAAGATACAGGAGTGAACAGCATGGTCGATACCAATCGGATCACCGGGGCCGCGAAGGAACTCGGCGGCAAGGTCCAGGGCGCGGTCGGCGACCTCACCGGTTCGAACCGCAACTCGGTCGAGGGCCGGGCGCGCGAAGTCCAGGGCACGGCCGAGAACCTCTATGGTCAGGCAAAGGACGCGGTCGGCGAGGCTGCAGAACACGCCGCTGACGCTGCCCGCGATGCCGGTGGCCGCATCCGCGACGCTGTCGACGATGTCGCCGGGTCCGACGGACGCGAAATCAAGGCCCGCGCGCGCCAGGCGCAGGACGCCGCCGGGGACACCTATGAGCGCGCCGAGCGATCCGTCCGCAATGCCGGCCGCGAAGCTTACGACTACGCCGAAGACGCCTACGAGAACGGTGGCAACTATCTGCGCCAGGGTGGCCGCGAAGTGACTCACCAAGTCGCCGAGCACCCCGTCGCCGCCCTGCTCGTGGCTGGCCTCCTCGGCTACGGCATCGGTCTGCTCATTCACCGCCGCGACTGATCCACGGCCGCGACTGAACGTCCGCCGCGCTTAACCCCTCCCCTACGTCTTTCCCTGCTCGGACGACCGAATTCTTCGGACTACCGACGACCCCGGAGCCTTGTCACGTGTCTTCTTCCTCCAGCATCCCGACGTCGCCGATCGTCGCCGGCGATACCCGTACCGTTCTGCTGAACCAGGTCTCGTGGGGCGCCATCTTCGCCGGCGCCGTCACCGCGCTGGTGACCCAGGTCATCCTCAACATGGTCGGCGTCGGCATCGGCCTGTCCAGTGTCGGCCCCGTCGCTGCCGACAATCCGGCCGCCTCGACCCTGTCGCTCAGCGCCGGTGTCTGGTTCATCGTCTCGGGCATCGTCGCCGCACTGGTGGGCGGCTTCATCGCCGGGCGCCTTTCGGGTAAGCCCGTGACGGGCGCAGCCGGCCTGCATGGCCTGGTCTCCTGGGCGGTGACCACCCTCGTCGTCCTGTACCTGATCACCTCTGCGGCCGGCGGCCTCATCGGCGGCGCCTTCTCCGGCGTGACCAGCACCCTGGGCGGCGCCGGCGCCCTGGTCGGCGGTACCGTGCAGACCGCCGCGCAGGCCGCAGCCCCGTCGCTGTCCAAGATCAGTAACCCGCTGGACGGCATCGAGCAGAGCGTCCGTCAGCAGGCGGCCGGCCAGGACCCGCAGGCCGCCAAGGATGCGGCTGTCGCCGCCATCCGCGCCCTGTTCACGGGTGACCCGGCCCAGAAGGCCCAGGCCGAGAACCGCGCCGCCGATGCCCTTGCCAAGGCCCAGGGCATCCCGGTCGATCAGGCCAAGACCCAGATCCAGGACTATAAGAAGCAGTACGAAGAGACCGTCGCCACCGCCAAGCAGAAGGCCGAGGCCGCTGCCGTCGCGGCGAAATCCGCCGCCACCCAGGGCGCCTTCTACGGCGCGCTCGCCCTGATCCTCGGTGCCTTGGCCGGTTTCTTCGGCGGTCGCCTCGGTGCTCCGACCCTCGCCACCCTCACCGATCGCTACGACGCACGTCGCGTTTGAGCCGTCACCTCGGCCGGTCGCCCCGACCGGCCAAGTTCCCTCTCGTCACGAAAGAGCACCCCCATGAGCAGCACTACGGACAAGCTGAAGGGCCTCGCCAACGAGGCCGTCGGCAATCTCAAGGAAGGCGTCGGCAAGGTCACCGGGAACGACAAGCTCGTCGCCGAGGGCAAGGCCCAGGAACTCAAGGGCGAGGCCCAGCGCACCGTCGGCGAGGCCAAGGACGGTGTGGCGTCGGTCGTCGACAAGGTCACCGGCAAGCGGTGATCTTGCCCCGGAGGGAGAGTTCCGCCTCTCCCTCCGCTTTGACATGCAGGAGACTTCCATGAATCGCGATCAGTTTCGCGGCGCGTCCCGGCATCTGAAGGGACGTGCCCAATCCGCCCTCGGCGGTGTCACCGGCGATCCGGCCCGTCAGGTGCGCGGCGCCGTCAATCAAGTCGCCGGCGGTGCGCAATATGCCTATGGCCGCGCCCGCGACCGTGCCGAGGATTTGGCCCAGGATGGCCGCTATCTCGTCGGCGAAGTCCGGGACCGCGCCGGCAACCTGATCGAGGACGGTCGAGACGTCGCCCGCCATGCCGCCAAACGCGGCACGACCTATGGCCGCCAGGCCGTCCGCTACGCTGACGACAACCGTGCATCTGCCCTGCTCGGCCTCGCCGCCGTGGCCTTCGCGGTGGGCTGGCTCGCCCGTCCCAAGCGCTGATCCCCCGTCATCCGGAGACCTTCGATGATTCGCAAACTCCTGACCTTGTTCGTGCTCCCCAAAATCGTTGCCTATGTCGGACGCCGCCTCAGCGGCCGGGGTGCAGCCCCGCCCCGCCGGCCCCGCTGACGAGCGTTCATCCGGCCCCGTCGCGAGGGAGGTGACCGTTACCGACGGGGGCGGCCCCAACGATGTCACCTTGCGGCAGGGGCGTGATACAGCGTGTCGACGCCAATAAGGTCGGTATTCGGCATGGCGGGGAGCGGACGTTCGATCCATGAAGTTCGCCGGCCTCCTCGTCCGCCGCGAGTTCGTGTTTCTTCTGCTTGCCGTATGCCTCGGGCTCGGGGCCGCCACGGCATACTGGATCTCACGGGCGACCGTTCTGACGATCGCCGTTGCCCCGAAGGACGGGACCGAGCCGGCGCTGATCCAGGCCTATGCCGATGCTCTGGCCCGGCGGCATAAGGAAATTCGCCTGCAGGTCATCGCCTTCGACGACGTGCGGGACAGTGCCGCCGCGCTCCAGGAAGGCCGCGCTGATCTCGCCGTGGTCCGCCCCGACGTCGACCTGCCCGACAATGGACTGACCCTGGCGATCCTGCGCGACCAGGCCATGATCATTGCCTCTCCCGAGCCGTCCGGATTGACGAGTTTTCCCGAGCTCGACCGGAAACGTCTCGCGATCCTCGCGCATCGCGATGCCGATCAGGCGCTGATCAAGGCGATGGTCGGGCATTACGGCCTCACCCTCCTCGACAAGGACCCGGAAGGGCCGCTGCCGCCGCGCCACGTCGCCCTCGTGGAAATGTCGGAAGCCGAGCTTCCCGCGGCCCTTGCCAGAAAGCGGGTCGATGCGGTGGTCTCGGTCATTTCTCCGACCGCGCCGACGGCGCAGCGCATCGTCGGCATCGTTCAAGCGGCCAGCAGGACGCGAAAGGTCACCTTCGTCACGGTCGAGAACGCGGATGCCATCGTCGCCCGCATGCCGCGCCTGCAATCCGTCACCATGCCGGCCGAGACCTTCGGCGGCAGTCCCAAGATCCCGGCCGAGGATGTTCACACGGTGGGAGCGTCCTATCGCCTGATGGCGCGGGCGGGCCTGTCCCGTCCCGTCGCGGCGGACGTGACCCAGCATCTGTTCGAACTGCGCAGCGGCATGGCCAACGTGACCGCCGCCGCCGATTACATGCAGGCGCCGAGCTACGACAGCACGGCGGGGGCCACCAGCGCGCGGTTGCCGATCCACCCCGGCGCCGTCGATTTCTTCGAGCGCGAGCAGCAGGGCTTCATCGAGCGCTACGAAACCTGGATCTATCTCGTCGCCTTCCTCGGCGGCGGCATCGGCTCGGGGGTGGTCTGGATCGGCCAGCGTCTGTCACGCCTGCGGCGCGAGCGGATCGAGGAGGCCACCGACCGCCTCTTGCAGATTCGCCAGGAAGCGCAAGGCAGCGCCGCTCCGCCTCGCCTGGAACATCTCGCCCGCGAAATCGACGATCTCGCCGGTGAGATTGCCAAGCACGCCTTGGAACGGCCGACGGAGGCCAGGACCATGTCGGCCGCCGCCATCGCGATCGATGCCGCCCGGTCGACGGTCAAACGCACGATCGCGGCCGGGCAATACGCCCCCGACTCTTCTGGTCTGGCGGGGCGCACGACGTCGTCGGAGGCCAGCGCGGCAGAGTGAAGGGGCTTTTGGTCCCGCCCGTCGACTGGCCCCAAGGCCGGGTCATTCACGGACGTCGAGGCTGAACGATGTCGCCTAGCCGGGACCGCAGCTGAATCCGCATCGGTCGGGAACAGAGAGTGGAGCGGGTACCGGGAATCGAACCCGGGTATTCAGCTTGGAAGGCTGCTGCTCTACCATTGAGCTACACCCGCATATGGCGCCCGATAGCATGGCGACGCGGTTTTGAGAAGGTGATCCCCTCATCGGCCGTGTTGCCAGCGTGTCGGTATGGATTGGTGGGGGAAGTAGGACTCGAACCTACGAAGCTTACGCAGCGGATTTACAGTCCGCCCCCTTTGCCGCTCGGGACATTCCCCCAAACCACCGCCTTTCGGCAGCGCGCGGGCCCTTATGGTGAGGGCTTGCGCGGGTGTCAACACGTCCCGTGCAGGCACTCGCGCAAAGTTCAGGGTGTCGCGAGATCGCCGACGCGCAATTGCACCCGCTCGCCGCCGCGCCAGGTATCGATGGCGAGGGTTCCGGCCACATGGAATTCCTGCCCGATCCCGCCCAGCAGCGCCTGCCCCAGCGGCCCTTGAGCGGAGCGGAAGGCGATGGCGCCGATGGCTTGGCCGTCCCGGCTCCTGAAGCGCGCGCGGATATGGCCGTTGCCGACGATCGCCGCATCGACCAGCCGGTGATACGGCAGGGCGAAGACCGGTTCCGGTGCTCCGGCGCCGAACGGCCCGGCACGCTGGACGAGACGAACCACCTCCGCCGTGGCGCCGCCCGCATTCACGGTGCCGTCGATGAGCAAGGCCTCCACCGCCCTCGCCTCCGATACCGCCGAGGCGAGGGCGGCCGCCAGGAAGTCGCTCAGAGGCGTGGGATCGTGGCTCGGCAGCGTGGCGCCGGCCGCCATGGCGTGTCCGCCGCCCTTGACGAGGAGGCCGGCATCCACAGCCTCGCGCACCGCATGGCCGAGATCCACCCCCGCGACGGAGCGGCCCGACCCGGTGGCGGTCCCGTCCGGGCGCAGGGCGAAGGCGAAAGCCGGCCGGCCGAAACGCTCCTTCAGCCGCGCCGCTACGAGGCCGACCACTCCCGGATGCCAGGAGGCGGAGGCGGTCACCAGGATCGGGGTGTCGGGGGCGAGCGTCAGCGCACGATCCATCTCGGCTTCGGCTTCGAGCACCGCCTGTGCCTCGATGCCCTGACGCTCACGGTTGAGGAGGTCGAGTTCGGTGGCGATGCGGGTCGCCTCCGCCGGATCTGCGCTGGTGAGCAGGGCCGCGCCGAGCCCCGCATGGCCGATGCGCCCGCCGGCATTGATGCGCGGACCGAGGAGATAGCCGAGATGCCAGGATTCCGGCGGCTCGCTCAGGGATGCCGCGTCGAACAGGGCGGCGAGACCGATCCGGCCCCGGCCCCGCATGACCTTCAATCCCTGGACGACGAAGGCGCGGTTGAGGCCGGTCAGCGGCACCACGTCGGCCACCGTCGCCAGGGCCACCAGATCGAGGGCTTCGGCGAGATCCGGCAGATCCTCCCGCCCTCCCCGCCTCAGGCGGCGATTGAGGGCCACGAGGGTGAGGAAGACGACACCCGCCGCGCAGAGATGACCGAGGCCGGAGATGTCGTCGAGCCGGTTCGGGTTCACCAGTGCCGCGACCGAAGGCAGGATCTCCGGTGCGCCGTGATGGTCGAGGACGATCACGGCGAGCCCGCGCTCGGCCGCAGCCGCCAGGGGCTCATGGCCGCTCGTGCCGCAATCGACGCAGACGAGGAGCTTCGCCCCGCCCTCCGCGAGGGCCGTCACCGCCGCCACGTTGGGTCCGTAGCCTTCCGTGATCCGGTCCGGGATGTGGATGTCGACCGTCAGGCCGAGAGCTCGCAGGTAGCCGGCCATCAACGCCGCGCTCGCAGCGCCGTCGACATCGTAATCCCCGAACACGGCGACGCGTTCGCCGGTCTCGACGGCATGGGCGAGCCGTTCGGCCGCCGCCTCCATGTCCACGAGGCGGGACGGATCCGGCATCAGGTCGCGCAGGCGCGGTTCGAGATAGGCCGCCGCCTCGTCCGGACGGACGCCGCGTGAGGCGAGGACGCGGGAAAGAAGATCGGGCAGGCCATGGGCCTGCACCATCGTCGCGGCATAGGCCTGGGCGGCGGGGTCGCCGCAGCGGTCACGCCAGGGCCGCCCTATGACGGACCGGGTGACGCCGAGGAAGGCGCGGGATGGGGCAAGGATCGGGGCGGCTGACACCTGGCCAGTCTACCCGCTCCCGGCCGTCCGACGCTACCGCGTTACGCGCTCGCCCGCGGACCGACGAGGGCGAACAGTGCACCTTGCGGGTCGAGGGCCTGGATGGTCCAGGCGCCGCCGGGCACCTGATGCGGGCCGGAGACGATCCGGCCGCCGCCCGCAATGATCCTCGATCCCGCAGCGTCGATGTCCTCGACAGTGACGTAGTAGAGCCAGAACGGGGCCGGCACCTGCGGGTTCGTCATCATGCCGCCGGTATGAATTCCAGAGCAGCCGGCATCGGGGCCCGGGGCGCCGAAAAGCTGGTAGGTTCCCATGGGGCCCATATCCACCACTTCGGTCTTCACCCAGCCGAAGAGGGACGCGTAGAAAACGAAGGCCTCCTCCCAGTCGCGGGCGTGCAATTCGTGCCAGCCGAAATGCCCGGGCGTATTGGGCGGGGGTGCCGGCGGCAGTGGCCCGTCGCCACGGAAAAGCACGAACACCGCGCCCTGCGGATCGGCGGCGACGCAGAAGCGGCCGATCCCCGGATTGTCGGCAGGTGCCCGGTGGATCGTGCCGCCGGCCTCGCTGACCTCCGCCGAGGCGGCGTCGACATCGGCCACGGCGACGTAACCCATCCAGCCGGCGCGGCCCCCCTGGGCACGGACCTCCTCGGGGAGCGTCATCATCCCGCCCACCGGTACCTGGCCGAGGCGGGCCAGGGAGTAGTCGGTCCCCGGCATGCCGGCCTCCGCGATGGCCCAGCCGGTGACATGACCGTAGAAAGTCCGTGCGGCGGGAAGATCCGTGGTCATCAGATCGTACCAGACGAAACGACCGGTCTCGCTCATTGCCCTCTCCCTGAACCGTGCCAACCGGCACGAACGATCCCTCGCGAAGACGCATCGTGCCTTTATGACGCCGGATCGCGGAGAGTGCCACATGCGGCTGCGGGGATGGCTCCGCGCGCCTGTCGTACCGGCTGGAAGCCGCGACCGGGACGTGACGACACGAGGTTCGGTCGTACCGAACGAAGAAGGGGCCGGCGCGTGATGCGCCGGCCCCTTCCTTGTGAGCGTCGTCGAGGATGGAAGGCCCCGAGTCTCAGAGGTTCTTGACGATCGAGTCCACGACCTTCTTGGCGTCGCCGAACAGCATCATCGTGTTGTCGCGGAAGAACACCTCGTTCTCCACGCCGGCATAGCCGGAGCCCATGCCGCGCTTGATGAAGAGAACCGTCTTGGCCTTCTCCACGTCGAGGATCGGCATGCCGTAGATCGGCGAGGTCTTGTCGGTCTTGGCGGCCGGATTGGTCACGTCGTTGGCGCCGATGACGAAGGCCACGTCGGCCTGCGGGAAGTCGCCGTTGATGTCCTCCAACTCGTGCACCTCGTCGTAGGGCACGTTGGCCTCGGCGAGCAGCACGTTCATGTGACCCGGCATGCGGCCGGCGACGGGATGGATGGCGTATTTCACGTCGACGCCCTCCTTCTTGAGCATGTCCACCATCTCGCGCAGCGAGTGCTGGGCCTGTGCCACCGCCATGCCGTAGCCGGGGACGATGATGACGCGCTCGGCGTTCTTCAGGATGTAGGCCGCGTCGTCCGCGGAGCCCTGCTTGACCGGTCGGGTCTCCACCGCGCCGCCTCCGGCCGCCGCGACATCGCCGCCGAATCCGCCGAGGATGACCGATATGAAGGACCGGTTCATCGCCTTGCACATGATGTAGGACAGGATCGCGCCGGATGAACCGACGAGGGCGCCGGTCATGATGAGTGCGAGGTTGCCCAGGGTGAAGCCGATGCCGGCCGCCGCCCAACCCGAATAGGAGTTCAGCATCGACACGACGACGGGCATGTCCGCGCCGCCGATCGGGATGATCAGCAGGCCGCCGAGCACGAAGGACAGCACCACGATCAGCCAGAAGATCGCCTTGCTCTCGGTGCCGATGAACACCGCGATCAGACCGATGAGGGCGATGCCCAAGGCGATGTTGATCGCATGGCGCTGCGGCAGCATGATCGGCTTGCCGGACATCCGTCCGTCGAGCTTGGCGAAGGCGATGACCGAGCCGGTGAAGGTGATCGCGCCGATGGCGACGCCGAGCGCCATCTCGAACAGCGATTCCTTATGGATATGACCGTTCTCGAGGATGCCCACCGCCTGCGGAGCGTAGAGCGTGCCCGCCGCGCCGGCCACGGCGGCGAGGCCGACGAGGGAGTGAAAGGCGGCCACGAGCTGCGGCATGGCCGTCATCGGCACCCGCTTGGCGATGACCGCACCGGCGCCACCGCCGATGCCGAGGCCGAGGAGGACGATGATCCAGGCGCCGAAACCGGCCGGCGGATGGCCGACCAGAGTGGTGAGGACGGCGAGCCCCATGCCGATCATGCCGTACAGGTTGCCCTGCCGCGACGTGGTCGGATGCGAGAGCCCCCGCAGCGCCATGATGAACAGGACGCCGGAGACGATGTAGAGGAGGGCGGAGACGTTCTGGGACATCGTCTCAGGCCTTCTTCTTGTACATGCCGAGCATGCGCTGGGTAACGAGGAAGCCGCCGAAGATGTTGACGCTGGCGAGGACGATGCCGACGAAGCCGAAGAAGCGCGCCCAGCCGGTGCCCTTCTCGATCAGTGGGACGCCGGCGGCGAGGAGCGCGCCGACGATGATGACGGAGGAGATCGCGTTGGTGACGGACATCAGGGGGGTGTGGAGCGCCGGGGTCACCGACCACACCACGTAGTACCCGACGAAGATCGCGAGCACGAAGATCGCGAGCTGGAAGACGGTGGGGTCGACCGCGCCGTGGGTGGCGGCGGCGATGCCGTGGCTGATGCCTTGACCGAGGCTGTCGGCGAGGCTCTGCGCCTGTTCGGCGGCGGTGCGCGCGGTCGCGGCGGCGGCGCGCGCCTGTTCGGCGGCCTGTTCGGGAGGAAGGGTTGCCATCTGTCTCTCCGTCGCGATCAGGCTGCTGTGGACTGGAAGGACGGGTGGACCACCTGTCCGTCCCGCGTCAGGTTCGTCGCCTTCACCAGTTCGTCGTCCCACTTGACGGCGAGGGCCTTGGACTCCTTGTCGATCAGGGTCTCGACAAAGGCGAACAGGTTGCGGGCGTAGAGGCTCGACGCGGTTGCCGCGAGGCGGCCGGCGACATTGACGTGGCCGACGATCTTGACCCCGTTCTCGGTGGCGACGATCTCGCCGGCCTTGGCGCCGGCGACGTTGCCGCCGCGCTCGACCGCGAGATCGATGAGCACCGAGCCGGGCTTCATCGAGGCGACCATCGCCTCCGAGACGAGCTTCGGAGCCGGGCGGCCGGGGATGAGCGCCGTGGTGATGACGATGTCCTGCTTGGCGATGTGCGTCGCCACCAGATCGGCCTGCTTCTTCTGGTATTCCGCCGACATTTCCTTGGCATAGCCGCCGGAGGTCTCGGCCTGCTTGAACTCGTCGTCTTCCACCGCCACGAACTTGGCGCCGAGGGATTCGACCTGTTCCTTGGTGGCGGGGCGCACGTCGGTGGCGGTCACCACGGCGCCCATGCGGCGGGCGGTGGCGATGGCCTGGAGGCCGGCGACGCCGACGCCCATCACGAAGACGCGGGCGGCGGGTACGGTGCCGGCGGCCGTCATCATCATCGGCATGGCGCGGCCATATTCGGCAGCGCCGTCGATCACGGCGCGGTAGCCGGCGAGGTTGGCCTGGGAGGACAGTACGTCCATGACCTGGGCGCGGGTGATGCGCGGCATCAGCTCCATGGAGAAGGCGCTGATCCCCGCATCGGCCATGGCCTTCAGCGCGGTCTCGTTGCCGTAGGGATCCATGATGGCGACGACGGTGGCGCCGGACTTCAGGAGCTTGAGCTCGTCCTCGTTGGGACGGCGAACCTTGAGGACGAGGTCGGCCTCCGTTGCGGCCTCCGCCGCCGTGGCGGCGATGGCGGCGCCCGCCGCCTCGTAATCCGCATCGGGAACGCCGGCCTTCAGGCCGGCCCCGGACTGGATCGTCACGTCGACCCCGAGGCCTTTGAATTTCTTGATCGTCTCGGGCACCGCCGCCACCCGCGGCTCGGCGGGGTCCGACTCTGTCAATACAGCGATGCGCATTCAGGAGATCCCCCTCGGCGATCGTTCACGATCGCCGTAGCTTAGCAGGAATATAGAGCCCGGACCCCTGGTATGCCAGCGGTCCGTGGCTACGTCACGCGAAGAAGAGGTACAGAAGCAGAAGAACGGCGACCGCAGCGGGCGCTTTCCAGCCGACGACCGGCGACAGCGCGCCCACCGTGCCCGCCACGCCCGACAGCAGGACGCCGAAGATCGCGGTCAGCCAAGCCTCGCGAATGCCACCCACGGCCAACGCGAGCACCCAACAGATCACTACGAAGGTGCCGATTTCCACGAACCGTACAAACCCACGGTAGGTCTGTTCATGGGTCTTCTCGTCCATCGCCGGGCTGTAACGTACGCCGGTCACGGTCTTCGCATCGGCCATCTTGTCGTCGTCCCCTTGGGTATCATCTTGATTGGTTCCAAGCGGATTTAGCGCATGCCTCTGTCACCCGCAATCGAGATACCGACTCGCGAAAATATGGAAAGCCGGTTTTAACCCGGAGAATGACAGTCGATCCCCGCTTGTCATGCACAGGCGGGGAATCCCCCCGATTACTCGGGAGAGGGAAGTCCCGCCGCGGCCAGCGCCGCGCCCTGCCGTTCGGTCAGAGTCTCGAGGGAGAAGCGCTCGATTTCCGCCTCGAACAGGCGATGGTAGTTCAGCTCGGAGCGCAGGTGCAGGAACACCGCGCCGAGCCCCACGGCCGCGCGGTCCATGAAGACGAATTCCTGCGGCACGGTCACGGGCCCGCGCTGCTTGAGGGCCTGATGCACCTCGAAGGCCTGGCGCCGGCCGTATTCGCCGGGCTTGACGCCATCCGCCACCGTCCTCGTGCGGTCCTCCAGGATCGGGCCGTAGATGAAGCGGGCCCAGATGTTGAGGATCTCGATCAGCTCCTTGTTCAGGTTCTTGAATCCCCACACCTCGTAGGCGTGGACGATCCGGGCGTGGTCGTTCTCTAGGAGACCACGATAGAGATCGACCACGCCGCCGACGAAGCGGGGGTGGAAGATGCGGACGCAGCCGTAATCGAGCAGGTTGATCCCGCGCGCCTCGCCGTCCTCGGAGAAGACCGTGTAGTTGCCGAGATGCGGATCGCCGTGGATCACGGCGGCTCGGCTGAACGGGTGCCACCACGCCTTGAACATCGCCCGCGCCAGCCGATTGCGGACCTCGAGGGGCTGGTCCGAGAAGCTGAGGATCCTGTCGCCTTCGAGCCACCCGAGGGTGAGGAGACGCTTGGTGGAAAGGTCGGTATGGATGGCGGGCACCCTCACCTCGGCGATGTCCTGCAGGACGGCCCCGTAGAGGGCGGCGTGCTTGGCCTCGCGCTCGTAGTCGAGCTCCTCGCGCACGCGGGCGCCGATCTCCTTGGCGATCTCGCGGGTGTCGAGCCAGGAACTGAGGCGACGGTGCAGGGCGAAAGCGATTTCGAGCTGCTTCAGGTCGGCCTCCACGGCCGATTGCATGTCGGGATACTGGAGCTTGCAGGCGAAGGGCGTTCCGTCGAGGCCGGTCGCACGATGGACCTGGCCGAGGGAAGCGGCAGCGGCGGGCTTGAGATCGAAGGAGCCGAACCGCTTCTGCCAGTCGGGGCCGAGTTCGGCCATCATCCGGCGCTTGACGAAGGCCGCACCCATCGGCGGGGCGTCGGCCTGGAGTTTCTGCAGTTCGGTCGCGTATTCCGGCGGCAGCAGGTCCGGCACGGTGGCGAGGAGCTGCGCCACCTTCATGATCGGGCCTTTCAGCCCGCCGAGCGCCTGGGCCAGAGCGGCCGCGTTGGTGGGCGCTTCTCCCTTTCCGAACAGCTTGGCGCCGGCCATCCGCGCGGCGACTCCTCCGACATTGGCGCCGACACGGGCATAGCGGCTGGCGCGTGCCGAGAAGCGGTTGGCTTCGTTGTCGTAATCGGCCATCGGGTCCATTCTGCGCGACGAAGAGGTATCATCACGAGATAGGCGCCTTCCCCGAGGGTACCAGGGCCATGGGCCCATGGGTCGCGGAACTTGGCTCGCGGAACTTGCGCAGCGGAAGGGGTTACGCCGCCGGCCAGTTGTCGCGGATCCAGCGCGTGAGGCCGTCCTCGTCGATCTCGCTCGCGGCGAGGTTCCGGATCATGACGACGGCTTCTGCCTCGTCCGCGAGGAAATCGATCCCGTTGAGACCCAGGAACGTTACGAGCGCGAGCAGTGCCGCACGCTTGTTTCCGTCGATGAAGGGATGGTTCTTCGCGATGCCAAAGGCGTAGGCAGCAGCCAATTCGGCCAAATCCACCTCGCCGTAGGCTGCCCGGTTCATGGGCCGGCCGAGAGCCGATTCGAGCGCTCCTTCGTCCCGCAACCCTGGCGGGCCCCCGAACAACTTGAGCTGACGGGCATGGATGGCCTGGACGAGATCGTTCGTCAGCCAGACGACCGTCGTCATTTCGCGAGTTCGGAAAGCGCGTTGCGGTAGGTCTTCATCGCCTTCTCGGCGATTTCCATCCCCTTCTCGAAAGTCGGATCGAGGGGCGAAAGCCGCACCGAGCCATCCGCGTTCTCCGTCACCGAAAGCCAATCACCCTGTGAGAGGTTCAGCTTACCCAGCAGTTCCCGCGGCAGGATGAGCCCGGTGGAATTGCCGATCTTCTTGACTTCGAGCTTCATGACGGTCCGGCCTTTCGTTGTACGTTATGTACAACGAAAGGCCGCCGGCGCAAAGGAGGTCTACCCCTCCATCGCCTCCAGTTCGACGATCATCCCCTCGATCATGTTGAGGCCGATCTGCCAGAAGGCGGGGTCGCTGGCATTGAGGCCGAAGGGGGCGAGGAGTTCGCCGTAGGGCTTGGCCCCGCCTGCCGAGAGCAGGGCGAAGTAGCGGTCGACGAAACCCTCTTCGGCATTGGCATAGACGCCGTAGAGCGAGTTCACGAGGCAGTCGCCGAACGCATAGGCGTAGACGTAGAACGGAGAGTGGATGAAGTGCGGGATATAGGCCCAGAACGGCTCGTAGCCGGCGTCGAGCGAGATCGCCGGGCCGAAGCTCTCCGCCTGCACCGACATCCAGAGGCCGTTGATCTGCTCGGCGGTGAGCTCGCCCTTGGCCCGAGCGAGATGGACCTTCCGCTCGAACAGGTAGAACGCGATCTGGCGCACCACCGTGTTGATCATGTCCTCGACCTTGGCGGCCAGCATCGCCCGGCGCTGAACCGTATCGGTGGTGGCGGCGAGCAGGCGCCGGAACGTGAGCATCTCGCCAAACACGCTCGCGGTCTCGGCCAGCGTCAGGGGCGTCGGCGCCATCAGCGCACCGTTATGCGAGGCGAGAACCTGATGGACCCCGTGGCCGAGTTCGTGCGCGAGGGTCATCACGTCGCGCGGCTTGCCCTGGTAGTTCACCAGCACATAGGGATGCGCCGAGGGCACGGTGGGATGGGCGAACGCGCCCGGCGCCTTGCCGGGCCGCGTCGGCGCATCGATCCAACGGCGGTCGAAGAACGTCTTGGCGATGTCGGCCATGCGCGGCGAGAACGCGCCATAGGCGTCGAGCACCATGTCGCGCGCCTCCGTCCAGGGAATGGTGCGCTGCTCGACTCGCGGCAGCGGCGCGTTGCGGTCCCAATAGGGCAGGACGTCGACCCCGAACCACTTGGCCTTCAGTTTGTAGTAGCGGTGCGACAGGCGCGGATAGGCGGCCTGCACGGCGTCCACCAGGGCCGCCACCACCTCGGGCTCGACCCGGTTGGAGAGGTGCCGATCGTCGGCGACGTCCTTGAAGCCGCGCCAGCGGTCGGAAATCTCCTTGTCCTTGGCCAGGGTGTTGGTGATGAGGGCGAAGGTCCGCAGATTGGCGCGGAACACGTCGCCCAGGGCCCCGGCCGCTTCCTTGCGAACCGCCCCGTCCGGGTCCTGCAGCTTGTTGAGCGTCGGTTCCAAGGTGAGCATCTCGCCCTGGAGCGGGAAACGCAGGGACGCGATCGTGCCGTCGAACAGCCGGTTCCAGGCGGAACGCCCGGTCACCGACTTCTCGAGGAACAGCTTCTCGGTGCGGTCGTCGAGCTGGAACGGCTTCTCCCGGCGCAGATCCTCGATCCAGGGGCGGTAATGCGCGAGGGGGCCCTCCGCCATGGCGGCGTCCATCACGGCGTCGTCGACCCGATTGATCTCGAGGGCGAAGAATAGCAGGTGGCCCGAGGCCGTGGTCAGGCGTTCCTGGGTGTCGCCGTAGAACTTCTGGCGCCGCTCGTCCGTGGTGTCGCCGGAATAGACGAGACCGGCGAAGGACATCAGACGGCCGAGCCGATCCTCGATCGCCTCATAGGCCGCCACCGCCTCGGCGAGGCGAGCGGACGCGTCGGGTCCGCCGGCGATCTCGGCAATGACGCCGCCGTAGCGCTCTGAGAACGCACTGCATTCGCCTTCCGCCCGGATCAGGTCGGCGCGGAAGTCCGGCGAGTCGATCCCGGAATAGAGGTCGCTCAAATCCCATTCGGGAAGCGAGCCGAGGTCGAGGGCGAGAGCGGCTGCCCGCGCGACGTTCGTCCCTTCCGATCGTTGCCCGGCCGGCATCCGGGCGGCGCTTGAGAGGCTGGCATGGACGACGGCACGACTCGACATGATGTCTTTGATCCTGAACCGGCGTTTCCCCGCCGTTTCCGCTGATATCGAGCGGTGAGGCCCCGTGATCAACCGATTCGGCCCATTCCGCCGCAACGAATCTCCGGCATGGCCCTCGTTCGCCCCGGGAGTGGACCATCAGGGAAGAAAGTGGGATCGTCGTTAAGAGCAGCTTTACGCTCTTCGCTCACCTTACGGATCGAAACGAAACACCGGCGGCCGACTCGCGGACACTATCCCTGGGACAATCGCCTTTCTCAGCACACGGTCGAGGCACTCCGCATGTCGACAACGATCCTCATCGTCGACGACGATCCCGTCCAGCGCCGGCTCGCCGAAGCGATGGTGCGTCGTCTCGGCTTCGAAGTGAAGGTCGCCGAGAGCGGCGAGGACGGATTGTCCGTGCTGCGTTCGGGCGAACCCATCGACGTCGTGCTCCTCGATCTGGTGATGCCCGGCGGCCTCGACGGTCTCGCCGTCATGGCGCAGATGCGCCAGTCGGGTCTCGACACCCCCGTCATCGTCCAGACGTCCAACGGCTCCATCGATGCCGTGGTCAACGCCATGCGGGCCGGCGCCACCGATTTCGTGGTGAAGCCCGCCGGTGCCGAACGGCTCCAGGTGTCCATCAAGAACGCCCTCAAGGTCGACCAGCTCGAGGAGGAAGTCCGGCGCATGCGGCGGCGGGCCTCCGGCTCGCTGACCTTCAAGGACCTGTCCTCGCGCAGCCCCGACATGGAGCGCGTGATCCGGCTGGCCGAGCGTTCGGCCAAGTCCAACATCCCGGTATTGATCGAAGGCGAGTCCGGTGTCGGCAAGGAGGTGCTGGCGCGCGCGATCCAAGGGTCGGGCGACCGGCGCGGCAAGGCCTTCGTCACGGTCAATTGCGGGGCGATTCCCGACAACCTCGTCGAATCGACCCTGTTCGGGCACGAGAAGGGCGCCTTCACCGGCGCCACCGAGCGCCATGTGGGCAAGTTCGTCGAGGCGTCGGGCGGTACGCTGTTCCTCGACGAGATCGGCGAACTGCCCCTCGACGCCCAGGTGAAGCTCCTGCGCGCCCTGCAGGAGGGGGAAGTCGATCCGGTGGGCGCCAAGCGCAGTGTCCGAATTGACATCCGGCTCATCTCGGCCACGAACCGGTCGCTCCTCGACCTCGTGAAGCAGGGCCGCTTCCGCGAAGACCTGTATTACCGCCTCAACGTCTTCCCGATGACCCTGCCCCCCCTGCGGGCGCGCCGAGAGGATATCCCGGATCTGGTGCGTTCGTTCTGTGCGCGCTTTGCGGCCGAGGAAGGCAAGCGCGTCCGCGCGATCACGCCGGAGGCGATGTCCCTGCTCAGCCGCTACGGCTGGCCCGGCAATGTCCGCCAGCTCGAAAACGCCCTGTTCCGCGCGGTGGTGCTCGCCGATAGCGACGAGCTCACGGTGGCCGAGTTCCCGCAGATCGCCGCCCAGGTCGAAGGGTTCGACGTGCGCATTCCGGCCGCCCCGGTCCAGCCCATGGTCCATGCCGGGACCCCGGAGCCGGTACGCGAGATCGTCCGCGTGGAGGTCCGCGACCCCCACGCTATGACCCTCGTCACCGAGGAATCCGGCGAGATGAAACCGATGGACGAGCTCGAGGCGGAGATCATCCGCTTCGCCCTTCAATACTACCGGGGTCGCATGTCCGAAGTGTCGAGGCGCCTCGGCATCGGCCGCTCGACCCTCTACCGCAAGCTGAAGGACCTCGGTCTCGACGGCGACGAAAAAGGCGACGAAGCCGCGGCCTGAGACACGCGACCGTCCCTTTGGCTTCGCGCTGATTGGGGTGTGCGCCACGGCACTGCGTTTCCAGCTTCCGGCGCATGCCGGGCCCTCACTGTTGCCCCTACGCCGTTGCAAGCGGTGGTGTGAGCAGCGATTGTTTTGAGCTCAAACACGGCCGTGATGGCCGGTTCCGGGAGTTTCATCATGGGCGCTTCGCGCTCCGCCTCCGTCGCACTGGCTGCCCTGATGGCGGGGTGTGTCGGCTATGCGGTAAATGCCGAGCCCCGGCTCGATCCGGCTCCGTCCGTGGTGCAGAGCACTGCCGCACCGTCGGTCTCGCCCGAGCAGGGTCAAGGCGACACGGTGGCGACCGGGGCGATCTCTGCGTCGGTATCACCCTCCCCGGACCCGGTGAAGCCCGCTGCAGCGGGAGAGGCCGTCCAAGCCCCTGCGAGCCCACCCGAGACAGGCAAGGCGGAGACTACGAACGCCGAGGCCGGCTCCGAACCCGCCGGAGCTGTGGCCGCCGCTCCGATGCCGACCGATCCGATGGGGGCGGCACTCGCCGCCCGCCTTGCCGATCCGGCGCCTCTCCTCGCGCGCCTGAGCACCCGGGACCGGGAGGCGATGCAAGCCTTCTACGGGCTCGGCGCCTTCAAGCCGGTCTGGGTGGTCGATGGCGCCTTCACGGCTGCCGCCAAGGCCGCCGCGTCCCGTCTGTCCCTCGCGGCCGAGGACGGCCTCAACGTCCAGGCCTATCCGGTGCCCGTCATCGGCACGCAGGGACTGACTGAGGCCCAGACCGCCGAGATCGAGCTGAAACTCTCGGCGGCCATCGTGCTCTACGCCAAGGATGCACGCGGGGGGCGCATCAACCTGTCCGCCATATCCCGCCTGATCACGCCCACCCTCGACATTCCCGGCGCGGATGCCGTCCTGACGCGCGTCGCCAGCGCCGGGCCGCAAGCCGGTACCGTGCTGCAGGGCTACAACCCGGCGCAGGCCGGCTACCTCGCTCTGAAGGCGCGGCTCGCCAGCCTGCGCAATCTCCACGGCGCGCCCATGGCGGTATCGCCCGTCACGATTCCCGCCGGGCCGGTGCTCCAGGTCGGCATGCACGACCCCCGCGTCCCCGCGCTACGCCGTCATTTCGGCTTGCCGACCCGGACCGCCGGCACCCTCGACGCCGCCTCCGGTGAGCCGGATGCGTTCGATGCGAACGTGTCCGCGGCCGTGGCGAAGTTCCAGCGCGGCCGCGGCCTGCCGGCCACCGGCACGCTCACGCCGCAGACCGTCGCCGCCCTGGGTCGGACCGAGGCCTCCTCGCGCGTCGGCGACGAGGAGGCGACCGTCCTCGTCAACATGGAGCGCTGGCGCTGGCTGCCGAGCGATCTCGGTCGTGACTACGTCCTGGTCAACATCCCCGAATTCCGCCTGCGCGTGGTCCGTAACGGCATTCAGCGCGACGAGACCCGCGTCATCGTCGGCAAGGCCGAGACGCCGACGCCGGTCTTTTCGGGGATGATGGAATACGCCGTCGTCAACCCGTCCTGGAACGTGCCGCCCTCGATCCTCAAGAACGAGTTCCTGCCCGCCCTGGCCCGCGACCCGAACTACGCGGCCCGTCGCGGCTACGAGGTCGTCTATCGCAACGGCAACATCTCGGTGCGCCAGCCGCCGGGGGAGCGGAATGCGCTCGGATTCATCAAGTTCCTGTTCCCCAACAACCATGCCGTCTATCTGCACGACACGCCCAACCGCTCCCTGTTCTCCGCGTCCCAGCGGGCGATGAGCCATGGTTGCGTGCGCGTGGACGACCCGTTCCGGTTCGCCGATTCGGTCCTGCCCGAAGCATGGTCGAGCGAGCGGCTGAAGAAGCTCATCGGCAAGGGAGAGCGCACGATCCGCCTGCCCGAAAAGCTGCCGGTGCATCTGGCCTATTTCACCCTCGATGCGGACGAGCGCGGGTCCCTGCGCTCGCATCCGGATCTCTACGGTCACGATGCGCGGATGAAGATCGCCCTCGGCCTCGTACCAGGCAGCCTGCTCGTCGCCAAGGCGCCGGTGAAAGCGCCGGCCAAGGTCGCGGCACGGCCGGCGACAACGGCGCCGAGCGTGGCCGGGCCTTCGTCTCAGATTCGCCGCGCCGCGTCGCACCCCGCCGCTCCCGGCGCCAATCCCGTGCGGGCGGTCAGGGCACCGGCCGCCAGATCCGCCGAGGCGGCCCCCGTCGATCCCTGGGGGCCGGCACCGGCCCCAGCCCCGGTCTCCCGCGGCTGGTGGTAGCGCGCAGCCGTTGACGTGGCGCAAATGTCACGCGGCGGGGAATGTGCGACACCGCTCTTGCCGATGCCCAATCATGCCGGCGCGCCGGCACGATTTCGCCACGGTTGAAACCTAGCCGTTGTGTCGACCGGCGAATGGCTGAGGATCCGAGAACCTTTCGTTTACGGTTTTCGGTAACCTTGTGTTCACCATGATCCGCGCGACAACGCGTGGTCTGGCAGAGGTGAGGACGATCGTGGGCATTCCGCTGCGTGAAGAGGCCCAGCCGGCCGACCGATCCATCCAGCCGGTCTCCCGCCTTCGGGGCTATCTCCGCGACGCCTTCTCCCATCCCCGCCTGCGCCGTTCGATCGTCGTGGCGTCGGGCATCGCCCTGGCGCTCGGCGCGGGCACGCGAGGGACGCAGGACGCGATCGCCAATGGCGATACCCGCACTCTCTCGATCTACCATACCCATACGAAGGAGAGCGCCACGATCACGTTCAAGCGTGACGGGCGCTACGACCGGGCGGCGCTGGAGCAGCTCAACTGGATGCTGCGCGACTGGCGCATGGACGAGCCCACCAAGATGGACCCCCGCCTGTTCGATACGGTGTGGGAGGCCTACCGGTCGGTGGGCTCGCAGGAGCCGATCACCGTGGTCTCGGCCTATCGTTCGCCCGGCACCAACGCCATGCTGCGCCGCCGGTCGCGCGCGGTGGCCGAGTACAGCCAGCACATGCTCGGCAAGGCGATGGATTTCTACCTGCCGGATGTCTCCATCGATCAGCTGCGCGCGGTCGGCATGCGGATGCAGCGCGGCGGCGTCGGCTGGTATCCCCATGCCGGGTCGCCCTTCGTCCATCTCGATGTCGGCTCCGTCCGCTCCTGGCCGCGCATGAGCCACGACCAGCTGGCCCGCCTGTTTCCCGACGGCAAGACCGTGCATCTGCCCGCCGACAACCGCCCCTTGCCTGGCTACGAGCTCGCCCGCGCGGAGGTGCTCGCCCGTGGCGGCACCGTGCTCGGCGTGACCCAGGTCGCGATGATGGACGAGGATGACGGCCCGAGCATCAAGGGCTTCTTCGCCAGTCTCTTCGGCGGCGGCGCGAAGGCGCCCGCGGCTCAGCCGGAAGCTCCGGCCCGCGCCCGGGCAAAGCCCACCGTTCTCGTGGCCAGCGCCGATCCGGACGACCAGTCCGGCACCCGCGAGGCCCTGGCCTATGCGGCGCCGGCCGCGTCCGATGCCCTCAAGGGCGCTCTCCTGCGCCGTGACGGACGCGATGCCCAGAGCCTCCTGACCCAGGACGTATCCAAGACCCCGGACATTGCCAAGCCGGCGATCGCCGCCGAGGCGGAATCGAGTTCGATCGACGTGCCGCTGCCGCCGCGCCGGCCATCGGAATTCGCCGCCGTCGCCGCCGCCCTCACCATGCCGCTGCCGCCGCCGCGTCCCGCCATTCAGGTGGCGAGCCTCGGTCCCACCGGAATGGCCGCGACGCCGCCCGTCACCGCGACGCCCACCCGCTTCGCCCGGCCCGTCGCCGCGGATGCCGATGCACGCACGCAGCTGCGCGCCCTGTTCGAGGTCGCCGCCGCGGAGACCGCGCCGGCAAGCCGCGCCTCACCCGTTCACGTCGCCCCGGCCCGCGCCCGCGCCGATGCCGCGCCGGCCGGCTTCGTCGCCCAGGCGGAGAGCGGCGTGCGCAGCCGGTTCTCGGGACGCAGCCCCGGCGACGACCTCACCGCCGCGCGCTTCACCGGCTCGTCCACCCGCGCGGTGGCTGCCGGGCGCTGACCCTCACTCATGTGATGGTCTTCGACATGCGTCGAGGCCGACGCCACGGCGGCGGCAATGGGTTGGGTATCGTCGGACACGAGCTTTTGCCACGGGCTTGACGCGTTGCCCGCCACGCGACACGAAGGCTGCGGCAATGGATTCTGCCGGGCGCAAAGCCGAACCGCCATAAGGGCTGATGATTCCTACCCTTTTGCCACGCAGCAAGACGGTGGAACGATGCCTGTCTCTCTCAAGAACCGGATCGCCCACCTGAAGCGCGCCACGATGGTCCGCGTGGCCTCAGCGATCGCGTTCGCCCGCTGGGCGGTGATCCTCGTGCCGATGGCGGCCGTGGTGGGCTCTCTCTGCGCGGCCTTTCTCTGGTGCCTCGACGTCGCCACGAACGCCCGCTTCGCGCATCCCTGGCTGCTGTTCCTGCTGCCGGCGGGCGGCTTTGCCATCGGCCTGCTCTACCACCGTGTCGGGCGCGGCGTGGAGGGCGGCAACAACCTCGTCGTCGATCAGATCCACGAGCCCGGCGGCGGCGTTCCCCTGCGCATGGCGCCCCTGATCTTCCTCGGCACCGTGGTGACCCATCTCTTCGGCGGCTCCGCCGGCCGTGAAGGCACGGCGGTGCAGCTCGGCGCCAGCCTCGCCAGCGCCATCGGGCGCCTGGCCAGGCTCGATCCGGCAGGTACGCGCATCGTGCTGATGGCGGGTGTGGCGGCGGGGTTCGGGGCGGTGTTCGGCACGCCCATCGCCGGGGCCGTCTTCGCCCTCGAAGTCCTGGCCATCGGTCGGGTGGAATATGCCGCTCTGATCCCCTGCCTGCTCGCGGCCGTCATCGGCGATTGGGCCTGCCAAGCCTGGGGCATCCACCATTCGCTGTTCCGCATTGCCTATCTGGCGGATGCGACCGGTCCCATCGCCCTCGATCCGATCCTGCTGGCGAAAGTCGCCGTCGCCGGCATCGCCTTCGGGCTCGTGGCCCTCGTCTTCGCCGAGGCCAACCACATCCTCGGCGGGTGGTTGAAGCGCCTGGTTCCCTACCCTCCCCTGCGCCCTTTCCTCGGCGGCTTGGCGGTGATCGGCCTCGTCTATGCGCTGGGCACCCGTGACTATCTCGGCCTCGGCGTCACCGCGCCGGACGCGGCAGGCTTGAGCATCGCGAGCTTCTTTGGCCCGGAGGTCCATCCCTGGTCCTGGACCTGGAAGATCCTCTTCACCGTCGTCACCCTGGCCTCGGGCTTCAAGGGCGGCGAGGTGACACCGCTGTTCTTCATCGGCGCCGCCCTCGGCAATGCCCTTGGCGGTCTGATGGGCGCGCCCCTCGACCTGATGGCGGCTCTCGGTTTCGTGGCGGTTTTCGCGGGAGCGGCCAACACGCCGCTCGCCTGCACGCTGATGGGAATCGAGCTGTTCGGGGCGACGCATGGTGTCGCCATGGCGGTCGCTTGCTTTGCCGCCTATGCCTGTTCGGGCCATCACGGCATCTACCTGTCGCAGCGCATCGCCGTCTCGAAGGGCGGCGCCGTCGAGCCGGGTTCCACCCTGCGTGAGGCGCGGACCCGGCGTTGAAGCGGCGGAAGGCGGCCTCGCACCTCCCGCCCGATTGCTATTTCTTGTCGTGGCTATGGCCGTGTGCGTGGCCGTCCTTGTCGGAATGCAGCGGCTTCCCGTCACGCCCAACCTCCTTCGATTCCTGCACGCGCGGGGCGTCGCGATGGGCAGGGCCGCCCGATACGGTCCCGGTGTTCGGGGCCGAGACGGAGGGGTTGCTGGCGTTGCCGTGCCCGTCGATGGCCAGGGCCGGCGCTGCGTCGTACCGGCGAGCGAGGGCGTCTCGAGGGGCTGAGGCATCGTCGCTATCGCCCTGCCCTATGCTCGAGCGCATGGGCCGGCAGGTCGCGATGTCGGCCTACACCATGCCGAGGGCCTGCATGTAGAGCTCCAGGATCGCCTCTTCCTCCTGGCGCTCGGCATGGTCCTTCTTGCGCAGGGAAATGATCTTGCGCAGGGCCTTCACGTCGAAGCCGGTGCCCTTGGCCTCGGCATAGACGTCCTTGATGTCGCCGGCGAGGCCGGCCTTCTCCTCCTCCAGGCGCTCGATGCGCTCGATGAAGCTCTTGAGCTGGTCGGCGGCAACCGAGGAGGCATCGACGGCGGGTGCGGCGGAAGCGGCCATGAGCGTCTCAATTCCTGATCTGACGCGCATCGGGTCGGATGCGCCGGAGGAGGCTGGTTAAGCGATCACGCTTACCGGAAGCTTAGTGCGGCTCGGCTTGCGCTTTCGAGAACGCCGCCTGTTGCTCTGGCGTGGCCTCGGCCTGGTTCAGCCGCTTCCACTCCTCATAGGGCATTCCGTAGACGCGTTCGCGGCTCTCGTCCTTGGTGAGGCCGAGGCCGCGCTCGTCGGCGGCGTCCTTCATCCAGTTCGACAGGCAGTTGCGGCAGAAGCCGGCCATGTTCATGAGGTCGATGTTCTGCACGTCGCCGCGGTTCTGCAGATGCGCCACCAGGCGGCGGAAGACCGCTGCTTCGAGTTCGGTCCGGGTGGCGGGGTCGATCTCGGACATAGGGGGGGATCCTCTTCATGGGGCTGGCGGTGAGGCACCGCCGCGTCCGCTGCAGACTACACCATCGCTCATCTGCGGTCCCGTTTTCGTCCGGTGGCGATCGTGGCCCTCGGGCCGGCAGAACGGCGCCATCACCCGCGTCAAACGCCTGCCGTCGATGGCCACGGCGGTCCCGGTCGACGCTGCGTGCATTCCGTGCAGGGCGAGGCGTCTCATAGGTGCTGGCCAGTCGCCTCGTGCATGGGGGTGCCAAACCGCACGACATTGCGACGGTGGTCGTCCTACATCAGGCCTACACAAGAACTCACGGCCCACCGCCCTATGACGGAGACCGCGAAACCTAATAGGACTCAGTCATGAACACCCGTCTTGCTTCCGCCGTCGCTGCCGTCGTTTTGAGTGCGGCTGCCGTTGCTTCTCCCGCTCTTGCCCAGAGCTACACGGCGCCTGCCGGTATCTCGGCCCATGCGGCTCCCGGCTATGCGGGTCGGCAGACCGTCGTGGACGACGATCTGACCACGGGCTCGATCGTCGCCCGGCGCGACAGCGACTCCGCTCGGGAAGGCAATGCCGAGCAGAACAGCTTCCCGGTCTGGCAGTACGGCCGCACCTCGGGCGGCCCCCGCTAGACCCGGCACCACGGCGATGACGAAGGCGGCGGGGCGTGAGCTCCGCCGCTTTCGTTTGTGGTCCCTGTCGCTTCCCGACGAAGGTCAGCCGCGTATCGGTATCAACGGCCGAAGCAGCTTGGCGAAGCGTGCAGCCCATTCGATCTGGCCCGGCTCCAGGGCGATGAGGTCCTGCCGGATCTCCACGAGGGCGTTGGGCAGGCCGCGCGCGATGGCGTGGCGGTCGATCGTATCGCCCGGCAGGCCGCCGCCATAGGGTTCGTTGTCGCCCACCGTCAGCCCGGCGGGATCGGCGCGCAAGCCGGCGATGAGCGGCGCGCTCATCCGGTCGTCGCCGTCCCACAGGATGCCCACGTGCCAGGGCCGCAGGTAGCCGCGCCACGACGCGGTGAAGCTGTGCATGGTGACGATGATGGGCGGTGCGCCCGCCTCCGTGGCCTGCGCGACGGCCGCATTCACCGCCTCGTCGAACGGCACGTAGAATCGGCGGATGCGCTCGTCCTTGCCGGCCTCGTCGATGCGGGCGTTGCCCGGCACCACGGCGCCATCCGACAGGCGCATGACCAGGGTCGGGTCCTCGCGCCCCCGGTTGGGATCGATGACGAGGCGCGAGAACCGCGTGAGGATGGCCGGCGCGCCGAGATGCGCCGCCAGACGTCGCGTCACTTCGGCCGCGCCGATATCGTAGGCGATGTGCCGCGCGAATTCCCGCTCGGGCACCCCGAGCTGTGCCAGATCCTCCGGGACGTGATTCGAGGCGTGCTCGCAGATGAGGAGGAGTCCGGAGGCGGGATCGCCTGGGATCGTCTCGACGGGATGCGGCGGAAACATGAGGCGGGCACGGTCCTTCGGGGCCGATGGGGAGACAATCCCCCTGGGCAGGCAGGAAACACGCCGCCGGTCGCGTCATCGCACGCTTGCCGAGGCGGCAGGGCTCGGGCACAGCACGTATAGGCGATCGCGCCGCCACGGCAATAATCCGGCGGACAAGCAATCCGGCCCGCGCGATCGGACCTTGATGAGACACGGACACGCCATGACCGCGCCTTCACACGCCTCGCCCGATTCTTCTCCTTCGTCCCACGATGCCGCTCGCGGCCTTCTTCTCGGTTTCCTCGACGAGGCGATCGCCGCCGCGCATCCGTCCCGCTGTCTGGTGCCACACCTGCCCGCCCCCGGAACCGGACGGCTGATTATCCTCGGTGCCGGCAAGGCCGGCGGCAGCATGGCCGCCGTGGCGAGCCGGTTCTACCGGGAGCAGCACGGTGTCGATGAGAGCCGCATCGTCGGCCTGGCGGTGGCCCGCCACGGCTACGGCGAGGATGCCCCGATGATCCGCATGGTCGAGGCCGGGCACCCGGTGCCAGACCAGGCCGGCATCGACGCCACCATCGACGCCCTGAAGATCGCGGCCGATGCCGGTCCGGAGGACGACGTGCTGGTGCTTCTGTCGGGCGGCGGCTCGGCCAACTGGATCGCGCCCGCCGGCGACCTCACCCTCACCGAGAAACAGGCGGTCACCAAGGCGCTGCTGCGCTCGGGCGCGCCGATCAACGAGATCAATGCGGTGCGCAAGCACCTCTCCCGGATCAAGGGCGGACGTCTCGCCATGATGGCCCGCAACGCCCGCTCGATCCTGACGCTGGCCATCTCTGACGTGCCGCACGACGATCCGGCGGTGATCGCGTCCGGCCCCACTGTGCCCGATCCCTCGACGCTCGCCGACGCGCGCGAGATCTGCGAGCGCCGCAACATTCCCCTGCCGGAGGCCGCCAAGGCGCTCCTCAACGATCCGGCCAACGAGACCCCGAAGGCGGGCGACCCCTCCTTCGCCCGCGCCGAGTACCGCATCATCGCCCGTCCGATCGACGCCCTGAACGCGGCGTCCGAAGCGGCCAAGCGCGCCGGCTACGAGGTCGTGATGCTCGGCCCCGACGTGGAGGGCGAGGCCCGCGAGGTGGCCGCGGAACACGCCGCTCTCGCCAAGGAGATGAAGGCGGCCGGCCGCAAGGTGGCGATCATCTCGGGCGGCGAGCTCACCGTCACCATCGTCGGCGAGGGCCATGGCGGTCCGAACCAGGAATACGCCCTCGCTCTCGCCATCGGTCTCGACGGCGAATCCGGCATCCTCGGCATCGCCGCCGATACCGACGGCACCGATGGCGGACGCGGCGAGGCCACCGATCCGGCCGGCGGTCTCGTCGATCCGACGACGCTGGCGCGTGCCCGTGCCGCCGGCCTCGATCCCGCTGCGATGCTCGCGGACAATGATTCGACGAAGTTCTTCGCCACGATCGGCGATCTCGTCCAGCCGGGTCCCACGCGCACCAATGTCAACGATTGCCGCATCATCCTCGTCGGTTAACGGCGTGATCCGTCACCGTACGGCCCCCTCCCCGCTGCGCGCGGGGAGGGGGAAGGTTCTCTGGCTCGCCTCCCCGCTGGTCGCCCTCTTTCTCACCGCCTCGCCCGCCCACGCCGATCTGCGGATGTGCAACCAGACCGCAAGCAAGGTCGGCATCTCGCTGGGATATCGCGATACGCAGGGCTGGGTGACGGAAGGGTGGTGGGACGTGGCGCCCAAAGGCTGCGAAACCCTGTTGCGCGGCGCCCTGGCGGCGCGGTTCTATTATGTCTACGCGGTCGACTATACCCGCGGCGGCGAGTGGAACGGCCGCTCGCTGATGTGCACCCGCGACACCGAATTCACGATTCGCGGCGTCGAGGATTGTCTCGCGCGAGGCTACGACCGCAACGGCTTCTACGAGGTCGATACCGGCGAGCAGAAGAGCTGGACGATCCAGCTCACCGACCCGAGCCAGCCTGCGGGGCCTTGAGAGTCTTCTTGAGGAACGTCGTGAAGGCCGGCATATCGACTGTCCATGCATCGAAGCCAGGATGTTGGGGTTCGAGCCACGCAGAATATCGATGGCCCTTGACGATCGAAAGTCGAGCGTAATTGAAACGCAGTTGGTACGTCCCATCCATGATTGGAAGGATTTCGATCACTTGAAGGCCGGGTTTCGCGACAATGATGTGAGATAGTCCAGCGCCGTGAGGGGACATGATGACCGAGGCATGCCGGGCGATAGCGAATTGGTGCCAGAGAGGGATCTTGGAGAACTCCATCACTGTGAATCCGAGCTTTCTTGCTACGGCTTCCACATCGGCTTCATTCTTCATCACACGCCGGGCGGCGTCTCGTCGTGTCACGTAGACACGATCTGGTAGTTCAGCGTTGTTGCTTGCGGCCAAGGTGCTCGCGCGTTCACCAAGTTCTTCGTAGATGCTATCTAGATGGCGCCATCCTGACATGCCACGGAAACCGACCCGCGCGACCAACAGGCGTTCGACGAAGACCGATCTGTCTAGCTTTTGAACTGCATTTCCAATATCGAGCATCTCAAGAGTATCTTGCTCGAAGCCGGACCGCGCAGCGTTAAGAAGGATCTTGCACCCCTCATTTTCGATCAAACCACTGCTTTTGAGCCATGCTAGTCTCGGAAGATAATCAATGAGCCAATGATATATTCCGCGGCTTCCACGATTGAGACCAAGCGCGAGCGGTATGTTCTCCGTCTGGGTCCTGTCGGTGACATCGAGGGGGAACCCCTTCGAGACGACGATCGCTTTATTCTCGGTCCAAATTTGCCCGGATGGATGGGTAAAAACGTTCTTGTACTCGGAAACTGTGGGTTTCAGGGGGCGTGCAATGAGTCGAATGAATACTGCAACTTCGCGTTTCAAGCCCTTGAGGTGATGCGCATCAGTGTTGGATGAAGCAACGAGCTTGACGCTGCCGAAAACTTCCTGAACGGGCTGAGGAGCGAAAGTCAGTTCGGATACCGTTGGTTTTATCGACGACCCGCCTCCACTCACCTTCGCAACCAGATCAAGAAGCTCGCGTTTGAGCGTGGCGTCACGCAGGTGCTTAAAAACGAGGCCAGTCGACTTGAGGAAACGTGTCGTATCGTGAAGGGATGGCGTGTCCATGAGCAGGCGGGCCGCCAGATGTGCGCGCTTGTTAACAGCAAGTTGCCTCGCAGTCGCAAACTTTACCGCTTGCGGAAGCGCTGAGTTGGGAAGATCTTTTAACATGCAGCCGATAATATCGTCGTCGGCAAGGATGAAAGCAGCCTGCAAGCGTTGAAGAAGCAGCTGCGGTTGTTGTGTGATCAGTTCGGAATTGTCAGTAATCGCTATTACTTGTTCCCAGCGATTGGCTGCCGCCTCTTCGCGGCAGATCCTTACTGCATCTCGTGCGCGGCTAATAAGTGTGGAAGGGGCGCCAAATAGCACTGATCACTAATCCTGTTCTTAACCGAAGGTTTAGCCGAGGAAATTCAGGATTTTCCTGCATCTGATGTGCGGCTAGCAATACGCTTCTGTTTCCGTTCCGCCTTCCGAGTCTCAATGTGAGAGTCCTTGCGCACCTTTATGCGGGCCTGGCGCTTCATTTGGGCTTTTTCCGAACGAGGAGGGGTATGCTGCTCGTTCATCGAACTCACTCCTGTCAAATCTCGACCCAAACCCGATCGGGCGACCGGCCTCGCACATGCGAGGTACAGCATGCCGGACAATTCTGTAACCCCGAACACCTTCGCGCAGCAGGTGATTTTGCGTTGGCAAGATTCGAGTGTGGAGCTCATGATTCCTGGGTATCGTCTCCCAGCTTGCGAAGCTGGCGACCGTGCCCTTCACTCACATTGGCTTCATAGGCGGCAACCACCCCCTCGGTTGGGCCTGAGAGAACAAGTCTCAGCAGCTTGACGTGTATGCCGTCGCAGTGCTTCTGGCCCCCTACCCACAATCGGCCGTTCGAATCCGACGGGTATCCTCGGAAAAACTGGAGACCGGAGTGAAACGCTCGCGCCGCACGAAGATCATTGCCACCCTCGGTCCGGCTTCCGACACGCCGGAGATGATCGAGAAGCTGTTCCGCGCCGGTGCGGACGTGTTCCGGCTCAACATGAGCCACCTTCCGCGCGAGAAATTGCCCGAGAAGATCGAGGTGATCCGCACCATCGAGCGTGAGTTGCGCCGGCCCATCGCGGTCCTGGTGGATCTCCAGGGGCCGAAATTGCGGGTCGCCGCCTTTGCCGAGGGCAGCGCCATCCTCGAGAACGGCGCCTCCTTCGTCCTCGATTCGGATCCGACGCCGGGCGACAGCCATCGTGTCTACCTGCCGCATCCCGAGATTCTCTCCGCGCTGGAGCCCGGCCACGTCGTCATCATCGATGACGGAAAGCTGCGCCTCGTCGTGACCGATGTCTCCGAAGGACGCGCGGTGACCGAGGTCGTCATCGGCGGCAGGATTTCCAACCGCAAGGGCGTGTCCCTACCCGACACCGTGATCCCGGTGGCGGCGATGACCGAGAAGGATCGCGGCGATCTCGAAGCCGGATTGAATGCCGGGGCGGACTGGATCGCGGTCTCCTTCGTCCAGCGCCCCGAGGACGTGGCCGAGGTGAAGAAAGTCGCCGCCGGCCGCGCCCTGGTCATGGCCAAGATCGAGAAGCCGCAGGCCCTCACCCGCCTCGACGAGATCATCGAGATCTCCGACGGGATCATGGTCGCGCGTGGCGATCTCGGCGTGGAGATGCCGCTGGAGCAGGTGCCCGGCGTGCAGAAGCGGATCACCCGTGGTGCCCGGCGTCTCGGCAAGCCCGTCGTCGTCGCGACGCAGATGCTCGAATCGATGATCACCGCACCGGTCCCGACGCGCGCCGAGGTCTCGGACGTGGCGACCGCCGTCTACGAGGGCGCCGATGCGGTGATGCTGTCGGCCGAGAGCGCGTCCGGCGCCTTCCCGATCGAGGCGATCTCGATGATGAGCCGCATCGCCGAGCAGGTGGAGCGCGACGCCCTGTACTGGACGATCCTCACGGCGCAGCGTTCGGAGCCCGACGCCACCGCATCGGACGCCATCGCGGCGGCCGCCCATCAGATGGTCGACGCCCTCGGCCTCACCGCCATCATGGCCTGGACGCATTCGGGATCGACGGCCCTGCGGCTCGCCCGCTCGCGGCCCAACGCCACGATCATCGCGCTGACCCCGAAGCGCGAGACCGCCCGGCGCCTGGCGATGTGCTGGGGCACGCACCCGATCGTCACCAACGACGCCAGCGATGTGGACGACATGGCCTTCCGCGCGGCGAAATTCGCCGTGCGCGAGCGCTTCGCCGAGATCGGTGATCGCGTCATCGTGGTGGCCGGCGTGCCGTTCGGGACACCGGGAGCCACCAACCTCGTGCGGATCGCCTTCGTCACCCGCGATCACGCCGCGAGAGCCTGACCGACCGTCAGGGCGCGACGGGCTCATGTCCTGTCGCGTCGATCCGGCTGGCGAGGCCCTCGACGGCATCCACCAGCGCGTCCGTCGCCATGTAGGGCACCATGTGGCCGATGCCGGGCAGGAGGACGAGGCTGGCGCCGGGAATGGCTTTCGCGAGGGGGATCGCGTGACGCGTTGCCGGAACGGCGGCATCCGCATCGCCGGAGACGATCACCGTCGGCGTGGCGATCGTCCCGTAGCGCAGAGCCTGAGCCGCCAGGGCGGCGGGCAGGCCGATCAGGTCTTCGAGATTCGCAAGCATCGTCGAAGGGCGCAGCACCAGGGCTGAGCGGCTCCGCTCGAGATAGTCCCCGGGGATTTCCTGCGGCCGGAAGGCCGCACGGCCCGCGCGTTCCAGATAGTAGAGGCCGATCGGCGTCGCGACGGTGCGGCTGAGCAGCCATGCGACCGGGGGCTTCAGCGCGACACGGTAGTACCATGGCAGAGGCGCCATGGCGGGAAACGGCATCGCCACCGGCGCCACCAGCACCAAGCCCGAGACCACCTCCGGATGGTCGAGGGCGATGGCACTGGCCAGGGCGCCGGACCAGGAATGGCCGAGCAGGATCACGGGGCCGGTCCCCATCCGCGCGATCGCCTGCGCGATCACGTGGCCCTGCGCCGCCGGGCTCGCCCCATCACGGCCGCCGAGGCGGTCGCTCCAGCCGTATCCGGGCCTGTCGAAGGCGATGACGCGAAAGCCGTTCTCGGCGAGCCTGCGGCCGACGCCTTCCATCGGGTCGGCCGCGTTGGCGGAGGCTCCGTGCAGGAGCACGACGGTCCCCTTCGGCGACGTCTCCGGGCCCGCCTCAATGGTGGCGAGCTGTCCGCCGTCCACCTCGATGAAAGGCCCTTGCGGTGGGAACCGGGTGCTGACCCGCAAAGTGACGATCAGGGTCACGAGGGCTCCGGCTGCGAGCACGCTGACGATCAACCCGAGCATCGCGCCCGCGATCAGTCCTAGCCAATGCAGAATTATCATGTCCGGCTAGAGATCCCGCCCGTCGATCTCCGGCGCCAGCCGATCGATGGCGCTCTGAAGCTTCTCCATGCGCGGATAGATGGCGGAGGCGCGGCGGAAGGCGTCCAGCGCGCGACGCTTGTCATCCATGGACAGGTAGATCCGCCCCAGCGCGGCCCAGGCCTCGTAATGTCGTGGTTCCAGCACCAGCGTCCGCTGCAGATCGGCGACGGCGTTGGTCTGGTCGGTGAGCAGCCAGAACACCGTAGCCCGACGGTTCCATCCCTCCGCCCATTGCGGTTCGAGATGGGTGGCGCGGTCCATCAGCTCGACGGCGAGGGCATAGTCGCGGCCCGACATCGCCTGACGGGCACGTTCGGTGAGGAGATCCGCCGTGGCGCTGCCGGAGCGGCCGAGGCGCTGCTCGATCAGGCGGGAGATGCCCTTGGCCTCGGCATCGTCCTCGGACGCCTTCAGCCTCGCATAGAGATCCTCGAGGCTCGGCGCCTGCACCTTCTTGGGTGCATCCTTGCCGTTTTCCCCGCCCTGGCTCGGGGGCGGCAGGGCGTCGGCTGACGACACCCCAAACGAAAAAACCGCCGCGCTCAGGAGCGCAGCGTTGAACAGAATGCCGAGGTGCCGGGACAGCGTCATGATAGCGAGCTTCCTCGCCCTTCATGCCGCCGTCAACAGGCAGGCTTGACGCGGCTGCCCGTGTTCCGGGCAGCCCGCAATCTCAGCCCTGGCGGGCCTTGAAGCGCTTCTGCGTCTTGTTGATGACGTAGACGCGGCCCTTGCGGCGCACGAGCTGGTTGTCGCGGTGACGGCCACGGAGGGACTTGAGGGAGTTGCGAATCTTCATCGGTCTCACGTCGGCCGGGTTTGAGCCCGCCGCCTGTCCATAGGGTCTCGGGGACGAGGCACCTTGGAAAGGCGTCCTCGGCGATGGCAGTTCACGCATCGCGGAAAGGCGGTTGCCATATCAGGCTTGAGCGCCTGAAGGCAAGGTGCAACCGACCTGCCAGGGATGCGGATTCTTCAAACTCCCGCCCCGGCGCATGGCCGGGGCCTTGTCGTCCGCCGTTCGAAGCCCTCAGCGTTCGCGCCAGGCCTTGGCGATCTGGTCCGTCAGGGGCTTCGTCAGGTAGGAGAGGACCGAGCGGTCCCCGAGCTGCATGTACGCCTCCACGGGCATGCCGGGCACGAGCTGGACTTTGCCGAGGCGCTCCACCTGATCCTCCGTCATGCGGATGCGCGCGGTGTAGTAGGTCATGCCGCTCTTGGGATCCTGGGACACGTCCGCCGAAACCCGGCTCACGATCCCGTCGATCTCGGGCGTCACCCGCTGGTTGAAGGCCGGGAAGCGCAGGACGGCGCGCTGATCCACACGCACGTTGTCGATGTCCTGCGGCTGGATCCTGACCTCGACGATCAGCTTGTCCGCATCGGGCACGATGAGCATCGCCGGCTCGCTGGGAACCACCAGGCCGCCGATCGTATGCACCGTCAACTGGTGGACCGTACCGTTCTGGGGCGAGCGCATGTCGATCCGCTTGAGCTGATCCTCGGCGGCGATGCGCTTCTCCACATACTCCGACCAGCGGCCACGGATCTCAGCGAGCTCCTTGCCGGTCTCGGTGCGCATGTCCTGGTCGATCTGGAAGATCTGCAGCTCGATCTCGGTGATCTTGCCCTTGGCCGATGCGGTGGAGGCAATGAGCTGCCCGCGCTCGCCCTGCAGCCGGGCGCCGTCCCGTTCCAGGGCAGTGACGCGCGAGAGCGGCACCAGGTTCTTGCCGTAGAGCTCGCGCACGCCCTTCAGCTCGGTTCCGATCAGGGCCGTTTCCCGCTCCTTGGCGGCGGCCTGTTCGGTGAGACCCTTGATCTCCTCGCCGAGCTGGGAGACGCGCTCGCGCAGCTGCGCCTTCTGGCCCTCGCGGCCGGCGACGCGGGCTTGGAACAGGCGGGTTTCGCTCTCGACCAGATGGGCGACGGACGGATCCTGTGCCTTGCGGGCCAGGAGATCCGGCGGGAACGTGATCTCGGACGCGCCGTCGCGCTCGGCCTCGTCACGCGCCCGACGGGCCGCGAACTCATCGAGCGCCTTCAGGATGATGTCGAGATTGGCGCGGGTCTGGGTCTCGTCCAGGCGAATCAGGATGTCGCCGGCTTTCACCCGCGCGCCTTCCTTCACCCGCAACTCGCCGACGACTCCGCCGGTGGGGTGCTGGACCTTCTTTACGTCCGATTCGACCATGAGCTGGCCCGGCGCGATCACGGCCCCCGAAATCATCGTGAAGGTGGCCCAGCCGCCAACCCCGATGACGAGGACGGCGCCGACTCCGATCGCCGCGGCGAGATGACGGCGGATCGACCCGTTGGCGGTGGGGCGGATTTGAGCCGCGGGGAGTCCGGTGGGCGACAGTGCGATGGCCATCACGCGCTCTCCTGCAGGGTGGCGACGTTCGCGCCGGTTCGTTGTGCGGCGACGGGCTCGGCGGCGGGAGCCGGCGTCGACCGGAGGACGCGCTTGAGCACCTCGTCCTTGGGGCCGAAGGCCTGGGCACGCCCGTCGGCCATCATCAGGATCATGTCGACGGCCGCCAGAGCGCTGGGGCGGTGCGCCACGACGATGCAGATGCCGCCGCGCTGCCGCACCCCGACGATGGCCTGGGTCAGGGCGTTCTCGCCCTCCCCGTCCAGATTCGAGTTCGGTTCGTCGAGCACCACGAGGAAGGGGTCGCCATAGAGCGCCCTTGCCAGTCCGACCCGCTGGCGTTGACCCGCCGACAAGCCCGCCCCGCCCTCTCCGATCCGGGTGTCGTAGCCTTCCGCCAGGCGCAGGATCATCTCGTGGATGCCCGCTGCCTTGGCGGCCGCGATGACCGCGCCGGACTGGGCATTGGGATCGAACCGGGCGATGTTCTCGGCGATGGTGCCGGCAAACAGCTCCACCTCCTGCGGCAGGAAGCCGATATGCGGCCCGAGATCGGCGCTCGACCATTGGTCGATGGCCGCGCCGTCGATCCTGACCTTGCCGCGCACGGGCGGCCAGACGCCGACGATGGCGCGGACGAGGCTCGACTTGCCCGAGGCGCTCGGTCCGATGATTCCGAGCCCCTGCCCCCGCTGCAGGGACAGGCTGACATCCTGCACGACGATGCGCTGGGTTCCCGGCGGTGCGAGGGTGACGTTCTCGGCGACGAGGCTCTGCGAGGGAGCGGGCAGAGCATGGGGCTGTTCGACGGCGGGCAGGCGGGCGAACAGCTCCGAGAGCCGTGCCCAGCTCTGGCGCGCCTGAACGAATCCCTTCCAGTTGGCGATGGCGAGTTCCGCCGGAGCCAGCGCCCGGGCGACGAGGATCGACGAGGCGATGATGACGCCGGCCGAGGCGAGGTTGTTGATGACGAGCCAGGCGCCGAGAGCGAGCACGCCCGATTGCAGCGCCATGCGGAACACTTTCGAGCCTGCGCCGAACCCGCCCGCGACGTCCGAGACGGTCATCTGGGACTGCATGTAATCGCGGTTGGCACCACCCCAGCGATCGGCGAAGCGCCCCTGCATCCCCATGGCGGCCAGCACCTCGGCGTTGCGGCGCCCGGCTTCCGCCAGGCCGTTGCGACGCATGCCGTGGGCGGTCGCGGTCTGGGTCGGGGCGCGGGTCGACCGATCCGTGGTTAGCGCCAGGACCGCCAGGACCGCCGCGCCCACGAGGGCCGCGATCCCGATGAGGGGGTGGAACAGGAAGCAGATGAAGACATAGATCGGCATCCACGGCAGATCGAAGAAGGCCGAGGGACCCGTGCCGCCGAGGAAGGCGCGCAACTGGTCGAGGTCGCGCAGGGGCAGCAGCCCGTCGCCCGGAGTGGCGCCCTTCAGGGGAGCCCGCACGACGATGTCGAACACCCGCGCAGAGAGGGCCTCGTCCAGCGACGCGCCGACGCGCGCGAGGATACGTGAGCGGATCGTCTCAAGGACGCCCTGAAATCCGTAGAGGACAAGGGCGAGGATGACGAGGCCGACCAGTGTCGGCACGCTTCGGCTCGGAATGACGCGGTCGTAGACTTCTAGCATGAAGAATGAACCGGTCAGATACAGGATGTTCACCAGCCCGCTCATCACCGCGACGCCAATGAACGCCGTTCGGCAACTTGCCAATGCCGAAATGATCTCGGCCGATTCCCGCCCCTTAGCCACTGCCGCCCCCGCCGTCGCGTTCGATTGTCAAGTTTAGTTCGAATGGTAGTCTGCGATACCGTTTGGGAACGGCGGCCCGACACTCGCCTCCTTTATAAGAAAAGCGTGAAGTCGAGAACTCGAAAACACGCTGCTGCGGTTGGATTATGGCCGCTCGTGTCCGACGGGTCCGTCTCTCGGTGCGGTTGCCCCCGGTTCTCGCGCCCTCGAGGGGGCGATGAACCGTTTCATCGGCCCGGGACAGGGCGTTCGTATTCGGAATAGGACACTGATGCGGTCGGCACGGGTGGGTGGCCGATGACTGGCCTGCGTGGGGCGGCTGCTGAGTCCCCGTGAAGAAACCCTGAGCAAGCATGGTCCGTAAACGTTCTCGGCTTATGCCGGTGTGAGAAACGGTGAAGCACCGGAGCATCTTACGTGCGGTCGGACAAAGAAACTGATGAGGCACCAGAGCCGGTATCACGGCGCGAGGACCGGAACTCGACCAACTGGATTGCCAACATCCGGCTTCCCGATGGCCAAGAGATCCCGTGCACCGTAAAGGACGTCTCGAAATCCGGCGCCAAGCTCGGTATCCCGGACTACCACGCGTTGCCCGACTCGTTCCTGCTCCGCATCATTGGCCGGGACTTCGTCTGCATGGTGAAACTCGCCTGGAGGCGCGGCAACTATGCCGGCGTCAGGATCGAGCGCGTCGGCAAGGTGGCGCCACCGCGCGTCCAGGTCGCGGCGCCGCAGCCGGTCGCAGCCTCCCTGGACCAGCCGCAGACGATCGACGCGTCAGGCGGCGTCGGTATTCCTTCGCGCAGGCGGAAACCATCGCCCTTCTGACATGGAACCGACGCGGTCTCCGTGATCGCGTCAGGCCCGGATCAGGTCCCTCATGCCGGGCGCCTTTTCGCTGCCGGGGAAAACCTTCTCGGAGAGGACCTTCTCCTCGAAGCCGAACTGGTCGATCAGCAGCCCCTTCATCACGGCGCGCAGATCCAGCGTCGGCGCGAGGTCGCGGCCTTCGAACAGAGCGCTCTCCTTGAGGCTCGGCCAGTCGGCAATCACCCGTCCCCCGGCCACAGCTCCTCCGACGAGGAAGGCCACCGTTGCCGTGCCGTGATCCGTGCCGGAGGAGCCGTTCACATGCACGGTGCGGCCGAATTCCGTGACGATCAGAACGGAGGTCTGTGCCCAGGAGGCGCCGAGTCCCTCCTTGATCGCCGCCATACCGGCATCGAGGGAGGCCAGGTTCTTGGCGAGACGTCCCTCATAGGGGCCCTGGGACGAGTGGGTGTCCCAGCCGTCGAAATTCATCACGGCGATGCGGGGACCGGTCACCGGGGCCATGAGCGAAGCCGCGGAGCGGGCGGCCGAGGCGAAGCTGTTGGGGCCCCTCAACGGCTGTTTGCCCATCGCCGCCATGCTCGGATCGGAGGCGATGAAATCATCGACCTGCACGCCCTCGCGCAGGGCATTGGCCAGGGCCTGGTCCTTGTCGTCGTAGAGCGCCTGGAGGCGCATCAGCGTATCGGCCGCCGCGTAGGGCAACGTCTGCGGCTGCCATGTCTCCACCTGCGCCGGACCACGCAGGATCAGGGGCGTCGTCGCGCTGACGGACAGGGCCTTGGCCGGCCGCAACTCGATGCCCTTGGCCTTGGGGATGAGGGAGAGCGCCCGATTGAGCCAGCCGGTATCGATCCTGGAACTGGCGCTCGCCATCCCGTTCTCGAGAACCTGCTGCGCGTCGAAATGCGAGCGGGCGCGGTAGGGAGTGGCGACGGCGTGGAACAGCGTGGCCTCGCGCTTGGCATAGAGGTCCGCCAGGTTCGGCATCGCCGGGTTGAGCGAGAACAGCGGGTCGAGCCGGAACGGCGTATGCGTCGGGGATAGCTTGAAGTCGGAGCGGATCGCGGCGAATTGCGGATCGCCCACCGGCATCACCGCCGAGAGGCCGTCGAGGCCGCCGCGCAAAACCACGACGAGAAAGCGCGGGTCGCGGCCGGAGGCGGCCCAGACCTTGGGCACATAGGGCCATGCGAAGAGGGCGCCGGCACCGAGCAGCAGGTTGCGGCGCGTCGGCAGGTGGGCGTGTTCCTGAGGGTTCATGGGGTCATCGCCTCTCGACCGGCTAGCGCCGCTGGAATTCCGGGCTGAGCAACAGCAGGGCCAAGGCCTGTTCGGGGCTTTCCCCCTGCCGGATCACGCGCCGCGTCTCGTCCGAAAAATAACTGCCGATCCGGTCGTCCACGAGCTTGCGGATGTCGACGTGATCCCCGTTGAGCGTCGCGCATTGCTGGGCCCAGTCGATCCGGCTCTTGATTCCGTCCGAGGTCACCCAGGCATCGTCCTCCTCGGCCCACCCCTTCGGCGACGGGGCGGCTAGAAACGGCTGGCCCATCGCCAAGAGAGAGGCGTTCGGCGAGGGCTTGACCGGAGCCTGCCCCAGAATACGGCCGGTCGCTGCGAGGAACTCCATCGGGGGGCGCAGCTTCACGGGGTCGGCGGTCCAGGCCTCGTCGCTCTGGACCAGAGCGGCGGTCACAGCCTTCAGGTCGCCGTCACTGTCCTTGAAAGCCTTGGCGAGGCTCTTCTGCAGCGAGTCCGACGCCTTTTCCGAGACGAAGGCGCGTGCCATCCGCCGTGTCACGTAACGTGCCGTGGATGGGTGACGGGCGAGGTCGGTCAGGACGGCGAGGAACTCATCGGCTCCCGCCTCGGCATAGCGCTTGCCGAGGATGGTCTTGGGCCCCGGCTGATGCTGGCGTTCGCGGAACACCACTTTGCCGAAGGTGTCGGAATGCGGCTTGAGATCGACGGTCCAGCCCGTGAGGACGGAGGCCAGCGCCGTGACGTCGGCCTGACGGTAGCCGCCATCGACGCCGAGGGTGTGAAGTTCGAGGACTTCGCGCCCGAGATTCTCGTTGAGGCCGGATTTCTTGATGCGGCCGACCCTGGACTCGGGGCCCGTCGAGGCCGTGTTGTCCAGGTAGTAGAGCATCGAGGGGTGCAGGATCGCCGCTTTGGCCATGTCGTGGAAGCGGCCAAGAATGAACGGCCGGATCGCTTCGCGCTGGAATGCCCCGGCGGTGAGGCTCCCCTTGCCTTTGCCGGTCGATACCGTGAAGTGGTTGCTCCAATGCAGAAATAGCCGCTCCTGCAAGGGGGCTTTCGTCGTCGCGGCCAGCCTCAGCCAGGCGATCAGTTCGTCGGGATTCTTCGTGACCGGACCCAGCGTCACCTGGCTCTCGCCCTCGTTCTCCATCATGCCGCCGCTCATCGACGGTTCAGCGCGGGGCGCCATGGCCATGGCGCCATCCTCCATCGCGCCGCCCTGCTTCACCTTGGCGCCGCCGGATCCGGCATCCGCCATCGCCTCGCGACGCTGCCGCGCGATCTGACGGCGTTGCATCAATGCCTGCAGCTGGTCGCTGCTGGACATCAGTTTGGCCTCGAACGCCGTCAGCGGCAGGTCGAGTTGTGCTCGAACGTAGCCCCGCGGATCGTCGACGGCCGGTAGATCGATGGCGCCGCATCCGAGACCGAACCGTCCGACCGCATTCGAGAATGCCAAGTTTCGGCTCATCATCATCTCCGGCATTCGGGACCGCTGGCCGAGATGCCCGCTGCCGAATGAACGCGCTCGTCTTACACGATCTGTCTGAGGCGGTTCTGTGACCGGGCCGGTGGCTCACGCAAGCGTGACGGTGGCGTGCAGACGGCTGCGACCATTCGCCGGTAAGGGGGCGTTGGGCGAGGGGGCTCTCTTGAACAAGCAAGCCGTGCACGAAAGCCGAGGGTCTGCCACAACGAGAAAAGGCTCCGTTTCCGGAGCCTTTGTTCTCTCATCCATTCTACCGAAAGGAGAATGGTGGGCGCGACAGGGATCGAACCTGTGACCCCTACCATGTCAAGGTAGTGCTCTCCCGCTGAGCTACGCGCCCCGGCTGAAGCGTTTCCGCTGCAGCGAGGAGCGGCGTATAGCTTTCGGCTTGAACGGGCGTCAAGGGCTTTTCGTCGGAAAGCGTGCGTTCCGTTCGCTCAAACCCTTGTTAGTCCTGGCGTCCATGTTGCGCTGCAGCGACGCAGTGCCAAAAAGCGGCGGGCTCGGTGGGAAGATGAAGCCGGGCCTGATGGCTTGAAGGTTCGAAAACAGAGTATAAAAATTATTCTTGGGCATAGATCAATGCGATTTACAAATATTATTGTCAAATACCATGTATTTTTGTAGATAATAATGGGTTATTATAAGTATATTAACAAATTGTGATGTGAGTAGACTTTAGTATGGCAGACAAATCAATCAGAAATTTTGTTTTCGAATAAAACGCGTTAACTGATGGCGGGATATATCTGGTCTTTTGGTGAAAAATTTGTATCGAACAAAATATTTCTGAGATCATTCTTGGATGTGTATGAATAAAAGCAGTGATATTGGGTGGTCAGGGTATGTGTTGGCTTGCCAGCTGTGAATTGCGACGGCATCCGGGACTGCCATTGGTGAGAAACTCGGCCCGTCTTCGTGCTGCAGCAAAGCTGCCACGGGTTGGACACGGTTCCGGCTGCATACTATGCATCTTAGGGTCGCCCGTTCGCTGCAGGACGGTGGTTCCTCGATCAAGAGCGTGTGCGAATCGAACGTGATCAAGCGTACAGACATAGCGATCGTCGGCCGTTCGTGCCGGTTACCCGGCGCTGCCAGCGTCGATGGCCTCTGGCAGCTTCTGAGCGAGGGACGGTGCGCCGTTGGTCGCATCCCTGAAGATCGCTGGTCGCTGGAACGGTTCGGTCACCCGCGCGCTCAGGAGCGTGGCAAGAGTTACACTTGGTCGGCGGGCGTTCTCGACGACATCTGGTCGTTCGATCCCGGCGTGTTCGGCATCTCGCCACGCGAGGCCGAGCAGATGGACCCGCAGCAGCGGCTTCTCCTCGAACTGACCTGGGAGGCCCTGGAGGATGCGGGCCTGCGTCCCTCCGCCGTGGCCGGGTCGCAGATTGGCGTGTTCGTGGGCGCTTCGTCCCTCGATTACGGCAACCTGCGCGTCCTTGATACGTCCTCGGGCGATGCCTATGCCGCGACCGGCAACACGCTCTCGATCCTGTCCAACCGGATCTCCTACATCTACGACCTGAAGGGGCCGAGCTTCACCGTCGATACCGCCTGCTCGTCCTCTCTCGTGGCGCTCGATGCCGCCGTCGCGGCGATCGACAGCGGCCGGATCGATACCGCGGTGGTGGCGGGCGTGAACCTGCTCGCGAGCCCGTTCAATTTCATCTGCTTCTCCAACGCGCAGATGCTGTCGCGCACCGGGCTTTGCCAGGCCTTCTCGGCCAATGCCGACGGCTATGTCCGGTCCGAGGGCGGTGTCGTTCTCGTACTGAAATCGGCGCGTCAAGCGGCCCGCGACGGCGATACCGTACGCGGCGTCATCGCGGCGAGCGGCGTGAATTCCGACGGCCGGACCACCGGCATCTCCCTGCCCTCCGGCTACGCGCAGGGCGCCCTGCTCGAACAGGTCTATCGCGAGGCCGAGATCGATTTCGACGCGGTGGCCTTCGTGGAGGCGCACGGCACCGGCACGGCTGTGGGGGATCCGATCGAGGCCAGCGCCATCGGCGGCAAGATCGGACGGCCCCGCAAGGAGCCCCTGCCGATCGGCTCGATCAAGAGCAATATCGGCCATACCGAGCCGGTCTCGGGCCTCGCCGGCCTGCTTAAGGCGAGTCTCGCCCTGGAGCACGATCTGCTGCCGCCCTCGCTGCATGCGGAAGTGCTCAATCCCGATATCCCCTTCAGCAAGCTCAATCTCTCGGTGGTCACCGCACCGCTGGCGCTCGCGCGTGGTCGCGGCGAGCGTTTCGCCGGCGTCAACTCGTTCGGTTTTGGCGGCACCAACGCCCATATCGTCCTCACCGACGGAATGCCGGCCCTCGCCGCGAGCGATGCCGGGCGTGCTCCCGAACTGCTGCTCCTCTCGGCCCAGAGCCGCGCTGCCCTCAACGAACTCGCCCTCGATTACGCCGAGCGGTTCGAGCAGGCCGATGAGGCCCAGACCGTGCGCATCGCCGCCGCCGCCGCTCATCGGCGCGAGCGACTGTCCACCCGGCTCGCCATGCCCCTCGATGCCGACCTGCCCGCGACCTTGCGCGCGGTCGCCGATGCCGAGGAGACCGACATTGCCCGGGTCGGCACTGCCGTCGACCGCAATGCGGAGGTCGCCTTCGTCTATTCCGGCAATGGCAGCCAATGGGTCGGGATGGGCCGCGAGGCGTATGAGCGCAGCGCCGCGTTCCAATCGGCCTTCGACCGGATCGACGTCCTGTTCGCCGCGATCTCCGGCTGGTCGCTGAAGGAAGCCCTGTTCGCCGAGGATCTCGCCGAGCGCATGGTCCTCACCCGGGTCTCGCAGCCGCTGATCTTCGCGATCTCCAGCGCCTCGACCACGGCCCTGAAGGCCGCCGGCCTCGTCCCCTCCTTCGTCCTCGGCCACAGCGTCGGAGAGATCGCGGCCGCCGAGGGGGCCGGCATCCTGAGCCTGGAACAGGCGGTGAAGGTCATCTTCTACCGCAGCCAGCACCAGGAGACGACGCGGGGCCTCGGCACCATGGCGGTGCTGCTGGCGCCGGTCGAGGAGATCGAGATCTTCCTCAAGGATTATCCGAGCCTCGACATCGCCGCCTACAACAGCCCGAAGGCCGTCACCGTGGCGGGCCCCGTCGCCGATATCGATGCGGCGATGAAGGCGCTGGCGCGCAAGCGCCGCCGCGGCCGCAAGCTCGACCTCGCCTACCCCTTCCACGGTCGGCTGATGAACCCAACCGAGAAGCCGCTGCTGCGCGATCTCGCCGGGCTCAAGCCCCATCCCGGCGCCATCGCCATGGTGTCCACCGTGACCGGCACCGTGCTGCCGGGCGGGGAGTTCGACGCCGGCTATTGGTGGCGCAACATCCGCGAGCCGGTGCGCTTCTCCGATGCGGTCCAGGAAGCGACCCGCAAGGGCGCCCGGATCTTCGTCGAGGTGGGTCCGCGGGCGACCCTGCTGCCGCATATCGGCGATTGCATCGAGCCCCTCGGCATCGAGAACGCCACGGTGGGCGTCCTCACCAACAAGCCCGTCGGTGCCGACCCGTTCGCCCGCGCCCTCGCCTCGGCCCTCGTCCACGGTGCCGCCGTCGACGAGGCGGTGGTCTTCGGCGAGAATCCGATGGGCGACGTCGCCCTGCCCTCGTATCCCTGGCAGCGTCGTCCTTTCCGCCTGTCCGAGACGTCGGAGGGCGTCGGCGCGGCGACCGCCCGTGCCTATCACCCGCTCTACGGTTCGCGGCTGTCGCCGGACGGGCTCGAATGGCTCGGCCATGTGGACATCGCCACGGTGCCCGACCTCGACGATCACCGTATCGACGGCCAGGCGATCCTGCCGGGTGCGGCCTTCATCGAGATGGCGCTGGGCGTCGCCCGCGAAGCCATGCGCAGCGACGACGTGGTGCTGGCCGAGTTCGAGATCCAGTCTCCGATGGTCTTCGCCGAGGAGGCCCTCCGCGAGGTCGCCGTCCGGCTCTCCGGCAGCGGCAACCAGATCCAGATCCTGAGCCGCCCGCGCCTGACCCAGGCGGGCTGGCAGCTGCACGCCTCCGCCAAGGTCGTGGATGGCACCTTCGCGGCCCGTCCGCGACAGGACATCGAAATTCCGGCCGAGAACGCCGTGGAGGGGGCCGGGCTCTATCGCCTCGCCGCCGCTTCCGGCCTCGATTTCGGGCCGAGCTTCCGGCAGGTCGCACTCAGTGCACGCGTCGACGAGACGACCATCGTCTCGCAATTGAAGCCGGCCGAGGCCGACCCACGCTTCGGCCTCGTGCCGGCCCGGCTGGACGCCTGTTTCCATGGCCTGATCCTGCTCTTCGCCGACCTGATGGGCGAGGGCTCGACCAAGGCCTACGTCCCGGTGCGCTTCGGCGAGATCAGGCTGATCCGTCCCGGCGCCGTCATCGCGCGGGCGATGATCCGCACCCGGCGCTGCAACGAGCGCAGCATCCTGGCGGACTTCACCCTGGTGGACGAGGCGGGCGAGGTGATCGCCACCCTGCGCGAAGGCCGCTTCCAGGCCCTGCGCACGAAGTCCGGTCAGGATCTCGCCGCCTATGCCATCGCGCAGCGGTCCGAACTCGCCACCGAACCCACCGCGATTCCCCTCGACCGGCGTGCCCGCATCGCCGATGCCGTCCGCCCCGGCATCAAGGCGGCTCTCGCCCCGGCGGATGCGGCCCTCTCGCCGGGCCATCTGCTTCTCGAAGGCTGGGCCACCTCGCTGGCCTACCGCATGGCCGAGGGGCTGCAGCGCTCCGGCAAAGTCGCCATTGACGAGCGCGTGCCGGAGGCCATGCGGCCCTGGCTGCTGAACGCCCTCTACGCCCTCGAGAGCAGCGGGCTCGCTACCCTCGACGGAACGCGATGGACCCTGCGCAAGGATGTCACCCTGCCCGCGCCCGACGAGATCATGCGCTGGATCGCGGCCGACCATCCCGAACTCTCCGCCGAACTGGTGCTCACGGCGGATCTCGGCGCCGTCGTCGCCCGCCTCCTGGCCGGTGACCTCGCGACCCTGCCGACCTTGTCGCAGAACGCCCTCGATGCCTTCGTCCTGCGTAGCGCCACCGCCCGCGCATCGTCCGACGTCATCGCGGCGATCTGCGAGGGAGCGCGTGCGGACCTGCCGAAGGACCGCGCGCTGCGCCTCCTCCAGGTCGGGTTCGGGCCGCTCTCGGCGCAGGCCGCCGCCATCGCCGACGGCATCGCCGCCCAGCTCACCGTGTTCGAGACCGATCGGCGCCTCGCCGAGCGCGCCCGCCTCGCCCTGCCCCGCGGCGTCACCGTGATCGAGGAGGAGGCGGACCTGACGGAGGGCGGCTTCGACGCGATCCTGGCGAGCAACGTCCTGCACCGGTCCGAGCGCGGACTCCTCGGCAAGGTCGCCGATGCCCTCGCCACCGGCGGCTTTCTCCTGGCAGTGGAGCCCGGCGCGTCGCTGTTCCGCGATCTCGTCTTCGGCCTGATGCCGGATTGGTTCGAGAGCGTGGACGGGATGCCGCTGGGGCGCCTCGACGACATCACCGGCTGGCAGCGTTCGCTCAGCGATACCGGCCTCGTCCGCATTGCCGTCGACCGGGCCGCCTCGGCCAATGGCGACGATCTTCTCTTCCTCGCCGAGGCGCCGGTGCGGGCCAAGGCCTCCACCGGCCAGACCTTCACCTTCATCATCGGCTCGCAGGATCCCTTCGCGGCCGAAACCGCCTCCTCGCTGGCAACGCTCCTCGTCGCCGCCGGCGTCCATGTCTCGATCATCCTCGATTCCGAGCAATCCCTGCTCGAACTCGAACGCGAGACCCCCGACACGGTCGTGTTCCTCGCCGGGGCTTTCGGCTCTGGCGGTGAAGCCGCCGACCGGCTGCGCGAGCGCTGCCTTGGCCTCAAGCGCTGTGTCGAGCATCTCGGGACGCGCCAGACCCGGCTCTGGGTCGTCTGTCCCGGCGCGACGCGCCACGACGGCGCGGGCGCGGTGGAAGCCGGTCTCTGGGCCTTCACCCGCACCCTCGCCAACGAGGTCGCCAATCTCGACATCCGCCGCATCGACCTCACCGAGGCGATGCCGACCAAGATTGCCTCCGAGCGCCTGCGCGACGTGATCCTGTCGGGAACCCCCGAGACGGAAATCGTCCTCGACGTCGATGCCACCCGCGTGATCCGGTTCGCGCCGGGACAGCTCTCGCGCCGCCCGGCCGTCGATGCCGTGGCCGCGCCGGCCGCGCAGCTGGAGCGCAGTGCCACGGGGGGCCTCAACGACATGCGTTGGGGACCGGCCGAGCGGCGCGTGCCCGGACGCGGGGAGGTGGAGATCGCGGTGGAGGCCACCGGCCTCAACTTCCGCGACGTGCTCTGGGCGCTGTCCATGCTCCCCGAGGAGATCCTCGAGGATGGCTTTGCCGGGCCGCGCCTGGGCCTCGAGGTCGCCGGCCGCGTGGTCTCGGTGGGCAACGGCGCCGCAGCGTTCAAGGTCGGCGATCGCGTCGTCGCCTTCGCTCAGTCGGGCTTCTCGACTCACATCGTCGTGCCCGAACTCGTCGTGGCGCCGAGCCCTCCCGGTCTCGATCCCCAGGCGGCGGCCACGGTGCCGGTCGCCTTCCTTACCGCCTATTACAGCCTCGTCAGCTGCGCCCGCCTGCGGCGCGGCGAATGGGTGCTGGTCCATGGCGGCGCCGGCGGCGTCGGGCTCGCCGCCCTGCAGATCGCCAAGCTGAAGGGCGCGCGCGTCATCGCCACCGCCGGCTCGCGCGAGAAGCGGGCGCTGGTGAAGGCGCTGGGGGCCGAGCACGTCCTCGATTCGCGCTCGCTGGCCTTCGTCGACGAGGTCCGCCGCATCACCGGCGACGGCGTCGGCGTGGTGCTGAACAGCCTGTTCGGCGAGGCGATGGAGCGCAGCCTGAACTGCCTGAAGCCGTTCGGCCGCTTCATCGAACTGGGCAAGCGCGACTACGTCGCCAACACCCATATCGGCCTGCGGCCGTTCCGCCGGAACCTCTCTTATTTCGGCGTCGATCTCGATCAGGTGCTCCAGCACCAGGGCGAGGATGGAGCACGCCTGTTCCGCGAAGTGATGGCCCTGTTCTCGGAGGGCGGCCTCAAGCCCTTGCCGTTCCAGCCCTTCACCGCCGACGAGGTCTCCGACGCGTTCCGGCTGATGCAGCAATCCGGACATGTTGGGAAGATCGTCATCGCGCCGCCGAAGCCCGGCAGCATCGTGGTCGAGCGCAAGTCCGATTTCCGGGTCTCGGCGGAGGGCGTGCACGTCATCACCGGCGGGCTCGGCGGCTTCGGCATCGAGGCTGCCCGGTGGCTCGCCGACCGGGGAGCCCATCACCTCGTCCTCGTCGGGCGAAAGGGCGCTTCGAGCCCGGAAGCCAAGCAGGTGGTGGCCGATCTCGCGGTCCGCGGCGTCAGCGTCGCCGCGATGGCCTGCGACATCACCAGCCGCCAGGCGGTGGACGACCTCCTCGAAGAGGTCGAGAGCGGCGGCCGCAAGCTCGCCGGGGTGATCCACGGGGCGATGGTGCTGCAAGACGGCCTCATCGCCAATCTCGACGCCGCCTCCCTCGACGCGGTGATCCGCCCGAAGGTCGTCGGGGCCGAGCATCTCGATGCCGCCACCCGCGGGCGGCAGCTCGATTACTTCGTCCTGTTCTCCTCGGCCACGACCTTCATCGGCAATCCAGGCCAGGGCGCCTACGTCGCCGCCAACGGCTTCATGGAGGGCCTCGCCCGCCGTCGCCGCGCGCTGGGACTGCCCGCCCTTGCGGTCGCCTGGGGCGCCATCGGCGATGTCGGCGTGCTCGCCCGCAACCGCGCGGTGATGGAGACCCTGGCAGGCCGCGTCGGCGTGACGCCGATGGATGCCCGCCGCTCCCTCGACCTCATGGCCGAGGCACTGGAAGGACAAGGCTCGTCACCCGACAACGCCGTCCTCGCCATCGCCTCAATGCACTGGGGCAAGGCGCGCGAGCGCCTCGCCACCATGCGCTCCCCGAGCTACGGCGACCTCGGTTCGGACCAGCAGGCGGAAGCCGGCACGGTGGCCACCATCGACATCGGCGGCCTGCTCAAGACCGAGGATCTCGATGCCGTGCGGAAAACCGTCTCCGACGCCATCGTCGAGGACATCGCCCGCATCCTGCGCCTGCCCAAGGACGATATCAGCCGCGTGCGCCATCTCTCCGAGATCGGCCTCGATTCGCTGATGGGCGTGGAACTGGGCGCCAGCCTGCAGGAGCGCTTCGCCCTCGACGCGCCGCCGTCGGGTATCTCCTCGGGATTGACCGTGGTCGAACTGGCGGAGACCTTGATCCAGTCCGTGGCCGCGCCCGTGGACGAAGCGTCGGCGGCGGTGATGAGCCTGGCCCAGCGCCATGCCAGCGAGGGCGTCGACGTGCGCACACTCGAGCCGTTCCACGAGCTCGTCGAGCAGAACAGCCTCCAGATCAAAGAGATCCTGCCGTAAGGGAGGGCTGGTTTTGACCAGCCCTCGTGATCCGCAACCGGAAGACTTTATCGGTATGTCCAACCCACCCCGACCCGACGGTGGCCGCGCGGCACTCGCGGGCTTCGTCACCAATCGTCTCGGCCGCAACGCCAGCCGGCCGGCCGCCCAGCGTCCGGAGGCGAAGGCGACAGACGCCTCGGTCCAGAAGTTCGAGTCCCTTCCCGGCTACCGGGAATTGCGGCTCCAGCGTTCGGCCGCCGACCTGATCGGCCTCGGCAATCCGTTCTTCCGGGTCCACGAGACCAGGGCCGGGGCCACCACGCGCATCGCCGGCAAGGGCTTCATCAACTTCTCGTCTTACGATTATCTCGGCCTCAACGGGCACCCGGACGTGAGCGAGGCGGCGCGCCGCGCCATCGACGAGTACGGGACGTCGTCCTCGGCGAGCCGAATCGTCGCGGGCGAGCGGCCCGGGCATCTCAGCCTCGAACAGGCGCTGGCCGACCATTACGAGACGGAAGCCTGCGTGGTGATGGTGAGCGGGCACGCCACCAACGTCACCACGATCGGCGCCCTGCTCGAACCCGGCGACGTGATCTTCCACGATGCGCTGAGCCACAACAGCATCGTCACCGGGGCGCAGCTCTCGGGAGCCCAGCGCCGCTCCTTCGCCCATAACGACCTCGACGCCCTGGAGACCCTCCTCGGCGCCACCCGGCATGAGCACCGCCGCGCGCTGATCGTTGTGGAGGGCCTCTACAGCATGGACGGCGACGCGCCGAATCTCGCCGGCCTCGTCGCCCTGAAGCAGCGCTACGATGCTTGGCTGATGGTGGATGACGCCCACGGGCTCGGCGTTCTCGGCCGGACCGGGATCGGCCTCGCCGAGCATTGCGACGTCGATCCGCGCCTCGTCGACATCTGGATGGGTACGCTATCGAAGACGCTGTCGTCCTGCGGCGGCTATATTGCCGGCCCGGCTGCGCTGATCGAGTATCTGAAATGCACGGCCGGCGGCTTCATTTACAGCGTCGGCCTGTCCCCGCCGCTGGCCGCCGCCGCCGAAGCCTCGCTCGCCCTGATGCATGCTGAGCCGCACCGGGTCGAGCGCCTGCGCCAGAACGGTCACCTGTTCCTGTCCTGCGCCAGGAAGCACGGGCTCGATACCGGCACGAGTCTCGGCCTCGCGGTCATTCCCGTCATCGTCGGGGATTCGCTGAAATCGGTGACCCTGTCGGACCGTCTGTACAAGCGCGGCATCAACGTTCAGCCGATCATCCACCCGGCAGTGCCGGAGCGCTCGTCGCGCCTGCGCTTCTTCATCACCTCCGAGCACACGCCCGAGCAGATCCGCGAGACCGTGGCGGCCGTCGCCGAGGAACTTGCCGAGATCGAGAAGGGCGGCTCGTTGATCGAGCAGCTCATGGCCAAGCGCGGCAAGCCCTGAGACCACCTTGCCCTGAGATTATCCTGCCGTCGCGGCCGAGCCGGTGGCGCGGCATCGCCCGCGATGAGTGCGATGCCGACGCCGCCGCCTCACGGGGGCCGCGCTGGACGATCGGGGCGATCCGCCGACTTGCCGCGATAGGCCCCCGGTCGTCTCTCCGCCCTCAGAAAGCGCCGCCCACGCGGATGCCGGTCGTGATCGGCTGGGACGCGGCGGCGAAGACCGAGAGGACTTTCTTGATCTCGGTGAACGGCGCATTCGAGACATAGATCATGTCGCGGTTGCGCATGCGGAACGCCTGGGTGAGGAACAGGCTGTTGGGGTCGCGCATGTCGAAGCGATAGACCACCGGTACCAGCGGCGTGCCGAGGAGCGGGCTTCCCGGCTTCAGGCGGCGCACCACCGGGGCTGGCTCGAAGCGGAACAGGAACGTGCCGGTGGGATCGGCGTCTGCGTCGCTCTGCCCGCGTGCCTTGGCGAGCGCCTGCGCCAGGGTGATGCCCTCGGCCTGGAACGGAATCTCGTTGGAGGTGCCCAGCGCGCCGATGGCCAGGAAGGTCTGGGGATCGCGCACCAGGGTGAGGTTGTCGTTGGGGCGCAGGTAGATGTTCTCTTTGGGGTTCGACACCACGGTCGTCAGCGGCACCGTCGCCGTCCTGCCGTTGCGCGACAGGCGCACGAAGGTCTCGCTGACCGGGGCCCGCAATCCACCTGCGGTGGCGATAACGTCGAGGATGCGATCGCCCTGGGTGCCGAGGGGAACGCGGGCGCCGCCCACCGCTTCCCCGCCCACGGAGACGGATTGGGAGACCGGCCGGGTCACCGTAACGATGACCTGGGGCTGGATCGCCTTGCCGGAGAGTTCGGTCTCGATCAGCGCCTGCACATCCTGGGCACGCCGTCCCGCGACCTTGACCCGGCCGGCATAGGGCACCGAGATGGCGCCATCGCGCGAGACGACCTGCTCGGGCAGTTGTGCGGCTTTCGAGCCCGCCGACATCGAATTGACCGTGAGCGGTCCTGAGTAGAGACCGCCTGAGCCCGCCTCGAACACGGAGACGGCGACGGCGTCGCCGATGCCGATCACCGGCTCGGCGGGCATGCGCCCATCGCCGAAGGATGAAAGCAGGCTGTCGAGGGGACGGCCGCGCAGGGCCTCGACCACGGCGGAATTCACCTCGATGAACTCATAGCGGGCGAAGGTCCCCTCGCTCGTCGCCTGGTCGCTCCCGTCCACCACGGCCGAGGTCGACGGACCGGCGGCGGGCAGGAAGGCGTTGCAGCCGGACACCGTAACGGCGATGGCGATGGCCAGCGTGGCTTTGGGAAACATCGAACTCTCCTCAGACCCGCCCCCACGACGAGTGTCTTGTCGGATCACGTGTCGGTCGGCGGATACGAACCGTCCGTCAGCGCCGGTCTCGGTCGCCAGCCGTGGCGGCCGGTGCGAGGCCGGTCGTCACGAACGGTCCACCCTTGATAGCGCCAAATCTCTTCGATCGTTTAACGATCGTTCCACTATCGCATTGTCGGAACGTTGCACGGGGTCGCCTCGGTCACGTTCGTGTCAGCACGATGGTGAGCCGATAGCCGATCTTGGCAGTTCTGCCGAGCACCCCGCGATGACTGACCGGAGGAAACGACCGAGCTCGGGGGCGGCGGCATCGGCCCGGTGGGGATCGTTCCTGAAAGTCCCGAACCCGAAGACGGCATAGTCCGTGGCCGTGTCGCCGAAGCCCGGCCGGCAGTTGGGCAGGGACGGGGCGTGATCGCCATAGACGCACAGGATCGCATCGCGCCCCTCGAGGCCGGCGATCAGGCGTTCGACGGCGCGGCCGGTATGGGCGACATGGTGAAGATACTGCGCCAGCGGCTCGTCGATGCCGTCGAGCCGGCCGGGCTTCCACGGGCCATGGTTCTCCATCGTCACCGCGAAGACGAAGACGGGTGTCGGTGCCGCCTCGACCTCCGCGAGGATGCGCGCCGCGAGGGCCTCGTCGCCGACATACGGCCCGATGCGCGGGGCACCGGCGAAATCCTCCTCCATCACCAGGCGCGTGAAGCCGAACCGCCGCATCACCTCGGCGCGATGGAAGAAGTCGCGATGGAAGGGATGCACGAACACGGTGGCGTATCCCGCAGCCATGGCCCGCCGGGCGATGCTTGCCGGCTCATCGCCGCCGTTGCTGAGGTAGGGATCGTAGCGCCCGAACCCGAGGCTTTCCGGCTCTCTCCCGGTGAGCACCGCATGTTCCGTCCGCATCGTGTAGGCACCGTGCGCCGAGACCGTCAGCCGGCCGTGGCGCGAGGCACGGGTCCGGATCATCTCCATCAAAGGAATGTCCGGACCGCCGAGCCGGGTCGGGTCGATGAAGGATTCGAGCTGAACGACCACCACAACCGGTGCTGCACCGGATTGCCCGAGCGAGACGTCGTCGCTGGTCTCCGGCGGCGGTGGTTCGCGTCTCCAGCGCAGGGCATAGGCGATGATCGTGGCCGGCAGCCCGTAGCGCGCGCAATCCGCGTCGAGATCGGGCCGGGGAAACCGGGCCGCGAGCCAGGGCGCCGGACTTCCGCTGGTGAGGGCGGAGGCCAGCCCGACGAGGAGGCAGGGCAGGCTGATCACGGCGACGACGGCCACGCTCGGCTCTTCGGGCAGCGCGCTGGGCTCGATCCAGTACCAGAGGGCGACGACGACGAGACTCGCCCCGAGGGGGATGGCCACGCGCGGGTCGGTGAGGGGCCGCGTGTAATAGAGGTCGGGATGGCGCGGCACCTGCCGCAGCAGGGCGAAATCACTGAACACCAGCGGCTCGCCGATCACCGCCTGTTTCAACCGGCTGACGACGACGAGGATCGCGACGGTGAGCAGGCAGGAGAAGGCCGCGAGCCAGGGGCGCCACGAGAAGCAGAACCAGAAAACCGTGAGCAGCGCATAGCCAGTGAGGCGCAGGGCCAGCTCGGCAGGGCGTCGTCCGATGGGCCGGCGATCCGCACCGTCCCACGCCTCGATGGCGAGGGAGCCGACGAGCGCCAAGGTGAGAGCGGCGAGGATGATCATGCCTTGTCGCCGCCTCTGCCGATCCCCCGCCGCGCCCGGATCAGGCGGACGATGGGATTCAGCACGGCGTAGCGCAGGCGCATGACGATCTGTGCCCGGCGGCTGAGGGCGAGCTTCGAGGGCGGCGCGGCCTCGCGGCTCTCGCTCAGCCGGTCGAGAAGCTGTTCGGGCGTGCACGGCTTCATCGCCACGGGGTCGAGATAGAGCGGGTAGACGAGGAGCGCGCCGGCCACGAGTTCGTCGAGGGCGAGCCGCCGGCCCCTGTCGGCGCCGGGTGCGAGATCCTCGGTGAGCCCCCAGCCGGCATAGAACGGGCGACCATGGACCGTCACGCTCAGGCCCCGGATCAGGGCCTCGAACCCCGCGAGCGACGTCATCGTCTCCACATGGTGTGCCCGGTCGAGGAGATCGACGATGGAGAGGCCGGCCACGACCCGGTCGGCCAGGGCCTGAACCTCAGCCTCCGGGATCACGCCGGGCCGGAACCCGGCCTCCACGTCGGGATGCGGCTTGTAGAGCAGGAAAGCCCTCGGATTGCGGGCGCGGGCCGCACGCAGGAGTTCGAGATTCGAGCGGACATGCGGTGAGCCGTGCCGTACCGAGGCATCGTCCTCGACCTGGCCCGGCACCAGCACGATGCGCCGGTTTTCGGGCCAACCCGATGCGTCTCCCGCGAGACCGACATTGTACTTCGTCAGGCGCCGTTCGACCACGAGCCGGCGCAGGGCCGCTGCCCGGGCCAGGAGTTCGGGCGAGAAATCCTCGTTCTTCAGAATGCGCGCGAGCCGGCTCTCGGTGCGCGGGTCGTAATAGATGCCGCTGTCGTCCACCACGATGGAGGCGCCCGGCTGCAGGCTTGCTCCGAGGCCGACCGAACGCAGGAACCCGTCCTCGATCCGCGCGAGGGGAAGGCCCTGTTCCGCGCAGAGCGCCGGCAGTCGCTCAGGCATCCGCGTCGCCCAGGCGAGGATGCGGGCATTTCCAGCCCTGGCCTTCGCCACGGCATCCTCGGCGTTCATGGCATGGACGGGCTTGCCGGACGGGCCGCTGACGAAGACATCGAGGGCCGGCCGTTTCCAACGGGAAATGCCGACGAGGACGGTGGGGCGGTGGTTGTCCCGGAACCGGCCCTCCAGCCATGCCACCTTGTCCCGGCATTCCTCGAACGGAATCGGCCGCCGCGTCCACGGGTCGAAGGCGTGGATCCCGGCCTCCCCACCGAACGGAATGCCGTCAAGGGTGAGACGCAGGGTCGACAGGCCCGTCGCCGGCGAATCGTAGGGGCTGAGCAGAGGCCCAGGTTCGACGGCGAGGATCGCGCGACCGGCCAGGCGCAGGCTCGATGCGGCCAGGCCGCCCCGCCCCCAGACCACGCCGATCGCCTCCGGCCTCCACGCCCGGCCGAAGCCGAGGCCCGTCACGGCTTCGATTTCCGCTCGCAGGGCCTGGATGGGCCGGCTCGCGGCGAGCAGCGATCGTGTGGCGATCGATGCGGCCGAGGGAGATGGCGTCGAAGGAATGGACAACGGAGCTCGCTGATCCGGGTGTGGGAGGCTGCAGCCATACGACGATCCGCGCCGTCAGGCGATCCGATCTCGTCCACCGGCGGACGATGGGGACCCGATCTCGAAGGGACCGACAAGGTGCCTTGTTGCCGACACATCACGCCCCCAGGAATTCCGTTAACAAGGCCGTGCTACGCAATTGCCGCGTTGCACCATCCGTGCGATCAGGGCGGTGTACGTGCCCATTCGACACGCCCTTCCTGGGCGCAGGAGCAAGCACTTCCGCATGTTGCCGACACGCGTAGACACCACACGCGAGAGGCCTGCGACCTTCCTGTTTCTGCAGGGGATCGCCTCGCCGTTCTTCGCCGATCTGGGCCAGGCGCTGCTCAAGCGCGGCCATCAGGTGCGACGTATCAACTTCTCCTCGGGTGACTGGTTGTTCTGGCGACTCGGCTCGGACAATTATCGCGGCCCTCGCGAGGGCTGGGACGCCTACATCGCCGGCTACATCGTCGACCACGGCGTGACCGATATCGTCCTGTTCGGCGATTGCCGGCCCTATCATGTGGCTGCGCGCGAAGCCGCCGAGCCCCTCGGCATCCGCATCCACGTGTTCGAAGAGGGCTATCTGCGGCCGAACTGGGTTACGTGTGAGCTCGGCGGCGTCAACGGCCATTCCTCGCTGCCTCGCAGCCCCGACGAGATCCGCGCCATCGCCCGCCGCCTGCCGCGGGCCGGGCGCGCGATGCCGGCGAGCGGCGACATGGCCCGCCGCAGCCTGTGGGACGTGGCCTACAACATCGCCAATATCGGGTTTCCCTACTTCTTCCCGCATTTCCGCAGCCATCGACCGATCCATGTCGCGGCCGAATATGTGGGTTGGATCAAGAAGTTCGCCGGCCGGAGCCGCACACGGCGCCAGGCACGGGAACTCAGCGAGATCTATGCGGCGCGCAAGGAGGAGTACTTCCTGCTGCCGCTGCAACTCGACAGCGATTATCAGATCCGCGTCCACTCGCCCTTCCTCGGGGTGGAAGGGTTCATGGATCGTGTCATCGCGTCCTTTGCCGCCCATGCGTCCGCTACGTCGAGGCTGCTGATCAAGCTCCACCCGCTCGACAGCGGTCTGGTGAACTGGCGCAAGCATGCCCGTAATTCGGCCCGGCGCCACGGCGTGGACGAGCGGCTCGATTTCATCGACGGCGGCGACCTGCCCAACCTCATCGCTGGCAGCCGGGGCGTGGTGCTTGTGAACAGCACCGTGGGGATGCTGTCCCTCGAACTCGGACGCCCGACCGCCGCTGCGGGCGAGGCGATCTACAATCTGCCCGGCCTCACCCATCAGGGCGGCCTCGACACGTTCTGGACGAAGCCCGAAGCTCCGGACATGGCACTGATGGCGGATTTTCGCCGCGTCGTCCTTCACCGGACCCAGGTGAATGGCGGTTTCTTCTCTCGCCCGTCCATCGACCGGGCTGTGGCGGGCAGCGTCCTGCGGATGGAATCCAGGCTTCCCGCCCCGGCCCTGGCCGCGGCTCAGGCGATCCGCGAACGCTCGACGAGAACCCCGGAACTCGCTCCCGTCTACTGATCGGGCGCCGCGCCTCGGTTCGTTCCAGGCGGGCCGCTGCGTCCCGTTATCGGTCCGGCATGATCTCCTCCGAGAACCGGTTCCCGCTTGCCGGAATGATGCTCTAGAACAGGCCCCATGCCCGTCATTCTCATCACCGGTGCCTCGAGCGGTATCGGCGCGGCCCTTGCCCGGCATTACGCCGCGCCCGGCACGCACCTCGTTCTCAATGCGCGCGGCATCGATCGGCTGGACGCCGTAGCCCTCGAGTGCCGCGCAAGGGGCGCGTCCGTGGCGACCCGTTCCCTCGACGTGCGCGACAGGCCGGCCGTGGCCGAATGGCTGCGCGAGACGCACGCGGCCTCGCCCCTCGATCTCGTCATCGTCAATGCCGGCATCAATGGCGGCCATCCAGGCGGTGAGATCGAGACCGAGGCGATGGCGTTCGAGACCGTGGACGTGAATCTGAACGGCGCCTTGAACGTCGCCCTGCCCTGCGTCACCCTGATGCTGGCGCGCGGGAGCGGCCAGATCGCCCTGATCTCGTCGCTCGCCGCCTTCGCACCGCTGCCCGACGCGCCGGCCTATAGCGGCACCAAGGCGGCTCTGCTCGCCCATGGACTGGCGCTGCGCGCCAAGCTCGCCCCCCGCGGCGTCAAGATGAACGTGGTGACGCCCGGCTATGTGAAGACCACCATGGGCGGGGATTACGAAGGCTGGCGCCCGATGGAGATGAGCGCCGAGGAGGCGGCTGCCCGCATCGCGCGTGGCCTGGCGCGTGACCTCGACATCATCGCCTTTCCCGAGCCCCTCGCCTCCCTGGCGCGCGGATCGGCCCTGCTGCCGGAAGGCTTGCGCCGCCGCTCCATGCGCGGCTTCCGGTTCAAGGTCGGACGCAGCAAGCGATGACCCGTCCACGCATCGCGCTCTTCGTGCTGGAAGCCCTGCCGAATGCCCGTGCGGTGCGCCGGTTCGTGCAGGATCACGTTGGGGAGATCGCTTTCGTCGGCTTGTCGAACGCGGAGCGTCCGAGTTCCGGCGGTCTCACCGGTCAGGTCCGGCGCCACCTCGCCCGTTCCGGCCCGGCATTCCTTCCCTATCTCGCGGTGAATTTCGGCCTGCCCGATCTGCTGGCCCCGGCATCCGGGATGCTGCGGCGCCTGACTGGGGCTGGAGACGCGGCCACGGCGACGCCGCTCAAGGCGTTATGCCGGACACTCGGCATTCCGACCCTGCGCATCGACGACGTCAACGGACCGGACGCCGCCCAGGCCTTCGCGACCTATGTGCCGGATCTCATCGTCGCGTTCCATTTCGATCAGATTTTTTCGGCCGCGACCCTGTCGCTGGCGCCGCTCGGAGGACTCAACGTCCATCCCGGCCTGCTGCCGCGCCATCGCGGGCCGGTGCCGACGATCCACGCACTGGCGGACGAGAATCCCGCCTTCGGCGTCACGATCCATCGCCTGACGCCCGCCATCGACGCGGGGGCGATCCTCGCTCAAGAGGCATCGGACCTACCGTCCGGCACCACCGCCACCCGTGCCGCGATCCTGCTGCACGAAAGGGGGCGGGTCCTCCTCGACCGGGTGCTCGGTGATCTCGCCTCCGGTACCCTCGGCGCAGGCGTGGTGGCCGAAACCCTGCCCTACTGCCCGTTCCCCGATCGGGCCCTGCTGGCGGGTCTCGCGGGTCGAGGCCGAAAGCTCGTCGATGGCGCCGACTTGCGTGCCGCGCTGAGTGTGAACGCGGCGACCTGAACCCGCGGACCGGCCGGCGCAGCGAGATCGTCTTTAAACACGAACGGCCCGGTCCTGGGGACCGGGCCGTCTGAGTGCCGTCGCCGCCATCATGCTGCCGAAGCGAGAACCGCTCCGGCAGGAGACGATGTCAGAGGCCGCCGAACTTGTAGTTGAAGCCGGCCTTGATCAGGTTGCCCTCGGTGCTGAAGCGCGAGGTGTAGGAGCCGGTGGAGGGAGCGCCGAGGCCGGTGTTGTTCACCACCACGTTGCGGCTGCCGAGGTCGTAATGCAGGTACTCGGCCTTCAGCGTGATAGCGCTGGCGCCGATGAAGCTGCCGATGAAGTTGAAGCGGTTGAGGAAGCTGTCGGTGGGGATCGCCCACTCGATGCCGCCGCCATAGGCGTAGCCGGTTTCCATGTCGTTGTAGCGGCCGGCATAGGCCAGAGCGCCGGCGCCGTTGAAGAAGTTGGCGCCGTAATTGACGTTACCGTAGGCGAAGCCGCCGGTGCCGTAGACAAGGACCGTGTCGAAGGCGTAGCCGATACGGCCCTGGACGGTGCCGAGATAGTCGAGGCGCTGACGCAGGTTGGCGGGATTGAGGGGGCCGCCGACAGTGCTGCTGGGGCCGAAATAGGCGTAGCTCTTGCTGATGTCGGTCCAGGTCACGTCGGCATTGACGCCGAGGACGAAGCCCGAGCCGGGGGTGAGCTGGTAGTTGTAGCCGATGCCGCCGCCGACATTGCCGATGCCGTCCTGCTCGGAGCGGAAGGTGCCGGGGCGACGGTCCAGGCGCACGTTCTCGCGCGTGTTGAATTCGTTGCCGGTGGTGCGGATCGTCTGGTTGTCGCTCCAGGCGTAGGAGCTATGGGTGCCAAGGTAGAAGCCGGTCCAGGTGAAGACCGGGATGGGCGAGAACACCGCCGGGGGGGCGACGCGGCGCGGAAGATCCGCGGCCGAAGCGGCGCCGGCGAGAAGTACGGAGGCGGTGCCGGCGAGAAGAAGCTTCGCGATCATGATGAGGATGTCCGTGGGGGCTGACCTTGAGGTCAAATTAGCCCCTCCCCCACGGCTCGCCTATGACCCGCGAGCCACACCCTAACGTAGAAACGCCTGCTATCGGCCGATCTCCATCGAAACGGCAGCGCGGCCCTTCATAAATCTCGTTCGGCACGGCGAAAGGCCGAAGACATCGAGATCGGTAACGTTTCGATTACCTTTGCTTCAACGTCGGGCCTTCTAGCGAGATCGTGCCGGTCGGTGCGAAGACCGGACGAAGTCTCCGTAAGCCGTTGCAAAAACGATGCCGTCATTCACTCGATAGGGTGCGGCATCGTCCGCTCGGCCTTCCGCCCGGCCCATGAGCCGGACCTACGAAAACGGCCCGGCTTTAGGGCCGGGCCGCGTCGTCAGCGCGAGAACTTCTTGTACTTGATCTTCTTCGGCATCAGGGAATCGGCGCCGAGGCGGCGCTTCTTGTCCTCCTCGTAATCCGAGAAGTTGCCCTCGAACCATTCCACGTGGCTCTCGCCCTCGAAGGCGAGGATGTGGGTCGCGATACGGTTCAGGAACCAGCGATCGTGGCTGATGATGACGGCGCAGCCGGCGTAATCCTCCAGCGCCTCTTCGAGCGCCCGCAGGGTCTCCATGTCGAGGTCGTTGGTGGGCTCGTCGAGGAGCAGCACGTTGGCACCGCCCTTGAGCGTGCGGGCGAGATGCACGCGGTTGCGCTCACCGCCCGACAGGGTGCCGACCTTCTTCTGCTGGTCGGAGCCCTTGAAGGCGAAGGCCGCGCAATAGGCGCGGGAATTGATCTCGCGCTTGTTGAAATAGATGATGTCGTTGCCGCCCGAGACTTCCTGCCAGACCGTGGCGCCGGGATCGAGGGCATCGCGCGACTGGTCGACATAGCCGAGATGCACGGTCTCGCCGACGGCGATGGTTCCGCCGTCGGGCTTCTCCTGGCCGGTGATCATCTTGAACAAAGTCGTCTTGCCGGCCCCGTTGGGGCCGATGACGCCGACGATGCCGCCGGGTGGCAGCTTGAACGACAGATCCTCGATCAGCAGCCGGTCGCCGAACGCCTTGTTGAGGTGGTCGAACTCGATGACGTTGTTGCCGAGCCGCTCGTCGATGGGGATGACGATCTGGGCCGAAGCGTCGATCTTGTCGTTCTGCTTCGCCACCAGTTCGTCGTAGCGGGTGATGCGGGCCTTCGACTTCGACTGGCGCGCCTTGGGCGAGGCCGAGATCCATTCCTGCTCGCGGTTGATGGCGCGCTGGCGGGCCATGTCCTCACGGCCTTCCTGGGCGAGGCGCTTCTGCTTCTGGATGAGCCAGGCCGAGTAGTTGCCTTCGTAAGGGTAGCCGCGGGTGCGGTCGAGCTCGAGGATCCAGCCGGTGACGTTGTCGAGGAAGTAGCGATCGTGGGTCACGATCAGGATCGCGCCGGGATACTGCTTCAGATGGCCTTCGAGCCAGTTCACCGTCTCGGCGTCGAGATGGTTGGTGGGCTCGTCGAGGAGGAGCAGTTCCGGCTCCCAGAGCAGCAGCTTGCAGAGCGCCACGCGGCGGCGCTCGCCGCCCGACAGGGTGGCGACGGGCTGCTCGTCGCTGGGGCAGCCCAAGGCCTCCATGGCCTGATTGACCTTGGAATCGAGCTCCCACAGGTCCTTGGCCTCGATCTGGTCCTGGAGGGCGGTCATCTCGTCCGCCGTTTCCTCGGAATAGTTCATGGCGAGTTCGTTGTAGCGGTCGAGCAGCGCCTGCTTCTCGGCGACGCCCTCCATCACGTTCTCGCGCACCGACTTGTTCGGGTCGAGCTGCGGCTCCTGTGGCAGGTAGCCGACCCGGGCGCCCTGCGCGACGAAGCCTTCGCCGGTCCATTCCGTGTCGATGCCGGCCATGATTTTGAGCAGGGTCGACTTGCCCGAGCCGTTGATGCCGAGCACGCCGATCTTGGCGTCCGGATAGAACGACAGATTGACGTTGTCTAAGATCTTCTTGCCGCCGGTATAGGTCTTGGTCAGACCCTTCATGTGGTAGATGAATTCGCGCGCCATAAGCGTCCGGTATCCCTGATTGTTACTTGGCGGCTTGGCGCGGGGGCGCTGGATCGGCCGCCGGAAATGGCGTGGGTGGGCCTTGCCGCGGAGGTCGCGCGCCATGAAAAGCGGCGCGCGTTGCTCCGGTCTGCCCGGTCCGTCCCGCGTGCGGCGGCGTCGAACGGCGGCGAGCCGTCCTCGAAACCGCACCGCGTCGGACGATGGCTGGAAGTATCAGGGCGGCGGGTCAGCGGCAAGAACGGGTATGGTGCAGGAGCGGGCGACGGCCGGTCTTTCCGAAGCCCGCCCCGTCGTCGGGTCACGCGAAGGGATTCTCGACCGTCCGGGAGTTCGATGCCGTGCGCGGCGCCTCGTCCGGCAGGTCGCTGGCTTCGAGCGCGGCCACGATCGCGTCGGCGACCGCCTTGAGCTTGCGCGCGCGATCCAGTCCCATCCTGTCGCGCGGCAGGTCGAGGCTGCCGTGAACGGCAATCGACCCCGATCCGTTCTCCACGGCGAGCCCCCCGATGGTCGCGACGGTGGCGTCGTCCGCGAAGGGGGTGAAGGTCGGGGCGGGCGCCTCGGTCTCGGCCGTCTTCTTCATGTCCGTCTTCCCCGAATCATCAGAAGATCGATCTCAGCAGCTCGCGGAGGAGGCGCCGCGCGATGCGGTGAAGCGCGGCGAGCGCCCATTCGCCGAAGCTCGGTTCTTCGCGCATGCGCCCCTTCGGACGCTCGCCGGCCGTGTCGCCTCTGGAATAGGTGCGCGGCTCGGGCAGGTCCATCGCCGTCGCCACGAGGCCGGGAAAGACGTCGATGCCCGACAGGGTGGTCAGTTCGCCGAGGGGGACCGAGCGCCATTCCGCATCGGCCCGGTTCGCCACGAGATAGGCCGCCGCTTCCCGACGCCCGGGATCGTAGACCGCCTTGAACAGGGATGTCGGCACGAGGACGCGGCCGTCGAGGGAGTCGATGGTGCTGCCCGCGTAGATCGTCCCGGTGACGACGAAGAGGCGTTCCCGCGCGACCGCGAGGCGGCGGACGCTCTCCTCGATCGCCGCCCACAGGCCCCGGTTCAGGGTGCGGTCCTGGGGCACGACATTGGCGAGGCTGAACGACTCGGCTTGCGCCGCAGCGCTCGGCATATCTCCGGCCGGCGCCATGTGGCCCCGGTCGAAGCCGCTCCGGACGTAGTCGTCGAGCCGGGCGCGGACCGCTTTCGGCAGACGGTCCTCCTCGTGGAAGGAATCCGTCCGGTCGACGGTGCGCGCCTTGGCGATGCTCGCCCGCGTCAGGAGTTCGGAGGCGTAGACGGGGGTGCGCGACACGCCCGAATGCAGCACCGCGAAGGCCTCGTAGCAGAGGCTCGTCGTCTCGCGGGCGAGCTTGCGGTTGATGAGAGCCGGGGCCTGTCCATTCGCGAAGCTCGAGGCGCAGGCAAACTCCGCCCTGCCCTCGCTCGCCGGCCACGCGACGCCGACGAGAAGAAGGCATGCAGCAGCCGTGCGCCGCCCGCTCCGCCGAACCGGGACGGTCAATGGCAGATCCGTACCTTGCGCGTGCCCGAGGGCGTCGGGCGCCAGCGATAGGCGCAGGGCCGGCCGAGGGTGCCGCCGAATGGCTCGACCCGGCGGTCGGGTTGTTGCGCCGAGCCGGGATTCCGGCAGCCGTCGAGCCTGTCGCAGGGCAGCCTCAATTCGAGGACGGGCGCCGGGATCGAGAGCGGCAAGGCCGACGCAGGTTCAGGACAAAGCGTCACACAGGCTGAAAGCCCCATCGACAGCAGCGCGGACAGGCGGCGAAAGCAGGTCATCTCGGCTCGCGGCGAAGTCATCGATGGCGGAAAAGCCATTCTTCGACATTGATCGATCGGCCGCAAATCCTTACCTCCCGTGGTCATTCGAACGCTCAAAAGCTTGGGAAGCGGTCAGCGGACCTGCAACGTCGGCGTGGTATTGACCGATAGTGGCGTTATAGTGCGCAACGGGTGTAATGACCTCGCGGCGCGGAATGTTGTCATCACCAGGATCGTCGGCCCCTGGCCCGAAGCCGATAGCGGCAGGTGGGGCGCCCTGTCGATCCGTTGTTCGATTCAAAGAAGTGAGTGAGCCATTGTCACGGATAGAAACCTCGATCCTCGACGGGCTTGACGAGACGTCGGCTCTGCGCGCGCTTCCCGAGAGCCAGCTTCAGGCTGTGGCGGACGCGGTGCGTCAGGAGATGATCGACGCGGTGTCGGT
>NZ_VMOA01000039.1 GCF_020662345.1 Methylobacterium sp. W2 | reverse complement strand
CCCCCTCTCTCGGAGACCGCCCCGATGCCCCGCCTCTTCCCGCTCTCCTCGCGTCTGCGCGCCGCGTCAGGCCGGCTCCGGGCCGCCGAGACCCGCTTCGAACGCTCGATGACCGACCTGTGCCGGGCGGCCCTCGACCATGTCGACCGCCAGCACCGCCTCGGCCTCGCCCTGCAGCGCCTCGTGGCGCAGCGCGCCGGCCCCTCGTGACGCCGCAATCCGGGAACCGGAAGGCGCGCCACCGGCTTGCCCGCTCACCGCCTGGCGCGCCACGATCCGATCGTTCGGACGCGAGGCCCGACAGGCCCCGCATTCAGGGCGCATTCAGTGCCCGAAGACCATTGACTCTCCTCATGCGCATCCTCCTCGCCCTGCTGTTCATCGGCCTGACCGTCGCGGCCTTCGCGACGGGGCCGATTCGCACGCTGGCGGAGGGGACGATGACGCCCGGAACGGCCGAGGTCTCGGCGCCGATGCACCCGGTCCCGCCGAGCGAGAGCTGTCTCAGCCCGGCGGACCTGCGCGAGGCGGTGGCGGACAAGCGGGTGATCGAGCCGGTGGCCGCGATCCGCGCCGCGCGGACGGTGATCTCCCGGGCCGAGATCCAGCGCGCCCGGCTCTGCCGGTACGAGGACGGCCTCGCCTATCTTCTCACGGCCTTGCGCCGGGACGGACAGTTCGTCCACGTGTTGGTGGATGCCACCACCGGGCGGGTTATCGGCAAATAAAGGTGGGGGCGCCTATCGTTCTCCGCGACGGGGGCCTCAGCGCCACCTCATCTTGGGAGTGAATCGCAGTGCGTCTGCTCGTCGTCGAGGATGACCGGGACATCAACCGGCAAGTGGTGAACGCGCTCGAGGAGGCCGGTTACGTCGCCGACAAGGCCTTCGACGGTGAAGAGGGCGCCTATCTCGGCGAGAGCGAACCCTACGACGCGATCATCCTCGACATGGGCCTGCCGAAGGCGGACGGCGTCACCGTGCTGCAGAAATGGCGCCGGGCCGGCATCAAGACGCCGGTCATCATCCTCACCGCCCGCGACCGCTGGTCGGACAAGGTCGACGGGTTCGATGCCGGAGCCGACGATTACGTGACCAAGCCCTTCCACATGGAGGAGCTGATGGCCCGCGTGCGCGCGCTTCTGCGCCGCGCCACCGGCCACGCCACCAGCCAGATCTCCTGCGGGCCCGTCGTGCTCGATACCCGCTCGGGCCGCGTCTACGTGGACGGCAACCCGATCAAGCTGACGAGCCACGAATACCGCCTGCTCGCCTACCTGATGCACCATACCGGCCGCGTGGTCTCACGCGCCGAGCTGACGGAGCATCTCTACGACCAGGATTTCGACAGGGATTCCAACACGATCGAAGTCTTCGTCGGGCGTCTGCGCAAGAAACTCGCGGTGGACCTGATCCAGACCGTGCGCGGTCTGGGCTACCTCGTCGACCCGAACCAGCCCGCGCCGCGGGTGTAGGGACCAGGGTTGCAACACCCCTTGCTCCCGTCTCATCTGAGCCTCATAATTGGCTCAGATGAGACGAGAGCACGACATGGCGAGCTACGACATGGCTAACGGCTTAGCCTTAGCCGACGTTCTCGGTTTCGAAGGGCCGAGGTCCGGCGAAAGCACGGACGCGAATGTCATCGCGCAGGTCACGGCGGGATTGCCGGTGACCTCCGTCGACCGGCTCGCTTCCGCCGTCGCTCCCGACGATCGGACATTCGCCTTCAACTTCGTGGCGCGGGCCACGCTCAACCGGCGCCGCACCGAGGCGAAGGCGAGGCTGACCCCGCACGAAAGCGCGAAGGTGGTGCGCCTTGCAAAGGTCTGGGCCATGGCCCGCGATGTCTGGAAATCGGATGACGCCGCCCGGGACTTCCTTCACCGCCCTCATCCCCTCCTCGAGAACCGGCCGCCCCTCGAGGTCGCACTGGAATCCGAGTTCGGCGGACCGCGCGTGGAGGCCGTCCTCGGCCAACTCAAGTATGGCTCCGCCGCGTGAGCGGTCAGACGCTCGCGCAGGCGCAGAAGGCCTATCGAATCGGAGACCCCGACGGCGAGTACGCAATCTTCGATCCGACGGGATCACGTCTCTTCCCCGGCCGCTGGAACACGCCGGCAAGCCCGATGATCTACGCGTCGGCCGACTACTCCACATCCATGCTCGAAAAGCTCGTCCATGGCAGTGGACGACTTCCGCCCAACCAGCACTACGTCGAGATCCTTCTGTCGGCCGGTCTTTCCTACGAGGTGCTGTCTTACCCTGCGGTGCCGGGATGGGATCATCCCGATTGCATCGCGTCCCGGACGTTCGGCGAGGCATGGCATCGCTCTCGCCGGTCGCTGCTTCTGTTCGTTCCGAGCGTCGTGGCGCGCGTCAGCACCAATATCCTCATCAACCCGGACCATCCGGATTTCGGCAGGATCACGGTGGGGCTTCATCAGCCGTGCTGGTGGGACGACCGCCTGTTTCAGGGGGCGGGCAACCCCGCACCGGCACCGACGGACTCATCCCCGCCGGTCCAGGCCGCCCGACCGCTCGACGCCCTCGCCCCTGTCGGCGAGGGGCCGAACCGGGATCCGTGACGTCTCTTGCGGTGACGTCTCTTGCCGTGACGTCTCTTGCAACTCGTTGGCGAGCGCACGCCTGATCGCCTCCTCCGGCGAAACGCGCCAGCGCTCCGCCAGGGATCTCACCAGCAGTTCGGTCTCGGGATCATCGATGTCGAAGGCCATCGCCGCATCTCCATTCGGATGATGGTACAGACGAAACGACACGTCTTTCAACCAGAGCGAGACCGCCTTCACCATCATGACGACGAGACGCGTGTGACCGCCTTCCCCTCCTGGCTGCCGTTCCGGCGGCGCTCCATCGCCGTGCGCCTGGCGGGCTCCGCCCTGATCGCGAGTTCGGCGATCCTGTTGATCGCGGCCTGGATCCTCACCACGCTCTACCGCGAGAACACCGAGCGCTCCTTCGACAGCCGGCTCCTCGTCTACGCCAACAACCTCGCCACCGATCTCGTCTCGCCCAACGATCCCGAGAGCCGCTCCTTCAACCTGAGCGACCCGCGCTTCGACCTGCCGCTCTCGGGCTGGTACTGGCAGGTAGGGCGGCCGGATGCGCGCCCGCGCGACCTGCGCACCTCGCGCTCCCTCGTGGGCGTGCCCCTGAAGCCGGCGGGCACCCCGGACAACAATGCCGGGATCGGCCAGATCCGCCAGGGCTACGGCAAGGCCCAGGACGACCGGCCCCTGCGCATCATCGAGCGCGACGTCGATCTCGGCGAGGAGGGACGCTACACCGTGCGCGTCGCCGGCCCGGCCGACGAGATCGAGAACGATGTCGGCCGCTTCCGTTTCTCGCTGATGGTGACGTTCGGCCTGCTCGGCCTGTTCCTGGCGCTGACGACCCTGCTGCAGATCCGCTTCGGTCTGGCGCCCCTGGCCAAGCTCCGCACGGCGCTCGGCGCGATCCGCCGGGGCGAGGCCGACCGCATCGGCGGCGAGTATCCGCGCGACATCGCGCCACTCGCCGGCGAGGTGAACCTGCTGATCGAGACCAACCGCGAGATCCTGGAGCGGGCACGCACGCAGGTGGGCAACCTCGCCCACGCCCTGAAGACGCCGCTGTCGATCATCGTCAACGAAGTCGGCGCCAGCGACGCCCAGGAAGACCTCGCCTTCAAGATCCGCGAGCAGGCGGCGGTGATGCGCGACCAGGTGAACTATCACCTCGACCGGGCGCGGGCGGCGGCTTTGGCCGGCACCCTCGGCACCTCCACCGAGGTGGAGCCGGCCCTCGCGGGCCTGGTGCGCACCTTCGGCAAGATCTACCGCGACAAGGACATCGCCTACGAGGTCCATGTCCCGCCGGGCCTGCGCTTTCGCGGCGAGCGCCAGGATTTCGAGGAGATGATCGGCAACCTCGTCGACAACGCCTCGAAATGGGCGCGCAGCCGCGTCTCGATCCGGGCCGAGACGGTGAGCGAGCACCATTATCCCCACCTTCTCGTGTCCATTGAGGATGACGGGCCGGGCCTGCAGCCGGAAGACCGTGCGGCGGTGCTCGGCCGCGGCCGGAGGCTCGACGAGACCAAGCCGGGCTCAGGCCTCGGCCTCTCCATCGTCGCCGATCTGGCCACCCTCTATCGCGGCCGCTTCCGCTTGGAGGAAGCGGCTCTCGGCGGCGTCCGGGCCATCATCGAGGTGCCCGGAGACGCGCCGAATGCCAGCGCGGGATGAGCGCCGGGCTATGCGAAACGTCCCGAATGGTGTTTCAGGCGGGGATGCCGCCGAGGCCCGCCCGTCTGAAACGGCACAGGTTCGCGTGACACCGTGTCGCCGGACCGGTCCCTGCGCTCGGGCGCGTCCGGCGCTTACATGGTGTGGCATGAGTTCGGGGTGAGATGACGGCGATCTGGTTCATACTGGCGGTGATGACGGGGGGCACCGTGCTCGCCCTGCTCTGGCCGATGTCATTGTGGTCCAGGGCACGGCGGGCGGATGCCGTTCCCCAGCCGCCGGCCGGGGCGCTCGCCACCGAGACCGGTTTCTACGAGGATCAGCTCCGCGAGATCGAGCGCGACCTGACGCGGGGGCTGATCGCCCCCGGAGAGGCCGAGGCCGCCCGCACCGAGGCGGCCCGCCGCCTGCTTCGCGCCAGCCGCGAGAACCCCGAAGCCGTCTCCGACGGGATCGCCGAGCCGGCCCTGCGCCAGCGTCGGGCGGCCTCGGCCTTCGCGCTCTCGACGATCCCCCTCGTGGCGCTCATCGCCTACGGGCTCTACGGTTCACCGCACATGCCGTCCCAGACGGCCTCCGACCGGCAGGCGGTGCAGTCCGGCGGACAGGACATGCTCAAGGCCATCGGCCAGATCGAGGCGCGGCTCGCCAGCGACCCGAGCGACGGTCGCGGCTGGTCGGTCCTCGCGCCGGTCTATGTCCGGCTCGGGCGCTTCGACGACGCGGCCCATGCCTACGAGGCCGCGACCCGCGTACTCGGCGAGTCGCCGCAGCGCCTCTCCGATTGGGGCGAGGCCCTGGTCGCCGGTGCCAACGGAACCGTGACGCCCCGCGCCAAGGAGATCTTCGAGCGCGCGGCGAGCCTCGATGCCGGCGCCGCCAAGCCGCGCTTCTACCTCGCGCGCGCCGCCGAACTCGAAGGCGACATCCCCGGCGCGATCCGGCGGCTGACCGCTCTGACGGAGAATGCTCCGGCCGATGCGCCCTGGCTGCCCCTGGTGCGCGAGACCCTGACCCGCCTGCAAGGCGAGGCGCCGGCCGCGACGGCCAAGCCCGGTGTGGAAGCCTCCCAGGCCAAGCCGCCCGAGGCCGGCGCCGCGGCCGCGCTGCAGGCGATGCCGGCTGCCAATCGCGACGCCGCAATCCGCGGCATGGTGGAGGGTCTCGACCGTCGCCTGTCCGAGAAGGGCGGCACCGCCGACGAATGGGTGCGGCTCGTCCGGTCCTACGGCGTACTCGGCGATCGCGAGACAATGAAGACGACCCTCGACCGGGCCCGGAATGCGATCGGAACCGATGCGGAGGCCGGGGCCAAGCTCGACGAACTCGCCCGCGAGTTCGGCCTTGCCTCGGCGCCCGCACCGGCTGTGACCGCCGCGGATGCGGCCGAGCGCGCCGGGACGGATGCCGCCGTCGCCGCCGTGAAGGCGATGCCGGCGCCCGAGCGGGACGCGGCCATCCGCGGCATGGTCGCCGGCCTCGACCGGCGCCTCGCCTCGAAGGGCGGCACGGTGGATGATTGGCTGCGCCTCGTGCGTTCGTACAGCGTATTGGGCGAGCGCCAGCAGGCGAGCCATGCCCTCGACCGCGGCCGCATGGCCCTCAGCCCGGACGCCCGCGCCATGGAGAAGCTCGACATCCTCGCCCAGGAACTCGGCCTGCGCGGCGGCAACGACAAGCCGTGAGGCGGGCCGCGTCGCAGGACGGCCCCTGACAATCCGCCCCGGCCACGGCCCTTGACCCGGGCTGCCATGGGGCCGAAACCCAAGATACGCCAGAACCTAAGAGACGACAGGACAGCCGGATCCGCCATTCCGGGCCCCCAAAGCGCCCATTCCAGCGGCGCAGGAACAGAAACGGGACGAAACTCGTGACTCGCAAGAGCCGCCGCCTGATCCTGATCGCCGCCTGCGGTGCCGTGCTCGCCCTGGCGCTCGGCCTGATCCTATCCGCCATGAGCGGGTCGATCGTGTTCTTCCGGTCCCCGACCGAAGTGACGGCGCAGGGCGTGGCACCGGGCACCCGCTTCCGCCTCGGCGGGCTGGTCAAGGAAGGCTCGCTGCAGCGCGGCCCGGACCAGAACATCGATTTTGCCGTGACCGATACCAACGCCACGGTCCAGGTTCAGTATCGCGGCCTGCTGCCGGACCTGTTCCGCGAAGGCCAGGGCATCGTCGCCGAGGGGCGGCTCGAACCGGGCGGCATCTTCCGCGCCGACACCGTGCTGGCCAAGCACGACGAATCCTACATGCCCCGCGAGGTCGCCGATGCGCTCAAGGCGCAGGGACGGTGGCAGGAGGGCGGCTCCAAGGGAGCCTCCGCCGGGAAAGGCGCCGCCGAGGGCGTGAAGACCGCCGACGGCGAGCCGAATCTCGGACGGCGCAGCGAACGATGACCGGTGTGACCGTGAGGAAGGACAATCCGACGTGCTGATCGAGGTCGGACATTTCGCGCTGGCGCTGGCGCTGGCACTTTCCCTCGTCCAGGCGGTGATGCCGGTCTGGGCCGCCCGCTCGGGCGACGCGGCCCTGCGCGCCGTGGCGACGCCGGCCGCGCTCGGCACCTTCGCCTGCATTCTGTTCTCGTTCGGTGCCCTCACCTACGCCCACGCCACCTCGGACTTCTCGGTCCAGAACGTGATCGAGAACTCGCATACGGCCAAACCCTTCCTCTACAAGCTCTCGGGCGTGTGGGGGAACCATGAGGGCTCGATGCTGCTCTGGGTCCTCATCCTGGCCCTGTTCGGCGCCCTGGTCGCCGTGGCGCGCAACTCGGTCCCGCCGGTCCTGCGGGCCAACACCCTGGCGGTCCAGGGCCTCATCACCTTCGTCTTCGTGCTGTTCATCATCACGACCTCGAACCCGTTCATGCGGGTGAGCCCGGCCCCGGTGGAGGGCAACGACCTCAATCCGCTGCTGCAGGATTTCGGCCTCGCGATCCATCCGCCCCTCCTCTACGTCGGCTATGTCGGCTTCTCGATCACCTTCGCCTTCGCCATCGCGGCGCTCATCGACGGCCGCATCGATGCGGTCTGGGCGCGCGCCGTGCGCCCCTGGACGCTGATCGCCTGGAGCTTCCTGACGCTGGGCATCGCGATGGGCTCGTACTGGGCCTATTACGAGCTCGGCTGGGGCGGTTGGTGGTTCTGGGATCCCGTCGAGAACGCCTCGCTGATGCCGTGGCTCGCGGGCACGGCGCTGCTCCATTCCACCGTGGTCATGGAGAAGCGCGACGCGCTCAAGGTTTGGACGGTGCTGCTGGCCATCCTCACCTTCTCGCTGTCGCTGCTCGGCACCTTCATCGTCCGCTCGGGCGTCCTCACCTCGGTGCATTCCTTCGCCACCGACCCGACGCGCGGCGTCTTCATCCTCGCCATCCTGATCCTGTTCATCGGCGGCTCGCTCAGCCTCTTCGCCTGGCGCGCGCCGATGCTGCGGCAGGGCGGCCTGTTCGCGCCGATCTCGCGGGAGGGCGCCCTGGTGATGAACAACCTGTTCCTCGCCGCCGCCTGCGCCACGGTCTTCGTCGGCACGCTCTACCCGCTGCTCCTCGAATCCCTGACCTCCGAGAAGATCTCGGTGGGACCGCCCTTCTTCAACTACACCTTCATTCCCTTGGCGATCCCGCTCCTTCTCATCGTCCCCTTCGGCCAGACCCTGGCCTGGAAGCGCGGCGACGTGCACGCGGCCTCCCAGCGCCTGTTCGCCGCCATGGGCGTCGCCCTCGCCGTGGGCCTCGCGGTTCTCGCCTGGACCTGGGGCGGCCCGATGATGGCGCCCATCGGCATCGGCCTCGGCGCCTATCTCGTCGTCGGCTCGGCCATGGAGATCGTGTCGCGGGCCCGCGGCTACGGCAACAGCCGGGCGCGGACAGTCGGTGCCGTGATGCGCCGGGCCCTCGGCCTGCCGCGTTCGGCCTGGGGCACGGCGCTGGCCCATGCGGGCGTCGGAATCGTGGTCCTCGGCATCGCCGCCCAGGGCTGGGCCACGGAAGCCCTGGGCACGGTGAAGCCGGGCGAATCCCTCACCTCCGGCCCCTACGTGGCGACCCTCGACCGAGTCGGCCCGCGCACGGGGGAGAATTACGAGGAGACGACGGCCTTCCTCACCATCCGCAACACGGCCGGCGATTTCATCGGCACCGTGGAGACGGGCAAGCGGTTCTATCCGAGCCGCAAGATGAACGTCACGGAATCCGGTCTGCTCACCATCGGCGTCAGTCAGGTCTATGCCAGCCTCGGCGAGATGGTCCCCGGCGGGGCGATCGGCCTGCGGCTCTACTACAAGCCCCTGGTGCTGCTGATCTGGCTCGGCTCCGTCGTCATGGCGCTGGGCGGGGCGGTGTCCCTCACCGACCGCAGGATGCGGGTGGGCGCGCCCGCGCGGGCGAAGGAGAAGGCCAAGGCGCTCCCCGGCACCATGGCGCCCGCCGAATGAGTGCGGCTCGCCTCCCTCGTGTGGTCGTCGCCCTGATGCTCCTCGCCGGCTCGTCGGGGACCGTCCTGGCCGTCCAGCCGGACGAGGTCCTGCCGGACGCCAAGCTCGAAGCGCGGGCGCGCGACATCTCCTCCGGCCTGCGCTGCCTCGTCTGCCAGAACCAGTCCATCGACGATTCCGATGCGCCCCTCGCGCGCGATCTCCGGCTGATCGTGCGCGAGCGCCTGAAGGCGGGGGACGACGACCGGCAGGTTCAGGATTACGTGGTCGGCCGCTACGGGGAATACGTCCTGCTGCGCCCGGTCCTCGCCCTCCACACGCTGCTGCTCTGGCTGACGCCCCTCATGGCCCTCGGCCTCGGAATCTTCGGGCTCTGGCGGCTGTCGCGCCGGCGTGCGGATCACGAGACCAAGCTGAGCCCGGCGGAAGAAGCCGAGATCGCCGCACTGACCCGGCGCGACCGATAGGGCACGCATGCTGCACCGCAGCATGCGTGCCCTATCGACCCCTGTCCCGGATGTTATCCGAACCCGACTGAGGGACCCGTTCGGTCTCGGGAGAGGGAGCTTTGGTCCTGCGAGCCGTTAAGCCGTGCGCCGCAAGCATGCCATAAGCTACTATTTGCCGAGTTATGCATTTTGAGCATTGACGCGTTGCAACATTACACTCTTCGCAACGCAGCATGAATTGCGCATATGTCGGTCTCCCGGTGCAACCGGCTCTCCGAACGGGCACTCCCGGCGGACAGTAACCGCACAGGTTCCTCATCATGCGCAACTCATCCAAAGCCCTCCTCGCCGTAGCACTGACCGTCGCCTCCGCCACGGCCTCCATGGCGACCGAGCTTTCTCCCGCGAGCGCCCAGAGCGTCGATCTCGGCGCCTATCGCGGCTCGGCCTATTACACCATCGAGAACGGCCGCTACCGCGTCGTCGCCACCCTCGCCAGCGTCAATTCCGGCCACGACCAGCCGCAGGTGATCCGTCTCGTGACGATCCTCAACTCCGAGCAGACGGTGCATCTCTCGGTGCCCGGCACCCTCGGCTCCGACGGACGCGAGACCACCATCGCCTTCTCGCGCAGCGGCGACCGGGTCGATGTCGCCTCGGCCGATTCCACGGCCTACTGAGCCACGCTGTTCAGCATCCTCGCCAGGCATCGACACCGGAGGCCGCCCCGACACGGGCGGCCTCACCCATTTTTGTGAGGTATTCCAACTCGTTAGCCGCCTCGATTTAAACTCCCGGCAAGGTTCGTGACGTCATCAGCTTCGGGGAAGCCCTCGATGACGGAACGAGTCCATGCGCCTCTCCCTCGGCAACAAACTCGCGGCTGTGATGGGGCTTCTGGCGCTCGGTGCCTGCGCCCTGTCCCTGTTCAACGATCGGATGGTGCTGCTTCAGCAGGCGCGGGCGGCCGAGATGGATTCGGTCTGGGAACGCGCCCTGTCGGCCCAGGGCCTCGCCCTCGCGATCGAACGGACCGTGGTCGCGGCGACGACGGTCTACACGGCGGACGATACCGAGGACGCCAAGGCCAAGTTCGGCGCCCTGAAGGCCGCCCTCGCCGAGGTCGCCCAACTGAAAGACGTGTTGCTGGGCCGGATCACCGGGCATGTCTCCGATACGGACCGCCTCAAGCTCGATCTGATGCTGAAGGAGTTCCTGGCCTATCAGACCGATACGGCCGATCTCGGCCTCACCATCTCCCCGAAGGCCGCGCTCATCCAGGGCACCGACGAGGCGACCGTGGCGAGCCGCGCCAGGATGGTCTCCGCGATTACGCGCATCGGCAAGGACACCCTGGCGCATCTCGCCGACGAGCGCGCGGACGCCACGGCGGATATCGAGCGCAGCCGCATGATCAGTCTCGCGGCCTCCGTGGTGGTGATCCTCTCCAGTCTCGGCCTCGCCCTCTGGCTGGTGCGCAAGGAGATCCGCCAGCCGCTGGCCCGGCTGGGATCGGCCATCGACGCCCTCGCGGCCATGGATCTGGCGCGGACCATCCCCCTGACGGAACGCCGCGACGAGATCGGCGCCATGGCCCGCTCCATTGCCGTGCTGCGGACGGTCATCGTCGAGAAGGTCGAGGGGGATGCAAGAGCCCTCGCCCGTTCCGCCGTGGAAGCCGAACGGGCGGCCCGCCTGGAGACGGCCGCCCAGGCTTTCGAGCAGGAGGCTCAACTGGTGGCGCAGGACCTGTCGAGCGCCGCGCGAGCCATGGCGGGTGCGGCGGAGGCGGTGCCGGACGCCGTGCGGCTGACGCGGGACCAGACCACCATCGTTTCGCAGGGCGCAGCCGGTGCGGGGCAGCAGGTGCGCAGGGCGGCGGCGGCCAGTGCGGACGTGGCCGGCAGCAGCGAGGCGATCGACCGGCAGTCGCGCATCCGCGACGGTTTGGGCGCCCTGGCGCACCGGGAGGTCACCGCGACGCGCCGCGCCGCCGCGTTGCTCACCGAGGCGGGACGCGAGATCGGCACGGTGGTCGAGACCATCGCCACCGTCGCCGCGCAGACGAATCTCCTCGCCCTCAATGCCACGATCGAGGCGGCGCGGGCGGGCGAAGCCGGGCGCGGCTTCGCGGTGGTGGCCGGTGAGGTGAAGGCGCTCGCCGCCCAGACGGCCGGCGCCACCGAGGCGATCAAGGGACAGATCGAGGCCATGAGGGGCGCCGCACAGGACACCCTGCGGGCGGTGGAGGCCATCGGCGGAACGATGGATCAGATGGCGGGCGCGGATGCGGCCGTGGCCCTCGCCCTCGAGGCTCAGCGGCTCGCGGGCACGCGCGTCACCGACAGTGTCGCCGATGCCGAAGCCAGCGCGGACGCCGTGTCCGGCGGCATCGCCACCGTCGAGGAGGCGGCCGCCTCCAGCGCCCAGGCCGCCGAATCGGTGAGGATCGTCGCGGGGCGCGTGGCGGCGGCGAGTCTTGCTCTCGACGAGCGGATCGCCGGCTTCCTCGCCAGCGTCAGGGCCGCCTGACCGAGAGCCACGCCTCGCTTTCGCCCCACTGAGATCGGAGGAGTTCGGCCCGGCAGGGCCCTCACCTGTCGGCTCCGCACCGCGCGTTTAGATTTTCTTTACCTTGAATCGCGAGCGTCCAGCATGGCTTCGCCGATCGCTCACCCCCGTTCCCGTTCTTTCAGCCGCCCCTGGGCGGCGGCGCTCGCCCTCGGCCTCGGCTTTGCCGCGCCGGCCTCGGCCCATCCCCATGTCTGGGTGACGTCGAAGGCGGAGATCGATTACGGCGAGGGCGGCAAGGTCACCGGCATCCGCCATGCCTGGACCTTCGATGCCAGCTACTCGGCCTCGGCGATACAAGGCCTCGACGCGAACGGCGACGGGACGGTCTCCCCCGACGAACTCGCCGGACTCGCCACCGACAACACCGCCGGCCTCGCGGAATTCGCCTATTTCACCAAGCTCAAGATCGGCGGCAAGGAGCAGGTCTTCGCCGACCCGGTCGAGCCGCGCATGCGGCTCGACGGCGACAAGCTGATCCTCAGTTTCCTCCTTCCGTTGAAGGCTCCGGTGGCGCAGGGACGCGCGGTCGCGGCCTTGGAGGTTGCCGATCCGACCTACTTCGTCTCGTTCAGCCTCTCCGAGGATGCGGACACGGCTCGCCTCGTCGGATCTCCCGCCGGTTGCGCGGCCACGATCACCCGGCCCAAACCGGCGGAGGCCAAGACTGCCGACATCAAGGCCGCCGGCGCCAAGACCGCCGACGCAAAGCCGGGCCTGTCGGAAGCGTTCTTCGAAGCCCTCACCAGCGCGTCGAATTACGGCGCCCAGTTCGCCAACCGGATCATCGTCGCATGTCCGTAGGCGCAGCCGTCGCCGCGACCGGCCACAGCCGTGGCCGGCTCGTGTGGCAGATCGCGCTGGCGCTGACGGCCATCGCCGTCATCGCCCTGGTCCTCGCGGCCCTGTCGCTGCTCTTCGGCTCCACCGTGGCTGCCCTGCCGCCGCGCTCGCCCTTCGGCATCGGCTTTCGCGAGGCAGCTCCGTCGGCCACCGGGATCGGCGGCTGGCTGCTCGCCATGCAATCGAGCTTCTCGCGCAGCCTGCAGGCCACCGTCGCCGCGATCAAGCAGGGCGGGAGCTGGGGACCGATGGTCCTCATCGGTTTCAGCTACGGCGTGTTCCACGCGGCCGGACCGGGCCATGGCAAGGCGGTGATCGCCGGTTACATCGTGGCCGGAGAGCGGGCGCTGGCGCGCGGCTTCTCGCTCAGCGCCGCCGCCGCTTTGCTGCAGGCCCTCGTCGCCATCACCATCGTCGTCATCGGCAACCTCGTCCTCAACGCCACCGCCGCCGGCATGGCGCGGGCCGGCACGGTGATCGAGACGGCGAGCTTCGCCCTCGTCGCCATCCTCGGTCTCACGGTGACGTGGCGGAAGGCCGGCCGGTTGGCCACCCTCGTTCATGGCGGTTCCTCGGCCGCCTGCGCTCCCGGTTGCGGCCATGTCCACCTCACCGACGCCACCGCCATCGGCCGTCTCGATTCCTGGCGCGAGCGAGCGGGCGTGGTGCTCGCAGCCGGCTCGCGCCCCTGTGCCGGCGCGATCCTCATCCTCGTCTTCTCCGCCTCGCAGGGCATCCTCGCCGCGGGCATCGCGGCGACCTTCGCCATGGCTCTGGGCACGGCCCTCACGACGGGAGTGCTCGCCAGTCTCGCGGTCTTCGCCAAGGCCCTGGCCCTGCGCCTCGCGGGCGGCCGGGGCTCGGCCGGTGCCATCGCGGTGGGCGGGCTCGAACTTCTGGCCGGGGCCTTCGTCCTGGTGCTGGGCATCGCCATGCTGACGGGGCTCGCCGTGGGCGTGGGCGGCTGAGATTTTCCTCGTCACGGCCCGCGATCCCGTGGCAGGCTTCACGAGCCCCGTCGGTTCGAGCGGGGTTTTCCCGTGAAACCAGAGGGAGCCGGCACGCATGGCAACGGGTTTCGAGCATATCCTCCATTGGCGCCTGCTGGCCGGCTCGCACCCGTTCCCCGGACCCGACGGCGGCACCTGCATCAACGAGGCGGCGATCGTCGCCGCAGGCCTGCCCTACCGGACGATCCGCTCCTCCTCGGACTGCCCGCCCTGTTTCTCGAAGCCCCTCGCCGCCTACGCTCTCGGCCTGAACGACGCGATGCCGGACGACCAGCGCCCCCGATTGATGGCCTTCGTCCTGCGACTGTCCGGCTCCGCCGATGCCGGGCACGTCGAGGAGCGGCGCATGCGCTTTCTCGCCCTGGAGAACATCCGCCGCATCCTGCCGCCCCTCCTCGACCGGGCGGGTTTCGCGGATCTCGCCGCCCGTTGCGACGACGCACGAGATCTCGCTGCGGGGGTCTCGGCGGCCCAGGACGCCGCGTGGCGGGGAAGCGCGGTTGCGCAGGCCGCGTCCCGGCAGAGGGATTGGCGACGCGGCGCCCTTGCCTCGGCCATCGCTCGCAGCGCGGCGGCCGCGGTGAAATCGGCCGACGATGCCCGCTGCGCGGCCGAAATCGCGGAGGGTGCGGCCCCCTTCGCCGAGGGCGTCTGGGACAGCGCCGCGACGATCCTCGGCGAGGCCCTCGCCATCGGGCGACAGGCCCCCGACATCGATCTCGTTCAGGCGCGGGAACGACTGGATGCCGCGCGGGCGGGCGCGGTGTAAGCGCTTGTCGACCCCAACAGCGCGGTTCAGCCCGCCACCGGCCCCGATGCCAGATCGAGTTCGGTGGTCTCGCAGTTGTCGAGCCAAATGCCGGTGAGGTGGAAGAAGAACGTGCCATGGCCGACGACGGCGATGGTGCGCTCGCGCCGCTCCGTCAGCCAGTCGCGGAACGTGTCCACCCGCCGATCGAAGAGGTGGCGCGGCTCCACATGCACGCCTTCCGCGATCGGCTCGCCCTCGGCATGCCACCAGATCTCCGGCAGGTGATCGACGTCGAGATGCGGGAATTCCGCCTTCAGCACGGAGGCGGCGCGGCCGACGTCGCAGCTGCTCTCCTGACATTCGCGATGGAGCACTTCCACCAGGATCTCGGGCTTGGCCGGGTGATCGCCGAAGATGCCGGCGGTGGTCTGGATGGCGCGGGTGAGCGGGGAGGTCACCACCAGATCGAACGGGATGTCCCGCAGCCTCTCGCGCGCCGCCGCGACCTGGGTGAGGCCCCGGTCCGTCAGCCGGGCGTCGATATGGCCGGGATCGCGCCCGGTGAGGCGATGGGCAGCATTGAAGGTGGATTCGCCATGGCGGATGCAGACGATGCGTGTCTCGGGCATGCGGGCTCGGATCGGGAGGAGCGACGGGGGTCGGGTGCGTTGGACAAGCGCCTAGCCTGCCTGCCGTTCCGCGAAAAGGCCGGTCATCGCCGCGACGGACTCGCCCCGTCGGCAACGCTCCGTCAACCTCAGTGGCGTTGAGTGGGCTTTTCGCCCCCGGATCACCGCGCGATGCTCCATGTTCCTCCCCCCATTCCGGAAGCCTGCGCCGTCGCCTTCCCCGGCGACGATGCGGTCCGGTCCGTCGCCATGGCGTGGCAGGACTCTCTGCTGCGCGAGCGCCGGATGGCCGCCAACACGGTGGAGGCCTATGCCCGCGACCTGAGGCAGTTCCTCTGCCATCTGCAGAGCCGCACCGGCGCCGTGCGCATCGCCGGGCTCGTCGCCCTCAAGCCGCGCGACATCCGCGGGTTCATGGCCGCGCGAAGAGCGGAGGGCGTGAGCGGTCGATCGCTGATGCGAGCGCTTGCGGGCCTGCGCTCCTTCGCGCGCCACCTCGAACGCGAAGGCCACGGCAGCGTGTCCGCCCTCGGCGCGATCCGCTCGCCCAAGGTCGAGCGGCGCCTGCCGCGACCGATCCCCATCGTCGCCGCCCGTGCCTTGACCGACATCGACATCCGCGCCGGGGAGACGCGCGAGCCCTGGGTTCTGGCGCGGGACGCCGCCGTCCTCGCCCTGCTCTACGGCTCCGGCCTGCGCATTTCCGAAGCCCTCGGCCTCACCCGGCGCGATGCCCCCGTGCCCGGCGTGGATTCGGTGACGGTGATGGGCAAGGGCGGCAAGGAGCGGATGGTGCCGATCCTCCCCGTGGTGGCCGAGGCGGTGGCCGCCTATCTCGCGGCGTGCCCCCATGCGCTCGACCCCGAGGGTCCCCTCTTCGTGGGCGTGAAGGGCGGCAAGCTCTCGCCACGGATCATCCAGTATGCGGTGGCCTCCCTGCGCGGTGCCCTCGGCCTGCCGGACAGCGCCACTCCCCATGCCTTGCGGCATTCCTTCGCCACACACCTCCTGGCCCGCCAGGGAGAGTTACGCGCGATCCAGGAACTGCTCGGCCATGCCTCCCTCTCGACGACGCAGCTCTACACCAAGGTCGACGCCGCCCGCCTGATGGATGCGTTCGATCAGGCCCATCCCCGTGCGGGCACGCGCGCTACGGATCGAGTTCTGGATAGCGCCGGAAGATCCCCTGCTCGTTGAAGGGAATGCGGCGCGGGCTCGCCAGATAGGCGGCGATCCTCGGCCGCTGCCGAACGGCGTCGTGCAGGGCGGCGACCCGGGGATTGTCCCTCAAGGAAAGCTCCATCGTCCTCGGAAAGGCGTAGCGCAGCCCGGCCACGAGCTGGAACAGGGATAGGTCGGCATAGGTGGCGGTCTCGCCGACGAGGTACCGGCCGCCGCTGCGGCCGATCACATGATCGAACCAGGCGAAGTATTCCGGGATTCGGTTCGCCCGAAAATCCCCGGCGCGGCGCGCCGCCTCGGGCTTCTGCTCCTCATAGGTGAGGCTCACCGCAATGGGGTGGTGGGTATCGTGCGCCTCGGCCACGACATCGGCGATGGTCAACTGGATCTGGTGGATCCAGAGGCGGTCGGCTTCGCTGGCGGGCGCGAGGCCTAGCCGGGGACCGAGATAGAGCAGGATCGCCGCGGTCTGGCCGATGACGAGAGCGCCGTCCCGCAGGAAGGGCGGCGCGTAAGCCGGGCCGGGCGATCGACGGATCTTCCAGAAGGGCGGTCAGGGCACCGAGGCCCTGCCCGTCCTCGTCCCGCCCCCGAGCGACGTCCACATACTCGGCGCCGGCATCCTCCAGGGCGAGGCGGACGAACTCGCCGCGTCCCTGGATCGTCGGCCAGTAATAGAGCTCGTAGGCCATCTGGCCGCTCCGCTTTGGCGGTGGGTGGATACCCATTCCGACCCGGCCACCTCATCCCGAGGTGCCGGAGCGAAGCGGAGGCCTCGAAGGACAATTCCAGTTCGCGCGGCGATTCCTGGAAGCCTCCTTCGAGGCCGCTTCGCGGTACCTCAGGACGAGGCGAGCGGGAGGGACAGTACCTTAATCCCTCAGATATGGATCGCCCGCTTCCCGACGGCGAGGGCGGCTTCCTTGACCGCCTCGGTGAGGGTCGGATGGGCGTGGCAGGTCCGGGCCACGTCTTCGGCACTGGCACCGAATTCCATGGCGACGGCCAATTCGGCGATGAGGTTGCCCGCATCCGCGCCGACGATATGGACGCCGAGCACCCGGTCGGTCTTGGCATCCGCCAGGATCTTCACGAAGCCATCGGTGGTGTGGTTCACCTTGGCGCGGCCATTGGCGGTGAAGGGGAACTTGCCCGCATTGTAGGCGATGCCGTCCTTCTTCAGTTCCTCCTCGGTCTTCCCCACCGAGGCGACCTCCGGATAGGTATAGACCACGTTCGGGATGACGCCGTAATTCACGTGGCCCGACTGACCGGCCAGCAACTCGGCGACGGCGACGCCCTCGTCCTCGGCCTTGTGCGCGAGCATCGGCCCGGCGATCACGTCACCGATGGCGTAGATGCCGGTGACGTTGGTGGCGTAGTGGCTGTCGGTCTGGATGCGGCCCTTGTTGTCGAGCTGCACACCCACGGTCTCGAGACCCAGCTTCTCGGTGTAGGGAACGCGGCCGATGGCCACGAGCACCACGTCGGCTTCGAGCTTCTCGGCCTCGCCGCCGGCGGCCGGCTCCACCGAGACCGTGGCGGCGCCATCCTTCACCTCGACGCCGGTGACCTTCGACGACAGCTTGAAGACGATGCCCTGCTTGCCGAGGATGCGCTGGAACTGCTTGCCGACCTCGCCGTCCATGCCCGGAAGGACGCGGTCGAGATATTCCACCACGGTGACCTCGGAGCCGAGGCGGCGCCAGACCGAGCCGAGTTCGAGGCCGATCACACCCGCGCCGATGATGAGGAGCTTCTTCGGCACGGCCTGGAGCTCCAGGGCGCCGGTGGAGGAGACGACGATCGTCTCGTCGATGGTCACGCCGGGCAGCTTCGTCACGTCGGAGCCCGTGGCGATGACGATGTTCTTCGTCTCCAGCATCTGGTTGCCGCCATCATCCGACAGCACCTCGACACGGCCGGCACCGGCGACACGGCCGAGGCCGTGATAGGCGTCGATTCCGTTCTTCTTCAGCAGGAACTCGACGCCCTTGGTGTTACCGTCAACGCCGTCCTGCTTGAACGACATCATCTTCTTGAGATCGAGCTCCGGCGCGCTGACGATGACGCCCATATCGGCGAAATGCTTCGAGGCCTCCTCGAACGCCTCCGAGGCATGGAGCAGCGCCTTCGACGGGATGCAGCCGACATTGAGGCAGGTGCCGCCATGGGTCGCCCGCTTCTCCACCACGGCGGTCTTGAGCCCGAGCTGGGCGGCGCGGATGGCGCAGACATAGCCGCCGGGGCCGGTGCCGATGACGACGAGATCGTAGGACATGCGAATATGGTCCGATTCTAGTAGTGCATGGTGGCGACCAGCTTTTGAAGCTTGGCCTGATTCTCAGATTTCGTGCGCAGATTGTGCGCATCGAGATCGATTTCTTCACCGGCATGGCCGACCCAGCCGATCGAATGGCCGTATTCTGCGATCGTGAAGTTGCGGAAGTTCTCGGGGGTCTGCAGGTACGTGAAGATCTTGCCGCGATCGATCGTCGGGCGAAGATCCACGATACCTTCGTAACCGTCGTCCCAGACGATCTTGAGGACGCCGTGAATGACGTATTCGGCCTCTCTGATGCGGGCGAGACGTTTCATGGGATCTTCCCAGGATTGATGTCGGACTGAGCGGTGATCCACGCGATCCGGAGCGCTGGTTTGCGCGTCTCAGCCCAGGCCACCACCTTTTGGTACTGCGCTCTCGGCAGGAAGCCGACGATGATCTTCAGGGTGTCGAGGTCGATCAGGGCCTCGTGCTCGGCGTACTCTGCATGGAAGTGAGGTGGCGGATGATCATCGTTGTAGAACCAAATCTTGATTCCATCGATGATCGCGACGACCGGCATTGTTTCAGGCGATCACCCGGACGGAAACGATGCCGGTCGGCTCAGACATGGCGATGACTGGCTCCCGTCACAGGTCCAGCACGAGGCGTGCCGGATCCTCCAGGGCCTCCTTCACACGGACCAGGAAGGTCACCGCCTCCTTCCCGTCGACGATGCGGTGATCGTAGGAAAGCGCGAGATACATCATCGGCCGCGCCTCGATTTTTCCGCCACGCACGACAGGCCGTTCTTCGATCCGGTGCATGCCGAGGATGCCCGATTGCGGCGCGTTGAGGATCGGGGTCGACATCAGCGAACCGTAGATGCCGCCGTTGGTGATGGTGAAGGTGCCACCCTGCATCTCCTCAATGGAGAGCTTGCCGTCCCGCGCCTTCTTGCCGAAACCGGAGATCGTCTTTTCGATGCCGGCGATGGAGAGGTCGTCGGCATTGCGCACCACCGGCACGACGAGGCCCTTATCGGTGCCGACGGCGATGCCGATATGGTAGTAGTTCTTGTAGACGAGATCGGTGCCGTCGATCTCGGCATTGACCGCCGGTACGTCCTTCAGGGCGCCGATCACCGCTTTGGTGAAGAAGCCCATGAAGCCGAGCTTGGTGCCGTGCTTCTTCTCGAAGATGTCCTTGTACTGCGAGCGAAGGGCCATGACGGCGGACATGTCGACGTCGTTGAACGTCGTGAGCATCGCCGCCGTGTCCTGGGCGTCCTTCAGGCGGCGCGCGATGGTCTGGCGCAGCTTCGTCATCTTCACGCGCTCTTCGCGCGCGGCATCGTCGGGCTTCGAGGCCGGGCGCGGCGGCGAGGGCGCCTTGGCCTGACGGGCCGGCGCCTCAGCCGGGGCGGACGGCGCCCGGGAGGTCGCCTCGATCATGTCCCCCTTGGTGACGCGACCGTCCTTGCCGGTGCCGTTCACCGTCGAGGGGTCGATGCCGGATTCCCGCGCCATTTTGGCGACGGCCGGACCATTGTCCCCGGCGGGGCGATCGGATGTCGGCGCGGCGGCATCGCCGTGGTTGCCGTAAGCGGCAGAGGATTCTTCCGCCGGCGCCTTCGCCGCCCCTTCGGCTTGCGGCTTTGCCGGTTCCTCGGTGCGGGTCTCGGTCTTGGACTCTGTCTTCTTCGGAGCGGCGGCCTTCGCGCCACCGCCGGCACCGGCCTCGACGATGGACCCGAGCAGGGCACCCGGCTCCACGGTCTCGCCGTCCTTCGCCAGGATCTCGCCGAGTTCGCCGGCGGCGGGGGCGTTGACCTCGAGGGTGACCTTGTCGGTCTCGAGCTCCACCAGGGGCTCGTCCGCCGCCACCGCGTCGCCCGGCTTCTTGAACCAGCGGCCGATGGTGGCCTCGCTCACGGATTCGCCAAGCGTGGGGACGATGATGTCGGTTGCCATGGTGTGGAGTCCGCCCGAAATGATTGGTCGCGTCGGATGAAAGGGAGTGCCGGAGGCGTCAGGCCGCCAGCGCTTCGTTGAGGAAGGCCTGGAGCTGGGCCTGATGCTTGGAGAGAAGGCCGACCGCTGTCGAAGCCGAAGCCGGGCGGCCGACATAGCGGGCCCGCTTCACCTGGGACTGGGCCTGGCCGAGCACCCATTCGAGATACGGATCGACGAAGGACCAGGCGCCCATGTTCTTGGGCTCCTCCTGGCACCACACCACCTCGGCGTTGCGGAACCGCGCCATTTCGTTGGCCAGCGCCTTGAGCGGGAACGGATAGAGCTGCTCCACGCGCATCAGGTAGACATCGTTGACGCCGCGCTTCTCGCGCTCGTCGTAGAGGTCGTAATAGACCTTGCCCGAGCACAGCACGACGCGGCGGACCTTGTCGTCCTTCACCAGCCGGACGCCGTCCTCCTCGTGTTCGGCATCGTCCCAGAGCACGCGGTGGAAGGTCGATCCCTCGGCCAGCATGTCGAGGTTCGACACCGCACGCTTGTGGCGCAGGAGCGATTTCGGGGTCATCAGCACCAGCGGTTTACGGAACTCGCGGTTCAGCTGCCGGCGCAGGATGTGGAAGTAGTTCGAGGGCGTGGTGCAGTTGGCGACCTGCATATTGTCCTCGGCGCACATCTGCAGGAAGCGCTCGAGGCGCGCGGAGGAATGCTCCGGCCCCTGGCCCTCGTAGCCGTGCGGCAGCAGCAGCGTCAGGCCGGACATGCGCAGCCACTTGCGCTCGCCGGACGAGATGAACTGGTCGATGACCACCTGCGCGCCGTTGGCGAAGTCGCCGAACTGCGCCTCCCACAGCACCAGGGCGTTGGGCTCGGCCAGGGAGTAGCCGTATTCGAAGCCGAGCACGGCCTCCTCGGAGAGCATCGAATTGATGACCTCGAGATTCGCCTGCCCGTCGCGGATGGAGTTCAGCGAGGTGTAGCGCTGCTCGTTCTCCTGATCGATCACCACGGCGTGGCGCTGGGAGAAGGTTCCGCGCTCCACGTCCTGGCCGGACAAGCGGACCCGGTGACCGTCGACGAGGAGCGATCCGATGGCCAGGGCCTCGGCGGTCGCCCAATCGATGCCCTTGCCCGTCTCGACGGCCTTGGCGCGGTTGTCGAAGAAGCGCTGGATGGTGCGGTGGAGATGGAAGCCCGGCGGCGGCGTGGTGATGCGCTGGGCGATCTCACGCAGGGTATCGGCGGGCACGCCGGTTTTGCCGCGGCGCGGATCGTCGACATCCTCCCGCACGGCCTTGAAGCCGGACCAGCGGCCGTCGAGCCAATCGGCCTTGTTGGCCTTGTAGTTACCGGCGACCTCCAGCTCCCCATCGAGCATGGCGCGGAACTCGGCCTTGCGCGCGTCGAACTGTTCCTGCGTCAGCACGCCCTCGGCAACGAGCTTCTTCCCGTAGGTCTCCAGCGCTGTGGGATGCTTGCGAATGCGCTGATACATCTTCGGCTGGGTGAAGGCCGGCTCGTCGCCCTCGTTATGGCCGAAGCGCCGGTAGCACAGCATGTCGATGACGACGGGCTTGCCGAACTTCTGCCGGTACTCGATGGCGATCTTGGCCGCGAAGGTCACGGCCTCCGGGTCGTCGCCGTTACAGTGGAAGATCGGCGCCTCCACCATCTTGGCGACGTCCGACGGATAGGGCGACGAGCGCGAGAACCGCGGATCGGTGGTAAAGCCGATCTGGTTGTTGATGATGAAGTGGATCGAGCCGCCGGTACGGTGCCCCTTCAGGCCCGACAGGCCGAGGCACTCCGCCACCACGCCCTGGCCGGCGAAGGCCGCATCGCCGTGGATGAGAAGCGGCACGACGCTGGTGCGCTGCACGTTCGGCTTGGCCCGCTGGTCCTGCTTGGCGCGGACCTTACCCAGCACCACCGGATCGACGATCTCGAGATGGGACGGGTTGGCTGTGAGCGAGAGGTGGACGTTGTTGTCGTCGAAGGTGCGGTCCGACGAGGCACCGAGATGGTACTTCACGTCGCCCGAGCCCTCGACCTCCGCGGGAGACGCGGAGCCGCCCTTGAACTCGTTGAAGATCGCGCGGAAAGGCTTGGCCATCACGTTGGAGAGCACGTTCAGGCGGCCGCGATGGGCCATGCCGAGAACGATCTCCTTGGCGCCCAGTGCCCCGCCGCGCTTGATGATCTGCTCCAGCGCCGGGATCATCGATTCCGATCCATCGAGACCGAAGCGCTTGGTGCCGGTGTATTTGAGGTCGAGGAACTTCTCGAAGCCCTCGGCTTCCACCAGCTTGTTCAGGATCGCGCGCCGGCCTTCGGGCGTGAAGGAAATCTCCTTGCCCTTGCCTTCGATGCGCTCCTGAATCCACGCCTTCTCCTCCGGGTTGGAGATGTGCATGAATTCGACGCCGAGGGTCTGGCAGTAGGTGCGCTCCAGGATCTCGACGATCTCGCGGATGGTCGAATATTGCAGGCCGAGCACGTTATCGAGGAAGATCGGACGGTCCCAGTCCTTCTCCTCGAACCCATAATGCTGGGGATGCAGCTCCTCGTGATCGCCGCGTGGGGCGAGCCCGAGGGGATCGAGCTTGGCGTGGAGATGGCCGCGCATGCGATAGGCGCGGATCAGCATGATCGCGCGGACGGAATCCTTGGTGGCCTGCTCCACCGATACGCCGCTGGCGGCGACCACGGCGGCGCCGTTGGCGACCTTGGCGCCATCGAGCTTGGCGGTGTCCGACTTCGCACGGATCTTGTCGCCCACCGCCTTCTCGACCGTCGCCCAATTGCCGTCGAGGGCCGAGACCATCTCGCCATTGGCATGAACCGGCCAGTTCGGCTTCTGCCAGGAGGCGCCCGCGGCATTCTTCTCGGCAAGGCCGCTCTCGTCACCGAGGGATTTGAAGAAATCCTGCCACTGCTGATCGACCGAATGCGGATCGCGGGCATAGGCCGCCTGCAATTCCTCGAGATAGGCGGCATTGCCGCCGGTGAGGAACGAGGTTTCGAGAAGCGCGTCCTGGCGAGCCATCGTCGATCATCCTACCGCTTTTGGCGGGGAAGCCGCCCCTGCGGCGGGCCCCTGCTCCCCTCGCGGCGCCGATGGGCGCTCCGACGGGGATGTCCGTGTCGACGCGGCGATCAGGCCGCGTCGCTTCCTAGATAGAGGCTGCGGGACGATTTTGCACCGCAACACAGGTGACAGATTCTCGCGAGCCTCAACCCTTGAGGACGTCGACGAGGGTGCTGCCGAGGCGCGCCGGCGAGGGTGAGACCCGGATTCCGGCGGCTTCCATCGCCGCGATCTTGTCCTCGGCGCCGCCCTTGCCACCGGAGATGATGGCGCCGGCATGGCCCATGCGGCGACCCGGAGGCGCCGTGCGACCGGCGATGAAGCCGACCATGGGTTTCTTGCGCCCGCGCCTCGCCTCGTCGGCGATGAACTGCGCCGCCTCCTCCTCGGCGGAGCCGCCGATCTCGCCGATCATCACGATCGATTCGGTCTTGTCGTCGGCCAGGAACAGTTCGAGCATGGAGATGAACTCGGTGCCCTTCACCGGGTCGCCGCCGATCCCCACCGCCGTGGTCTGGCCGAGGCCGGCATTCGAGGTCTGGAACACCGCCTCGTAGGTCAGCGTGCCGGAGCGCGAGACGATGCCCACCGAGCCGCGCTTGAAGATGTTGGCCGGCATGATGCCGATCTTGCACTCGCCGGCGGTGACGACGCCGGGGCAGTTCGGCCCGATGAGGCGCGACTTCGAGCCTTCCAGCGCCCGCTTCACCCGCACCATGTCGAGGACGGGAATCCCCTCGGTGATGCAGACGATGAGAGGGATCTCGGCGGCGATCGCCTCGCAGATGGCATCGGCCGCACCGGGCGGCGGCACGTAGACCACGGAAGCGTCGGCGCCGGTGGCCTCGCGGGCCTCCGCCACGGTGTCGAAGACCGGCAGGCCGAGATGGCTCGCGCCGCCCTTACCCGGGCTGGTGCCGCCGACCATCTTGGTGCCGTAGGCGATGGCCTGCTCGGAATGGAAGGTCCCGTTCTTGCCGGTGAAGCCCTGGCAGATGACCTTGGTGTTCGCGTCGATCAGGATGGACATGGGTACTCTCAGCCCTTCTTCACGGCGGCGACGATCTTCTGCGCGGCATCGTCGAGGTCGTCGGCGGGGATCACGTTGAGGCCGGAATTCCGGATGATCTCCTTGCCCTTCTCGACGTTGGTGCCCTCCAGACGCACCACCAGCGGCACTTCGAGGCCAACCGTCTTCACCGCCGCGATCACGCCGTTGGCGATCACGTCGCATTTCATGATCCCGCCGAAGATGTTGACGAGGATGCCCTTCACCTGCGGATCGGCGGTGATGATCTTGAAGGCCGCCGTCACCTTTTCCTCGGACGCGCCGCCGCCGACATCGAGGAAGTTCGCCGGCTCCTCGCCGTAGAGCTTGATGATGTCCAGCGTCGCCATGGCGAGGCCGGCGCCGTTGACCATGCAGCCGATGGTGCCATCGAGCGCGATATAGGCGAGGTCGTATTTCGAGGCCTCGATCTCCTTGGCGTCCTCCTCGGTCTCGTCGCGGAGCGCCACGATGTCCGGATGGCGGTAGAGCGCGTTCGAATCGAACGAGATCTTGGCGTCGAGGCATTTGAGATGGCCGTCACCGGTGAGTACCAGCGGGTTGATCTCCAGCATGCTCATGTCCTTGGCGGTGAACGCCGCGTAGAGCTTGGTGGTGAGGTCGCCCGCTTCCTTGGCCTGCGCGCCGGTGAGGCCGAGAGCCTTGGCGACGGCACGGCCGTGATGCGGCATGATCCCGGTGGCCGGATCGACGGAGAAGGTGATGATCTTCTCGGGCGTATCGTGGGCCACGGTCTCGATATCCATGCCGCCCTCCGTCGAGACGACGAAGGCGACCTGTCCGGTCTCGCGGTCGACGAGCATCGACAGGTAGAACTCGGCGGCGATCTGCGCGCCTTCCTCGATATAGAGGCGGTTGACCTGCTTGCCGGCCTCACCGGTCTGGATCGTAACGAGCGTCTGACCCAGCATTTCGCCGGCAAACTGCTTGACCTCGTCGATGGACTTGGTGACGCGCACGCCGCCCTTGGCGCCGGCGGGAGCGCCCTTGAAGGTGCCCTTGCCGCGACCGCCCGCATGGATCTGCGACTTCACCACCCAGACCGGGCCGCCGAGTTCCCTGGCGGCCGCTTCGGCCTCCTCGGGCTTGAAGATCGGCACGCCGCGGGAGACGGGCAGGCCGAACTCCTTGAGCACCGCCTTCGCCTGATATTCATGGATGTTCATTCGGACATTTCCTCGTCTCGTCCCGCGGCAGCGCGCGGGATTGGAAGACACGACACCGGCATCGTTCACGCCGGCCGCGATGCGGCCGGCGTGCGATGCTTCTTGTCAGGTTTCAGGCCAGAGCCGGGTTCACGGTCTTGCAGGCTTCGATCAGCGTCTTCACGGCGCCCACCGACTTGTCGAACATGGCCTTCTCGTCGGCGTTGAATTCCACCTCGAGGACGCGCTCGACACCGCCGGCACCGATGACGATCGGGACGCCGACATACATGCCGTCGATGCCGTACTCGCCGCTGAGATAGGCGGCGCAGGGCAGCACCCGACGCTTGTCGCGCAGGTAGCTCTCGGCCATGGCGATGGCCGAGGCGGCCGGGGCGTAGAAGGCCGAGCCGGTCTTGAGCAAGTTCACGATCTCGCCGCCGCCCTTGCGAGTCCGCTCGACCATGGCGTCGAGTTTCTCCTGGGTCGTCCAGCCGAGCTTGACGAGATCGGGCAGGGGCACACCGGCCACGGTGGAGTAGCGCACCAGCGGCACCATGTCGTCGCCGTGGCCGCCGAGCACGAAGGCGGTGACATCCTCCACCGAGACCTTGAACTCGTCGGCCAGGAAGTGGCGGAAGCGGGCCGAATCGAGCACGCCGGCCATCCCGACGACCTTGTTGGTGGGGAGGCCCGAGAACTTCTGCAGGGCCCAGACCATGGCGTCGAGCGGGTTGGTGATACAGATCACGAAGGCGCCCGGAGCGTGCTCCTTGATGCCGGTGCCGACGGCCTCCATGACCTTGAGGTTGATGCCGATCAGGTCGTCGCGGCTCATGCCGGGCTTACGCGGCACGCCGGCGGTAACGATCACCACGTCGGCTCCGGCGATGGCCGAATAATCGCTGGCGCCCGTATAGGTGGCATCGAACCCGTCGACCGGAGCCGATTCCGCGATATCGAGGGATTTGCCCTGGGGAACGCCGTCGACGATGTCGAACAGGACGACGTCGCCGAGCTCTTTCAGGCCGGCCAGATGCGCGAGGGTTCCGCCGATCTGTCCGGCGCCGATGAGCGCGATCTTGCTGCGTGCCATGGAAAACGAACCTCCAGTATCAGTGCCGATCCGCGATGCTCCGTCCGAACGGACGGGCTGCTTGCCGGGGTCGCGATCGCACGTTGATTTCGCCGCGACGGTGTGGCGGAAAAGTCCCCATGCTTCAACCCGACGTGGTCGGCGCCAAGCAGAGTTCGGGCCAGAGGCGGATCGGGCCGAAAGAATGCGCTTGGGATAAAATCCTATCGTCCGAAGGATTTAGGTGGCCGAAGCTTGCGCCGGTTCGACGGCAAAGCTTCGGTGACAGGCTGTGATAATTGTCACTTTGCCTAAAGTGCGCCCATTCGCAGCACTTTCTGGATGGCCAGGATCACGGCTCCGAAGCGTGCCTGGATCAGGTCGACGGGCAGGTCGGAATCGTGCTGCATCGCCAGCGGATGGGTGAACCGGTAGCTCGCATCGAAGATGTAGGCGATCGCCCGCTCGCGGTCCCGCGCCACGAAGGCGCCCGCCGCGATCCCCTCTTCCACCACCCGTTCGACCAGGCTGCGCAGGCGCACCCGGTGACGCCGGGCGATGGGCCGTGCGGCCACGGTCGCGTCGAGATGGACCGCGAACAGGTGCGGCTCCCGCGCCAGCACCTCGCGCTGGGCGCTCGCCAGGGCCATCAGCAGGCGTTCGATCTTGTCGTCGGCGGGGTCGGGCGCATCGGCGATGCGGGCGAGTTCCGCCTCCACATCCCGGAGCCAGCGCCCTGCGACGGCATCGAGCAGGGCGTCCTTGGAAGGAAAATATCGGTAGACGTTGGCATGGGTCATACCGGCTTCGGCGGCCACGGCCACGACCGTCACCCGTTTGTGCCCGAGGCGCGCCAGATGTTCCGTCGCGATCGCGAGGAGGCGCGCATCCACCGAGAGCGGTGCGGGGCTGGTCCGGCCGATTCGAGCCTTGGACCTGTCGGGCGGACGAAGCCCCATCATGGGTGAAGCATCATCGCTGCCGGCCGAATCATAGCCGACCACAAAGGACGTACCTGCCGTCTCCATCGATACTCCAGCCGGCGCTGATAAGGAGGGCGGGCCGTATCCGGAGTCGGCGTCGCCCCCGCTTGTCTCGCTGAGTCCGAGACAGCCAGACGGCCATAGCTGGTCAGAAGCTGTTCTTCCAGGCCCTTAATGCAGTGAACACTACCTCTGCGGGTGAATTAGGCGCGAGATTCACTGCTTTAGCCAAAGCGGGCTCCGTGGAACGGAGGAATGGATTGGTCGCCCGCTCGTGTTTCATCGTCGTCGGGATCAAGAAACGGCCCGCGGCCTTGGCCTCCTCCGCCTGCGCCATGCGATCCCTCAACAACAGGTTGTCGGGATCGGCAGCGACAGCGAAACGGGCGTTGGCAAGTACGTAATCGTGGCCGCTGAAGACCTGGGTGTCGTCGGGCAGGGGGAGAAACCGCTCCAGCGACCGCCACAGCGATTCGGGCTGGCCCTCCACCACGCGTCCGCAGCCAAGGGTGAACAGGGTATCGCCGGCGCAGACGATCCCCGCCTCCGCGAACCAGTAGGTGACGTGGTCGCGGCAATGGCCGGGCATCTCCCAGACCTCGGCTTCGAGATCGCCCACCCGGACGAGATCCCCCTCGGCGACGGTGACGTCCACCTCCGGCACGTCCGGGCCGGCCTTGCGCGGGGCGGTCACCTTTGCGCCCGTGCGCCGCTTCACCTCCGGGATCCCCTCCACATGATCGAGATGCCGGTGCGTCACGAGGATGTCCGTGAGCGTCCAGCCCGTCTCGTCGAGGGCCTTCAGCACGGGAGCCGCCTCGGGCACGTCGATGGCGGCGCAGGCGCCCGTCGCGGGGTCGCGGATCAGAACGCCGATATTATCGCTGCGGCAGAGGAAGGTGCGGATCTCGGGGCGGGAGACGGTCACGAGGCGTTCCTGTCTGTGGCGCTGTTGTCCTGAGGCAGAACCCGACGCGTCAGGGCCGAGTTCCCCCCTGACGCGGCATGCCGGCTTGTGGGCGAGCGGTCTCGTCCCCATTGATCCGATTCCGACCCTGCGTCAAAGAACCCTGTAACCTCGACAACGTCCGGCCGCGCCGGAGCAAGCCGCCCCATGCGCCTCGACGTGACCGATCTGCGCGCCTTCTATGCCAGCCCGCTGGGCGGCGTGACCCATCGCATCGTCGGGCGGGCGATCCATGGGTTCCTCGGCTCGGTCTCGGGCCTGAGGGTTCTCGGCCTCGGCTATGCGACGCCCTATCTCGGGCCGGTCCACGTCATCGCCGAGCGCACCCTCGCCTTCATGCCGGCGACCCAGGGCGTCGTGAACTGGCCCGGGGGCGGACGATCCTGCTCGGCCCTCGCCGACCCGACCATGATGCCCCTGCCGGAGGCGGCGGTGGACAGGGTGATCCTCGTCCACGCTCTCGAATCGGTGGAGAGCCCCACCGAATTGCTCCAGGACGTCTGGCGCGTGCTGACGCCCGGCGGGCGGATGATCCTCGTCGTGCCCAATCGGCGCGGCGTCTGGGCCCGCCGCGATGCGACGCCGTTCGGCCACGGCCAGCCCTACAGCCGCTCGCAGCTCGGTCGGCTGATGCGGACCACCCAGTTCTCGCCGGAAGGATGGGCCGAGGCCCTTTACATGCCTCCGGTGAACAGTCGGCTCTGGCTGAGGACGGCCGGCGCCTGGGAGAAGGTCGGCACCGGCCTCTCCCTCCCCTTCGCGGGCCTGCACGTCATCGATGCCACGAAGCAGCTCTACCGTCCGGTGGCGGTCCGTCAGGTGCAACGGGCCGCCCGCTTCGCTCCAGCGCGGGTCCTCGTCCCCACCCCGTCCCCGGGTTGAACCCGAACACCCGCTCCAAGGCATTCGCTTCCATGTTCAGCCTGATCGACCCGGAGGCGGCGCTCCACAGCTTCGTCTTCGCCTTCTCCAGCCTGTTCTCGATCGTCAATCCGGTGGGCTCGGCGCTGATCTTCTCGCAGATCACCGCGCAGAACTCGCATCCGGAGCGGGTGGAGATCGCCAAGCGCATCGGCTTCTACTCCGCGCTGATCATGCTCGCGGCTCTATGGGCCGGGGCGCCGATCCTCAATTTCTTCGGGGTCTCGCTGGGCGCGCTGCGGATCGCCGGCGGCCTCGTGGTCGCGGCCTCCGCCTGGACCCTGCTCAGCGCGCCCGAGATCCGCGAGGCCCGGAAACAGGCCGAGGCGACCCATGACACGAGCGACAGCGTCGCCGACGTGGCGTTCTTCCCCCTGACCCTGCCCTTCACCACCGGCCCCGGCACCATCGCCGTGGCGATCGCCCTGGGCTCGAACCGGCCGGCCGCCGGCCCCGACCGCATCGGCTTCTATCTCGGCATGTCGCTGGCGGCCCTCGCCATCGCGATCCTGGTGAGATTCACCTACGGCTCGGCCGACAGGGTGGTGACGGCCATCGGCCCGGTGGGAGCGCGGGTCCTCGGCCGGCTCTTCGCCTTCCTGCTGCTGTGCATCGGCACCCAAATCACCGTGAACGGCGTCGGCGACGTGCTCGGACCGATCCTCGCCACGCGACACTGAGCTTTCACCTCTCCTCCCCCTCGCCTTGGCATCGGGTGGCCGAGGCTGTACCGCAGGCGCGACGTTTCGAGGAAGGGCGACAGGATGCGGCTCGCAGTGGTCGGCGCCGAGGGGCGCATGGGGCGGATGCTGATCCGGGCGGTGGCGGAGGCCGAGGGATGCACCTTGAGCGGCGCCGTCGAGCGCGAGGGCTCGCCCGCCCTCGGCCAGGATGCGGGGGCGCTGGCCGGCCTGCCGCCCCTCGGTGTCACCGTTTCCGACGATCCGCTCACCGTCTTCGCCGCCACCGACGGCGTCCTCGACTTCACCGCCCCGGCGGCGACGACCTTCTTTGCCGAACTCGCCGCCCAGGCCCGCATCGTCCACGTCGTCGGCACGACCGGCCTCGCCGAAGCGGACATCGCCAAGCTCACTGCGGCGGCGCACCATGCCCGCATCGTGCGTTCGGGCAACATGTCGCTGGGCGTGAACCTGCTCGCCGGCCTCGTGCGCAAGGTCGCCGCCGCGCTCGGCGAGGATTTCGACATCGAGATCGTCGAGATGCATCACCGCATGAAGGTGGATGCTCCCTCCGGCACGGCACTCCTCCTCGGCGAGGCGGCCGCGGAAGGGCGCGGCGTCAGCCTCGCCGAGACCCGCGTCTCGACCCGTGACGGCCATACCGGCGTGCGCCGCCCCGGCGATATCGGCTTTGCCACCCTGCGCGGCGGCACGGTGGTGGGCGACCACAGCGTGACCTTCGCCGGCCCCGGCGAGCGCATCACCATCAGCCATCACGCCGAAGATCGCGCGATCTTCGCCCGTGGCGCCGTAAGGGCGGCGTTGTGGGCCTACGCCAAGCCGCCCGGCCTCTACGGCATGGCCGACGTCCTCGGCCTCTGATACGAGCGCCCGGTCATTGACTGTTCAGGTTGGCCGGTACACCAGCCCCGCAGGCGCAGATTCTGTTGCGTCGCACCATTCACCGAGACATAGGATGGACGTCTGATGGAGCGCCTGCTCGTCCTCGCTCGCCACGGCCAGAGCGAATGGAACCTCAAGAAGCTTTTCACCGGCTGGCGCGATCCGCAACTCACCGAGCTCGGCATCACCGAGGCCAGGACCGCCGGCCGCTGGCTGAAGCAGCAGGGCTATGCGTTCGATGTGGCCTTCACCTCCAACCTGCAGCGGGCGCAGCATACCTGCGCGCTGATCCTGGAGGAGATGGGCCAGGGCGGCATCGAGACGGTCCGGTCCGAGGCGCTCAACGAGCGCGATTACGGCGACCTGTCGGGCCTCAACAAGGATGATGCCCGCGAGCGCTGGGGCGACGCCCAGGTTCACCAATGGCGCCGGTCCTACGACATTCCGCCCCCCGGCGGGGAGAGCCTGAAGGACACCGCGGCGCGCGTGCTGCCCTATTACATCCAGACCATCCTGCCGCGCGTCATGGCGGGAGAGCGCGTCCTGGTGGCCGCCCATGGCAACTCCCTGCGGGCGCTGGTGATGGTGCTCGACGGCATGACCACGAAGACCATCGCCAGTCTCGAGATCGCCACCGGCATCCCCCTGGTCTACCAGCTCAAGGCCGACACCACGGTGGAGAGCAAGGCCGTGCTCGAGCGGGACATCGACCACGACGCCTGACGGCGTATCGAAGGTCGAAAGGATGTGCCGGGCACCGACTTGCGATTCCGGATCCGACCTTCGGAACGCCCCTTGTTCCCCAGAGGGCGGCTCCGTGCGGGCGGCTCGCGGCCAGCGGCGTGGAGCCACGGCCCCGCCGCAGGGCGACCGGGGCGCTTGACAGCGGGAAGGCGTGAGCCGACCCATCGTCGGCGAGCCTTCTTCAGGAAGGCCGCGCGAGCCCTTCGCCTTGACCGGAGACGTCTCGCGTCCGAACACCCTGACCCGGAGCCACGATCATCGGCTCCGCCCCGGAGAATCCATCCGATGCGTCTGCGCAACCTCGTCCGTCCGGTCGTGGCACTGGCCCTGATCGCCGGGCTCTCGTCAGGCGCCGTCTCCGTGGCTTGGGCCGCCGATGCGATCTTCCCGCCAAGCTCGCGCTTTGGCTTCACGCCGGCCTCGGACATGGCGCTGTCCAAGCGGTTCTCCGGCTTCGAGCGCCTGGAAGGCGGTGCGACGCTCTCCATCGTCGAGCTGCCGTCGACGGCCTTCGTCGATCTGGAGAAGAGCTTCACCGACGAGAACCTGCGCACGCAGGGGTTCGTCGTCGCGACGCGGGAGGCCATCAAGGTCGCGGGCGACGTGGACGCCGTGCTCTTCACCGGGGAGCAGCCAGCGCCGGAGGGCGCGGCCACCCCGGCGATCAAGAAATGGCTCCTGCTCGTCGGCGACACCACGGTCACGGGCATCATCATCGCCCAGACCGTACCCGATGCCGAGACGCCGGAAACCATGCGGAGCATGCTGACCAGCGTGAAGATCCGGCCGGAACTGACCCTGGACGAGCAGGTCGCGGCCCTTCCGTTCCGCATCCGCGAATCGGCCGGGTTCCGTCCCGTCCGGGTGCTCGCGGGCAATTCGGTGCTGATGACGCAAGGACCGAAGGACCAGATGCTGAATCTCGAACAGCCCATCCTGGTCCTGGCCCAGGCCGTCCAGCAGCCGCCGCAGCCGGAGCAGCGCGATGCCTTCGCCCGCGCGGCGCTCTATTCGAACCAGACGATGAAGGATTTCGCGGTCGAGCGTTCGCAGACCTACCGCCAGAACGGCGTCGACTGGCACGAGATCGTTGCCCGCGCCGTCGACGGCCCTTCGAACACGCCGGTGGTGGTGTCCCAGACCATCCGCTTCGCGCCGGACGGCTATCTCCGCGCGCTCGGCGTGGTCCGGGCCGACCAGCGCAGCGCCATGCTGTCCCAGTTCCGCGCGGTCATCGACAGCGTCGAGGTAAAGTAGCGGCCTCGTCGCCTCGTCGCGGACGCATCATCCGGGACGAGGCCATTGGTTCGGGCGGATGCCTCAGGCGGCATCCGCGGGATTGGTCGCCGCCTTGGGGCCGCCCTTGGCGACACCCACCAGGGCCGGGCGCAGGACCCGGTCGCCGATGACGTAGCCGGACTGCATCACCTGCACCACGGTCCCGTTCGGGACCTCGGCATTGGGGACTTCGAACATCGCCTGGTGGCGGTTGGGATCGAAGCGCTGGCCCTGGGGCTCGATGAGCTTCACCCCGTGCCGCTCCAGGGTCTTGGCGAGATCGCGCTCGGTGAGTTCGATCCCGTCGATCAGCGCCTTGAGCGGTCCCTCGGCGGTGGAGGCGGCCTCCGCCGGCACGCTCTCCAGCGCACGGCGGATGTTGTCGGCCGCGTTCAGCATGTCGCGCGCGAAATTCGTCACCGCATAGGTCCGCGCATCGGCGACCTCGCGCTCGGTGCGCCGGCGCAGGTTCTCCATCTCGGCCAAGGTGCGCAGGACGCGATCCTTCAGCTCGTCGCGCTCGGTGATCAGGCTCGCCAAGGCGACGGCGTTGTCCTCCACGCGCGCCTCGGGTTTCACGTCGGTCTCCGTCGCCGTCTCGGCGCGCTGCCCGTCATGCTCCATGTCGTTCGCCATCATCGCTCTTCGTCGATCGCAAGGTTGCTCGCCCCGCGCCAGTCGCCGGTCTCGTTCGCCGGAGACCGTCGGCACGCGGTCGATCGGAATGGGGTCGGGCCACGGCGCCGAGAACCCGCTCGACGGGGTTCGGCACCATGCTCCGGGATCGCAGCTGATATCAGACGCGCGCGGGATGAAATCAAGCCGAGCGCCGTCCCGCCCCTCTCTTCCGCCTCAGCCCCCCGCGAGATTCAGGCTTGCAGGGGGCTCAGGCTTCCCGCGGAGGCGGGGACTCCACGAGGGCTTCGAGCCCCTCCGCCCTCAAGGCGGCGACGTCGCTGGCGAAGATCTCCATCACCGCGTTGCGGATCGCCGCCTGCCGGTCGGGCTGGGTGACGCGGGTCCCGGTGAGGTCGGTGACGTAGAAGACGTCCACCGCCCGCTCGCCGAAGGTCGCCACATGGGCCGACGTGATGTTGAGGCTGAGGCGCCCGAGGGCGGTGGTCAGCTCGTAGAGCAGGCCCGGCCGGTCGAGGCCGGTGACCTCGACGACGGTCTCCCGGCTCGACAGGGCGTTGTCGATCGCCATGTCCGGGGGGATCAGGAAGGTGTTGGAGCGGTTGCTCGGCGGGTGCCGGTCCGCCACGAGATCGGCGATGCGGATCTCGCCCCTCAGCGCGCGCTCGATCGCCGTGGTGATGCGCTTGGCGCGGCGCAGTTCGTCGTCGTCCCGTTCGAAGGCGCGGGAGATGAAGATCGAATCGAGGGCGAAGCCGTCGGTGGTGGTGAAGATCTGCGCATCGACGATGTTGCCGCCCAAAGCCGCGCAGGCCCCGGTGACGATGGCGAGAAGGCGCGGGTGATCGGGCGAGTAGATCGTGAGCTCGGTCACGCCCCGGGTCGGATCGGTCTCGTAGACGGTGGCGACGGTGCGCCCATCCTCCATGACACCGCGCACGAACCCCGCATTCTTGAACTGGCGGACGGCATCGACCTTCAGCCAGTATGCCTGGTTGTGCCGGGCGGAATAGGCGTCGAAGAAGGCCGGATCCCAATCCGCCAGCTGCTCCCGCAGGCCCATCTGGATGAGACGGACCCGGTCGGTCCGGGCGATCTCGGAATGGCCGCCGGAAAGGAGCACCTCGGTCTCGTCGTAGAGGGTACGCAACAGCGTCCCCTTCCAGGCGGTCCACACGCCCGGTCCCACCGCCTTGATGTCCGATACGGTGAGGATCATTAGGAGCTTCAGCCGCTCCATGGTCTGCACCACAGAGGCGAATTTCTGAATCGTCTTCGGGTCGGAGAGATCGCGGCTCTGCGCCGTCATCGACATCAGCAGGTGGTGTTCCACCAGCCAGGCCACGATCTCGGTCTCGGCCTGGGTGAGGCCGAAGCGCGGGCCGATCTTCTCGGCGATGGCCGCGCCCGCGATGGAATGGTCTTCCGGGCGCCCCTTGGCGATGTCGTGCAGGAGCACCGCGACGTAGAGGGCGCGCCGGTGACTGATCGTGTCGATGAGCCGCGTGGCGATGGGGTGGTCTTCGGCCCCCTGGCCGGAATCGATGGCCGCCAGCACGCCGACGGACCGCAGCAGGTGCTCGTCCACCGTGTAGTGGTGGTACATGTTGAACTGCATCAGCGCGACGATGCGGCCGAAATCCGGGATGAACCGGCCGAGCACGCCGACCTCGTTCATCAGCCGAAGGATCGTCTCCGGCGAGTTCTTCGACGTCAGCACGTCGAGGAAGAGCGCGTTGGCCTCCGTGTCCGAGCGCAGGGAATGCCCGATGAGCCGAAGCGAGCGGGTGGCGGCCCGCGTCGCATCCGGATGGATCGGCAGGTTATGGCGGTCGGCAAGCCAGAACAGGCGGATCAGGTTCACGGGATCGCGCGAGAACGCGTCCGCGGTGCGCAGGTTGATCCGGCCGTGATCGTCGATGAAATCCTCCGCCTCGATGGCGGTGGCGCGGAAGCGATCGCGGAAGCGGCCGATCCAGCGGTCGAGGACCGGTGTGCGCTTGGCATGGCGCGCTTCGAGGGCGGCGCAGACGATGGCGGTGAGATCGCCGACTTCCTTCGCGATCAGGAAATACGCCTTCATGAAGCGCTCGACGCCCGACAGGCCGCCGCGCGGCTCGTAGCCGAAGCGCTCGGCGATCCTCGGCTGCAGGCCGAAGGACAGGCGCTCCTCGGACCGGCCGGTGACGAAATGCATGTGGCAGCGGACGCGCCAGAGCAGCTCCTCGCAGCGCTCGAACACCCGGTACTCCTCCGGCGTGAACAGGCCGGCGGGGACGAGTTCGCTCTGGTCGCGGACGCGGTAGGTGTATTTCGCGATCCAGAACAGGGTGTTGAGGTCGCGCAGGCCGCCCTTGCCGTCCTTGACGTTGGGCTCGACGAGGTAGCGCGAGGCGCCCGCCTTCGAGACGCGGGTGTCGCGCTCACGCAGCTTGGCCTCTACGAATTCCGGCGCCGTCCACATGACGAGTTCGGTGTCGAACCGGGTCACCAGTTCCTCGTACAGCGCCCTCGCGCCGAAGAGGTAGCGCGCCTCGAGGAGGGAGGTGCGGATCGTCATGTCGGCCCGCCCCTCGCGCAGGCATTCCTCCACGGAGCGCGTGGCGTGGCCGACCTTCAGCTTGAGGTCCCACAGCACGTAGAGCATCGCCTCGACGACGCTCTCGGACCAGGCGGTCTGCTTGTAGGGCAGCAGGAACAGGAGATCGATGTCCGACCCCGGCGCCATCGTGCCGCGACCGTAGCCGCCGGTGGCCACCACGGCGAGCTGTTCGCCGGTGGAGGGATTGTCGTTGGGGTAGAGCCGCCACACCACCGCATCGTGGATCGTGCGGATCACCGCATCAGTGAGGTTGCTGATCCGCTGGGCGCAAGCGGTGCCGTCGCGCTCCTCCATCAGCCGGGCTTCGGCATCGGCATGGCCGAGCTCGATGATGCGCCGAAGCTCGGGGACGAGAAGCGCGCGCAGCTGCGTCGCCTCGCGCACGTCGCGGTCGAGAGTGGTGAGGACCGTTTTGAGGGCGGCGCCAGCATCGAACATGCGCAAACCCGTTATCATGTTCCCGGAGGGACACCAGAGACAACGCTAGGCAGCTGCGTAGATGTGATAGGCAATCCCTAGGATATCGTTCTCTCTGCCGGAAAAATCGTTTGACGAAACGAACGGTCCTGGCTACCTCGGATGCCCCGCGTGACTGCCGGGACCATGGAGACGATTGACCGATGACTCTGTCCCGTCGCGCCGCCCTGAGTGCCATCTGCGGCGCCGCGTCGCTTCTGCTGATGCCGCGCCCCGGTGAGGCGGCGGAAGTCAAGGAGATCCGCCTCGATTGGGCGACCTACAACCCGGTGAGCCTGATCCTCAAGGAGAAGGGTTTCCTGGAGGAGGCCCTGAAGGAGAAGGGCATCACGGTGCGCTGGACCCAATCCCTCGGCTCCAACAAGGCGCTGGAATTCCTCAATGGCGGCGCCATCGATTTTGGGTCCTCGGCCGGGGCCGCGGCCTTGCTCGCCCGGATCAACGGCAACCCGATCAAGGCGGTCTACGTCTTCTCGCGGCCGGAATGGACGGCGCTGGTCACCCGCAAGGACAGCGGCATCACCAAGCCCGCCGACCTCAAGGGCAAGCGCATCGCGGTGACCCGCGGCACCGACCCGCACATCTTCCTCATCCGCGCGCTCCAGGGCGCCGGTCTGACCGAGAAGGACGCCAAGCTCGTCCTGCTCCAGCATGCCGATGGGCGCACCGCCCTCGACCGGGGCGACGTCGATGCCTGGGCCGGCCTCGACCCGATGATGGCGGCCTCCGAGATCGAGAACGACGCCGTGCTGTTCTACCGGGACGCCGCCGCCAACACCTGGGGCGTCCTCGACGTGCGCGAGGATTTCGCGAAGGCCAACCCGGACCTCGTCCGCACCGTGATCGCCGCCTACGAGACCGCCCGGAACTACGCGATCAAGAATCCCGACGCCCTGAAGAACGCCCTCGTGGCCGTGACGAAGCTGCCCGAACCGGTGATCGCCCGGCAGATCGAGCGCACCGATCTCACCCAGCCCGCCATCGGCAAGGCCCAGGCCGAGTCGATCGGCGCCGCCGGCATCGCCCTGCAGCAGGCGGGGGTGATCCCGGCCGGCACCGATGTGAAGGCGGCGGTGGACGGGCTGATCGATCCGCAATACGCGCCCGCCGCCCGTTGAGCCGTGGCTGAACCCGGAGCGGACGACGCGAAGTCGGCGCCGAAGCCTCGGCGAGAGACGGTATGGGACCAGGGCGGCCGCGTCGCCCTCGGCCTGATCCTGCCCCTCGCCCTGGTGATCGGCTGGGAATCCGCCGTCCATACCGGTCTCGCCCAGGGGCGGCTGATGCCCCCGCCGAGCCGGATCGCGGTGACCCTCTACGATCTCGCCGCCTCCGGCGATCTCTGGATGCACGTTCAGGCGACGCTGGTGCGCGTCGCCCTCGGCTTCGCCTTCGGCGCGGTGGCCGGCATCGCGGCGGGCGCCCTCACCGGGGCGCTTCCCACCGCCCGCCATATCCTCGATCCGACGCTTCAGGCGTTGCGCGCCGTGCCGTCGCTGGCCTGGGTGCCGCTGTTCATCCTCTGGCTCGGCATCCTCGAGACGCCGAAGGTGGCGCTCATCGCCGTGGGCGTCTTCTTCCCGGTCTATATCGGCGTGGCGGGGGCCATCGCCTCCGTGGACCGCAAGCTGATCGAGGTCGGCCGGATCTTCCGGCTCTCGACCCTGCAGCTCGCCCGGCGCATCCTGCTCCCCGCCGTCCTGCCGGCGACCCTGACCGCGCTCCGCACCGGCCTCGGCCTCGGCTTCCTGTTCGTGGTCGCCGCCGAACTGATGGGCGCTTCGGAGGGGCTCGGCTACCTCCTCATCGACGGGCAGCAATTCAGCAAAGCCGACCAGATCCTCGCTGCGATCATCGCTTTCGCCATCCTCGGCAAGCTCGCCGATACCGTCCTCGTCGCCGTGACCCGGCCTCTCACGCGCTGGCAGGACACGGCGCGGGAGACGTTGTAGGCCCTCCCCCGGTTCGAAGAAGGCTGGCGCCCCGCGATGCTCACCCTCGATAGCCTGTCCAAGACCTATTCCGACGGCACGCGGGCGCTGGAGCGCATCGATCTCACCGTGCCGCAGGGCGAGATCGTGGCGCTGATCGGCGGCTCGGGCTGTGGCAAGACCACGTTGCTGCGGCTCGTCGCCGGGCTCGACCGGGCGAGCGAGGGCAGCATCGTCCTCGACGGGGAGACCATCGCGCAGCCGCATCCGGGCGTCGGCCTCGTCTTCCAAGAGCCGCGCCTGCTGCCCTGGCTCGATGTGGCCGACAATGTGGGCTTCGGACTGAGCCACCTCGCCAAAACCGAGCGCAAGGCCCGCATCGCCCATGCCCTGGAGATGGTCGGACTCGGCGAACATGCCCGCCGCTGGCCGAGGGAACTCTCGGGCGGGCAGCAGCAGCGCGTGTCCATCGCCCGCGCCTTCGTAGCGAACCCCCGCGTGCTCCTCCTCGACGAGCCGTTCTCGGCCCTGGACGCCTTCACCCGCAAGGACCTGCACGGCCACCTTCTCGCCCTCTGGCAGGAGACGAAGCCGACGATCCTCATCGTCACCCACGATGTGGGAGAGGCGGTGGCGCTGGCCGACCGGGCGGTGGTGATGCGCCCCAAGCCAGGCCGCCTCGACGATGCGATCCCCCTGGCGCTGGCCCGCCCGCGCGATCCGGCCTCGCCGCATAGCGAGGCCGCCACCCGCCGCATCCTGGCCGCCCTGGACCGTTCGCTCAAGCCCGCCCAGGCGGCAGCGCCCACCGAGGCAGCGCAATGGTGGTGAGGCCTTCCCTGGCGTCCGGGCGCATCCCAGGTTAGACGCCGAGGCAACGATTAAGCCTACATAAGCCGACAATCGCACCAGGACGATCGAGGACACACCCGATGGACGCCACCACCCTGCGCTCGCTCCAGGCCCCGCTGAAGGACCAGTACCGCAACGCCCCGGAATCGGCCGTCATCACCCTGAAGGCCAAGGGCACCCTCGACGACACGTCCATCGCCTGCAAGGTCGAGACCGGACGGGCGATTGCCGTCGCCGGACTTCACCCCGCCACCGGCGGGTCGGGCCTCGAACTCTGCTCGGGCGACATGCTGCTCGAGGCGCTGGTCGCCTGTGCGGGCGTCACCATCAAGGCCGTGGCGACCGCCCTCGAAATCGAGCTTCGCGCCGGCACCGTCTCCGCCGAGGGCGACCTCGACTTCCGCGGCACGCTGGGCGTCGACAAGGAAGCGCCGGTGGGCTTCCGCGCCATCCGCCTGAACTTCGCCCTCGACACCGATGCGCCGCAGGAAAAGCTCGACCAGCTCCTCAAGCTGACCGAGCGCTATTGCGTCGTGTTCCAGACCCTGAACCACAAGCCGGAACTGGCGGTCCACGCCTCGAAGGGCTGAGGGAACGAGGCCACTCCGTCCGAGGGCGGGCGGAGTGGCGCAGGAACCGGTATTGGGCGGATTCTAGCCGGCATCCGCTTCGGTCGCGGACATACGGGCTTCTACCGCGCGGCGGGCGCGCTGCCGGCCACATGAAACACCGAGGCGGTCTCGTCCTCATGGAGGAGGCGCCAGCCCTCCAGGCGGCGCAGATGATCGGCGCTTCGCCCCTCCCTCCGCACGAGGGCCCAGGTGACACGGTGATGCGCCAGCAGGTCGGCGAAGCGGTCGGGCTCCGATGCGGCCAGCACCCGGTCGAGGCCGTTCATGAAACCGCCGAGGAAGAGCTGGTCGCTGCGCCCGTCGATGAAAGTCGGCACGCCGGACCGGATCAGGAATCCACCGAAATCGTAGTCGTTGTAGACCGGGCCGGTGAGGCCCCGTGCGCGTGCCGCGTCGAGTGCGGCCTGTGGCGTCATCGCTTCGCTGGGACGCGGCGAGACCACGGCCGCCGTCGCGATCGCCGCGACGGCACAGGCCAGGACGGCGAGGCCGAGACGATGCGAGGCGGCGACCGCCGTCCCGGCACGCAGCGTCGGAAATCGCGCCATGGCAGGCCCCGCCACGAGGATTGGTGCTGCCAGGACGAACAGGTCCGCGAACCGCGCGTGGCGGATCATCGTCACCCCGAGGAGCGTGACCACGCCGAGCCGGAACAGGGTTTTTCTGGGCTTGGCCAGCAGGAGCGCGATGCTGCCGATGAGCAGGGCCAGGGCGACGACGCCCGCCCCATCGAGGTCGAGGGGCTGCCATTCCTTGATGAAGGGCAGGGATTCACCGCTGTTGAACAGGCCGAGATTCACGAGAAACGGCGCATAGCCATAAGGCGTCAGACAGGAGGCGACCGTGGCGAGGGCGAGGAAGCGCGCCCATCGTGAAGCCCTGCCGATCCATTCGGAGCGGGGGCCGGAGAACACGCCCTCCCCCGCCAGAATGCCGGCGATGACGAGGCCGATCGGGTAGCTGCCGTGCAGATTGGCCCAGGCCACCATCACCGGGATCAGCCAGAACGATGGAGCCCTCCCCCGCTCCAGCGCCGCCACGAGGCCCGTCATCCAGACGAGGAGGATCGGCACCGTGAGGATGTGCGGGCGTGCGAGCAGATGCGGCGCGAGGACCACGAACACGGCGGTGACCGTCGTCAGTGCCGCGATGGGGGAGACATGGCGCTGCAGCCACAGGTGCAGGCCGGCCAGCGAGCCGGCAACGACCAGAATGGTGAGCATGCAGACGCCCCACCAGCCGGCGAGCGCGTAGGCCCCATAAAACAGCACCTGAGAGGCCCATTCCTTCGCGATCCAGGGCGATCCAGCGAAGGTGTGGGAGAACAGGTCCGTCCAGGGCACGGCGCCGTGAGTGACGATCCAGCGGCCGATCGCCAAGTGCCACTGGCTGTCAGGGTCATTGAGGAGCTGGCCGGCGCGGATGGACAGCGTGAGAACCACCACCAGGAACACGAGGATCGACGAGGCTTCCCTCGACCACCGCGCGGACGGTCGGGACGCCGCGCCGAGCGCCTGCATTGGCGCCGGGGGGTAAGCCGGATCGGATCTCATCCCGTATGCCCCACCCGGTGTCGGGAACCCTGCAGCGCCTCGGAAAAGATGTGCCGGCTCAGGACCACGTAATTCACGGCCGGTATCCCGATGCAGACGACGAGGATCGAGAGCCAGGAAGGCCCCTCAAATATCCCACCGACGATGGCGGGGATCGCTGCGGCCGCGCCGTAGCCGGCCATCGTCAGAAGGGAAAACCGCAACGCCGCGCGAGGCGCCGGCTGCCGGTCGCCGAAGGTCAGCCAGCGATGACCGGCATAGGACCAGAGCGAGGCGAGGCCGTAGGAGAGGGCTGAGACCAGCGGAAGCGGAAGCCCGGCGACCGCCGTCCCCGCCAGGCTCAGGCAGGCATAGAGTAGGGTCGCGATGCCGCCGACCAGAATCATCCGGGCGAGCCGTATCGGCAGGGCGCGGCCGCTCACTGGCCGGTGCCGGAGATCCAGCCGGAAGAAAGGCTTTGCGTGATGAGGTGCATCGACCGGGCCGGAGGGGGTGATACCGGCCCCGAGCGTTAGGCTGCCGCGCTTAAAGGCGGCTTAATCCCGTCAGACCGAAGCGGACAGGCGCCCTTCGATCGCATCCCAGACCGAGACCGCGAGGTCCGGTCCACCGAGCCGCTTGATGGCGCGGATGCCGGTGGGAGAGGTGACGTTGATCTCGGTGAGGTTGCCGTCGATCACATCGATGCCGACGAGGATGAGGCCGCGCCGGCGGAGCTCAGGGCCGATCGTGGCGCAGATTTCCCGCTCGCGCTCGGTGAGGTCGGAGGCGGCGGCCGCCCCGCCGCGCACCATGTTGGAGCGGATGTCGTTGAGCGCCGGAACGCGGTTGATGGCGCCCAGAGGCTCACCGTCCACCAGGATGATGCGCTTGTCGCCCTCGGTGATCTTCGGCAGGAAGCGCTGGACCACCCAGGGCTCGCGGAACGTCACCGAGAACAGATCGAACATCGAGCCGAAATTGGCGTCCTCCGGCAACACCCGGAACACCGCCGCGCCGCCATGCCCGTGCAGGGGCTTCATGACGATGGCGCCGTGCTCGGCCCGGAACGCCTCGATCTCCGCCTTGTCGCGGGTGATCAGGGTCGGCGGCATGAGTTGCGGGAAATCCAGGACGAACAGCTTCTCGGGCGCGTTGCGCACCTCGGCCGGGTTGTTGACGACCAGCGTCCGCGGGTGAATCCGCTCCAGCATATGGGTCGCGGTGATGTAGGCCATGTCGAAGGGCGGGTCCTGGCGCATCAGGACCACATCCACATCGGCGAGATCGACCCGCTCCACGGCGCCAAGGGTCGCATGGGCGCCCTCCACGTCCTGGACCCGGAGGGGCTCGACCCGTGCCGTCACCACCTGACCCTGCATGGAGAGCCGGTCCGGCGTGTAGAATAGGAGATCGTGCCCCCGCGCCTGCGCTTCCAAGAGCAGGGCGAAGGTGGTGTCACCGGCGATCCTGATCGCCTGGATCGGGTCCATCTGAACCGCGACGGTCAGGGCCATGGCGCACGAGCCTCATTCACGTTCGAGCACGGTCGAAGGTCGGGGGAGCCGCCGCCGGTCTTCGATCGAAACCGCAGGCCTATTCGATGACCTGGCTTCCGTCGACAGGCTTCTTACTGGGAGATGCCCCTTAGCACGACCTCCCCCTCAGCGGGACTTGCCACCGCTGCGGCGGTCGTAATCGCCGATGGCGTTGCGGCATTCGGCCGAGAGGCGGGGACGGTTGCGCTCCATGCACTTCTCGGCCTCGTTGCTGTTGGGATCGACGCCGGCACAGAGGCGGAAATAGTCGTTGGCGCAGCCGAGTTGCAGGCCTTGGTCTTCGCGCTGGGCCTGGGCCGGGCCGGCGGCCAGAAGCAGAAGGGCAAAGGGTGCGGCCTTCAGGGCCAGGGACCGGCCCTTCGAGGGGCTGGAGGATCGTGTGGTCGCCACGCGCATTCTGCGTTGTCCTTCGCTCGGATCGGAGTGTGGCGGCATATCGGGCGCAGCCATGGCTTAGCAAGCGCGCGGGACACCGTCCCGGTTCCGAGCGGGTAGGGTCGGACAGATGGGCGTGTCGCCCCGGTCACAGTTTTTCGAGATCCCCAAACAAAAAGGCCCCGCTCACCGGGGGAGCGGGGCCGAGTGCAAGGGAGGAAACGCCCGCCATGGGCAGTAAAATTCAAAGCAAGTTGCAAGCCAGAGTGGATTCAGGGACTTCAGTTCCGACAGGCTTCGCGGCTGCGGCGAAATTACCACGTGGATCCAATCCCCGCCGCCGCCTCCCGGTGCTCTCCCGCGATTCGATCAAGGGCGGAAACTTTTCATTAACTACCCCGTGATGATCTCCGCTCTGCATCACGATGGATTGAGAATTCGACGGGGCTCGGCTCCGAGAGGGTTCGAGAGGACGTTTCCGACGGGTTCGGGTGGTGCGGATCGAGGATCGATGGGATCGCCAGCGATGACGCCTGACCGCAAGTCCCAGAGTGCCAAATCACACCCCGGTGAGCCCTCGGGCGGTCAGGGGGACCGGGCGATGCCGCTGCCGACGGCCAGCGTCGTGGCGTTCCGCCAGGCCTCCGGCCGCCGCTTCCGCCGGGACGACGAGAGCGACGACGCCCCACGCGGCGAGATCCTGCTGTTCACCGGCGTCCGCTACGAGCGCATGCCTGAACCGGCGATGCCCGCTCCGCGCCAGCGCCGGCGCTCCTGAGATCCCACGCCTCCGGTCCACCGTGAGGCTCGATGAGGCACCGTGAACCCGAGGAAGCGCGATGCCGGCGTCCCATTCCGTCAGCCCCACCGGGCGCCTGATCCGGACCGCGTCCGCCGCCGCGATGCTGCTGGTGGGAGGCTGCGCCCAGAAGGGCGATTTCGGCCGCCCGGCCCCGAGCGCCTGGAACAGTCTCGTGGCGAGCACCGGCACCGTGGCCGCGCAGTACCGCAACGAGCCGGCCTCGCATTTTCCCCTCACCGACGACGAGCGCACCCTGCGTGACCGGGCCTGGCGCTTCCTGATGCCGGCGGCCGAGAGCGAGACCTTCACCGACGCCCTGGCCAACCTCACCCGCACCCGCGTGCTGCCGCCGAGCTGGCGCGACGACGACGTCGCCAGCTACCATGCGGCCCTGATCGCGGAGCCCTTCCGCTCGCCCGTCTCGCGCTATCGCCGCGTGTCGGACGACATCACCGCGGATGCGCGCCTGATCCCGCTCTTCGCGGCGACCGCGGCGCGGGTGGCGAATGCCGATACCCTCCGCCTGCGCAGCCTGCCCTTCGTGAAGAGCCTCGATGACGAGAGCATCCGCCAAGCCGCCATGCGGGTGGCCGAGAACCGCTGCCTCGTGGCCTGGGTCCGCCTGGAGACGGGGGTTCGGTCAGAGCGCTACCGCTACGCCCTGCAACACCTCCTCGTGGAGGTTCCCTCGGTCGAAGCCGTGTCGGTTGAGCGCAGTCTCGCCGGCCTCGACGGACGCCGGGTGATGCTCGACCCGCTGCTTCCGGCGGAGGCCGAGGCGCGCTGCGGATTGGTGGAGGCGCCCGCCCCTCAGGCCGCCAGTCCCATCGTCGCGAAATACTGAACCGGGCCGCCCGTCCGGACAGGGCGTGGGTCGGCCATCAGCCCCCGGATTTCGCGGCGTCCTCGGTCGGGCTGTCGATGGTGCAGGAGACGGCCTGGACCGCCTCGTTCGCCGCTTGGCGCTGGCTCGGAAGGGCGGCCACCACACGCACCACCACGAAGCCCTCCCGCTCGGTGGCGACGATTCGCACGTCGCGGCTGACGTCGTTTTCGTCCTCGTTGGCCAGGGCTTCGTCGTATTGGGCGCGGGTGAGGATCACGAGGTCGAGGGCGCCGCGCACCGCCGCCTGATCGGTGACCGCATAGAAGGCTCCCCGCCGCCCATGGACGGCCAGGGACAGCATCAGCGCGCCGGTGCGGGCCGAGACCCGCATCGGGCCATCGGCGAGGTTGTAGGCGCAGATGCCCACGGCGACGGAAGGATCGGGGATCGGCAGCCACGCCTCGGTGGGGGCCGGGTTGATGCCGGTGGAGAGCGTATAGACCGGCATTGCGTGGTCCAGGGCCTCGCTGGTGCGCGCCTTCGTCAGAGCGTCGGATTCCGACAGGCTCGGGATCGCTAGAACCACGGCGATATGGACCAGTCCCGCCAGGACAAGGCCGGCGAGGGTCGCGAGGAGGAAACGCCCGGTCGGGTTCATTCCGCGCATTCCGTGCGGGAGATCGTGGGAACCGCGGAGCGCTCCACCGTGCCGGCACTGGCCGCCACCGGCGTGTCGTAGAGACGGAGCGCAAGCCGCACCGGCCCTGTCGCACGCGGCATGGGCAGCCAATTGCCGGGCTGGACGTCCGAGGCGAGGACGATGGAGAAGCGCCCGTCGACGTCGCGCAGCACCTCCGTCGAGGTGAAGCCCTCGCGCAGCACCGGCCGCTCGGGGTCGCGCTTGCCGCGCCCGGCGACGGTGAGGGTCCAGGCTCTGGCCGGGGGCGTCGCGCCGGCGATCACATAGGTGCAGCCGGCATTGAGGGTGCGGCCCTGATCGTCCTGGGAGGCGGTGAGAAGCAACCCCTCTCCCACCGCCAGGGGAATCTCCCCGCGTCGGGCATTCACCGCGCGGGCATAGGGATCGGCGCCGAGCGAGCCCGTGCGCGGCCATGCGATCCAGCTCCCCACTGCAACGCCTCCGAACGGATAGCCCCCCCGCGTGGCGTAATCCGCCGTCGCCAACCCTAAGCCCGCACCGAGCACGAGCGTGTAGAACACGAGCCCGACGCGGGAGGTCCGGCGCAGCACGGCGCGAAACGCGCGGCCTCCCCGGCCGGCGACGCCCGCGATGTCCGGCCTCGCGCCGGACCGGGCAGGGTGATCTGTGGTGCTCATGCGGCGGCTGACATCCTGGGGCCGTGGGGACACCGTCGCTACGGAATGCCGATGCGGCCGCCGACCGGGCGGGCGCCATCGGCGACGGCGCCCGTGGTCTCCCCCGCGGCGGCACGGGCGCCGGCGGGGGGCCCCGCCTCCACGGTGCGGAACAGGCCGTTCATGCTGCCGATGACCTCGAACGAGCGCCGCGAGAGCTTGCCGGCCGCGCTGGCGGCGGCGTTGGGCGGCGAGGACGACCCGGCCTGCGCGATCGGACGGGTGTTCTCCTTGAGGCCCGGCATCGCCTTCAACTCGATGCCCTGGTGGGCCGTTTCCATCACGTCGTGCCAGGCCATGGCGGGAAGCGAGCCGCCGGTCATCTTGTTGGTGGAGGTGGAATCGTCGTTGCCGAACCAGACGGCGCCTACGTAATTGCCGGTATAGGCCACGAACCAGGCATCCTTGTAGGCGTTGGTCGTGCCCGATTTGCCCGCGACCTTGATGCCGTCGAGCTGCGCGCGACGGCCGGTCCCCTCCTCCACCACCTTGTTCAACATGAAGTTCATGTCGGCCACGACCTGGGGCGAGAGGATCTGCTCGGGCTTCTCGTCGGCATGGCGGTAGATCACCTCGCCCGAGGAGTTCTTCACCTCCATGGCCGCGTAGGGCTTGGCCTTGCGGCCGCCATTGGCGAACACCGCATAGGCCGCCGCCTGATCGATGACGTTCACCTCCGCCGAGCCGATGGGTAGGGAGACGGAGTCGGTGAGCGGGGTGGTGATGCCCATGCGATGGGCCATGTCGATGATCTTGGCGCGCCCGGCCTTGGCGGCGGGGTAATCGCCCTTGATGCCGATGGCCTTGCCCAACGCGACCGAGATCTGGATCGGGATCGTGTTGATGGATTTCGCCACCGCCACGGTGAGGTTGGTGGCGCCGGAGAACGAGCGGCCGTAATTCTGCGGGCACCAATTGCCGAGGCAGATCGGCCGGTCCACGACCCGGGTATCCGGCCGGTAGAGGCCGGCGGCGAGACCCGCCGCATAGACGTAGGGTTTGAACGAGGAGCCCGGCTGGCGCAGGGAATCCGTGGCCCGGTTGAACTGGCTCTCGCCGTAATCGGCCCCACCGACCATGGCGCGCAGGGCCCCGTCCGGATCGAGGATGACCATGGCGGCCTCGTCCACGTCGTACTGGTCGCCATACTGGCGCAGGATGTTCTCCACCGCCTGGTCGGCACGCTTCTGGATGCCGATGTCGAGGGGAGTCTTCACGATCAGCACGCGGTCGCCGCGCAGCTTGCCGGAATCCGCCATGCCCTTGATCTCGCCGAAGGCCCAGTCGAGGTAGTAATCGGCGGTGATGTCGCGGGTGCGGGTCACCGGCGTCGCCGGGTTGCGCAACGCCGTCTGAATCTGGCCTTCGGTGACGAAGCCGGCTTCCACCATGTTGTGGAGCACGTCCACGGCGCGGGCGCGAGCCGCCGGCAGGTTCACATGCGGCGCGTATTTCGTCGGCGCCTTGAACAGGCCGGCCAGCATCGCGGCCTCGGCGAGGCTCACATCCTTCAGGGGCTTGCCGAAATAATAATCGGCCGCGGCCACCGCGCCGAAGGTGCCGCCGCCCATATAGGCGCGGTCGAGATAGAGCTTGAGAATCTCGTTCTTGCTGAGATGGCTCTCGAGCCAGAGCGCCAGGAACGCCTCGTTGACCTTGCGCTCCAGGGAGCGCTCGTTGGTGAGGAACAGGTTCTTGGCGAGCTGCTGGGTGATCGACGAGCCGCCCTGCGTGTTGCCGCCGCCTCGCGAGTTCGAGACGAGGGCGCGCGCCGTGCCGATCGGGTCGATGCCCCAATGCTCGTAGAAGCGCCGGTCCTCGGTGGAGACCAGGGCCTTGATCATGCTGTCGGGAAAGTCGTCGAGCTTGAGCGAATCGTCGTGCTTGATTCCGCGCCGGCCCACCTCGACGCCGTAGCGGTCGAGGAAGGTGACGGCGAGATCCTGCTGCTTCAGCCAGTTGTCGCTGGTGAGGTTGAAGGCGGGCTGCGCAAGGGCCAGCATCAGCACGGCGCCGCCGGTGCCGAGCGTCACCCCCTCGCTGGTGAGATCGAGGGCGACGCGCTTCCAGCCGCGCACCGAGAAGACCTGCATGCGCTGCTGGAAACGCTCGTAGGTCTCGGCGGTGGAGCGGCCGCTATCGTACAGGCTCGCATTCACCCAGGCGTCGAAGCCGAGGGCGGCGCGTTTCAGGCGCGTCAGGATCGAGGTGGCTTTGGGCAGGCGCACGACGTGTTCTCTGTCCCTCACCGCACGGCCGGCATCGCTCGCCGATGCCGCCGGTCAAGCACTACCAAGCTCCGCGCATCTTCGCGAGGCCCCGCGATCCACATCGCCCGCCCTTGCGCAGGGGGCAGCATGGATGGCTCCCCACCATAATGCGTCCGGTGACGAAAACGTCGCGGCGCCGGCAAGAATAACCTTTCGTCAACCCTGGCTCGGGATTGGGGCGCCGAGGTGGCGCGGCTTGCCGATCACGCCCACATGCGTCAAGGAGCCTGCGCGCTCCGCCCTCCCGTTCCGAAACCCGAAGGTGCTCCCGATGAGGGACCGCACATCCACCCTCCTTGCCCCGGATCCCTCGGCCCGTCGGGCCACGAGCCCGTTCTGGCGGGAGAAGACCCTCGACGAGATGTCGTCGTCCGAATGGGAGAGCCTGTGCGACGGCTGCGGCCGCTGCTGCCTGCTCAAGCTCGAGGATGACGATACCGGTGAGGTCTACCACACCGATGTCGGCTGCACCCTCCTCGACGGGCTCGCCTGCAACTGCCGCGACTACGTCAACCGCCAGAGGCGGGTGCCCGATTGCGTCCGCCTGACGCCGGAGGCGGTCCGGACCATTCCCTGGCTGCCGCCGACCTGCGCCTATCGCCTCGTGCGCGACGGGCAGGATCTCTACCCGTGGCATCCCCTCGTCTCCGGCCGACAGGCCAGCGTCCACGAAGCCGGCATCTCGGTGCGCGGCCGGATATCGGGCAACGAGGAGGAGTTCACAACCGACGAACTCCTCGACCAGATCGTCACCTGGCCCGGCCGCACCCCGGACACCGAGGACGAGGATTAGACGCCGCAAAGGCCCCTCACGGATCGAGGCGGAAGCGGTCCACGTCGCGCAGGAGGTCGAGGAAGGCTCTTGCACCGTGGTCGAGGGCCGCGAGGCCGGCCTCCCGCGTGCCGAGCGTCGCGTTGCCGATGGCGCCCGAGGAGTGAAGGTCCTGTGCCTTCCAGGCGAAGGCCGCCGGGCGGCCGGCGCGCAGGTGGACGAAGTCGCGCTCCATCGCCACCGAGCGGGGCTTGAAATCGGCGACGGCCCGGCTCCGCACCGCATCGGGCTTCAGTGCCAGCATCAGCGCCGTCTCGATGGCACCGGCATGGATGCCGTGTCTGATCTCGTCCTCAGGAAACAGACCCGGCGGATAACCGAACCGGCTCCAGGCCGTGGTGACGGCGAGCATGCCGATTCCGCGCAGGTCGCTCGCCACGAGGTCGATCAGGCCGCTGTTGCCGCCATGTGAGGTGACGATGACGAGCTTGCCGCATCCGGCCCGATTCAGGCTGAGGCCGATCTCGCCCCAGGCGCGCAGGGCCGTCTCGGCGGTCAGGGTCAGGGTGCCGGGGAAGGCGTCGTGCTCATCCGACTTGCCGATGCTCTGGACGGGCAGGACGAGGATATCGAGGTCGACCGCGTCGAGTTCGGCCAGCCGGGCAAGGTAGCCCTCGGCGATGGTGACGTCGGTGGAGAGCGGCAGATGGGGCCCGTGCTGCTCCACCGCCGCCACGGGGAGGATAGCGATGGAGCGGCCGATCACGGACGCGATTTCCCCGCTCGTGAGATCGAACCAGTTCCGAACCGCCATGTCCGCCGTATCCCTCGCGGCCCGATGCCGCGAGACATGTGTCTATGCCGGATGGACCTTCACAAGAAGGCCCATCCGAGGGTCGGCTCAGCGGCGCGAAGGGCGCAGCAGCCATCCGAGGCCGAAGGCGGCAGCTGCCACGATGGCGAGCGTGACGGCCTTGTTCTCGTCGGCACGGGCGGCGACGGCCCGCCCCTGCCGCACGGCTTCGCCCCGGTAATGGCGGCCGCGGCGCTGGGCCTCGTCGGCCAGGGCATAGCCACGGTCGGCGATGGCATGGCCGCGCTGTTGCGCTTCGTCGGCCAGGGAGTGGGCGCGGGCGCTGGCCTCATCGATGAAGCGCTCGCCGTCGCGGCGCAAATCGTTCACCCTGTCGCGGGCTTCGCCATAGGCATACTGGGCCGCACCGGCGGCCTGATCGTAGGCGCCCTCGACCTGCTGGCGCGCACGGCCCGTCACGGCGCCGAGCGCCGTCTTGCCCCGGCCCTGCAGATTGCGGACGCCGCCGTCAAAATGATCTCTGTTCATGGATCTATCTCCCATTCGCGAGGGGAAGACGGGGGGGGAGCCCGATCCGCCCTGTCGGAGCACCGTCCCGGATACGCATCCGCGACGATGCTCGAAGCGATTGTTCGTCGTCGAATTTCAAGGAAGGAGCCGTCAGTCTCCCGTCGGGGCAAGCCCGGACATCGGGAGACGGTGGAGAGGACCTGCATCGCCCCCGCGACGGCTCCGACCGGAGGGTCAGATCTTCTTGACGGCGTCGGCGGCGCTCTGAGCCGCGCCCTTGATCCCGTCCTTGGCATCACCCACGGTCTTCTGGGCCTCACCCTTCAGCTCCTGCGCCTTGCCTTCGGCCTGCAACTTCTCGTTGCCCGTGACCGAGCCGACGCCCTGCTTGATGTTGCCGACGGCTTCGTTGGCGAGACCCTTGATCTTGTCGGTGGTGCTGCTCATCGAAATGGTCCTCATCATCGATCGGGGAGGCCGGGACGCGACATGCGTCGGGCACCGCGAAGTCGGAAGCCGAACGATAACAATTGCTGAAATGTTCCGGTTCGCCCCTGCGGAAGTGTATGATTTCCTACCGATCTGAGCGAGGAGTGCTGCGTCGCAGCACTGGTCCGAAGTTAAAGACCGCCACGGCAAGAGTTTGAATTTTTTATACGCGTGATCCAAATTTTTTGTTTCGCTTTGCGACGTTCTTGCCAGCAAAGTTTCTTGAATTCAAAATATTCCCGGCTAGAACTCGGCAAACAACTGACGAGACACCGAGGAAGACGGTCATGACCGTTCGCGCCGCCACACCGGGTTCGGGTGGGACCACCCAGCCGACCCTGGATACGGCGTCCGCGCCGCCGTTCGGGCGCTGGGGTCAGCTGGTGATCGGCGTGATCTGCATGGTGATGATCGCCAACCTGCAATACGGCTGGACGTTCTTCGTCCCCGACATCCAGAAGAAGTTCGGCTTCGACCGGGCGGCGATCCAGTGGG